>JAEYRV010000004.1 GCA_023435305.1 Bacillota bacterium
TGCATATCTTAGTAAATTCGGGGAGCTCGCAAAATACTCACTTCTCATTTTGTATACCGCAACGGTATATTTTAAAAATCTCTTAAAGGATTGCTGGTTGGAAATAGTTTTCATGCGTAGGCCGTGCTGGTGGTGCAGGTATGTATTGACAACTGCATCCAATGTGATTAAAATATAGATAACCTCTCGCCTTGACTTGCTAGTCTGACGAGAGTTTTATTTATTTATAGGGAATTGGGAAATATAGTTGCATAAACAGGAGGCCAACTATGAAAATTCAGGCGCCAAAGGGAACACGCGACATCCTCCCTTCGGAAGTACACAAGTGGCAATATGTAAGCAAGGTATTTGCAAAGCACTGTGAAAGGTTTGGATATAAAGAGATCAGGATACCTGTATTTGAGCATACGGAGCTGTTTCAAAGAGGCGTCGGAGATACGACCGATATCGTCCAGAAGGAGATGTACACCTTTGACGACAAGGGCGGCAGAAGCATAACACTCAGGCCCGAGGGCACAGCCGGAGTGGTCAGGAGCTACATAGAAAACGGCATGTCCTCGCTGCCGATGCCTATAAAGCTTTATTACGACATCACTGCCTACAGGTATGAAAACGTCCAGAAGGGGCGGTACAGGGAGTTTCACCAGTTCGGCGTCGAAGCCTTCGGAGCTGCCGGGCCGGAAATAGATGTGGAGATCATCAGCATCCTGTATATGTTTTTTGAGAAACTGGGTCTCAGGCAAACCGGCCTGAATATCAACAGCATCGGCTGTCCTGAATGCAGGTCGGCATACCATGAAAAACTGAAGGATTTCTTCAGGCCGAATCTTTCTCTGTTCTGTGATGACTGTAAAAACAGGTTTGAGAAGAATCCGTTGCGAATAATAGATTGCAAGAATGAAGGCTGCAAGCGGTTTATCGCAGGGGCGCCGAGGTTGATCGACAATCTGTGCGATGAATGCCGGTGCCATTTTGATGGGCTGAAAGCAGGCCTCGACAATCTGGGCATTCGCTACAGCATTGACCCGAATATTGTAAGAGGGCTGGATTATTATACGAAGACTGTTTTTGAATTTGTTTCGGAGAATGGCGGGTCACAGGGCACGATCTGCGGAGGCGGGAGGTATGACGGCCTTGTAGAGGAATGCGGCGGGCCAGCCACACCCGGCATCGGGTTTGCCCTTGGCGTTGAGAGGCTGCTGATGGAGCTGGACAGCCAGGGTATCAAGATCGAGGAACCGCCGGCGCCGGACATATATATCGCGACCTTGGGACAGAAGGCGGTGGATTTTGCGCAGCAGCTGGTTTATAAGCTGAGGGGCTTCAATGTCAGGGCAGAGACTGACCTGATGAGCCGCAGTCTGAAGGCACAGATGAAATATGCGGACAAGAAAGGCTTCGCTTTCACAATTGTGCTTGGTGATGACGAGATAGAAGCCGGCAAGGGAGTCCTGAAGGATATGCGCAATGGAGACCAGAAGGATGTGAGCTTGGACACCATTGTCGACAGGCTGAAGAATCAGGCGAAATAATATTATTTTTGAAGATAAGGATAGGTGTTGGCAAATGGGAGAGACGATTTACGGATTGAACAGGACTCACAGATGTACTGAGCTCAGTGCAGCGGATGTAGGCAAGAAGGTAACGGTCATGGGCTGGACCCAGAAACGCAGGAATCTCGGAAGCTTGATATTTGTAGATCTGAGGGACAGGACAGGCCTGCTGCAGATAGTTTTCAGCGATCTTACCGACAAGACTGTTTTTGAGAAGGCTGAGAGCATCAGAAACGAATATGTCCTGGCAGTTGTCGGCGAGGTCGCAAGAAGGGCCCCCGAGGCAGTAAATCCGTCCATGAAAACCGGCGAGATCGAGATAATTGCTTCCGAACTGAGGATACTGAGCAAATCGGAGACACCGCCGATGCATATAGAAGAGGATTCGGAAGTCAACGAGGCCATGAGGCTCAAGTACAGATACCTTGATCTGAGAAGACCCGACATGCAGGCGGGCTTGATGCTGCGCCACAGGGTCGCGAAGATCGCCAGGGATTATTATGACAGTAATGGATTTTTGGAAATAGAGACTCCCATGCTTATAAAGAGTTCTCCTGAGGGAGCCAGAGACTATCTGGTGCCCAGCAGGGTGCATCCGGGTAAATTCTATGCACTGCCCCAGTCTCCCCAGCTGTTTAAGCAGCTGCTGATGGTGTCAGGCTTCGACAGATACATACAGATCGTAAAATGCTTCAGGGACGAGGACTTGAGGGCCGACAGGCAGCCTGAGTTCACCCAGATCGACCTGGAGATGTCCTTTGTCAATGTAGACGATGTGCTGACTCTCAATGAAGGATTTATAAAGAAGGCCTTCAAGGAGGCGCTGGGCGTGGAGCTTGAGACTCCGTTCCTTAGAATGCCCTACAGCGAGGCTATGGACAGGTTCGGGTCGGATAAGCCGGATATGCGTTTCGGCATGGAGCTTGTGAACGTTTCCGATCTGGCTGCAGGCTGCGGTTTCAAGGTATTTGCAGATGCAGTGGCAAACGGCGGAGGCGTTCGTGCTATAAATGCGAAGGGCTGCGGAAAATTCAGCCGCAAGGAGATCGACAGCCTGGTGGAATTCGTCAAGACGTACAGGGCTAAAGGCATGGCCTGGATCGCAGTGGATGAGAACGAGGTCAGGTCGTCTATTGCAAAATTCTTCAGTGAGGATGAAATGAAGGCGCTGCTCGATAGGACCGGTGCTGAGCCCGGAGACTTGATCTGCTTTATCGCTGACAAAAACGAGGTTGTTTTTGATTCGCTTGGAGCGCTGAGGGTCGAGATCGCAAAGAGACTTGGCATTTTGGACAGCAGTGATTTCAAGTTCCTTTGGGTGACGGAGTTCCCTCTGCTTGAGTATGATGAGGAGGAGAAACGCTGGGTGGCGAAGCACCATCCGTTTACTTCGCCTATGGATGAGGATATGGAGTACCTTGAAAGCGACCCCGGCAGGGTCCGCGCAAAGGCTTATGATATTGTGCTGAACGGTACGGAGCTTGGCGGAGGCAGCATCAGGATACACATGCAGGAGCTGCAGTCGAGGATGTTTAAGCTGCTCGGATTTACCGAGGAGGAGGCCTGGGCGAAGTTCGGGTACCTGCTCGAGGCGTTCAGGTACGGCGTTCCGCCCCACGGTGGTATGGCCTACGGCCTGGACAGGATGATCATGCTGATGGCCGGCAAGAGCAGCATCAAGGATGTTATTGCGTTCCCGAAGGTGCAGAATGCTTCGGACCTGATGACCAACGCACCGGATGTCGTAGACCAGAAGCAGCTTGATGAGCTGCATTTGAAGGTGACCGAGTAAGGGGAAATGCGGTGAGCGGGACGCAGGTGCGAGGCAGGGAGCGGGGAGCAGAGCAAGGTAGTGTGGCTGGGAATGGTGCTTGGAATTGAGCCGGGCAGCAGAGGAACCATCCACGTGCTTCATCCCCGTGTCTTCGGGCGATTGGAGGAGAGAATTACGGAGCAGGAGAAAAAGAAGAAAAACGAGTTTTTGGATTGGCTTTTTCATATAGGTATTGCGGTAATTGTAGGGGTGCTCATAGTTACGTTTGTGGTTCAGAGAACCATTGTGCATGATATTTCTATGGAACCGACACTGACCGAAGGTGACAATTTGTTTGTTGAGAAGCTGAGCCACCGCTTCGGTTGGCTGAAGGGCGGCGACATTATAGTTATCAAGTCACCCGATGCCGATATACTGCTTATTAAGCGGCTTGTTGCCGTGGAGGGCGACAGGGTGGAGGTCATAGACGGTAAGGTTTATGTAAACGGTGAAATTTTCCTGACAGGTCTGCCGAATGAACCGGAGACACCGCAGGGAGATCTGCCGGAGTATACCGACCTCACAGTGCCGGAGGGCATGGTCTATCTGCTGGGCGACAACAGGCTTTACAGCCATGACAGCACGGAGTTCGGCCCTGTTGAGAAGAAATGGATAACCGGCCGCGCTTTGTTCAGGATTTTTCCTTTCGACAGATTCGGGGCAATTGACCGAACAGATGGGACGCAGGAAAACTAGCCGATTGATTGTGCAACAAGGCTGACTGGCGTATACTGCAGATCAATCATAAAACCATGAATCATAAAAAGTATCAATTTGCAAATTGATACTTTATTTTTTTTGCGGTTGTGCTAATATAAATGTCAAAGCAAAAGAATAAATAATTCAGCAGATAAAGACAATTTAGTAAAAAATGCGTATTGTTCTGATGTGACTATATTAGCAAGTAATTTTGGTTTGCTGACAAAATGATTTTGGGAGATCAAATGAAACGACTTTTACATCTGGGCCTTGATGTGGGCTCGACAACTGTCAAGCTTGTTGTGCTTGATGGCAGTGATAAGGCAGTTTACAGTAAATATCAGAGACATTTTTCAGATATCAGGAATACCATCTATCAGCTGGTCGATGAGACCTGTGCGATGTTTGAGGAGGATGACCTGACAGTCACGCTGACGGGATCCGGAGGCATCTCCGTGGCGCAATGGCTCGGACTTCACTTTGAGCAGGAGGTCGTGGCCGCCACCGGTGCGATCCAGAAAATAATTCCTCAGACAGATGTGGCTATCGAGCTTGGCGGAGAGGATGCCAAGATCACGTTTTTTCGGGGCGGCATAGAGCAGCGGATGAACGGCACCTGCGCCGGCGGGACCGGAGCCTTTATTGACCAGATGGCTTCGCTGCTGCAGACGGATGCTGCTGGACTAAATGAGCTTGCGAAGGGCTGCAAGGTGATTTACCCGATCGCAGCAAGGTGCGGAGTTTTTGCAAAGACTGACATACAGCCTCTGCTGAATGAAGGTGCTGCCAAAGAAGATATCGCGGCATCGGTCTTCCAGTCCGTGGTCAACCAGACTATAAGCGGATTGGCTTGCGGCAGGCCTATCAGAGGAAATGTGGCGTTTCTCGGCGGCCCGTTGTACTTTCTTTCCGAGCTGCGTAAGCGGTTCGAAGAGACGTTGGGTTTAATGGGTGATCAGATTATTTTTCCGGAAAATTCGCAGCTTTTTGTTGCGGCAGGTGCAGCTTTGAATTCAAAGCAGACCAGTCCAATGAGCTTCAAAGCTCTGCGCAGCAAGCTGCCGGCTATAAATACGGTCAGTGTCAAGGAGGTTGAGCGGCTCAGCCCTTTGTTCAAGGACGAGATCGAGCTGGGAGAGTTCAATCGCAGGCATTCCAGGCACACTGTGAAGAGAAAGGCTCTGGAATCCCATCATGGACCGTGCTATCTTGGCATCGATGCAGGCTCGACTACTACGAAGCTTGCTCTGACGGACTCCGAAGGCTCGCTGATGTATTATCACTATGGCAGCAACAGAGGCAGCCCGCTTAAATCAGTTATTAAGGAAATGAAGAAGCTGTATGCAAAATTACCCGCAGACAGCTATATTGCCAATTCGACGGTTACCGGCTATGGAGAGGGCCTGATCAAGGCCGCGCTGAACGTGGACCTCGGGGAGATCGAGACCATCGCCCATTACAAGGCCGCGGAGCATTTTCTGCCCGGTGTGGAGTTCATACTGGACATCGGCGGGCAGGATATGAAGTGCATGCAGGTGAAGAATGGCGTGATCGACAACATTATGCTCAATGAGGCTTGTTCATCGGGCTGCGGTTCTTTTATCGAGACCTTTGCCAACTCCCTCAATATGGAGGTGGAGGCTTTTGCGAAAGAAGCGCTGCTTGCGAAAAATCCTGTCGATTTGGGTTCCAGATGCACGGTTTTCATAAATTCGAGAGTCAAGCAGGCCCAGAAGGAAGGAGCCTCAGTAGGCGATATTTCGGCCGGCTTGTCTTATTCTGTTATAAAGAATGCGTTGATGAAGGTCATCAAGATCCGCGATCCCAGGGAAATCGGGAAAAAGATCATCGTGCAGGGCGGCACATTTTATAATGCCGCCGTGCTGAGGAGCTTTGAGCTGATTTCCGGCAGGGAGGCCGTCAGGCCGGATATAGCAGGCATCATGGGCGCGTACGGCGCGGCACTGATCGCGGGGGAGCGCAGTGAGGAAGGCCGGAGGAGCGGCATCATGAGTGCTGCCGATCTGGAGGCGTTCCGGACGGAGATCACCATGCAGCGCTGCGGCAAGTGCAGCAACAATTGCCTGCTGACGATTAACAATTTCACCGACGGCAGGACATTCGTGACGGGAAATCGCTGTGAGAGGGGCGCCGGCGGCGAGATACGCAGGCAGGATGTGCCCAACCTCTTCGAATACAAATATAAGTTGCTGAATTCCTATAAATCGCTTGATGAGAAGGATGCGGTGCGCGGTGTCATAGGTATGCCCAGAGTGCTGAACGTTTATGAAAATTATCCGTTCTGGCATACGTTTTTTACTGAGCTTAAGTTCAGAGTAGTGCTTTCGCCGCGGTCCAACAGAAATATTTATGAGATGGGCATTGAGACAATGCCGTCTGAGTCAGTGTGTTATCCTGCAAAGCTGGTGCATGGCCATATTATGAGCCTTGTGCAGAGCGGCGTTAAGAATATTTTTTATCCATGCCTGCCATATGAGAAGAAAGAGGACAAGAATGCGGACAACTGTTACAACTGCCCGATCGTGACCTCTTATTCCGAAGTTATCAGGACGAATATGGAGGTGCTTGAGGAGAAGCACATCAATTTCATGAACCCGTTTTTGCCGTATTATGACAAGGCGCGCCTTGCTGAAAGGCTGTTTGAGGAGTTGAAGGGCTTTGGTCTGCAGAAGGCTGAAGTAAAGGCGGCAGTCGATAAGGCATGGGATGAGGACGAGCGGTTCAAGTCTGTGGTCAGGAAAAAGGGTGAGGAAGTACTGGCACAGCTTGAGAAGACTGGCACGAAGGGTATTGTGCTGGCTGGAAGGCCGTATCATATTGATCCTGAGATAAACCACGGCATTCCAAATCTGATCACAGAGTTTGGCATGGCGGTGTTAACAGAGGATTCCGTCTCACATCTGGCGGATGCAGCCAGGCCTCTTCGCGTTGTTGATCAATGGATGTATCACACAAGGCTTTATGCCGCTGCGACCTTTGTCGGGACGAGAAACGATCTTGAGCTGGTCCAGCTGAATTCCTTCGGCTGCGGCCTGGATGCGGTTACAACGGATCAGGTCCAGGAGATCCTCCATGAGGCAGGAAAGATTTATACGGTCCTTAAGATCGATGAGATAAACAACCTCGGGGCGGCAAGGATCAGGCTCCGTTCGCTGAAGGCGGCGATGGAGGAGAGGGACAGGAACGGATACGAGCATACCAATAAGGTTTACAGCTTCAATAAAGTGCCGTTTACTGACGAAATGCGAAGCAGGCATACTATTCTTGCGCCGCAGATGTCGCCAATACATTTTCAGTTCGTGGAGGTGGCTTTCCGCGAGGCGGGTTACAATCTGGAGGTGCTGCCTTCCGTTGACAGAGGCGCTGTCGATGAAGGACTGCGGCATGTTAACAATGATGCTTGCTATCCGTCAATACTCACAACGGGCCAGCTGGTCGAGGCACTGAAGTCGGGGCGTTATGACACGAACAATGTTTCTGTTATTATTTCACAGACCGGAGGCGGCTGCAGAGCTACGAACTACATCGGCTTTATCAAGAAGTCCCTGAAGGATGCAGGCTTTTCGAATGTGCCGGTTATTTCGCTAAATGCGCTGGGCCTGGAGAGTAATCCCGGGTTCAAGATAACACCCGGTATGCTGAACAAGTCACTTATCGCATTGGTCTACGGCGATTTGCTGATGCGTGTCCTCTACAGGGTCAGGCCTTACGAGAGAATAAAGGGTTCCGCCAACCTGCTGTACGAGAGCTGGGTCGAACGCTGCAAGGAGTCTGTCAGAAGCGGGAAGCACGGCATGTTCAGGCGCAATATCAGGCAGATAGTCGAGGACTTCGACAGGCTGGAGCTGAAGGATGTGCAAAAGCCGCGTGTCGGCCTGGTCGGGGAGATCCTGGTCAAATTCCATCCCACCGCGAATAACGATGTGGTGGATGTGATCGAGAAAGAGGGCGCTGAGGCTGTTATGCCCGATTTGATCGACTTTTTCCTGTACTGTGCCTTTGGTGCGAATTTCAAGCACAGGTATCTGTCTGAGAAATATATGACCAAGCTGGTGAACAACCTGGCTATAATGGCGATTGAGTATTACAGAAAATATATGAAGCGGGTGCTTTCCGCCAGTAAGCGGTTCGATCCGCCATCATCCATATACAAGCTCGCAGCGAAGGCGTCGGATGTGCTGTCGCTGGGCAACTGCACTGGTGAGGGATGGTTCCTGACAGCCGAGATGATCGAGCTGATCGAGGAGGGCGCGGCAAACATTGTTTGCATGCAGCCTTTTGCCTGCCTGCCCAACCATGTGACGGGCAAGGGCATGATCAAGGCGCTGAAGAGGAAATTCCCCAATGCCAATATCGTGCCCGTGGACTATGACCCCGGCGCCAGCGAGGTTAATCAGCTTAACCGAATCAAGCTGATGCTTGCCGCCGCATTTAGAAATATGTCAGATGCCGGGGATGCGGGGGTTGCCGGGGATGCGGGTGTAGCCAGGGGTACGGCAGATGCCGGGGATGAGGCGGGCGTCAGGGGTACGGCGGCGGAGGTTAGGGGTACAGGAGTTGCCAGGGATACGGGAGATGCCGGGGATGCCGGAGATGCCAGGGATACGGCAGATGCCGGGGATGAGGCGGGCGTCAGGGATACGGCGGGCGTCAGGGGTACGGTAGCAGAGGTCGGCATGGCCTTGTCCGAAAGCGCTGCAGCCGCTGATACTGTCACCGCTATCGCTACTGATGCTGATGCTGATGCTGATACGCCAGGCACCAGCAACTAAACAGGAATTTCCGGTCAAATAACAGGTGGAACAAGTTAATATATCAGTTAATTGTATTGACCAATGGTTTACTATATCTTCTGGGTATACGTATGGACCGAAATTCAAGTAAAGTCCTCCTCTGGGTTTGCACATGGACCGAAATTCAAGTAAAGTCCTACTTAGACCATAAAGGGGAACGTATGGACCAAAATTCAAGTAAAGTCCTCCTCTGGGTTTGCAAATGGACCAAAATTCAAGTAAAGTCCTACTTTGTTAACATAAAGGGGAACTTAGTGCCATTATTTCATGAAAAAGCAGGTAGATCACTCAAAAACGTAGACTTTAATTGAAAAATGGACCAGTCGGTTCTCGTTCATGGACCGAAATTCAAGTAAAGTCCTACTTAGTTAACATAAAGGGGAACGAATGGACCAAAATTCAAGTTCAGTCCTCCTCTGGGTACACACATGGACCGAAATTCAAGTAAAGTCCTCCTCCGGGTTTGCAAATGGACCGAAATTCAAGTAAAGTCCTACTTTGTTAACATAAAGGGGAACTTAGTGCCATTATTTCATGAAAAAGCAGGCAAATCACTCGAAAACATAGACTTTAATTGAAAAATGGACCAGTCGGTTCTCGTTCATGGACCGAAATTCAAGTAAAGTCCTACTTAGTTAACATAAAGGGGAATGTATGGATCGAAATCCAGGTACAGTTATCCTTTGGATGTGTACATGGACCGAAATCCAGGTACTGTTATCCTTTGGATGTGTACATGGACCGAAATCCAGGTACAGTTCTCCTTTGGTTGTGTACATGGATCGAAATCCAGGTACAGTCCTCCTTTGGATGTGTACATGGACCGAAATTCAAGTACAGTCCTCATCTGAGTACGCACATGGGCCGAAATGCAAGCATAGTCTCTCTTAATCAACATAAAGGCCTATTTAGTTGGGTAATAATCATTTTGATGAATGGAAATAATAGGCGAATATTGAAATACAAACCAAAAAGCGATATTATATTTCCATGAGAATGTATTATAGTCATTTATCTGCAGCTAAAATATGGGACGTGCCTTGCATAGAAACTGTTGTCGGGAATAGGGATGCAAAAAGCGACTCGACCGAAATTACAGTTTCCAAAAACAATGCGCGGTTTTACGTCAATGGGAAGAAGGTTCGCTCATGCAAGCTTGATCTTCCAATTGATGCAATAGTAGAACGAAATGGTATGATGGTAGCGTCGCCGGAATTGTTGTTTCTGGAGTTCGCATCTGAACTTAGTATTCAGCGACTCATACTGCTGGGCTTACAACTGTGCTCTCATGACCATGGGAAACCCCACGAGGCAATTACGACCAGGGAAAAGCTTGAGTCATTCATTGCGAATGCTGCGGGACATCGGGGATACCGTAATGCGGTACGTGCTTTGCGGTATGTGCAAAACGGTTCCGCATCTATTATGGAATCGCTGGCGTATATGATATTGACACTGCCCTATGTTTTAGGTGGTTATGGTCTTCATGGAGCTGCATTCAATTACGAGATAGAGATCAAAAATGAAATAAGGAATCATCTCAAAAAAAATCACTGTTATGCAGATCTATACTATAAAAACGCTAAATTAGCAGTAGAATATGATAGCTTTGCTTTTCACAACAGCCCGGCAGTGCAAGGGCAGGATGCTTTACGGTCATCAGCACTTGAAAGACAGGGCATAAAAGTAATGAGAATGAATACTATACAATTGTACGACAGGGAGGCTTGCAGGCTGTTTGCTCATAATCTTGCGTTTCGCTTAAAGAAACGTATCTATATTCGAACGAAGAGTTTCGACAAGATGCATATGGCTTTGAGAGAATTGCTTCCGACTGAAATCCCTAAACCTTTAGTGGCAAGCTATAAAACGTAGTTTGCTGGAGGTTCGAGAAACACATTCCTCCGATGTTTTAGGGCGAATGCTATGAGTTATTTGTATTCTTATGCTGTATGTGTTTTTGTATTTTGTCCATTAGAAACTTCAATTGTTGTTTTATATGGTTGGCAAACCTACACTATTCTAACATTGGAGGATTCTTTACCTACTTGAAACTAAAGTTGTTGGTTACCATGGCAGAACCGTAGGTTTATTTGTTGAGACAATAAAAAAACAGGTACGCTTTGTACCTGCTTTTTGTATTTTGTTATACATCATTAGCTGCGGCAGTATTACCTGCGGCGGGGCCTTTTGGATTTCTTGCTGGCCATTTTTTCATTATGCTTCTTAACTGAAAATGTCATTGCAAGAGCGATAGCTCCGAATATAACTAAAAGCGCTATAAAGTAATAGGTTTGAAAAGGCATCTCGTCTTCACCTTTCTATATTTTTTGAACATAACAATTATATCTGCTACATGTTATGTAATGCAAGCCGTTATTTATTTTTTCTTTAGTATTTTTCGTGGATTTTTTTGGTCACGCTTCCTGCATCATTTTTATGGCCACGAAGTCATATTGCATGAGAGCGTTTGAATATGATTCTATATATACTTTTACTAACGATGCTGTTTTATACAGCAAACGGAGGAAAAATGAATATTAATCATAAGCAAAAATCTTTTGATAAACTATTGAAAAAATCTGCAAAGGCTGTCTTGACGGTGATTATAGCGGTAATGGCAGTTGTGGCGGGCATCCAGGCAGGCAATCTTTGGTACAAGCTTGATTTACATATAATTAAGAATATCGATCCCAATAACTTCAAGAATCTTATCAGTATCTCCATTCCTATTGTTGAATCTGTGTATAACAGCGGGAAATCCAGCGTTTCGTTCTCTGGAGAAGTCAAGGAGCTGTTTGTCAAGGTGTTTGATTTCGATCTGGATTCGCCTGCTTCAATTTTGAACGCGCAGTCACCGATATTCAAGAGCTACTTTAATGTAATGTCAATGAAGAAACTAGCCATGGGCGATAATGGACTCTCTGGAGACAGCACGGCGCCTGGTGCCGGAAATAACGGCAGTCAGCCGGCGGATGGAAATGATGGAGTCGGCAGCAGGGGTGGTGGAACGGGGAGCGGCAGCGGCAGCGGCGGCGGAACGGGGAGCGGCGGAACGGGCAGCGGCGGTAGTGGCGGCGGAACGGGGAGCGGCGGCAGCGGCGGTGGTTCTGGAGACAGCAGCGACGGAAGTGGTTCGGGTGGAACGAACATTGGCAATGGTGCAGCGGCTGGAAGTAGTGACGGTGGTACAGGCAGCGGTAACGGCGACGGCAATGGAACAGGAGACGGAAATGGCGCAGGTATTGGCGCAGGTAATGGAGGTGCGGTTGGCAATGGAACAAACAAAAACCAAAGCGGCGATAATCTGTTTGTCGGGCAATTGGATAGTACTCCTGAGAGCAGTATGAGTATAGGCACTGAATATGGCTTTGACATTAATTTGGCTATTACTGGCCAGACAAATAACGGCACAGGTCAGAACAATAATGGTACAGGCGGAGCGAATGGTGGTTCAGGTGGTACAGGCGTTGCAAATGGCGGAACAGGTGGAGCGAACCAGGGAAGCCAGGGAAGCCAGGGAAGCCAGGGAAACCTGCAGCAGTCGGGCAGCCAGAGCAGCAATAACCAGCTTGCGCAGGGAGTTCAGCCCATAAGCAGTGTTGCCTTTGAAATCGAGGATGAAAAAGAGGGGGAAGAGAAAGAGACTGTTGAGCTTAATAAAATACAAATCAAGAACTACACAACGCATAAGATTGACATTGCAAAGCTGCTGAAGGAGCCCCTCAATATCAACTTATCGAAGAAAGGCCCGAAAGTGCTGATTTACCACACTCATACCACTGAAAGCTACGTATTGAAAGAAGCCGACCTGGGCAAGAAGGATGTATCAAGCTTTAACAGTAATCCAAAGTACAATGTGGTGAGAGTTGGAGAGGAGCTGACACGGAACCTTGAGAAGTACGGAATTGATACCCTGCATAACGGCACTGTGCATGATAAGGTGCATGATGCTGCCTATGGTGCCTCGATAAATACAATACAGAGTTATAAAAAGAGTTACCCCTCAATACAGGTGTATATAGATATTCACAGGGATGCGGTTGATAGTGAGAAACCCAAGCTTCGCATGACAAAGGAGATCAACGGAAAGAATTGTGCCCAGATCATGTTCGTAGTCGGCGCGGATGGAGTGCTGCCGCATCCTGAGTGGAAGGAAAACCTGAAATTCGTTCTGAAGCTGCAGCAGAAGTTGAACGAGAAATACCCCGGGCTGGCCAAACCGGTCCGGATCGTGGCTAAACGCTACAATCAGCAGATATCGAATAATGCTATCCTTATCGAGGTTGGCGGTGACGGAAACCTGTTGAGTGAATGCATAGAAAGCACAAAATACCTTGCCGAGGTGTTGAATGATGTAATGAAGAGCAAATAACTGGTTATAATAAATTAAATGTCCGCCGCCATGCGTTTTCAACCTGATGATCTGAAAATAAGTATAGAGGCGGTGGATGCATATTGCTTCGTTGAAAGACTACTGAGGAATGAAAATTTTTCCTAGAAGCGGAGCGTTATAACCAGAGCAAAGCTCTTGATTTACGGAGGTCATAGCTTGAGCAGGATGGAATTGTATAAGACAAAAAGACACAGACGGCAGAGGTGTTTTGCAGCTATTATGCTGTTTGCTCTTTTGCTGACCGCAGGTATCCTGACTGTAGACCGGGTCACAAATACCCTCGTTGAAGGCCAACAGGGATTCTCAATTGCGGCATTTGAAGGCCATGAGGATTATCTTGAGATTACTTTTATGAACCGCACATTCTGCATAAATACTGAGTATCTGAACCGTGATATCGATAAGCTCCGCCAATTTATCTGGACAATTGAATAAAAAGTACCGATTTTTGACAAACAATGTCTATTTTATGATATATTTTTGTTGTGTAACTTAGATTGTTGATGTATTAATATTTGACTTGTCCGATGAGAGGTGTGTAAATGATGAATATTAGTATGATATTTGAAATCAACAAGGATAATGCAGGGCAGGCGGCGCGAAAACTGGAATCCGCAGATATCGGCTTTTTGGTGGGTCTTCTGGACGAGAAGGATGACAAAGTCAGGTACCCGGCCCTATTGCTGCTCCAGAGCCGGTCTGTCATGCACGACGACGTCTATCCATACTGGGATGTATTCCGCGGCAAGCTGAAGAGTGATAATTCTTATCAGAGAAGCATAGGCATGATGCTGATTGCAGAAAATGCCAGGTGGGACAGGCAGAATAAGCTTGATGATATGATCGGAGAGTATTTTGCCCTTTTTCACGATGACAAGCCAATTACTGTCCGGCAAAGCATTCAGGCATTAAGCAGCATCCTTCCATATAAGATTCATTTGATTGGGCAGATAGCTTCGGCGTTGATGGCGATCGACATTAATATAATCAAGGAAACTATGCGCAAGCTGGTTTTGACCGATATTCTTGAGATTCTAACCGTAATAAGGAAGCTGGAAGTCAACGATGAAATCGATACTTACATAATGAATTCCCTGTCCGGCGGTCTGCTGGACAAGAAAAGCAAAGGTAAAATTCAAGCTTTGCTCTGAGACTTCGTTTTCTGTCCGTACAAAGATAGCGCACACGCGATCTGGGCTTAAAAGGCCAGATGGGGAGGGCCTTGATTTTGTGCGCAAAGGGTTATAAATGCCTGGTCTGGACTGAAGGGCCGGATGGGGAAGAAAACGAACAGTTCTCTGTTGCTGCTTTGAAGCATTAGATTCCAGCAGTTCTCAGTAGTTCCAAGCAGTTTGTGTGATTTATTTTTCATGTGTTTGTAGGTTTTTATTGAAAAAATAAAAAAATATTATATGATATTAGTGGGCTTGTATATTTATGTGCTTATGTAATAGATTATCAATAACCTAAACTAAAAGGAAGGTTGGATATAAAATGAATACACCACTTGTATTGGATGGAAAGACTTTGGCAAAAAGCATAGAACAGGAGCTGGCGGAGAGGGTACAGAGGATAAAAGAGAAAACCGGCACGATCCCTGTGCTTGCAACGATTATTGTTGGGAACGATCCCGCGTCTGTTACATATGTAAAGATGAAGGGTAATGCTTGCACGCGGATAGGGATGCAGTCGCTGAAGGTCGAACTGCCCGAGGAGACTACGACACAGCAGTTGATTGACAAGATCGAAGAGCTGAACAGGGATGATAATGTACATGGCATACTGCTGCAGCATCCGGTGCCTGGCCATATAGATGAAACGGCCTGCTTCAATGCTATTGATATATCAAAGGATGTTGATGGGGTCAATACTAATACATTCGGCAGGATGACGATGCAGCTGGATTCGTTCAAGTGTGCGACGCCATACTCCATAATGATCATCTTGAAGCATTACAATATACAACTGGAGGGCAAGGAGGCTGTTGTCATCGGCAGAAGTCCGATACTTGGCAAGCCTGTTGCAATGATGCTGCTCAATGAGAATGCAACCGTCACGATCTGTCATTCCAGGACGAAGGATCTGCCAAGTATAGTAAAGAGGGCTGATATAGTAGTTGCAGCCGTTGGCAAGGCGAAATTTGTCAAAGCGGACTGGGTGAAAGAGGGCTGCGTGCTGGTGGATGCAGGCTACAACGAAGGAAATGTGGGCGATATCGATCTGGAAAACGCTGCAGCCAAGTGCTCGGCATACACACCGGTTCCGGGAGGAGTCGGACCAATGACAATCAATCGGCTGATTTACCAGACGGTTGAGTCGGCGGAGAAGAAGTTCGGAATCGCATAAAAGAGCCCCTTATTTTCTTTGAATTATGTGTTATAATTGTTTTTGCATTTATTGAACTTTTTTCTGCCAAACTAATATTGACAAGGGGAAGAATTGATGTCAGGCAACAGACAGGATAATATAAGGAATTTTTGCATAATAGCGCATATAGACCACGGCAAATCAACGTTGGCCGACCGTTTGATCCAGTTGACCGGCGTGCTGACCCAAAGGGAAATGCAGGAGCAGGTCCTTGACACCATGGATATCGAACGCGAGCGTGGAATCACTATTAAGGCGCAGGCGGTCAGGATGGTATACAGGGCATCCGACGGGCAGGAGTATATTTACAATCTGATAGATACTCCCGGACATGTGGACTTCAACTATGAGGTCTCAAGGAGCCTTGCAGCCTGCGAGGGCGCAATACTTGTGGTGGATGCGGCTCAGGGCATAGAGGCCCAGACGCTGGCCAATGTATATCTGGCATTGGAGCATAATCTTGAGATATTGCCGGTGATTAACAAAATTGACCTTCCAAGCGCTCAGCCGGAGCATGTGAAGAAAGAGGTCGAGGATGTGATCGGGCTTGATTGCAGCGATGCACCGGAGATTTCAGCAAAGAACGGAATTAATATAGAAGCGGTCCTTGAACAGATCGCAAAGCACGTGCCGCCGCCAAAAGGCGATGAGAACGGGCCTTTGAAGGCATTGGTCTTTGACTCGTTTTATGACAGCTACAAGGGAGTCATTGTTCATATCCGCGTCAAGGAAGGCGCAGTAAAGCCCGGCGATACTATTCGCATGATGTACACAAAGAAGGAATTTGTCGTTACCGAAGTCGGCTTTTTCAGACCTGGCCAATACACGCCCTGCGATGGACTTTTAGCAGGCGATGTGGGATATATATCCGCCAGCATCAAAAACGTCCGTGACACCAGGGTGGGCGATACCGTTACATTGGCGGACAGGCCGGCTGCCGAACCGCTGCCCGGATACAAGAAGGTGCAGTCCATGGTGTTCTGCGGCATTTATCCGGCGGACGGTGCAAAGTACGGCGATTTGAGAGATGCGCTGGAAAAACTGCAGCTCAATGATGCGGCTTTGACGTTTGAAGCGGAAACATCAGTTGCGTTGGGATTCGGCTTCAGATGCGGCTTCCTCGGGCTTTTGCACATGGAGATAGTCCAGGAGCGCCTGGAAAGAGAATATGATCTGGATCTTGTAACGACTGCACCAAGTGTTATATATAAAATTACACTGACGGACGGTCAGGAGATGAATATTGATAATCCGACAAATTTGCCCCCTGTTACATCCATTGAAAAAATGGAAGAGCCTATAGTCAAGGCGACAATAATGACTCCTATTGATTATGTAGGGAGCATTATGGAGCTTTCGCAGGAGAGGCGCGGTATATACAAGGATATGTCGTATCTGGATGAAACGAGGGTAATGCTGACATACGAGCTTCCTCTGAATGAGATAATTTATGACTTCTTTGATGCATTGAAATCAAGAACTAAGGGCTATGCTTCATTCGACTATGAACTGATCGGATACAAGGAGTCGGAGCTTGTCAAACTCGACATCCTTCTAAATGGAGAAGTTGTCGACGCATTGTCTTTTATCGTGCATACCGAGAAGGCCTACACCAGAGGACGCAGAATAGCAGAAAAACTGAAGGATTCCATTCCGAGGCAGCAGTTTGAAATACCGATCCAGGCTTGCATAGGCGGCAAGATCATTGCCAGGGAAACCGTCAGGGCGTACAGGAAGGATGTATTGGCCAAGTGCTATGGCGGCGATATAACAAGAAAGAAAAAGCTGCTTGAAAAGCAGAAGGAAGGCAAGAAGCGCATGCGCCAGGTGGGTTCGGTGGAGGTGCCTCAGGAAGCATTCATGAGTGTGCTCAAGCTGGATTAGCGGCGGATGGGGGAAGTATCAAATGGATGATAGTATCGGTATTTATATTCATATACCTTTTTGCAAATCAAAATGTTTTTATTGCGATTTCAATTCTTACTCCGGCAGGGAACACCTTGCCGGTTCTTATTTTTCTGCTCTTGAGAATGAGATCGCTTCAAGAAGTGCTGCCATTGGCAATCGCCGCGTGAGCACTGTATTCATTGGCGGGGGGACTCCGTCGCTTGTCAAACCGGATTATATAAGAGGATTGTTGGAGGTTTGCTCGAAGCACCTTTGCATCGATAAGGACGCTGAAATAAGTATGGAGAGTAATCCAGGCACGCTTAGTTATGAGAATCTCAAGCTTTACAAAGAAATGGGGATCAATCGCCTGAGCATCGGACTGCAGGCCTGGCAGGACAGCCTTTTAAAGAGCATTGGCAGGATTCATGACAGGCAGCAGTTCATTGATAATCTGAATGCTGCTGTCGCGGCTGGGTTTGACAATATCAACATAGACCTGATCTTTGGTTTGCCTGGGCAGACATTCGACGATTGGGCAGAAACATTGGAGGCTGTTACGCAGTGGAGAGAAGCACAGGATACGCAGGAACCGTCCCCATTCATCCCGGCAAAGCGGAAAGAAGCTATTAAGCACCTTTCATGTTACAGCTTGAAAATTGAAGAGGGGACAGTGTTGGGGGACAGACTTGAAGCAGGTACACTTGTGCCTGCCGATGATGATTTGGACAGGCAAATGTATCATTATGCTGTTGAGTTTCTTGCAAAGAAGGGATACAGGCATTATGAGATATCAAACTTCGCATTACCGGGTTATGAGTGCAGGCACAATCTAATTTATTGGAAGGCAAGGGAGTATGCGGGCTTTGGGGCAGGCGCCCATTCATACCTTGACTCAGTAAGATTCAACAACGTCAGTGATGTTGATGAGTATATTAAGGCTGTAGAAAGTATGACCAATAAAGCAAGCAGTGGCAACGGAACAAACTGTGAAGTCGGGGGCACACCTTCCTCAATGATCTCTAAGACGCTTCTGGGTGGCGGCCTGGCAGGTGATGAAGATGACAGTGTGCAGATCGGTGGGCTGTTTGAAGATAAACAGCGAATTGATAGGGCCGACGCAATGGCTGAATTTATGATACTTGGACTGAGACTGACTAATGGTGTAACTTCAACTGAGTTTGAAGAGCGGTTTGGAGAGAAACTTGAGGCGGTTTACGGAGACAAGCTGGAAAAATTGGTGCGCAAAGGTCTTGTTTCAGTCGAAAAAAGCATTGTTCACAAGGACTTCTTGACGTACAAGCTGACAAAAATGGGTCTTGATCTGGCAAACAGCGTTTTCGTCGAGTTTATTAGAATTCACTTGGATGAAATTTCAAGTAGGGGCAGCAATTTTGTAAAACAAGATGACATAATATAGAATATCTAGAATTATGACAACCATTTATAGAAAATAATCATCAAAATTGGGGTTTATCCTGCCCCTAATTGAAAAATCATCCAAGTGGACTGTGTCATGCTGCCCCTAATTGAAAAATCATCCAAGTAGACTGCGTCATGCTGCCCCTAATTGAAAAATCATCCAAGTTGGCAATGGCAACCCACTGCTATAACTTGATAATACAGACATGTCTCAGAAATGAAAACCAGAAAAAATTCTTCCCGAACTGGTGCGTTATAATCTTGACAAAAAAATTCCAAGGTGGTATTTTTATTATATGTTAGCACTCATCATCTTTGAGTGCTAACAAACAAATAATAAAGATGGTACGTATATATAATATATTATGATAGTAGACTGGCTATTTTTCAGGGGTGTATGAGATGATAATGGATGAGAGAAAAAAGCGTATACTTCAGGCCATCATCGATGATTACATTGATACGGCCGAACCAATAGGATCAAGGACGATTGCCAGAAAGCACGAGCTTGGCCTTAGTTCCGCAACGATCAGAAATGAGATGGCGGATCTCGAGGAAATGGGTTATCTTGCACAGCCTCATACATCCGCGGGCAGGGTGCCGTCGGATAAAGGCTACAGGCTGTATGTCGACAAGCTGATGCCGACACATGACCTGAAGGCGGAAGATATTGAAAAGCTGAGATCTGAAATGGAATTGAGGATAAATGAACTCAGCCAGCTTTTGAGACAGGCCTCGGCAGTTTTGTCGCGCTTCACCAAGTATACTTCGATGGCGATATCGCCTCAGCTCAGGGCCAGCACGATCAAAGCCATACAGGTGGTGCCAATAGAGCCAGGCAAGGCTTTGGTGATCGTGGTGAACAATGCTGACATTGTCCGCAATGGACTTGTCAAGATATCGGAGTATATCAAGCCGGAAGCGCTTATCAAGATATCGAATATTCTGAACAACAAGCTTTCGGGGCTAGCGATACAGCAGGTGAATCTTCATATAATAAAGGATCTCGAGAGGGAGACAGGAGTACCCGGAGAAATATTGATGCCGATACTTGACGGCGCCGCAGATTGTATTGAGCAAATTGATAATCAGGAAGTATTTGTGGAGGGAACCACAAATATATTGAATTATCCGGAGTTCAGGGACGTGGTAAAGGCGAGGGAGTTTATGAGCATGATCGATGAGAAAACATCGATATGCAAGGCTTTGCTTGACAATGTCGCTCCTGAGGGGATCGTGGTGAGGATAGGCAATGAGAATGACCTTTCCGGCATAAAAGACTGCAGCCTGATCACGATAAATTACAATATAGCGGGCACTCTCAACGGTACTATAGGCATAATCGGGCCGACTAGAATGGAATACCCAAAGGTAATATCCTCATTGAGGTATGTAAGAAAGATTGTAAGTGATGAGATCAACAGGCTCATGGGACAGGAACCAGGTTCAGGGTAATAGTGTGGCGCCGAGCTCAGGGTAATAGTCCGGCGCTGGCAGAAAACAGAAAATATTTTATCAAAGGATGAGTTGAAGAAATGGGAGAAAAGAAGCAGCATATGAAGTCGGAAGAATTCAAACCGGAAAATGCAGCCGAAGTCGACAATTCTAGCGCAGACACCGGCGTAACAGCAGACACCGGCGAAGCAGCAGGCAAAGCAGCCGGCAGCAGTGAAGCAGCAGGCAAGGATGGAGCTGGGGCTGTTGGTACGGCAGAGGATGTTAAGACTCTGACAAATGAACTTGAGACTGTAAAAAAGGAATTGGAAGATAAATCGAAGAAGTGCGAAGAGTATCTGGACAAACTTCAAAGAACAGCTGCAGAGTTTGATAACTTCAAAAGAAGATCGGTAAAAGAGAAGGAAGCGCTTTATGTCGATGCTGTCAGTGATGTGATCGGATCGTTACTGCCGGTCATCGATAATGTAGAGAGAGCATTGCAGGCGATTTCCGCCGACAGCACAGCCGAGTCGCTGAAGAACGGCGTTGAAATGGTGTTCAGGCAGTTCGGAGAAGTGTTGAAAAATGTCGGTGTCGAGGAGATAAAGGCAGTGAACGAAACATTTGATCCCATGCTGCACAATGCTGTCATGCATGTGGAGGACGATTCGCTGGGGCACAGTGTGGTCGTCGAAGAGTTCCAAAAGGGCTACAGGTACAAGGAGAAGGTCATTCGTTACAGCATGGTCAAAGTAGCTAACTGAGAAAAAATATTTAATATAACATATTTTAATTCAACACTGGGAGGGAAAAATTATGGCAAAAGTAATAGGTATAGATCTGGGTACGACCAATTCGTGTGTAGCCGTTATGGAAGGCGGAGAACCGGTCGTTATACCAAATCCCGAGGGAAATAGAACCACACCGTCCGTAGTCGCGTTTTCAAAGACAGGTGAAAGACTTGTTGGACAGGTGGCGAAGAGACAGGCGATCACCAATCCTGAGAGAACTGTCATATCCATCAAAAGAGATATGGGTACGGACAAGAAGGTAAGAATAGATGATAAAGCCTATACACCGCAGGAAATATCGGCAATGGTCCTTCAAAAGATGAAGGCCGATGCTGAAGCATATCTGGGAGAGACAGTGACACAGGCAGTTATTACTGTTCCTGCATATTTCAGTGACTCGCAAAGACAGGCCACAAAGGATGCCGGCAAGATCGCAGGCCTTGAGGTCATGAGGATAATAAACGAGCCTACGGCTGCAGCGCTTGCGTACGGACTCGACAAAGAGCATGATCAGAAGATCATGGTGTATGACCTTGGCGGAGGCACCTTCGACGTATCGATCCTTGAAATAGGCGACGGCGTTTTCGAAGTACTGGCAACACACGGAAATAACAAGCTCGGCGGAGATGATTTTGACCAGAGGGTCATGGATTATCTTGCTGACGCATTCAAGAGAGAGAACGGAATCGATCTGAGAAATGACAAGATGGCGATGCAGCGTTTGAAGGAAGCCGCAGAGAAGGCAAAAATCGAGCTTTCAGGTGTTGCGACCTCAAATATCAACCTGCCGTTCATCACAGCTGACGCAACCGGACCGAAGCATCTTGATGTAACACTTACAAGAGCAAAGTTTGATGAGCTTACAGCAGATTTGGTCGAGAAAACTATGGGACCCACAAGACAGGCTATGTCGGATGCCGGGCTCACTCCTGATAAAGTAGACAAGATACTGCTCGTCGGCGGTTCCACAAGGATACCGGCCGTTCAGGAAGCGGTCAAGAAATATCTCGGAAAAGAACCCTTCAAGGGCATCAATCCTGACGAGTGTGTAGCTGTTGGCGCAGCTATTCAGGCCGGAGTTCTGACAGGCGAAGTCAAAGACCTGCTGTTGTTGGATGTTACTCCGCTGTCACTTGGTATAGAGACACTGGGAGGCGTATTTACTAAGCTGATAGACAGAAATACCACGATTCCTACAAAGAAGAGCCAGACATTCTCCACTGCTGCTGACGGACAGACAAGTGTCGAGGTTCACGTGCTGCAGGGCGAAAGAGAAATGGCGCAGTACAACAAGACGCTGGGCAGATTCCAGCTCACAGGTATTCCGCCGGCGCCGAGGGGAGTTCCGCAGATTGAGGTTTCATTCGATATCGATGCTAACGGTATTGTGCATGTGTCCGCGAAGGATCTGGGTACGGGCAATGAACAGAAGGTGACTATTACTGCTTCTACGAACCTTTCTGACGCAGACATTGAAAATGCAGTCAAGGAAGCCGAGAAATTCGCATCCGAGGACAAAAAGCGCAAGGAAGAGATCGAGATCAGGAACAATGCCGATTCCATGGTGTATCAGTCCGAAAAGACATTGAAGGATCTTGGCGACAAGCTTGGCAGCGATGACAAGGCAAAGATCGAGACTGAGATTAACAATGTGAAGGAAGCTCTGAAGGGCACCGACAACGACAAGATCAAAACTGCTACAGAGGCTTTGACTCAGGCATTCTACGATATATCCTCCAAGATTTATCAGCAGAATCCGGGTGCAGCTGGCGGCCCGAATCCAGGCGCAGGCTTCGACGGCGGAGCAGGCGGCTTTGGCGGCGGACCTGATGCAGGCCCCGGCGCAGGTCAGGACAATGTTTATGATGCTGACTACAAGGTAGTGGATGATGACAAGTAATAATGATACAAATGCGTTTTAACATGTTGCACAAATTGCAGAAATAAAGATATAATAAGACGGACTGAATAAGTCCGTCTTATTGAAACGCAAAAAGGAAATGAAATTATTCTACAAACAAATAATTTCATTTTGAACAAGGCGTTATAATAAGCCGGGACTGAATAAGTCCGTCTTATTGAAACGCAATAAGGAAATGAAAGGGGACAGCTCATGTGTCCCCTTTTGATGAGTTTTCAAATAGTGTGATAGGAGTTGTTGAAGGTTGCCGCAGTCCAAGAGAGATTATTATGAGGTGCTGGAGGTTGGCAGGGACGCTTCGGATACCGATTTAAAAAAGGCATACAGGAAGCTTGCGAAGCAGTATCATCCCGATGTCAACCCAGGTGATAAAAATGCAGAGGCAAAATTCAAAGAGGTAAATGAAGCATACGAGGTGCTGAGCGATTCTCAGAAGAAGGCCAGGTATGACCAGTATGGCCATGCCGGAGTCGATCCCAACAGCTTCGGCGGAGCCGGTGCAGGCTTTGGAGATTTTGATTTCGGAGGCATTGGCGATATATTCGAGTCGTTTTTCGGCGGCGGAGGATTTGGACGTTCGTCCAGAAGCCGTTCCGGGCCGCAGAAGGGCGCTGATCTCAAATATTCCATGCAGCTTACCTTTGAAGAAGCAGCATTTGGAGTCGAAAAAGAAATCAGCATAAACAGGCATGAGAACTGCGGCAATTGCAGCGGTACGGGAGCAAAGCCAGGCACCAGTCCCGAGACCTGCAAGCATTGTAATGGTACAGGGCAGGTACAATTCAAGCAGAGCACTCCTTTTGGACAATTTGTCAATGTAAAGACCTGTGATGTCTGCCGAGGTGAGGGCAAGATAATAACGAACCCATGCCCGGATTGCAGTGGAAAAGGCAAGGTCAAAAAGGTTGTTAAGAGGACTATTAATATTCCGGCAGGTATAGATGACGGGCAGACCATCTCCCTGAGGGGAGAAGGTGAACCGGGTTCCAAAGGCGGGCCTTCAGGCGACGTTTATATCACTGTTGCTGTTAAGCCCCATGCTATTTTCAAAAGGCAGGGCAATGATGTGGTATGCGAGATGCCGATCACATTTGTCCAGGCTGCGCTGGGTGCAGAGCTGGAGGTGCCGACACTGGACGGAAAGGTGAAGTACAGCATACCGGAGGGCACACAGACTGGCTCGATCTTCAGGCTGAAGAGCAAGGGCATCCCGTATCTGAGAGGAAACGGCAGGGGAGATCAGTATGTCAAGGTGGAGATCGATGTGCCCAAGAAGCTCAATGAAAAGCAGAAAGAGGTGCTCAGGCAATTTGCCGATATAAGCGGCGACGATGTATATGAGCAGCGCAAGGGCTTTTTTGACAAGATGAAGGATGCACTTGGAATGTGAAATGTGGCTGGCAGAGGGCTTTATGCTGCCGGCTTCTTACATAACAGCGGAATTTAGAAATATGCAGAGCTAGGGAATACACGGAGCTAAGGAATACACGGAGTCAAGAAATTCACGGAGCTAAGGAATACACGGAGTCAAGAAATTCACGGAATTAAGTTTTACATGGAGGCTCGTTTATGAAGTGGACAGAGGTATACATCAAAACAACAGAAGAGGCAAGTGACGCAATATCCGAGATGCTTACAACGATAGGCGCGGGCGGCGTGGTCATAGAGGATCCCAATGAGATCAGGAGGCAGATCGAAAGCCCCGGTTCTCTGGATTATGCCGATCAGGACTTCATGGATTCACTGGGAACGGAAGTAACGATCAAGGCATATTTTAACGAAGAACACATGCCTGATGAGCTGGCTGTGCTGATCAAGGAGAAGCTCAGCTTTATTTCACAGTTCCTTGATGTCGGGCAGGGCTACACCGGATATGAGAGAGTTGATGACGAGGACTGGGCTACGGCCTGGAAAAAGCATTATAAGCCGTTTCACATCTCTGAGAGCGTGGTGATCAAGCCAAGCTGGGAGGAATATGAAAAACAGGACGGCGAGATCGTTATAGAGCTGGATCCGGGAATGGCCTTCGGCACGGGTACTCATGAAACCACGAGGCTTTGTTCACAGTTGCTCGAAAGGTATGTCAAAAAGGGCGACAATGTAATGGATGTAGGCTGCGGGACAGGGATACTCTCCATTATTGCACTTAAGCTGGGAGCCAATAAAGTTACGGCTGTCGATATCGATGAGGTCGCTGTCAGGGTCACTCGTGAGAATTGTGTGATTAATGGCGTGCAGGACGGCATTTCTGTGAGCAAGGGCGTACTTGCCGATCTGGAGCCGGAAAAAGCAGATATTATGGTAGCAAACATAATTGCCGATGTTATTATCGGTATTTCTTCACAGGTGCCGGAATACCTGAAAAAAGGCGGCATCCTTCTTACCTCCGGGATAATCAGGGAGAGGAAGGAAGAAGTGATCAGGACCTATACAGAAAATGGCTTTGAGTTTGTCAGTATCGATGAAATGGGCGAATGGGTGGCGATAGTTTTTAAATGTCAAGATTCTTTGTAAAAACCGAACCTTCAGACCTTCAGAATGGTCTTATCGTTATAACAGGTGAGGATGTCAAGCATATAGCAAGCGTCCTTAGAGCCAGGCCGGGCGATGCTTTGGAGCTCTGCGACGGAGAAGGCACGGATTATGATGCCGTTATTGAGCAGATGACCAAGGAAAGCGTGATCACACGGATCAAGGGCTCAAAGGCTAACAATACTGAGGCGCCTATTGATATAACTCTGTTTCAGGGGATACCCAAGTCGGATAAAATGGATTTTATCATTCAGAAGTGTGTTGAACTGGGCGTGAACAGGTTTGTTCCGGTGACTGCAGCAAGATCGGTAGTCAAGTTCAAGGATGCCAGGGATGCGGCCGCAAAGACAACAAGATGGGAACGTATAGCACATGAGGCGGCGAAGCAGTGCGGCAGGGGAAGGTTACCTGTTGTGGAAGAGCCAATGGGACTGCAACAAGCGCTGAAGCTGGCTGATGAGTGCGGCCTGAAGCTGCTGCCTTATGAGGAAGAGATAGAGGGCGGCCTGCGCAATGTGCTAGCCAGCTACATCAGAGCCATTTCAGGAGACACTGAGATGAGGACAACAGAAAATCTGGCTTGTGAAACACAGACTATAGCAAATCAGACTTCAGATTTGCGGAAAATCGCAATATTTATCGGCCCCGAAGGCGGTTTCGAAAGATCGGAGACTGAAAAGGCGGTTCAGAGCGGCTTTAAATCAGTGAAGCTGGGACCCCGGATATTGCGGACTGAAACCGCAGGTATCGCGGTCGCGTCTATTGTGATGTATGAGTTGGGAGACATGGGCGGAGCTGTTTGAGGCAGTAATGGTATTGTGGCAGACGATTAGCCTGGATGATGTCGGGACAGCTGAAAAGCCTGGATGGTATCAGTGCAGTTAAATTAAACACCATAGAAAACATGAGTAAAACGGAGATAACCGCAAATAATTTATAAAAAATAATGAAACAGCCTTTTAATTGGCAGAGATTGTGTTATAATACCTATTGAATATGGCAGAAGGGTAAAATAATTTATGATAAAGAGTATGACCGGCTTCGGCCGAGGTGAATATTCACGGGACGGCAAGGAGTTTACAGTTGAGATCAAAACGGTGAATCACAGATATTCCGATATTTTTGTTAAAATGCCCAGACAGATAGGTTTTCTTGAAGACAGAGTGCGGGAACTGGTGGGCAAGGCTATCTCAAGAGGAAAGATCGACGTTTTTATTACATACTACAATCACAGTGAAGATTCCAAGCATGTCGTTTTTGACGAAGGCCTGGCAAAAGCGTACGTTTCAGCAGTAGAAGCGCTTAGGGACAAATTCAGCCTGGCTGATGATATTTCGGTTTCACTTATTTCAAAATATCCTGATGTACTGCGTGTCGAGCAGGCAGAGGACGATGAGGATCTGCTGTGGTCAATGCTGAAGGAAGCTGTTGACAATGCAGTCGCTTCTCTTATCCATATGAGGGGTATCGAGGGTGAAGGCCTGAAGAATGTATTGCTTGAGAGGGCTGACATCATAGAGAACGTTATTGGAGAGATAGCAAAGCGTGCGCCTGAGGTGCCCAAGGAATACAAGGCAAAGCTCAACGCCAGGATAAAGGAATTACTTGAACAGCAGGTCGTCGATGAGAGCAGGATAGCAGTAGAGGTAGCACTTTTTGCCGACAGATGCAGTATAGACGAAGAGCTTGTCAGACTCGGGAGCCATTTCGGACAGATGAGGCAGATACTTTCAATGGATCAGCCCGTTGGACGGAAGCTGGACTTCCTGGTACAGGAGATGAACAGGGAGATAAACACCATCGGCTCCAAGGCCAATGATCTTAATATCACAAGGCTGGTCGTGGATATCAAGAGCGAGATAGAGAAGATCAGGGAGCAGATACAGAATATTGAGTAGGAAGTGCAAACCATTTGGTTGAAGGAGGCGGCATATGAAACTGATAAATATCGGATTTGGAAACATAGTATCGGCAAACAGGCTCGTAGCAATAGTCAGTCCCGAATCGGCGCCTATCAAAAGGATAATACAGGAGGCAAGGGACAGAGGGATGCTTATCGATGCCACATATGGCAGGAGGACCCGTGCAGTCATTATTACAGACAGCGACCATATAATACTGTCGGCTGTTCAGCCTGAGACCGTGGCACACAGACTGAATGCAAAGGATGCGGAGATCGTTGATGACCCGCAGGATATGGAAGAAGAGGAATAAGTTTTTTTTCAATATGAACCATACAATATGAACCATACTTTCAAGGGAGGATTACTATATGATATTTCCACCACTGAGCTCACTGTTGGATAAGGTAGACAGCAGATATACCCTGGTTGTAGCAACAGCAAAGAGGGCAAGACAGATATCGGACGGAGCACACAGGCTGACAAGATGCGCATCTGAGAAACCGGTCACAATAGCGCTCAATGAGATCAACGAAGACAAGATCACTTATATCAGGACCAGAAGCGGTATCAAATAACAGCAGATTGATAAAAGGGTAATGAATGAAAGAAAGGGGTTAAGGTTTCAGGATCTGTGCCTTAACCTTTATGTATTATCAGTATCAGGAAGGGAGGCATCATGATGGAATTGACGGGCAAATCGGTCGTTGTCGGAGTTTGCGGCGGAATCGCGGCTTACAAGATCGTCGAGGTCGTCAGCCGGCTGAAGAAGCTGGGAGCTGACGTGGATGTCATCATGACTGCCAATGCGCAGAAATTTGTCACCCCGCTGACCTTCCGTTCGTTATCTCACAGACCGGTCGTCACAGATATGTTTGAAGAGCCCGAATACTGGGACATAAAGCACATTTCGCTGGCGAAGAAGGCTGATATTTTCATAATAGCGCCGGCTACTGCAAATATCATCGGTAAGCTGGCGTCGGGAATCGCAGATGACATGCTCAGTACTACTGTAGTTGCGACGAAGGCTCCTGTACTGGTCGTACCGGCCATGAATCACGACATGTATTCCAATCCGATCGTACAGCAGAATATTGCCAGGCTGAAGGAGCTGGGCTATATTTTTATGGAGCCGGATACCGGTGTTATGGCAGAAGGCTCTTCGGGAAAGGGAAGGCTTCCCGAACCCACAGCTATTGTTGATACTGCGCTGGGACTGCTCAAGCCTGTCAGGGATCTGATAGGACTCAGATTACTTGTGACTGCAGGCCCTACGAGGGAAAACATAGATCCGGTAAGATACATTTCCAACTATTCATCGGGTAAGATGGGGTACGCTGTCGCTCAGGCGGCTGTTGACCGTGGGGCGGAGGTTGTGCTTGTTTCTGGCCCGGTTTCCATCGATGCGCCAGAGGGAGTTAAGCTGGTAGCTGTAAATACTGCCGTTGAGATGCGTGATGCGGTGATGATGGAATTTTCCGGATGTGATGCAGTAGTGATGTCGGCAGCTGTGGCCGACTATAGGGCAGCGGAGATTGCGGACCTGAAAATAAAGAAGAACGATGATGAATTTGTCATCAGACTCGAAAGGAATCCCGACATACTCAAAGAGCTGGGGAGCATAAAGGATGGCAGGATATTGGCCGGCTTTTGCGCCGAAACGGATCATCTTATTGAAAATGCTCTTAAGAAGGTCGATGCGAAAAATCTCGACATGATAGTCGCCAATGATGTGACGATGGAGGGCGCCGGGTTTGGCACCGATACGAATATCATCAAGATAGTAAAGAAGGACGGGTCCATTGTGGACCTGCCGCTGATGAGCAAGCTGGCTGCTGCCAATAAGGTGCTCGACGAGATCCGCGACCTGGCAGAGACCCGTAAAGGCTGATCAGGGAATTGGCGCAGGATAGCAACGACATATTATCGCAGTGGATTTGCCTTAAAACGTTAATAAGTAAGATTGAAATATATAATTATATGGAGGCTGCAGATGTTAACGGAAAAATCAATGGAAAAGATAGTGGCTCTTTCAAAAAACAGAGGCTTTGTGTATCCCGGCTCGGAGATATACGGCGGACTGGCAAATGCCTGGGATTACGGCCCGCTGGGCGTTGAGCTCAAGAATAATGTGAAAAAGGCCTGGTGGAAAAAGTTCGTCCAGGAGAATACATATAATGTGGGCGTCGACTGTGCTATACTGATGAATCCGCAGGTATGGGTGGCATCGGGACATGTGGGCGGCTTCAGCGATCCTCTGATCGACTGCAAGGATTGCAAGACCAGGCACAGAGCCGACAAGCTGATAGAGGACTGGAACAAGGAAAATAATTTCGAGCTGGCAGTGGATGGCTGGAAGAATGAGCAGCTGATGGACTATATAAAGGAAAAGGGTGTTAAGTGTCCGCAGTGCGGCTCTTCCAACTTTACTGATATACGCAAATTCAACCTGATGTTCAAGACCTTCCAGGGAGTTACCGAGGATTCCAAGGCCGAGATATATCTCAGACCCGAGACTGCACAGGGTATATTCGTGAACTTCAAGAACGTGCAGAGGACCACAAGAAGAAAGATACCTTTTGGCATAGGTCAGATAGGTAAGTCGTTCAGAAATGAGATAACGCCTGGTAACTTCATTTTCAGGATCCGCGAGTTCGAGCAGATGGAGCTTGAGTTCTTCTGCGAACCGGGAACCGATCTGGATTGGTTTAAATACTGGAAGGATTTCTGCTACAACTGGCTGCTGAATCTCGGCCTGACCAAGGAGAATCTGAAGCTCAGAGATCATGCGAAGGAAGAGCTGTCACACTACAGCAATGCGACGACTGATATCGAGTTCAAGTTCCCGTTCGGATGGGGAGAGCTTTGGGGCATTGCCGACAGGACGGACTTCGACCTGAAGCAGCATATGGAGCACTCAAAGGATGATCTTTCATACTTTGATCCTACGACAAATGTTAAGTATGTGCCATATTGTATCGAACCTTCACTTGGTGCGGACAGAGTCACACTGGCGTTCCTTTGCGATGCATATGATGAGGAAGAGGTCGCAGAGGGTGATGTGAGGACAGTATTGCGCTTCCATCCGGCACTTGCTCCGGTGAAGATCGCCGTACTTCCGCTTTCGAAGAAGCTGGGCGAGGATGCTGCCAAGGTGTATGAGAAGCTGACACGCAAATTTGTATGTGAATATGATGAAACAGGCAGCATCGGTAAACGCTACAGGAGACAGGACGAGATCGGAACTCCGTATTGTATCACATTTGATTTTGATTCCCTCGACGATGCAAGTGTTACCATAAGGGACAGAGACACCATGGAGCAGGTGAGGATCAAAATTGATGAACTGGATTCATATTTCGAAGGCAAATTCGATTTCTGATCAACTCTTACTTTGCCTGAGCCCGGACTGGGTTAGGGAACAGCTGTAACAATTGACGTACCAGGGCTTGTGTCTGAAACATCCAACTTACGACACGAGCCCTTTTGGTTTTTTTATGATCAGGTTTCCATATTTTTTTGTAATAGTTGTGTTTAAAGATGTTCATAATGGGAATGAAGAATAGAGAGAATTGTGTCTTAAAATAATAACATATTTGTATATTTGGATTTATGGATTTATTTTCGTTAAATAGTTGACAAGGAAACAAGCATCTGCGAAAATATTTATTGTAAATTTTAAATATTCGGGAGAGTAAGATGAATACTAAAATAGTAATTGTTGGGGCAGGATACGCAGGTATTTTAACTGCGAAAAAGCTGGCGAAGAAATTTGGAAAAAGTAAAGATGTGGCAATTACAATTATCGACAAGAATCCTTATCATACGATGCTCACCGAGCTGCATGAGGTCGCTGCCGGGCGCGTCGATGAGGACAGCATCAAAATCAGCCTGAAGAGGGTCTTCGCAGGCAGACGGGTGGATGTCAGGCTTGATACCGTCACTTCGGTCGATTTTGAGGGAAAGAAGGTCATCGGTAAAAATCAGCAGTATCAATATGATTATCTGGTGATCTGCGCCGGTTCTAAACCGACATATTTCGGAGTCGAGGGAGCAGCAGAGAATGCTTTCAAGCTCTGGAGCTATGATGATGCTATAATCCTCAGGGATCATATACAGAATACCTTCAGAAAGGCCGCAAAGGAAACAGATATCCAGGAAAAGAAGAGACTGCTTACCTTCCATGTTGTCGGTGCAGGCTTTACGGGCGTAGAGATGGTCGGCGAGCTTGCAGAGTATGTTCCGATCCTTTGCGAGAAGTACGAGATCGAGAGAGAACTCGTTTCCATTTCAGATATAGATGTTCTGAAGCGTACGGTACCGGCACTGCCTGAGAAGCTCTCCGCAAAGGTGGAGAGACGCCTCAAAAAGATGGGTGTCAGGGTCCTGCTCGATACCGGTGTTATCAGTATAGGCAAGGATTTCATCGAGATCAAACAGGGTGATAAGCTCATACGCGAAACATCAGGGACTGTTATATGGGCTGCGGGCATCGAGGCAGCTGATATTACAGCACAGGCGGCTCAGAAGCTGGAATCCGGGAACAGGGGACGCATCAAGCTCGACAAATTCCTGCGCTCGGTGGACAATGAACACATTTATGTTGCAGGCGACAACATGCTTTATACTCCTGAGGGTGAGGAAGCCCCTGTTCCTCAGGTTGTTGAAAACTGTGAACAGAGCGCCGACGTGGTTGCCCACAATATTGCCTGCGCTATTACCGGCAAGGGTGAAATGGAAGCTTACAAGCCTGCATTCCACGGAATAATGGTGTGTATTGGGGGACGTTATGGAGTAGCCCATGTAGGACTGCCCAATATGATGTTCAGCCTGGCTTCATTCTTTGCCATGTTTGCAAAGCACTTTATCAATATTATTTATTTTATACAGGTCCTGGGCTGGAACAAGATATTCAGCTATCTGAAGCATGAGTTCTTTACTATAAGAAACCGCAGGAGCTTTGTAGGCGGCCATTTGTCAAACAGGACACCCAGCTTCCTGCTGATGCCTCTCAGAGTATGGCTTGGAGCTGTTTGGCTGTTTGAGGGCATCATGAAGATACTCGAGGGCTGGTTTGAGACACCGAAGCTAAATGGCTTTTTCAAGGGAGCCAGCGGATGGTATGAAAGCATACTGAACGGCGGTGCAGCTGTGGATGGCGCCAGCGGTGCGACAGCAGCGGGAGCAGCAGATGCGGTCAGCGCGGCTACGGGAGCAGGCGCCGGAGCGGCAGCTGATGCGGTGAGTGCGGCCACGGGAGCAGGCGCCGGAGCGGCAGCTGATGCGGTCAGCTCAGCATCAACAGCAGTGGGTGAGGCAGTCGCTTCAGTCGGTAAAGCTATTTTGAACTTCGACTTTTTAGGCTTGTTCAAAGTTATTTTTGTCAGCGGTAAGGACCCGGCCCATTCAACATTGGCAGATTATGCTTTTAAACTGGATGTTCCGCTGGTGAATACTTTTATTGATAAGTTGATACTGCCCAGCGATTCAGTCCAGATGTTCATGCAGATATTTATCGTTGTGGCCGAGATACTGATCGGTCTTGCGCTCATAGGAGGCTTGTTCACTACCCCTGCTTCGGCAGCGTCACTGATACTCCAGGCTATGTTCGTTACGACTACGGGTCTGTACCTGAACACTTTCTGGATGGTCTTTGCAGGCATCGCTTTGCTGATTGCCGCCGGAAGAACATTAGGCCTTGATTACTACGCAATGCCGGCATTGAAGAGAAAATGGAAAAATGTGAGATGGGCTAGAAAGTGGTATTTATATCATGACTGACAGTAATTTGACAGAAGGTATTGCTTATATTGATATAAACAGCGCTCTTTCGAGATCAAGGGAAGAGGTCGACAGAGCGCTTGCTTCCTCTCCGGCCCTGGTAAGGGGCTATGTCGGACATTTGACCGGAACAAAGGGTAAGTTTATACGTGCCGTCTCACTGCTGACCTGCGCCATGAACAATGACGGACTCATTGATGCAAATGCTGTCAAACTCGCTGCAGCCATTGAGGTGCTGCACCTTGCTACACTGGTGCATGACGATGTCATTGATGATGCCGATATAAGGCGCGGTGTTCCGACGCTGCAGAAAATGTTCGGAAAAAGGACGGCTGTGATATGCGGAGATTACCTTTTGAGTGTTTCGCTGAAGCTGGCGTCTTCTGTCAGCAATAAAAAGGAGTATCTGGATATCGATATACCGGACTATGTTTCAAAGGTGTGTGCGGGAGAGCTTAACCAGCATATTAACAACGGCAATTTCGACCTTACAGTTTATGAGTATCTTAAGATAATTGCCGGCAAGACGGCTGCATTGTTTGAGGCGTCATATTATGCCGGAGCTGTTTTATCGGGATGCGAGGGCTCTGAGCTCAAGCTGTACAAGAAGCTGGGCCGCAGCCTTGGGATGCTGTTCCAGTTGATAGATGACTGTATGGACTTTGAAGCTGACGAAAGCATTGCCAAGAAGCCGGTACAGTCCGATTTTGAGAAGAATGTCGTAACATTGCCCATCATCAAGGCGTTCCAGGCGGACGAAAGCCTGAAGGACAGGGCCGTGCAGCATTCGCTTTCTGCCCAAGAGCTGAATGAGGCCGTTAGAAGGACCAATGGATTGGTTTTTACAAGACTTGTGGCAAAAAAATATTACAACAGATATATGAAAACTATGGAAGGTCTGAAATTAACAGATGAAAAGAAAGTGCGGCTCACAGAGATATTGGATAAAGCATTCAGAGTATTCCGGAAGGATGATGCAGATGTCCGGTGACCAGGTTGTGTATTTCAGAGCAAGAGGAATGTATGTTTAAAAGATTTTTCGATTATATTGAGATAAAGACAAAGATCACTAGCACATTTGCTTTTTTGCTGACAATTGCGTTCATATTGTACAAGGGCCAGGCTGTTGATTGGCTGAGGACACTTGTCTTTTTTGGCTCGATGTTCATCTTCGACCTGACAACCACAGCTATAAACAACTATATCGACACGAAGACAAACGACCAGCAGCTGCAGTTCAGCAGAAAAACTGCTCTGAGGATCATCTATGTGATGTTTGGGATCAGTGCATTTCTGGGTATTTACCTTGCCCTTATTACCGATATCGTAGTATTCCTGGCCGGCGGAGTGTGCTTCATGGCAGGAGTGCTTTACACCTACGGGCCGGTGCCGATTTCGAGGCAGCCTCTGGGAGAGGCGCTGTCCGGTATTTTTTACGGATTTTTTATACCGTTCCTGCTTTTGTACATTAACATGCCCGCAGGAACATTCCTGACTCTGAGTATCGGCTGGGATAAAATTGGCGTGGATCTAATGGTGTGGCCGCTGGTTTCGTTGCTGCTGCTTTCGGTTCCGCCTGTTTGCACCACTGCAAATATAATGCTGGCGAACAATATTTGTGATCTCGAGAAGGATATTGCTGTTAAACGGTATACATTGCCGTACTATTTAGGGAAAAAGGCGCTGTATTTGTTTGCTGCCATATATTATCTGGCCTATGCTTCGATCATTGCAATGGTCGTACTGGATATACTCCCGCCAATAAGCCTTGTGACATTGCTTTCAATTATTGTTGTACAGCGGAATATAAACATTTTTATGAAACGTCAGGACAAGGCGGTCACCTTTATAGCATCAATAAAGAACTATGTTGCGATCATGGGATCTTTAGCAATAATGGTGTTCATTGCAGCAATTTTATAAAGAGACTTTTGTGTATGTTTATTTAGTTATGCTGGGGGTAAATAGTATAGCATAACAGGAGTTTGGGAGCTCAGACAGGACAGATGAAATGAAATTTTTCAGAAAAACTGACATTATAGTTATTGCGGCGATTGTCGCTGCAGCAGCCGTTATATGGCTGATCTACAGTTCAACAGCTTCCGGCAGGACAGTCAGGGCGGAGATATATTATTACTCTGAGCTTGTGGAGACGGTCGAACTGGGAATGGGACAGGAAAGGTCGTATAAAGTGCCGCAAAATGAGAACGTGGTCCTGCGTACTGATAATGAAGGTAATATCCAGTTTATTGAGTCTGACTGCCCGGACAAGATTTGTATAAAAACCGGAAAGATCCACCTGGCAGGGCAGAGCGCCGCCTGTCTGCCCAACGGCGTTGTTGTGAAGCTCGTACCGGCCGGCGGCTGGGACGGCGATGAGCCGGATATTGTGATAGGCAGCAGCGGGAAGTAGGGCGTAAATGTTATTATTCGGGGTTTAAGGGCGGTAACTGAGGATGAATGAAAGAACCGACAACAACACAGGTATACATAAAACCAGGGCGCTTGTACTGACTAGTTTGTTTTTTGCAATGGCATTGATACTGACAGTGGTTGAGAACTCACTTCCGGCGCTGCCGCTTCCTGTTCCCGGTGTTAAGTTCGGACTGTCGAATATAGTTGTAATGTATGCGCTGTTTTTCCTGAAAAAGAGCCAGGCTTTTTCGATAGCAGTACTGAAGGGAATTTTTGTTATCATGACCAGAGGATTGATAGCAGGAATACTGAGTCTTTCAGGTGGCATACTATCACTGACTGTTATGATTCTTTTAATGACGGTCACAGGGAAAAAGGCATCATATATGCTGGAGAGTATATCAGGAGCTGTTGCCCACAATCTGGGCCAGTTCACAGCGATATCATTTATTTACACGGGGATGTATTTGTGGGCGTACCTGCCTGTGCTGCTCGTATCGGGAGTTGCTGCAGGAATTGTGACGGCCACGCTGCTGAGGTTTATTATTCCGGCCTTCAAACGGTTGGCTTAATAATAGAAAACAATAAAAACGGAGGAGCTTTTTATGAAAAGAATCATCGCATTAATTCTATGCCTTACCCTTGCTATAGTTATGCTAACAGCTTGCGGCCAAGGCTCAACCCAGACACCGCCGACCCAGAACACACCGAATGAAACCACGGGCGGCACAACAGCAGGCGGAAATAACGACGCTGCAGCAGACAGTGCTCTTAAGACAGGTCTTGCAGTCGTTACATCAGTTGCCAGCTCGAAAGATGCAGGCGAGAAGGACGGCGTTGCACAGACAGATTCTACAGTAGTTGCTGTTACTGTGGATGCAGCCGGAAAGATCACTAACTGCAAGATCGATGTTGCACAGACTAAGATCAACTTTTCAGCAGAAGGCAAGCTTGTTACCCCGAAGGATACAGTTTTCAAGTCCAAGCAGGAACTCAAGGAAGACTATGGAATGAAAAAAGCTTCAGGTATCCAAAAGGAATGGTATGAGCAGGCTGATGCTTTTGCAGCTTATGTTACCGGCAAGACTCTTGCTGAAGTAAAAGGAATAGCATTGAATGAGGAAGGCAAAGCTACGGCTGCTGAACTCGCTTCTTCAGTAACAGTACATGTCAACGAATTTATTGCTGCTATAGAGAAGGCAGTCAATAATGCCCAGGATTTTGGAGCAAAAGCAGGCGACAAACTCGGACTCGGAGTTGTTACAACTATGAGCAGCTCAACCGATGCTTCGGCTGAGAAGGCTGGTCTTGCCCAGGCATACTCCATGTATACTGCAACGACATTCGGAGCAGATGGCAAAATCACAAGCAGCATTATTGATGCTTCACAGTCCAATGTGAACTTTGATACTTCAGGTAAATTGACAACTGACGTCAAGACAGCTGAGATGAAGACAAAGAACGAGCTTGGTGATGCTTATGGAATGAAGAAGGCATCCGGCATCCAGAAGGAATGGTACGAGCAGGCAGCTGCATTTGCTGCATATGTTACCGGTAAAACTGCAGCCGAAGTCAAGGGTATATCATTGAAGGAAGGCGCTCCTGCAGATGCTGAACTGGCAAGCTCAGTTACAGTGCATGTTACAGATTTCATCACTGTAATAGATAAAGCTTCACAGAATGCTAAATAAGCACAGGATAGATAATATTAAAGCTTTATGATAATATTAATTGGAGAGGCAGATATTGCCTCTCTGATTTTTTATGAGTGGCGGTGTTTTAATGAAATTTATATACAGCAAATCGGCAAGGATATTTTTCTTGCTGGTGTCGGTTTTTGTCTTGCTTAACGCAACGGCTTGTTCGCTGCGGAAGCCAACGCGCTATGAAGCTACGTTTCTGCAGCTCTTTGATACGAAAACAACGATCATTGCATATACATATGACAAGGAAGAGTTTGCAGAGCAAGCCCAGATCATATATGACAAGCTTAAGGAATACCATCAGCTTTATGACATATATAACAGCTACGAGGGCATCAACAACATAAAGACTATCAATGATAATGCAGGTAAGGCCCCGGTCAAGGTCGATCAAAGAATAATCGATCTGCTGAAGTTTTCGAAGCAGTGGTATGATAAAACAGATGGCAATGTAAATATTGCCTTCGGCTCTGTACTGCGGATATGGCATGACTACCGGGAGATAGGGATGGAGGATCCCGATTCGGCTGAACTGCCTCCGATGGACAAACTGGTGGAAGCGGCGAGGCATACCGACATTAACAGGATCATTATAAATGAAGAGGAGTCGACGGTTTATCTGGCCGATCCTGATATGAGCATCGATGTAGGTGCCATCGCCAAGGGTTATGCAACTGAGCAGGTAAGCCGTATTGCCATGGAAGCAGGGTTTACCTCAGGTTTGTTGAGCGTCGGGGGGAACGTCCGTGCCATAGGCACAAAGGGCGCTGACGGAAAGCCGTGGAATGTAGGCATACAGAATCCGGATATAGGTCAGGACCTGCCAAACATTCATATTTTGGACATTTCTGATGCAGCGCTTGTCACGAGCGGAATATATGAAAGATACTATACCGTGGACGGTACTGATTATCACCACATTATAGATCCCGAGACTCTTTTCCCTTCTCTTGAGTTCAAGTCGATCTCAATACTGTGCAAGGATTCGGGTATGGCTGATGCACTGTCTACGGCCGTGTTCAACATGAACATCGATCAGGGCAGGGAATTCATCGAAGGCCTTGCGGATGTGGAAGCATTCTGGGTGCTCAAAAACGGAGAGTACAGGTATACCAGTCATTTTGAGGAATATATCAGAGAGCCCTGACAAATTCCTTCGTATCGTAATAAAAACCATTCATATGGGGAAATGATAAGCTAGTGTGATATTTGTTGTGATGCGGCACAGCGATGCCTTTTTTGTATACAAAAAGCAAAAAAAGTGTTTTAAATAAAATTTATTATGTTATAATGGTATGGGTATTTTAAGGAGTAATTTCATTTGTTAACCAAGCCCATTAACATAATACATAAATGGAGGTATATATGTCGAAATTTGTTTACTTATTTAAGGAAGGCAACGCCTCAATGAAGAACCTTCTTGGCGGCAAGGGAGCGAACCTTGCTGAAATGACCGGTCTGGGACTGCCGGTACCGAGAGGCTTCACGGTTACGACCGAAGCTTGTACCCAGTATTACAAGGATGGAAAGGTGATTTCCAACGAAATCGAGGAGCAGATCAATGCCGCCCTTGCAACAACAGAGGAAATCGTCGGCAAGAAATTCGGCGATCCTTCAAACCCGTTCCTTGTATCAGTAAGATCCGGAGCAAGAGCATCAATGCCCGGCATGATGGACACGATATTGAATCTTGGCCTCAACGATGTAGTTGTTGAAGGACTTGCAAAGCTGACTAACAATCCGAGATTCGCATATGACAGCTACAGAAGGTTTATTCAGATGTTCAGCGATGTTGTAATGGAAGTTGAAAAGCCTCTGTTTGAAGCGATACTTGACGCTGTTAAGGAAGAAAAAGGCGCAAAGTTTGATACGGATCTGACAGCAGACGATCTGAAGGAAATAGTTAAGAGATACAAGGTGCTCTTCAAGAAGGAAAAAGGCTTTGATTTCCCACAGGAGCCCAAGGCTCAGCTGATGGAGGCCGTAAAGGCTGTTTTCCGTTCATGGGACAACCCGAGAGCAATAGTTTACAGAAGGCTCAATGATATACCCGGAGACTGGGGCACTGCAGTCAACGTTCAGGAAATGGTATATGGAAACATGGGCAACGATTCAGGCACCGGCGTTGCATTTACAAGAAATCCGTCCACAGGCGAAAAGAAGCTGTATGGCGAATTCCTGATGAATGCTCAGGGAGAAGATGTTGTTGCAGGTATCAGGACTCCTCAAACCATTGATAAGATGAAGGAGATCAATCCCGACGCATACAACCAGTTTATAAAGATAGCAGATACACTTGAGAAGCATTACAGGGATATGCAGGACATGGAGTTCACCATTGAGAAGGGCAATCTGTTCATGCTGCAGACAAGGAACGGCAAGAGGACTGCTGCTGCTGCTCTGAAGATCGCTGTCGATCTGGTGAGCGAAGGAATGGCTACCAAAGATGAGGCTCTGCTGAAGGTGGATCCCAAGCAGCTCGATGCTTTGCTCCATCCTAATTTCGAACCTAAGGCACTCAAGAGTGCAAAGCCTGTTGCAAAGGGTCTTCCTGCATCACCGGGAGCAGCTACAGGAAAGGTGTTCTTCAAGGCTGAGGATGCTGTCGAAGCTTATAACAACGGAGAGAAGAAGGTTATTCTCGTCAGACTCGAGACCTCACCGGAGGATATCGAGGGAATGCATGTATCCCAGGGCATACTCACCGGCAGGGGCGGAATGACCTCCCATGCGGCTGTTGTTGCCCGCGGTATGGGAACCTGCTGTGTTGCAGGCTGCAGCGATATCAAGATAAATGAAGGCGAAAAGTATTTTATTGATAAGAATGGAAAGAAATACGGCGAGGGCGACTGGATCTCTCTCGACGGCTCAACCGGTAATGTATATGGCGAGCAGCTGCCTACGATCGACCCTGAAATGACAGGCGATTTTGCGACCTTTATGACATGGGCTGATGAAGTCAGGAAGCTGAAAGTCAGGACAAATGCTGATACTCCGAAGGATGCGGCAGTTGCTATGAAATTCGGCGCAGAGGGCATTGGACTTTGCCGTACAGAGCATATGTTCTTTGAGCCCGACAGGATATTTGCCTTCAGGCAGATGATCGTTTCCAGCAGCGTTGAGCAGAGAAAGAAAGCCCTCGAGAAGATCCTGCCGATGCAGAGAAGCGATTTCGAAGGCCTCTTTACCGAAATGAAGGGCTATCCGGTAACGATAAGGCTGCTGGATCCTCCGCTCCACGAGTTCCTTCCCCAGGATGCTGAAGATATCGATGCTCTTGCAAAAGAACTCAATATATCAGCAGATGAGCTCAAGGGCATCATCAAGAACCTGCATGAGCTCAACCCGATGATGGGCCACAGGGGCTGCCGTCTGGCCGTTTCATATCCTGAGATAGCTGAGATGCAGACAAGGGCAATAATCGAGGCTGCTATTAATGTCAACAAGAAGGGAATGAGTATCGTTCCTGAAATAATGATCCCGCTGGTTTGTGAGATAAAAGAGCTCAAGTTCGTCAAGAATATCATCACCAGCACGGCTGATACCATCATCAAGGAAGCAGGAGTCAAGCTGGAATACAAGGTCGGCACAATGATCGAGATCCCGAGAGCTGCCCTGCTTGCAGATGAGATCGCAAAAGAAGCCGAGTTCTTCTCCTTCGGTACGAATGACCTGACTCAGATGACTTACGGACTCAGCCGCGATGACGCAGGCAAGATCCTTGAGGATTACTATCAGGCCAAGATATTTGAATCCGACCCGACCTCCAAGATCGACCAGGATGGTGTAGGCAAGCTCATGAAGATGGCCGTGGCAGGCGGAAAGGCTACAAGGCCTGACATCAAGCTCGGTATATGCGGAGAGCACGGCGGAGACCCGTCATCCGTAGAGTTCTGCCACAATATCGGTCTGAGCTATGTTTCATGCTCACCGTTCCGCGTTCCGATAGCAAGGCTGGCAGCTGCGCATGCAGTTGTTAAGAAAGAGGGAGACCTGGGACAGAAGTAAAATAAGAGTTATCAGGGTACTGTCACTACACGAAAAATAGTGGCAGTACCCTTTTTTTATCAAAAAATGATAATATATAGTGAAAATCTACTATTGTTAGGTTATAATTAATTCAACCATATAGTTTTTTCTTGTCATTTGAACGCGATGTTTACTACATAACAGCTGAAGGCAGATTTTTTATGATTTTATCAGATCACAGAAAAAACATCATACTTGATAGGCGTAGTGTAAGGTTTTCTGTTATACTGCTTGTTTTTATTCTTGTATTTTTTACTTGTATGGATATCGTTTCACTGGCGGCAGATTTTGATTCCAACCCGAAAAGGATACTGATCCTGCATTCTTATGATGAAGGGTTCAGATGGACCAGTGACCAGGGCGAAGGAATTCTCCGGAAATTCAGGAATGTTGATGAATCATATGAATTTTATGTCGAATATATGGATTGGAAGAACCATCCTGATGCTGAGAATCTTGAGCAGTTCGAAGAGAGGATGGTCTATAAGTATTCTCAAAAGAGGCCGAGTATTATTATAACCACGGACGATGCGGCTCTCAGCTTTGCACTGAAAAACAGAGCCGGATTGTTTTCCGGTGTCCCTATTGTTTTTTCCGGTGTCAACATTAAGGGAGCAGAGGAAATAACAAAGGGAGAGACAGGAGTAACAGGGGTGATCGAGGAAATCGACCCTGCCGGCACTTTAAACGCCGCTCTTGCGATAAACCCTGGTATAAAGGACATATATGTATTGTATGACAACACTGAGAGCGGCCTTACTACAGGAGCATTGACTACAGAAACGATACATGAAATCGATCCGGCTATCAATATCATTCCGCTTAATGATCAAAACATGCAACAGATAATGGAGACAGTAAGCAATGCCGGTGATGACAGTATAGTGATCTGTACGACGTACACAGCCGGTACTGATGGAAATATAATCGGGCTTGAAAGGATGAGCCGTTTATTAAGTCAGGCTTCAAGAGTACCTGTCTATCACCTTTATGACCTTGCACTTGGAAATGGGGCTATAGGCGGGAGTATGATAAGCGGCAGGCTGCAGGGTGAAGAAGCGGCCAGTCTGGCTCTGAGGATACTGGACGGCGAGGATATCTCACAGATACCCTTTGTAAGCAAGCCCACTACCAAAACTATGTTTGACTACAAGGTCCTGCAGCGATTCTCGATAGATCCCGAGCTGCTCCCTGGGGAAAGTGAATTGATAAATCAGCCTGATACATTCCTTGAAAAATACAGGAATGCTTTGATAACTGCAGTCGTGGTTTTTGTGATGCTTCTGATTTTCATCACGATTCTTCTGTTTTACCTCAAAAGGCTCCAGGCGATGAGAAGAGAGCTTTCAGAGAGCAACACTCAGCTGACGGGCCTGTATGAGGACCTTTCGGCTGCAAGCAGCAAACTGAAGAAACAGTATGATGAGCTTGCCGCTGTGCAGAATGATTTGAGCAGCAGCGAGTACAGACTCGAGTTGATTTTTGATAAAATGATCAATGGCTTCTATATATTCGAGCCGGTGTATAATTCACACAACAAAATAGTCGATATGCGCTTTTTAAAGGTCACTCCCGGATTTTTTCACAATATGGAGATCCCTGTACAGGATATCGTAGGAAGGACCTGGCTGGAGGTTTTCGGCTGGCCCAACAGCTCTTTGGGATATTTCCAGAACCTCGTGGATACTGGTAATACAAGGAGATTTGAGATTTACAGTCCCCAGGTGGGAAATTATTATCTGATAGAACCCTTTCTTATCAGTGAAAACCAGATAGGTGTCATGTTCGAGAATATTACAGAGTACAAGAAAGCATTGAAAGAGGTCAAGCAGCTCAATGCAGAGCTGGAGCAGCGTGTGGCAGACAGGACAGCAAAGCTCCAGGAGGCTGTGGAAGAGCTTGAATCCTTCTCATATACCGTGTCTCATGATCTGAAATCACCGCTTAGGGCAGTGGATGGTTATGTGCAGATAATGCTGGAGGATTTCGGAGAAAAGCTGGATATTGATGCTGTACAAATGCTTAATAATATCAGTACTATAAGCAGGGACTCAATTGATATGATCAGCAAAATACTGCAGTATTCCAAGACCTCCAGAGCTGTTTTGAAAAGAGAGCAGATCAATTTTGGCGAAAGGGTCAAAACGGTGTTTACCGAAATGCAGCATGCATACCCGGACCGTGAAGCTGAGCTTGTGCTGGAGACCGGATTTCCGGAGATCCAAGTGGACAGTGTCCTGTTCAGACAGCTGCTGCAGAATGTTATGTCAAATTCTTTCAAGTTTACAGAGGGAAGAGATAAGGCAGTTATTACTGTGGGCTGCAATATTACCGAGGATTATTATATTTTCTACATAAAGGATAACGGTGTAGGTTTTGATATGAAGTATTCAGGCAAACTGTTCGGACTTTTCCAGCGGCTCCACACACCTGACGAGTTCGAAGGCAGCGGCATAGGACTGGTCACAGTCAAGAAGATAGTGGAGAAGCATGGCGGAAAGGTATGGATAGAAAGCATTGTCAACGAGGGAACGACCGTATTTTTCAAGCTGCCTATTAAACCAATTTGAGTTTTGCTATATTGTACTGTTTCGAAATGAAGTTAGAAAGGTGGTGACGGCGAAGTATGGACAAAAGTTGGAAGACCGCTCTTAAGGCCGCTCTTATATATTTGGTTGCAGGAATTACATGGATACTGGTCACAGATACTATTATGTCCATGGTCACAAATGATCTGGAGGTCATAGGCAGGATAAGCCTTTTTAAGGGATGGATATTTGTAGCCTTATCCAGTCTTATAGTATTTATACTTGTATACAGAGCTCTTAAAAAATTGATGACAGCAGAGACTGAGCTTTCAAAAGCCTATGATGATGTATCAAAGGCGAAGGATGAGATAACGACATCATATAATGAGCTGCTCAAAATGAAAAAAAAGCTGCATGACATGGCGTATTATGATCAGCTGACAGGTGTGAGAAACTGGTTATCACTGCAGGAAGACATTGATAGAGTTGTTGAGCTCAATGACAGGTTTGCAATGTTCTTTATTGATGTTGACAACTTTAAGTATGTAAATGATGCTTTGGGACAGGTTTTCGGAAACAAGGTGCTAAGGGGAATAACCGATCTGTTGACGGGCCTGATGGAGGAGAACTGCAGCCTGTACCGGCTGGGCGGCGATAAATTCGTGGTTTTGCAGTTCGGCGGGAATGGTCTGACCGATATGGAAGGCTTTGCGGTCAATATACTGAGGGGCTTTAAAAACCCTATAATGGCCGATGACAAGACCTTCTTCTTTACGGTGAGCATTGGCGTGGCATTGTATCCCGAGCATGGCAGGAATATGACGGAGCTGATCACGTGCTCGGAAATCGCGCTGAATAAGGCAAAGGAGTCGGGCAAAAACAGGATTGTTATATACAGCGAGCCCATGAAATCGTCGGTCTACGAATGGATAGATACGGAAAAGTACCTGCGCAATGCCTTGACAAAAAATGAATTCGAGCTCTATTTCCAGCCGCAGATGGATGTTGCGGCTAATGAGATATCGGGTTTTGAAGCTCTTATCAGGTGGAGGAACGACGAAATGGGCTTTATTATGCCCAATAAGTTCCTTAAGGTAGCTGAGGATACTCATATGATAGTTCCGATAGGGGAGTGGGTGCTCAGAAATGCATGTATTTTTCTTAAGAGGCTGCAGCAGGAAGGGTTCCCTAATAAGACCGTAGCGGTAAATGTGTCCAGGATGCAGATCTTGCAGGATGATTTTGTCGGTAATGTAATGGAGTATATAGAAATGGCTGATGTCGATCCGCATAACCTTGAAATAGAGGTATCGGAGTGCATTCTGATGGAGGCATATGATGTTGTGTCCAATAAGCTCAATGTCTTGAAGCAAAGGGGTGTCAGGGTCGCCATCGACAATTTCGGCAAGGGCTATTCGGCCCTCAATTACCTGCACAGGCTGCCTATCACGACATTGAAATTGGACAGGACATATTCGGACATAATCGCATATGGTGAAAACAGCAGGATGCTGACGGATTTCATGGTCCGGGCAAGCAAAAGCGCCAACCTGAACATAGTAGGTGAAGGCGTTGAAACATCGGAGCAGTTCGATTATCTTGCCGGCCTCGGCTGCAACAGGCTCCAGGGATATTATGTGAGCAGACCGCTTCCCGAGAGGGAAGCAGTTAAAAAATTGCAGGCAGATGTTTAAAACAAAAGGCGGCATTATAATGGATCGATCATGATCCGCAATAATGCCGCCTGTTGACTGTACAGGATATTATGAAGGCCGTCTTTTTAAGACATGTCAAGACTTCTTGCGCTGCGTTCGACCTTCTTCTTTTTTGATGCCTCTTCGTAGTTTTCACCCTCGACTATTTTTGAAGCGACATGGGCCTTTTCGACTACCATATCCATTAGAATGTTCCTGATGTCGCCTTCCGGTTCTTCAAGCTCAAAATATTTCTTGAGTTCACTGATAAAGGAGCTTTTCTCAAGGTCATCCATATCGATGGATCTCGATTTTCCCGGAGCGTCGAGGATGAACTGGCCCTTATAGCTGTACTCGTCTTCCGTGATGTGCAATCCTGAAAGGATCAATTGATTTGTTTTCATATTTACCCTCCCCTAAAATTTTATGCAGAGCAGTTAATTAAGTATGCCACGCAGAATAGTTCCAGCGGAGTTCAATGTGCTAAAACTGCGGATTAATCGTTCTGTACGGGCACAGTGATGCAGAAGTATTTCTTCTATTCAATTTTACCATCTGAATGCACCTTTTAAAACGCTTTTTGTGTAATAATACAAAATTTCTTTTTTTGTATGTGAGTATATTGACTTTTTGACAGATTAATTTATAATTAAATAGATTATGCGTTAAAATTTTAACAGTCGCCGATGGGGCGAAAAATGTCGTTTTTAATAGTATTACCACATATTTAATGTTACACAAGTTATCAATAATTGTTATAATAAAATATCGAAGGAGTTGAAGCATTTATGGGTACAAATCAGGGTATGAGAAAAGTAAGTATTACCGAAACAGTTTTGAGAGATGCAAACCAGTCGTTGATTGCTACGAGAATGCCGTTTTCCGACATGGAAGATATACTGGGAGCACTTGACGATGCAGGCTACTATTCGCTTGAGTGCTGGGGCGGTGCAACGTTTGATTCCTGTCTCAGATATTTGAATGAGGATCCGTGGCAGAGGCTTGAGAAGATCAGGAGCAAGGTAAAGAAGACCAAGCTGCAGATGCTTTTGCGCGGACAGAATATACTGGGCTACAAGCATTATTCCGACGAGGCCGTACGTAAATTCGTCGCACAGTCGGTTGAGAGCGGCATGGATATTTTCAGGATATTTGACGCTTTGAATGATTTCAGGAACATAGAGACTGCAGTTGACGAGACCAAGAAACGCAAAGCACATGCACAGGGCTGCATTTGCTATACTACAAGCCCGATACACAACCTTGAGAATTATGCAAAGATGGTCAAGCAGCTCGAGGGAATGGGCGTGGATTCGATCTGCATCAAGGATATGGCCGGTATTATGGGACCTCAGGAGGCTTATGACCTGATAAAGACTATCAAAGAGACAGTTAAGCTTCCCGTTTACCTGCATACTCATTCTACTACAGGATTAGGACCTATTACACAGGCAAAGGCTGTCGAAGCTGGCTGCGACGGGATCGACTGTGCGATATCCTCATTCTCCGGCGGCACATCACAGCCGTCCACAGAGACAATGAATTATGCACTGAAGCAGATGGGTTATACAACAGGATTGAATGACAGTGTTCTGAAGAAGATAAATGACTATTTCAAGCCTATTAAATCGAAATATATCGTATCTGGACAGATGGATGCATTTGTAATGGGCACCGAGACTGATGCACTTGTTTATCAGGTGCCGGGCGGCATGCTTTCCAACCTTATAGCCCAGCTGAAGGCTCAGAACGCTATGGACAGGCTGGATGAGGTTCTTGAGGAAACACCCAGGGTAAGGAAGGATCTGGGATATCCTCCGCTGGTTACTCCCATGAGCCAGATGGTTGGTGTCCAGGCCGCTTCAAATGTTCTTGCAGGTGAAAGGTATAAGAATGTATCAAAGGAAGTCAAGGCTTATTTGAGAGGCGAATATGGCAAGGCACCCGGCGAGATAGATCCGGAGCTGGTCAAAAAGGTACTTGGCGATGAGAAGCCAATCGAAGGAAGGTTTGCAGACACTCTGGAGCCGGAATTTGAAAAGGCTAAGGCAAAGCTCGGTAAGCTGGCAAGAAGCGATAAGGATGTGCTGTCTTATATAGCATTCCCGCAGATTGCCGAGAAGTTCCTCAATGACAGGGAAGAGAGTACTACTACGACGGTTTCATATTCGATCGTTAAAAAGTAAGGGAGGGTTAGTATGTCTATATTTGAGAGCCTGGTTGTCGGTCTTATATGTATATCGATAGTGTTTGCTGTATTGGCAACACTCTATATTATGATAAGTATATTATCAAAGGCTTTGGCTGGCTCAGGCAAAAAGAGTAAGGCTGCTGAAACAGTCGAGGTTCCGGTGACCGATCAGGTATCGGAGTTGAATGCGGCACAGGAACAGACGGCAGCTGCGGCAGATTATTCGGCCGGTGAACTGAAACTGAAGAATGTGGATGAAAAGACAGCAGCCATGATTATGGCCATAGTCAGTCACGAATCAAAGATACCGCTCAATGAGCTGGTGTTTAAATCAATAAGCGCAGCAGAGTGATAGCTAAGCTGATAAACTGAATTTCTTTGAGATATGGAGTGGAGGTCAATATGAAGTATATAGTTACGATAAACAATAAAGAGTACGAAGTCGAAGTTGAAAAAGGTCAGGCAGCTGTAGTTGGTTCAAGGACAGTTGCACCAGTTGCTGCTCAGCCGGCTCCGGCACCAGTTGCTGCTCCTGCAGCACCGGTACAGGCTGCACCTGCAGCCGCTCCTGCTCCCGCACCTGTTGCGGTTGGCAGCGGAGAGGCCATAAAAGCACCGATGCCGGGAACGATCCTGGATGTTAAGGTCACTGCCGGAACTAAGGTCAAAAAGGGTCAGGTTATTTTGATACTCGAAGCAATGAAGATGGAAAATGAAATAGTAGCACCGATCGACGGTACAGTTGCACAAATTCAGGCCGCAAAGGGTTCATCCGTAAATACGGGAGATATCCTTGCTGTCATACAGTAGAGAGGTGACAAATAATGTTTTTTGATGCAATAAAGACTATATTACAGGATTCAGGTTTTGCTGCCATAACAGTGCAGCAATGTATTATGATAGCTGTAGCTTGCGTTCTTGTTTACCTCGCTATAGTGAAGAAATTCGAACCGCTGCTGCTTTTGCCTATCGCTTTTGGCGTATTGCTGGCAAACCTTCCTCTGACAGGCTTGATGAGTGCTGCGCCGGAAGGTTCGAAGGACCCGGGAGGATTATTGTATTATCTGTACCAGGGAGTTAAGCTGGGAATTTATCCTTCTCTGATATTTCTGGGCATAGGTGCCATGACTGACTTCGGTCCGCTGATTGCAAGACCTTCAAGCCTTTTTATGGGTGCAGGCGCTCAGTTTGGTATATCAATAGCATTTATTATTGCTATTGCCCTTGGATTCAGCCCCCAGGAAGCAGGTTCCATCGGTATAATAGGCGGCGCTGACGGCCCGACAGCTATTTACCTCACTACAAGGCTTGCTCCGGATCTATTGCCGGCTATCGCCATCGCGGCGTATTCGTATATGGCGCTGATCCCATTGATACAGCCGCCTCTTATGAGGCTGCTGACAACCAAGAAGGAAAGGGAAATCAAGATGGAACAGCTCAGGGAAGTTTCCAAGCTGGAGAAAATCATTTTCCCGATCGCAGTAACGATCTTCTGCGTATTGCTTCTGCCTTCTGTTGCACCGCTTATTGGAATGCTCATGCTGGGTAACCTGTTCAGGGAATCCGGTGTTGTAGAGAGACTGTCCAATACAGCACAGAATGCTATGATCAATATAGTTACAATATTCCTCGGTACTACAGTCGGAGCGACCGCAGTAGGAGAGAATTTCCTCAGACCTCAGACGCTCATGATTATAGGATTGGGACTTACTGCTTTCATGTTCAGTACAGTCGGCGGGCTTTTAATTGGTAAGTTAATGTGCGTAATCACAAAAGGAAAGATCAACCCGTTGATCGGTTCGGCAGGTGTATCTGCTGTGCCAATGGCAGCAAGGGTATCCCAGGTGGAAGGGCAGAAGGCCAATCCAACCAACTTCCTTCTCATGCATGCCATGGGACCTAACGTGGCTGGAGTTATAGGCTCGGCAGTTGCTGCAGGTGTTCTGCTTGCGCTGTTCGGCTGATATCTGTAAATAATTGATTGAATATAGTATCATGGGGTTTGTCAGACCCCATGATATTTTTTTGCCAAGTTTTTTATTCGCTTTTTCGATAAAAAACTATTGCATTTGATATGAGCTATGTGCTATAATAACCACTGTCGCCGATATTGCGGGATTGTGTAAGGGTAGCACTACTGACTCTGGATCAGTCTGTCTGGGTTCAAATCCTAGTCCCGCAGCCAAAAAATCTCCGGTTAAAAAGACCGGAGATTTTTTATTGCCGTTATTGATTTATCTCGGAATAGTATTGCTCTGTCAGTGGAAAAATCCCTGAAAAGGAAATATAGAGCCTTTCGGCTCCATATCATCACAATTTTATTTATCCGGGTAAACAAAAGAGAATCGTTCTATGAACGAGTAAGTTTATTATACTAGTGCTTATTTACCATGTCAATAAGAAGATAGACCTATTTTTTCCTGTTTATTATTATTGATTTTTATTGATTTGGGAATTTGCAGTCACATTTCTTTTTGTGTTTTGCAAATATGCCATTAAGTGCTATAATATGTAAGGCGGCTTATTTGCGGTCAGTTTTATTGGATACATATTGTAGGTTTTAATGTTGAGAATAAATATATAATTTATAATTAAAGTTGGTTTTGGAGGTTTAAGGTGTCAAAGAATAAAAAGAAGTTAAAAGTAATACCGCTTGGCGGATTACAGGAAATAGGCAAAAATATCACGGTATTCGAATATGGCGAAGAGATTATCGTTGTGGACTGCGGGCTTGCTTTCCCGGAGGATGACATGCTCGGTATCGATCTTGTCATACCGGATATTTCGTATTTGACAAAAAATAGGGATAAGGTAAAGGGCGTTATCCTGACCCATGGTCACGAAGACCATATCGGCGGCATGCCATATTTCCTCAAGGAGATAAATGTTCCGGTTTACGGAACCAGGCTGACGCTGGGACTTTTGAAGTACAAGCTTGAGGAGCACGGCCTGCTGTCGGTGACTGAGCTGGTGGATGTGGAGCCGGGTGAGACGATACAGCTTGGCTCATTCAAGATCGAGTTCATAAGGAGCAATCACAGCATCGCAGATGCAGTTTCGCTGGCGCTTCACACACCTGTAGGCATCGTTGTCCATACATCGGATTTTAAGATCGATTATACACCTATAGAAGGTAAGGCAATAGATCTGGCCCGTTTTTCCGATCTGGGCAAAAAGGGCGTCTTGCTGCTGATGTGTGACAGTACGAATGCCGAGCGGCCTGGGTATACTATGTCTGAAAGAACTGTCGGCGATACGTTTGAGGAAATATTTATCAACGCCAGGAGCAGGATCATCGTAGCAAGCTTTGCGTCCAATATACACAGGATACAGCAGGTGATCAACGCTGCTGCCAAGTTTGGCAGAAAGATCACTGTTGTCGGCAGGAGCATGGTGAATGTTGTAAATGTGGCAATGGAGCTGGGTTATCTAAATGTGCCGGAAGGTATGATGATAGATGTGGATCTCATAGACAAGTACCCGCCTGAGAAGATCGTCATTATAACGACGGGAAGCCAGGGAGAGCCAATGTCGGCATTGTCAAGGATGGCTGTCAATGAGCATAAAAAGGTGGAGATCGAACCGGGCGACCTGATAATCATTTCCGCGTCTCCCATACCGGGCAATGAGAAACCGATTTTCAGAGTTATAAACGAGCTGTTCAAAAAGGGAGCAGATGTCATATATGAGGCCCTTGCCGATGTCCATGTGTCAGGCCATGCCTGCCAGGAGGAGCTGAAGCTCATACACAATCTTGTGAGGCCGAAGTTCTTTATGCCGGTCCACGGCGAATACAGGCACCTCAAGCAGCATGCAAACCTGGCAAACAAGATGGGCATGCCTACTGAGAATATTTTCATGATGGAGATCGGAAAGGTACTGGAGTTAAGTTCGGATTCCGCAAAAATAAACGGTATGGTCTCCTCCGGAAGAATACTTGTGGACGGCTTGGGAGTAGGGGATGTCGGCAGCATTGTGCTCAGGGACAGGAAGCTGCTGTCACAGGACGGACTGATCGTTGTGGTCATAACGACAGAGAAGGAATCAGGACAGATCGTTGCGGGCCCGGATATCATTACGAGAGGATTCGTATATGTCAGGGAGTCCGAGGATCTGATCGGAAATGCCAAGGAAATCATTAAAAAGACCCTGGTCAAGCTTGAAGGGAAGAAGGGGAATGACTGGTCTGCGAAGAAGGGGATCATCAAGGACGATCTCAGGGAATACCTGTATGAGAAGACCAAGCGCAAACCAATGATACTTCCGATTATTATGGAGATATAACAAAAAGATAAGAAGATGAAATCAGAGGATTAAAATGAAGGGGCGCTTTCACTGTGACATAAGCTTATTCACAGCGAAAACGCCCTTTTTTCATTTTGTTTCATTTATATGTATCATTTCATTCCGAAAGGATTCTGACGGCTTCCTCGGCGGCTGACGCGGCGTCTGGAGTATATTTTACTCAGACAGGACTTTAACGGCTTCTTCAGCGGCTGATGCGGCATCAGGGGTATATTTTACTCAGGCAGGACTTTAACGGCTTCTTCAGCGGCTGATGCGGCATCAGGGGTATAAATATCGGCTCCGATGCTTTCACGATATGAATCGGTCACTGGTGCGCCGCCTATCATGACTGTAATGCTGTCACGAAGGTTCTGTTCCTGCAAAAGCCCGATTATCTTTTTCATTTCGCCCATAGTCGTGGTGAGCAGGGCAGAGCAGGCTATGATTTGCGCATCATTTTCTCTTGCAGCTGATATAAAACGCTCTGCTGACACATCAGTACCAAGATCGATGACCTCAATTCCTTTGCCTTCCATCATCATCCTGACGAGATTTTTGCCTATATCATGAAGGTCTCCCTTGACAGTGCCGATCACAACTTTACCGCGGGCTTTGACTCCGCTGGAGACAAGCAATGGCTTGAGCAGCTCGGTTCCTGCCGACATTGCTCTTGCTGCTATCAATACCTCAGGAACATATATCTCATTGTTTTTGAATTTGTCTCCTATGACTCCCATGCCATCCAGCAAGCCCTGTTCCAGGATAGTACCGGCAGCGATACCTTCATCTATTGCTTTTTGGATCAGTTCTTTTACTACCTTTGCCTTGCCAGCCTGAAGATTTATTGATATTTCGTTAAGTATGCTCATTTCTTTTCCTCCCTGGATCAGGCTGCACGCGCTGCGTCCGGTATGAATGCCGTTCCGGGTGCCCGCAGGCGGCAGCCTCTTTAGCGCCGTTTATGCCGGTTCAGCTTCAGCCGGCAGCCTTTTTGTGCCGGGTCAGTTTCAACCCGCAGCCTTTTATATGCCGGGTCAGTTTCAACCGGCGGTCTTCTTAGTGCAGCCGAGCCCGGTCAGTTTCAACCGGCTATGATTATCTTATGATATGTCTTTTTGCCCTTTTTGATTATAAGCTCGTTATTCTTAAACAGCTCCTTGTTCACAATGAAATCAATTGTCGATACCGGAGCTTCTTCGATGTAAATACCGCCCTGCTGGATCAGCCTTCGGCCTTCGCCCTTTGAGGGGATGAGCCCGGTGCGAATGAGCAGGTCAAGTATGTTGATACCGCTTTCAAGCTCAGACGAAGCTATTTCTGTAGACGGCAGATTCGATGTGCTGCCTCCGCCGCCGAATAATGCTTCTGCCAGCTGTTTGGCTTTTACGGCCTCATCTTCACCGTGTACGAGCTTTGTGACTTCATATGCAAGTACTTTTTTAGCTTCGTTTATCTGTTCATTTTTAAGCTGTTCCAGCTTGTTGATTTCTTCCATTGGGAGGAAGGTCAGAAGCTTGAGGCATTTGATCACATCGGAATCATCGACGTTTCTCCAGTACTGGTAGAAATCGTAGGGAGATGTCTTCTCAGCGTCCAGCCAGAGAGCGCCCTTTTCGGTTTTGCCCATCTTTTTGCCCTCGCTGGTGGTCAGAAGCGTGAATGTCATGCCGTAAGCTTCCTTTGCGTCAACACGCCTGATCAGATCTATACCGCCAAGGATATTGGACCACTGATCGTCTCCGCCCAGCTGGATGCTGCACCCGTATTTCTGGTTGAGTACGAGAAAATCATAGCTTTGCATGAGCATATAGTTGAATTCTATAAATGTGAGGCCTTTTTCCATCCTTGATTTGAAGCATTCGGCCGTCAGCATCCTGTTAACGGAGAAATGCACGCCTGTGTTCCTGAGGAATTCGACATAGTTGAGCTCCAGGAGCCAATCGGCATTGTTTACCATGATCGCCCTGTCGTTTGTAAAGTCGATGAACTTAGAAAGCTGTTTTTTGAAGTTGTCTGCGTTGTGGTTGATGGTTTCACGGGTCATCATTTTACGCATGTCGGTCCTGCCCGAAGGGTCACCGACCATGGCCGTGCCGCCTCCGATGAGAGCGATGGGCTTGTGGCCCGCCCTCTGCATATGCGCCATGACCATCATCTGGAGAAAATGGCCTACATGCAGGCTGTCGGCGGTTGGGTCAAAGCCTATGTAAAAGGTCACCTTCTGGTTTGCCAGGAGATCCTTGATTTCTTCCTCGTGGGTCAGCTGGGCTATGAAGCCTCTTTCTTTAAGTATATCGTATACATTCTTTGACATTGTTTTCATACCCCTTGTTTTTTTGTGTATTTTATCATACTGTATTGAGTAATTCAAGGCTGTATACAGGTGAATCAAGGGTAATCAGGGGGAAGAGAGGGGAAGAGAGATATTGAAACAGGCGGACGCTCGGATGCGGTGTGTTCAAAAAAGGAAGAGAGATACTGGCCCCGGCGGAAGCTGCAAGAATTTGTCCAGGTGGAACTCTGTTATTGAATCGCGGCTATTCAGATTTTGTATGGTCTACATCGCAGAAAATGACGCCATGTGTATAATCGTTTCCCGATTTCCTGAAATTCTTGCTTTGATAACCTAAAACATATTGGTCGGTTGCCGCTGCTTCCAGAGCAAGCATATCTGCGACTCCCGGAAGCTGAGAGCTTTTATGGTCGGCGGTCTTTGTTATCAGAGGAAGGGCAGCGCTTTTACGTACTGATGCAAGGAGTTTTCTTCCGGTGCGGCTGAATCCCAGTATGCGGATATAAGCCGGACCTCCGATACTGTTGAAATAATCGAATTTTTCTCTGGTCAGGCCGATCAGCATGCTGAACAGTATCCTTTGGATCCTTGTATTCGTATAGCGTCTGGTGCCTATCATATCAAGCAGTTCAGAGTATGAGCCTGCTTTTTCAGCGGCAAGCCTGATCCTGTACTCAAGGCCTTCCTCCATATAGGGCAGGAGTTTGATCTCCTCAAGCGACATTTTTCTCAAAGCGGATATAAGAGGCATTTCGTAGTTTTCGGGGAATATGGGGCCTTTCCCGTCTTCGAACTGACGATCCATTATATCAGCAGAACATTTCGGTATTGTATTTGCTAGCAGTTCACGAGCATTATCCCATCCGTTATCATTTAAGATCTTTCTGATGGAGGTCGCACTGCTCATATTGCCTGACAGTTCAGCAGAGTTGTAATTGCTGCCGATCCTTTCAATAGTCATGGGAATTATATTGCTTTTCAAACGCAGCAATGCTTTCAGGTATTCTATCCCGAGTATATTGTTTGGGCTCTTGAGAAGGCTGGACAGATGATCTTTTCCATATATGCTCTTTGCATACAGGGAAATGGCTTTCTGCCTGGCAGCGGGGAAGGATATGCCTTCTGAAAGAAATTCCTTCAGATATGATCTGTAGTTTTCAGGCTCGTCAGCAAGGATGCGGGCGGCTGCCGATAGATTATCAATGCTGCCGGCTTCGCTTCCAAAGCATATCATGTCAATTGCACCCAGACTGTCAAGAAGCTTAACTGCGCCATAGGCAAAATATTCTGCGCTGCCCATTGCATATGCGACCGGCAACTCTATCACCAGATCTGCGCCGGAATGCAGCGCCATTTCTGCTCTGGCCCATTTGTCAACTATTGCCGGTTCACCACGCTGAGTGTAATTCCCGCTCATGACAACAACGGCGCATTCAGCACCGGCCTGCTGGCGTGAGGCCTGAAGCTGGTAAAGATGGCCGTTGTGAAAGGGATTGTATTCAGCTACGATTCCTATTGTCTTCATTTAGTCCTCCGGCCTGGGTTAAGTCCTCCGGCACAGGCAAGTTCTCCGGCCTAAGCTAAGTACTCCGGCTTAAGCTAAGTCTTCAAGTCAAGGCTAAGTCATCCGACTCAGGCAAGTCATCCGGCCTAAGCAAGTTCTCCGGCCTAAGCAAGTTCTCCGGCCTAAGCTAAGTACTCTGGTCAAGGTTAAGTCTTCAAGTCCTCAAGTCCAGGATAAGTTCTCCGGCCTAAGCTAAGTACTCCGGCTTAAGCAAGTTCTCCGGCCTGGGTAAGTCCTCCGGCCTAAGCTAAGTACTCTGGTTAAGGTTAAGTCTTCAAGTCCTCAAGTCCAGGATAAGTTCTCCCGACCAGGCTAAGCCCTCAAGCCCAGGCTAAGTGCCGATCATACTTCAAGCAGGCCTTCCCTGAATTTCATGAGGTAGTTCATACAGAATTCATCCTGGCCAAGCAACGCTTCCGTCGCATAGACAAAGGACATTAACTTCTTATCCAATGGATTGAGTATGGCACCATCCATGCCGGATGTCATGGCGGCAATGAGGAAGGCCTGATTCATGAGTTTTCTTTCAGGTATTCCAAAGGATATATTGCTCAATCCACATGTAATATGTACTTCGGGGAATTCAGTACGCACCCTCCTTATGGTCTCCAGAGCAACACTGCCATAATGGGTCCCGGTACCGATAGGCCTGACCATCGGGTCGATGTAAATATCGCTGATCCCGACGCCCTTTGATGTGAGAGAGGTTATAAGCCTGTCTGCTATCACAAGCCTTTCGTCCGCCGTCTCCGGCATTCCGGTGTCATCCATACACAGAGCTACTATTCCTGTATTGTACTCCAAAATGAGAGGAAGTGTTGAATCGAAACGTGCCTTCTCATCGGTTATCGAGTTAATGATTGGTTTGTTGCCATTAACAGCTTTCAATGCCCTGTCTATTGCTGCCGGGTTCGGAGAATCAATGGACAGAGGGGCATCGACTGCTTTCTGTACCGTTTTTACAAGCCACTCAAGTTTCTCAGGTTCGCCCTCTACAAACATCCCCGCGTTGAGGTCGATATAGGAGGCGCCGGCTTCATATTGCTTTTTCGCCATATCCTGCACAAATGCCGTGTCCAAGCTTTCTATTGCAGCCCTGGCCGCTTTGTTGGTGCTGTTGATTTTTTCTCCGATAATGATCATATTTATCTTCCTTTCGATATGAAGTACTGTACGCTAATATGTAATTTCAGCCTGTTGCAGTGAAGTCTCGCAGAACCAATCGTGTTACTGGTTAGTACAGCCCAAAGATGACTTGATTATTACATATTATACCCCAGCATATGGAACTAGACAAGAAAATCATGTATGCAATCTGGATATAGTTGATATAGTTGGCATGGCTGGCATGGTGGGCATCACGGATAGTACGGATAGCGTGGACAGTGCAAATTCTGAGGGCATGGTGGGCATGTACATTGCGGGTAATACGGACAGTACGGACAGTATGGGCATCGCGGACATTGCGGACATTGCGGAATTTAGCATAGCTAGTAATCCTTTTGATCATCGGCTCACTGAAAGGCATCATCAGATTTAATTAGATGTTTATCAATCACCCAATTGACTTCAAATAAATTTTTTGAAAATCTACTTGGATGAATTTTCAAGTAGGGGCAGAAATTTTTCCATACCATGATGACATAATGCAGGATAACGCAAATTATGTATACTAAATATGGAATAATAGCAATAAAATGAGTAGTTTTCCTGCCCCTAATTGAAATTTCATCCAAGTAGACAGCTGCGCGCTGCCCCTAATTGAAATTTCATCCAAGTAGACAGCTGCGCGCTGCCCCTAATTGAAATTTCATCCAAGTAGACAGGCGTGTGCTGCCCCTAATTGAAATTTCATCCAGGTAGACAGCTGCGTGCTGCCCCTAATTGAAATTTCATCCAAGTAGACAGGTGTGTGCTGCCCCTAATTGAAATTTCATCCAAGTAGACAGGTGTGTGCTGCCCCTAATTGAGATTTCATCCAAGTAGACAGCTGCGAGCTGCCCTAATTGAAATTTCATCCAGGTAGACAGCTGTGTGCTGCCCCTAAATCAAAACATAAAGGTAGTAAAAATTATTTAAAGGATACTTATAAACGTGAATTTACTGGTAAAATTCTATAGTTAGTGATACAGGAGGTAAAATTTTCTTTTACAATTCACTTATTTGAAAAGTTTTCTTTGAACGATGAGCTATAATAGAAAACAAAATCTGTATGATGTATAATTTAACAGTAGCGGGCAGAAGACCATTGTCTTATAGCGGTATAGCATTGGATGTATGAGTGGAGTTAAGATGAATTGCGGATGAGGATCGCTTAATGGAATCACCGATTAGGATCGCCTATAGGAATCACTGATGGCCTAAAATTGTTTCGGAAGGGAAACGAATGAGGAAAATAGCTGTTGTTGTAATTAGCAATACGACAAGGGAATTCGACAAAGAATATCATTACCTTGTACCCGAAGCATTATGCGGCGGGCTTTTGCCGGGGATGAGAGTTATCGTGCCCTTCGGAAAGGGTAACAAATTGAAGGAAGGGTATGTTATCGGTTTTGCGGAAGATTCGGATTTCAATGGACTGAAGGAAATCCATAAGGTCATAGATAATAAGCCTGTTCTGATCCCTTCACTTATAAGGCTGGCATCCTGGATGAAGAAAAGGTACTTCTGTACATACAGCCAGGCGATCAAATGTATGCTTCCTGTCGGTATCGGAGTAAAGAGCCTACGGCTAATAACGCTGTGTAACACAGAAGGCGCGTGGGATGAGCGAGGCCAGTGTAACGCAGCAGGATGCAACATAGAAGAATGCAGTATTGAGGGATGTAGCGTAACAGGTTGGAGTGATGGGCAGGATAAATGCGATTCGGACGTAAATTCTAACGCCCCGGAACGGAAAAATGTGAGGCTCACTCCAAATCAAAAGGTACTCATGGACCTGCTCAGAGCAAATTGCGGGACACTGGAAGCTGATGAACTAAAGAGACTGTATGGATCGAGAAGCGGATTTAATAAGAACGTGCAGGAGCTTGCCGCAAAAGGTGTTGTAAGCATTACGGAGCGCTATTCTTCACCGGTCAGGGAGAAAACAATACGCGCGGCCAGTCTGGCCATGCCGGTGGAGGAAGTGCTGGCGGATATTGAGGCGGGCCAGCTGAAACGGATCCAGCAGATTCGCGTACTGGAAATGCTTATCGACAATGAATATATTGCTGTGGCCGACTTGGCCAGATTTGCATCGGTTACTGTTTCTGTGCTGGATACGCTCCGCAAATACGGATATATATATTACAGGGACATAGAGGTATGCCGGGATCCGATGAGGCACAGGGAAGTGGAGCCTACAAAGCCGTTTGATCCTACACCGGAGCAGAGTAAAGTGATTGAGGATGCGCTTAGGCTGATCAATGGCCGCAGCTTCGGCGAAATGCTGCTGCATGGAGTGACAGGAAGCGGTAAGACAGAGGTTTATCTGCAGTTGATACAGCATGTTATAGAAGATGGCAGGCAGGCTATAGTTCTCGTGCCGGAGATATCACTGACGCCTCAGATGGTGGACAGGTTCAGAGGCAGGTTCGGAGCGCGTGTTGCAGTTATGCACAGCAGATTGTCCCCGGGCGAGCGGTATGACCAATGGCGGCTGATCAGGGAGGACTCGGTCAGTATTGTGGTCGGCGCCAGGTCGGCAATATTCGCACCCTTTAATGATCTGGGACTTGTAATCATTGATGAGGAGCATGAAAATACCTACAAGTCGGAAACTACGCCAAAGTATACTGCTGCCCGGATCGCAGCCATGAGATGCAGCTATGACGGCGCGTTATTGATATACGGCTCGGCAACTCCTTCAGCAGAGACTTATCAGCGGGCAATAGACGGAGAAATAGAGCTGGCGGTAATGAAGGGGCGCGCCAATACTATGGTCATGCCAAAGGTGAACATAGTTGATATGAGAAAAGAACTGGAGCTTGGCAACAGATCGATATTCAGTTCGCTGCTATCTGCGGAAATTGAAAAAAATATCAGCGCAGGACAACAGACAATACTGTTTCTGAACAAAAGAGGATATGCTTCATTTGTTCTGTGCAGAAGCTGTGGAATCAGGCTCAAGTGCAGGCATTGCAATATAACAATGACATATCATTCAGTGGATGACCGCCTGATCTGCCATTATTGCGGATATACTGTGAAGATGCCTCCGGCCTGTCCAAAATGCGGCAGCAGTCACATAAGACAGTTCGGAACAGGCACACAGAAGGTTGAGGAGGAGCTGCACAAATATTTTCCTGAGGCCTCGGTAATCAGGATGGACATGGATACGACCACCGGAAAGCATTCACATGAGGAAATACTGGATGCTTTCAGGAAGCAGAACATAAACATACTAGTCGGGACCCAGATGATCGCAAAAGGCCATGATTTTCCCAATGTAACGCTGGTCGGCGTGCTTGCAGCCGACAGCCTTCTGGGGATGGACGATTACAGGGCGTCTGAGAGGACGTTCCAGCTGCTGACCCAGGTTGCCGGTAGAGCAGGAAGAGGGCAGCTGCCGGGACGAGTTGTGATCCAGACCTACAACACGGAGGATTACAGCATTACAACAGCTTGCAATCATGATTATATTTCTTTCTTCAACAAGGAATCACAAATCAGGAGCAGGCTGCATTACCCGCCATTTTCCGGTATTGGAGTGGCAGTGATCAGTTCTGTCAATGACAAACTCGCATTTTCGAGGGCGAAAGAGGTCTGCAGCTTCCTGGCATCAAAACTGGATACCAAGGCCGGGGATGAATTGCTGCCCGGACCTGCGAGGGCGCCTCTGTCAAGAGTCAGGAACAGGTACAGATGGAGGGTCATAATTAAAAGCAGTACGGAGGACAGGCTGGCAGACATTCTTGGTGAGTTGAGCGATCATTTTTCAAAGAGTAGGGATAAGGCCGATGTTGACCTCAGCGTTGATATTAATCCTGCGAGTATGCTGTAACGAATAAAGAAGCAGAATATGTACAAGTGCTGATTTATTGCAACATGCCTGCATGCATGATATAGACTGTGACAAATGTACAAGTGCTGATTTGTTGCAACATGCCTGCATGCATGATATAGACTGTGAAGTGTGCACAGGTCGCGATTTATTGCAACATGCCTGCATACATGTTATAAGCTATGACGAATGTACAAGCCTCGGTTTATTGCAGTATGCATGCCTGTTTGATATAATAAGAATAGTTTATTAAGTTCAGGAGTGTAATTATGGCTATTAGAAATATAAGGAAAGACGGAGACGAAGTATTAAGGAAAAAAAGCAGGGAAGTTGAAGAGATAAACGACAAGATACTGATGCTGCTCAAGGATATGGCAGATACAATGTATGATGCCGACGGAGCAGGCCTTGCCGCACCTCAGGTGGGAGTACTGAAAAGAGTTGTGGTGATCGATATAGGGGATGGACTTGTCGAGCTTATCAATCCTGTGATCCGAAGCCAATCGGGACAGCAGACCACCATTGAGGGCTGCCTCAGTATACCCGGCATATGGGGTGAGGTTGAGCGCCCTTCCCATGTAGTGGTTGAAGCATTGAATGCAAAGGGTGAGAAGATAGTGATCGAGGGAGACGATTTTATGACTCAGGCCCTCTGTCATGAGATCGACCACCTTGACGGCATCCTTTTCAAAGACAAGGTCACGAGGGTATTGGATAAGGAAGATCTGAAAAAACTGGAGTAGATACGGAGCAATAAAAATCATGAGGATAGTATTTATGGGCACTCCGGATTTTGCCGTGCCTTGTCTGGAGGCTCTTGTCAATAACGGATATCATATAGCAGGTGTAGTGACACAGCCGGACAAGCCGGTGGGCAGAAAGCAGAGCGAGCTGAAGGCACCGCCTGTCAAAGAGGCTGCTCTCGGCTTTGGTATCAAAACCATACTGCAGCCTGTAAAGGTGAGAACACCGGAGTTTCTTGAATCCATCAAGGAACTGGAGCCTGACCTTATTGTGACTGCCGCATATGGCAGGATACTTACCAAGGCGGTACTGGACGTGCCGAAGCTTGGCTGTATAAATGTACATGCATCATTGCTGCCCAAGTACAGAGGGGCTGCCCCGATACAATGGGCAATTATCAACGGTGATTCCGTGACAGGTATAACTACGATGTTTATGGACGAGGGAATGGATACCGGTGATATACTTTTAAAGAAGGAAATTGAAGTTGACCCCGAAATGAACGCAGGGGAGCTTTTCGACAAGCTGAAGGTCCTTGGCGCCCAGGCGCTTCTTGAAACGCTGGAGGCATTGAAGAACGGGACTCTGACCAGGATGCCCCAGGATCATTCCAAGGCCGTCAATGTTCCTATGATCACAAAGGAAACAGGTCTGATAGACTGGAACAAAAGTGCGGCGGACATTCACAATCTTGTCAGGGGAACAAATCCATGGCCCGGAGCTTATACCTTATATAAAGGCTCCAGGCTGAAGATATGGAAAACCGCTGTCATGGAGGACTGCCCGGCAGGCTCGCCCGAACATGAGCTTTTGGAGCTGGCAAAAAAAACACAGCCCGGCAGGATCATAGAAATATCCAAACAGTGCCTTGTAGTAGCAACTGGCTGCGGATGCCTGCTCATATCGGATCTCCAGTTTGACAACTGCAGAAGGATGGGCGTTTGCGAGTGCGGACATAATATGGATGAAGGTGAAGTACTTGGATAAGCGTCTTAAGAGCTTTATGGGCTATACACTTCTGCTATTGCTTGTTATTGGGCTGTTGGCGGCGCTTTTTTCATACATATATCATTTTTTCTCGATCGATCTGTACAACAGTATAATAAATGTATTGATCATCATCTCCATAATAATGATGGTTTCACTGGTCATAGCCATGGCCGCAATATTCATCGCATTGAGGACAAGAAAGGTCCATCCCGTCATGATCTTTCCAGTGAAGCTGGGTATGAGGATCGTTATGCCTTTTGCTCTTTTTGTGACTGATGTGCTCAAAAAGGACAAGGATATGATCAGGAGCCTTTTCATCGATATTAACAACCTGTTTGTTGAATCGGGAGGAATCAGAAAGAGCCCGGACAGGATTATGCTGCTGCTGCCGCACTGCCTTCAGAATTCGGAATGCACCCGAAAAATAACCAATAACATTTCCAACTGTGTCAGGTGCGGAAAATGCAAGATAGGCGATATTATTGAAATGGCGGAAAGAAAGGGAGTGCGGGTCTTTGTGGTGACAGGCGGTACTGCCGCAAGAAACGCTATCGCAGAGGCAAAGCCGGAGATGGTGCTTTCTGTCGCATGTGAAAGAGACCTTGCCATAGGTATTTCCGATGTCAGCAAGATACCTGTAATAGGTGTGCTTAACAAGAGGCCATACGGTCCCTGTGTAAATACTACCGTGGATGTGGATGCCCTCGAGGAAAAACTGGACAGGATGATTGCTGAACCGACAGCTTTGCAGGCCGCCGACAATGACTAGACCGTTGCCATAGGAGAAATACTAATAAATACGGGGTATTGAGGATATCTTATGAAGCTGGATCATGCAAGAGAAACTGCATTGAAGATTCTGTTTGAAATAAATGAGAAGGGCGCTTATTCAAATATCGAACTGAACAAGCAGCTTACAGGCGGTGAATTCAGTGAGCTTGACAGGGCATTTGTTACGGAGCTTGTCTATGGAGTGGTCAAATGGAAGCTGACGCTGGACAGGCTTATAGCGGCGAACTCTAATATCAGGATGTCAAAGCTGTCGCCCTGGATATTGAATATATTGAGACTGGGAGCATACCAGCTGATCTATATGACAAAAGTGCCTGCATCGGCAGCCTGCAATGAAAGCGTCAAGCTGGCCGGACGATACGGACATAAGGCATCTGCCGGATTTGTCAATGCCATCCTCAGGAAAATAGCCCGAGAAGGCCTGAACAATGTTATTCCCGATAGTGCTGCTGATTTGACGGGGCATCTTTCGGTAAAGCATTCATATCCGAAATTCCTCGTCGCGAAGTACCTAGAGCTATTTGGCGCTGAATTTACGGAAGAATTGCTGGAAGCAGGCAACAGATCACCTGAGCTGACTGTCAGAGCGAATACTCTGCGGGTCAGTGCCGATGAACTGAAGCAGGAGCTTGAGAAAGAAGGTGTATCGGCTGAAAGCGGCCGATACGTAAAAGCGGCTTTGGTTATCAAGAGTCCATTGCCGGTGGGAAGACTGGACTCTTTCAGAAAAGGACTGTTCCAGGTCCAGGATGAGAGTTCGATGCTGCCCGCAGCAGTGCTGGCACCCGAACCTGGAGATATCATACTGGATGCATGCAGCGCACCAGGCGGCAAAGCCGTTAATATGGCACAGATGATGCAAAACAGGGGCAGGGTGATCGCCAGGGACATACATGAGCATAAGCTCAGGCTCATTGATGAAGCGGCTTCAAGGCTGGGTACGAGTATTGTCGAAAGTGAGCTTCATGATGCTGCTGAGCCTGACCCGATGCATGAGGCGTATTTCGACAAGGTACTTCTGGATGCGCCTTGCAGCGGCCTTGGAATAGTAAGAAGGAAGCCGGATATAAAATGGGCAAGGGAAAACAGCGACATCAGGAGCATCACGGCATTGCAGGAAAAACTGCTCCAGAATGTATCAAAGGCTGTTAAACCCGGAGGAATATTGGTATATAGTACATGTACAATATTACCCGAAGAAAATGAATGCATCGTTCGAAGGTTTATAGAGAGCAATCCGGAATTTTGTGAGGATATGATAGCGCCATATTTGCCGTCTGAACTGGCGGCGCATGCAAAGGGCTGTATGCTGCAGGTTTATCCGAACAGGGATGGGATAGACGGATTCTTTATCGCAAGACTTAGGCGGAAGGCCTAAATGGAAGGCTAAACGAGCGACCTGGACGAAGGGCCTAAATGATGGGTTAGGCGGAAGGCCTAAATGGAAGGCACAGTGAGAGTACTAAAAGGAAAATGACAAGGAGCATCGCAATATGTCTGAAACCAGACCGACGGACAATGGAAGCGAACTAACGGAAAAAGGGCGTGAGCCGAATAAAAATGATATAAGCATACAGCAGACCGAAAAGAAGTACCTGCCTGACATGGATATCAGTGAGCTCCAGCAGTTTTTACAGGGCATGGGGCAGCAGAAGTTCAGGGCAAAGCAGATATTCAGCTGGATCGCTAGAGGAGCAGCGGATTTCGACGAAATGTCGGATCTGTCAAAGCAACTGAGGCAGGATTTGAAACTTTTTGCCGTAGTATCCGGTCTAAATATCAGAAAAAAGTTCGTATCCTCCATTGACGGTACCACTAAGTATTTGTTTGAGCTCAGTGACGGCAATATTATAGAGAGCGTTCTGATGAAATACATCCATGGCTATACCGCCTGTATTTCGTCCCAGATCGGCTGTAAAATGGGATGCAGCTTTTGCGCTTCTACAATTGCCGGGTTCAGGAGGGATCTGACCGGCGGGGAAATGCTTGAACAGATACTTGCCATCCAGCGGGACAGTGGCGTTAAGGTGGGAAATGTAGTTATTATGGGGATAGGAGAGCCCTTTGACAATTATGACAATGTACTGAGATTTCTCAGGCTTGCCCACGAACCGGAGGGTTTGAACATAGGCTACAGACATATTACAGTCTCGACCTGCGGTCTTGTTCCCGGGATATTGAGGTTTGCCGATGAGAATATTCAGGTGAATCTGGCGATCTCGCTCCATGCGCCAAATGATGAGATACGCGGGAAGTTAATGCCGGTTGGAAGGAAGTACTGTATTGACAAAATCATTGAAGCATGTAAGATATATACAGAGAAAACTAAACGAAGGATAACGTTTGAGTACGCTTTGATCGATGGGGTAAATGATTCGCCGGACAATGCAGCCGAACTGGCATCGAGGCTGAGAGGCCTCCTGTGCCATGTGAATCTGATACCGGTCAACACAGTGAGGGAAACCGGCTACCGTCAAAGCGGGCGCAGACATATCGACGAGTTTGCAGCTCTCTTGACAAGAAGAGGAATAGAGACAACTGTACGCCGTGAGCTTGGTTCGGATATCAATGCGGCTTGCGGACAGCTCAGGAGCAGCGAAATGGAAAAAGAAGACCGCAAGAGCTGAGATAATACAGTTGGTTCTGTGTACGAGACAAGGTCAAAATAGGGGTGGACAACCCTTAAAAAAAGGTGTTGATAGCTTGAAATTTGCTGCTGGTACCGACAAAGGATTATTACGCGAAATAAATGAGGATAGCTGCAGGATCATCCCGGGGTGTTCATCATCCCCGTATGTCTTTATCATTGCCGATGGCATGGGTGGACATAAATGCGGTGAAATAGCAAGCAGTATGACAGTTGATTACATAAGCGGGCTCATGCGTAATGATGACGGCAGATTTGAAAGTGAAAACATGCAGCAGGAGCTTTGCAGTATAGTGGAACAAGCCAACAAGGCTGTTTATGAGAAATCCCAGGACAGCGATGAATTCAGCGGCATGGGTACTACACTGACTATGGCTGTGATCGGCGAAAAAACGCTGACAGCAGCTCATGTGGGCGACAGCAGGCTCTATCTGGTGCGAGGCGGAGAAATAAAGCAATTGACAGAGGATCACTCGTATATCGGCGAATTGCTCAAGAATGGCACGCTGACAAGGGAAGAAGCGGAAAACCACCCCCGCAAGAATGTCATAACAAGGGCAATCGGATCTTCCCCAGAGATACAAGTGGATATTTTTAATCAGGAAATCAACGAATATGATATATATGTTCTTTGTACAGACGGACTCACCAACATGGTATGCGATAATGAAATATTTGAGATCGTCAGAGACAGTGAACCCGAGACCGCCTGCTCAAAACTTATTGAGGCGGCGAACAGGCAAGGCGGAGATGATAACATCACCGTTATTGTTATCAAATGTGAGTGAAGGTGTAAAATATGGTCGGACAAATATTGGGAAATAGATATCAATTGCTCGAAAGGATCGGCGGGGGCGGCATGGCTGTCGTTTATAAAGCAAAATGCCTGCTTCTGAATCGTTTTGTAGCCGTCAAGATACTGCGCAGTGAATTCACTGATGATGAGGAATTTGTGAAACGCTTCAGGGTGGAGGCACAGGCTGCGGCAAGCCTGAATCACCCGAATATAGTTTCCATTTATGACGTCGGCAAGCAGGATGACACGCATTATATCGTCATGGAGTTCATCGACGGTATCACGCTGAAGGAATATATCACTCAGAAGGGCATGCTGTCATGGAGTGAAGCCGTCAATATCGGTATTCAGATATGTTCTGCCATAGAACAGGCACACAAGAATTTTATCGTTCATCGTGATATAAAGCCTCACAATATACTCATTACAAAGGAAGGCATAGCAAAGGTCACGGATTTCGGTATTGCCAGAGCTGTTACATCTGCGACAATTACGATGGTCGGCAGCACGATAGGCTCTGTTCACTATTTTTCTCCCGAGCAGGCAAGGGGCGGGTTCACAGATGAAAAATCCGACCTTTACTCATTGGGCATCACCATTTATGAGATGGTAACAGGGAAGGTCCCATTTGACGGGGAGTCGCCTGTGGCTATCGCGCTCAAACATATACAGGAAAAGCCTGAGAAGCCTATCGAGGTAAATCCCTCCATTCCAAAGGGCGTAAATGATCTTATCATGAAGGCTATCAAGAAGGATCAGAACCTGCGATATCAGAATGCCTCCGATATGCTTTCGGATCTGCAGAGGACTCTTGTCGAACCCAATGTGAAAATTGCAGGAAGCAATGCTGTGGAGGAGCTGCCGACCAGAAAAATGCAGGCTGTCGGTGCCGACTTGGATATAGAGGATATAGATGATAAATCCGACGATGGAGAGGAAGCCTTTATGGAGGAAGATGATACACCCACAAAGAAAAAGAAGGACCGGCTGAGCACATGGCTCGGTATTGCCACCGGTCTTGTGATCACCGGTCTGATAGTCTTTATAGGCATCAAGCTGGTCATACCGGCCTTTATTCCGGAACAGGTGGAGGCATATGTCGTTGAAGACTATACCAAAAGGGACTTTGAAGAGGTAAAGGCCATACTGAGTAAGCATGATATAACTGCTGAAGAGGAAAGGGTATACAATGATTCTGTTGAGAAGGGTATTATCATAAAGCAGGACATTGCAGTCGGAAACAGTCTGAAGCCCGGAAGCGTGATCAATTTTACAGTCAGCGACGGTCCTCATCTTGTTGAGATTCCTGATATATCAGGTGATGAATCGCGAGTTGCAGAACAGATCCTTGTAAACAGCAACCTTGTGCCCGAAGAGGTCAGGGAGAATAGCGAGACCGTTGGGAAGGGCCTGGTCATCAGGACTGAGCCCTCTGCATATGAGATGGTCAAACCTGAGACAAAGGTCAAGGTCATAGTGAGTCTTGGACCAGAGCTTGAAATGGTTAAAATGATCAATCTGACAGGCCTTACAAGGACAGAAGCCGAAAATTGGATACTGAAAAATAAGCTTAAAATCGGCACGATACTTCCGGAGGATATAGTGAGCGAGGTTGCGAAGGTAATCAAGCAATATCCGCTGGCAGACACCGAGGTAGCTGAGGATACAGCAGTAGAGCTGACCTTCGGGATAGATGAACAGCCGCCGGTGGATCCGGGCACTAATAACCAGCCGCCAGATGATCCTGATCCTGGGCAGGATGATCCGCAGCCGCCTGTAAACGAGGAAAAGACCAAGCTTATAACAATAACGCTGGATCCCAGCCGGGTATATGGTGAAGATGTCCTGGTTTATGTAGAATCGACACCGTCCGATACCAATGTGCGCAAAATAGAAATCAATCAGACTGTAGCAAGAAGTCAGTTCCCGTTCAGTATCCCGGTCACAGTGGGCGAAAGAGGAACTACACATGTTATAGTATATTTGGATAACAGGCTGGCTCTTGAACAGGATATACAGTAAGATATTGAAATCAACGATATATGCCGTTTCAATTAAGCTGCAGCAGCAGAGGAGGTTCATATATTGCCGTCAGGCATTATATTAAAGGGAATAGGCGGATTTTATTATGTATCGTCCGAGGATGATATATATGAATGCAAGGCCAGGGGAATTTTCCGCAAGGACGATGTGACCCCTTTGACCGGGGATAGAGTCACATTTTCTGTGACCGACCCCATGAAAAAAAAGGGGAATATTGATGGGATAATGGATAGAACCACCGTCCTGTCACGACCTGCCGCTGCAAATATCGACCTTCTGGTGGTTGTAATAGCAGCAAAATCACCGGAGCCTGATTTGTTACTGTTGGACAAAATCCTGGTCACGGCTGCGAAAAAGGGTATAGAGGCTGTGATCTGCATCAACAAGATAGATCTGGATGTGGATGATAACAGGGCGGAGCTCCGCAGCTCATATATTAAAGCGGGTTATGCCCTGATAGAAACATGCCTGGGGGAAAGCGCCGGCTTCGGACGTCTCAAGGAGACTTTGAAAGGGCATGTTTCCGTGTTCGCAGGTCAGTCGGGCGTGGGGAAGTCGACTTTGCTGAACAGAGTTGCAGATACTGTCATAATGAGGACAGGAAGTATAAGCGGAAAGATAGAAAGAGGCCGTCATACCACAAGGCATACGGAGCTCATAAAGCTTTCTGAGGATGGTTATGTTGTAGACACGCCGGGTTTCAGTTCCTTTGAACTGGCAGAGATAACTCATACAGAGCTCGAGCATTTATTCCCGGAATTTGAGGATCACAAATACAAATGCAGGTTCACTGGCTGCAGTCATGTAAATGAACCGGACTGCGGCGTCAAGGAAGCTGTAGAACAAGGAAGCATAAGCAGGGGAAGGTATCAGCGATATACCGAGCTTTATGCGATATTGAAGCAGGAATACGATATGAAATATAAAAAAAACAACAGGAAAGGGACAAGGAGCAATGATTAAAATATCGCCGTCCATTCTGGCTTCGGATTTTTCCAGGCTCGGCGAGGAAATAGCCAGAGTTGAAAAAGCCGGCGCTGATATGATACACCTTGATGTCATGGATGGACACTTCGTTCCGAATCTTACAATAGGCCCCCCAGTGATAAAAAGCCTAAGAGGCGTTACCAGCCTGCCGTTTGATGTCCACCTGATGATCGATAATCCGGAACGCTTTATTGATTCATTTGTTGATGCCGGAGCTGACATTCTCTCTGTGCATGTGGAAAAAAATCCTCACCTTCACCGTACCATTGAAATGATAAAGAACCACGGCTGCAGAGCATCGGTCGTTCTCAATCCTGCAACACCGCTGAACACATTGGAAATGGTGCTCGATAAGGTCGACATGGTACTTCTGATGACAGTTGACCCGGGCTTCGGAGGCCAGCATTACATCGAGGGGATGACCGAAAAGGTACAGGAGCTGAAACGCATGATCGTTCAGCGCGGACTGAAAATCGATATAGAAGTCGATGGCGGTATCGACCTGGAGAATATACATGAGGTGACAGAGGCAGGCGCTAATGTTATTGTAGCCGGATCTACGATATTCCATGCTCCCGATATCATGGAAATAATAAGAGGTCTCAGGCAGAAGGCCTATGGTGGTTATATATGACATGTATCATATTCTGCGGAGGAGAAGTCACCGATTACGAACAGATCAAAAGGTGGCCGATTTTTGGCAGTACCTCGGGGAAACAAATTGAAGATGCGGATTTTTTCATTTCTGCGGACAGTGGAGCACGTCATTGCAGGATGCTGGGGATAGTGCCCGATATTATGGCAGGAGATTTTGACTCCGTATCCCGAAATGACTATGAGGCTTTGATTGATGCAGGTTCGAAGGTATTGCAGTACCCGGCGGAAAAGGATATGACGGACAGCGAGATCGCTGTGGAAATGGCTATAGATAAAGGCTTCGACAGGGTGCTGCTCATAGGGGCCACAGGTACGAGACTTGACCATTCGTTATCAAACATTTCTCTGCTCAAAAAGCTGACAGATGCTGGCATTGACGGAGTTATCATTAATGAAAGCAATTATGTAAGACTGATAAAGGATGAGATCCGGCTTGAGCGGGTAGATGATGCTTATGTCACACTCCTGCCTTTTGGCGGAAATGCCATGGGTGTTACTACTCAGGGCCTCTATTATCCTCTTGATGACGCCACACTTGAAGTCGGCTCATCGTGGGGCGTCAGCAACAGGTTCACTGAGGATACAGCCTGCATAAAGCTCAAGCAGGGCTATCTGCTGGTTATTGTCTCTATAGAAGAATAGCACACATAATAAAAAGGATGACCAAATGGCCATCCTTTTGTAAAATCGTTTATTTGTATTCTGCAGCTAATGCTTCAAATGCTTTCTGAGAGTTCAGTATCGTTTTTTCATCAATACAGTATGCAAGTCTGAAGAAGCCCTTACATCCAAAGCCTGTGCCGGGCACTATGACCAGGTTGTATTTGACTGCTGTCTTGCAGAATTCCACATCATCCTCGATGGGAGACTGGGGGAACAGGTAAAACGCACCCTGAGGCTTCTGGCATTTGAAGCCCGCTCCTGTTATTATCCCATAAAGCATGTCGCGCCTTTTCTTATAGGCTTCTATGTCAACCTGTGCATCCAGTGATTCGGGCAATATCCTCTGAAACAGGGCAGGGGCATTGACAAAGCCCAGGGTCCTGGTGGAGAAGATCAGGCCGTCCATCAGGATCGATATGTCTTCTATCATTGGGTTGACTGCTATGAATCCTATCCTCTCGCCGCTGAGCGAAAGGGATTTGCTGAAGGAATTGACTATGACCGCATTCCTGAAGATTGAGAATATGGATGGCACTTCTGTATTGTCGAATACTATTTTGTCATATGGCTCATCCGAAATAATGCAGATCCGGGTACCAAATTCTTTCTCCCTTTTTTCGACTGCTTCATGTATTTTTTCAAGGGAAGCTCTGCTGTATATAACACCTGTGGGGTTATTGGGCGAATTTATTATCATTGCCTTTGTTGACGGTGTTATGGAATCGTATATTTTCTGCGGGTCGGGCTGGAAGGTGCCGCGGTCTGTAGGGACGATAACTGGCCTTCCGCCATGGTTGTCTATGTAAAACAGATACTCGGCGAAATATGGCGCCAGTATTATAACTTCCTCACCGGGGTTCAGAAGGGTCTTGAGCACAACGTTCATAGCGCCGCCTGCTCCGCATTCCATTACGATATGTCCGGCTTCCAGCGGAGCTCCGGTGGTATGCTTCAGTTTGACAGCAACAGCGGCTCTGACATTGGGATATCCTGCATTGCTCATATACCCGTGCATTTTGGGAATGTCTGACATCACTGCTTTCCTGAGCGCTTCCTTAACTATTTCAGGCGGCTCCACATCGGGGTTGCCCAATGAGAAATCATATACATTGTCTGCGCCGTACTGCTTGCGCAGTTTTTCTCCTTCTTCAAACATTGCTCTGATCCATGAGGATCTGGTAAGATTGTCGGTTATTTTTTTTGAGACCATTATTTTCACTCCTGTTTCAAGGCCGAATCAACATTCTATCCCAAGCCTTTGAGATTTTCTACTATGATATACCAAAAACGGAAAAATATCAATTGCTATTCAATGAATACGGCGGAGTACCAGTTCTGCTCATCCGATGGGTCATTGAGCGTGTTTATGGGCAGTCCGAACTTTCTTGCCGTCTTGAAAACATCAATGCCTACGCTGTGAAATGCAGGCCTGGCTTTTTTGGGATTGGCACAATCATGGCCCTTTGTGCCGCAGCATTCACTGCATATGGCACAGTCGCTGAGGGAAAATGCCAGATAGAAGCCGTCGGTGAAGGCAAGGCTTTCCAGCGAGAATGACACGTCCTGTGATACTTTTTTATTGTGGGAGTGTATTATTACGCCCCAGCTGTATTTTCTGAACATTTGCTCGTATTCCCAGGGCTTGAGGGAGCCTGGCCTGGACGGACAGGTCGGACCCTTGCCCCAGTCCTTGCAGCCAAACATGCATTTGAGCAGCGCTCTGGAATCGAATGCTATATCATCTGTTTTGAACACGACGGCATGGTCGGCACCCATATCCAATGCTTTCTTTATATATTTCTCAGCACATTGATTGTTTGTAACATTATCCATAATTTGGCCTCCGGTCTTTGAATGATTACTTATGTGTACTAGAAGTAAATTATATAATAAAAAGTCATAGTTTCCAATGGTGTTTCCGTTTGTGTTTCAGATGGCAGTGTAACACAAATGTAACAGAAAAACGGGCATTCCCGCACTAAAGTCGTATAAGAATAGGATTGCAGTACTATATGGTTTTTAAAGAAAATAGTGTAGAATTATGTTGAAAGGAGATGTAATTTTATGCTAAAAAAAGTATTATCATCTATCATTGTTTTTGTTTTGCTTCTGACATTTACAGTTTCGGCGTATTGTACGAACGAACCTCCAAAAACCGGCGATTTTTCTGACGTGAAAAAGGATCACTGGGCATATGACGCAATCAGGTGGATGGTTGAAAACAAGATCGTAGAGGGAACAGGCGATGGCAAGTTTTCACCTTCGCGTACGGTGACGAGAGACGAATATGCAAAGATGATGGTCCTGACATTGAACCTTAAGCTGATCGATCCTCCTCAGGGATCTTTTATTGACATCAAAAAGGGCGGGTGGCAGTACAAATACGTTGAAACTGCAAAGCCTTACCTGACTGGGTTCAGAACTTCCTCAGGCGATTATTTCCGCCCCTCTGAAGGCGCGGTAAGGGAAGATATGGCGGTCGCTCTTGTCAAGGCAATGGGATTTTCCAATGAGACAGCTGATTTGAGTGTTCTGTCACAGTTCAGTGATGCTAACGAGATATCTCCTAATCTGAAAAAATATGTGGCAATTGCTGTGAAGCATGAATTGATACAGGGTTATGACAGGGACGGCAGCCGCGTATTCGCACCAACGGAAGGACTTAACAGGGCTACGGCCTCTGTGTTGCTATATAATGCCCTTCGTGAAAATGAGGAAAAAATCACCTACGACGATGAGAAGGTAACCTATGATGACGAGTCTGACAACGATGCTCCCAAGGAGGTCGTCAATAAAAAAGATGACGTCAGGTATGACAATGATATGAAGGAATCCAAAATAAAGGTGACTGCTTCTGGAGACAGACTGTTGTTAAGCTGGGATAAGATCACTTCATCCAATTTCGACGGATACAAGGTGGTCATTTCCAAGTACGATTCGACTCCTGTTTACCCTGATAACGGATACCTGGCCTATATAACCGACAGGAATAACACCAGTATCACCGTTCGCAACGGAGACGGATATAACGGCGGTGATTTCGACGGCAAGCTGAAATCCGGCAATACATATTATTTCAGTATCACAGTGCTTTATAAAAACGGAAAGACATCGGGAAATGTAGTCAAGGCCAAGCTTCCATAGATTCGACGCATGCTCCTTGAGGAGATATAACCGCCAGCTTGGTTTTAGTCTTGGACTTGGACTTGGACTTAGACTTGGACTTGGCCGGCGGGTTGCTCCATTTGCTCTATAAAATTAGAACCGTCCTCAGGGCGGTTCTTTCATTTTGATAGGCCGGCGGCTCATTACTTTACTTTGCGGTTCTCAATCATTGTTTGATTTGGGTTGACCACCGCGGTACGGTAATTTACATATATGACCTTGCCGGGTTTTGCACCTGAAGGCTTGCTCACATTTTTGACATTAGTGTAGTCGACCTGCACATTAGAGGACATCCTTGCCTTGCTGTGCCACGCCGCAATTATTGCAGCCTCCTCCACGGTCCTGTCGGGAATGTCGCGCCCGTTCTTTTTTATGATGACATGAGAGCCGGGTATGGTCTTGGTATGGAGCCATATGTCATTGGATTGTGCCATTTTGAGAGTGAGGAGGTCATTTTGCAGGTTGTTTTTGCCCACGAATATGTCAAATCCGTCAGAGGACTTGAAATGGAGCGGTTCTGTTGCTGCCGCCTTTCTCTTTGCAGCTGCCTTTCTCTTAAGCTGCATGTAGCCCTGTTCAGCAAGCTCTTGTCTCACTTCATCTATTTCCTGCAGGGAGTTGCAGTTGTCCAGAAGCTGAAGGACACTCTCGAGATAATCCAGCTCTGCCCGTGAGTCCTCAATTTGCCGTGATGTGTATGTGTATGTGCTTTTCGCCTTGGCATATTTTTTAAAATAGCGCTGTGCGTTTGCCTGGGGAGTCATATCCGGGTCAAGTGGAACATCTATGTAATCGCCGTTTTCCGAGTAATAGTTCAGTAGGGAAATACTTTTAGTGTTTTGCGGTATGGCATATATATTGGCTGTTATCAGTTCGCCATAAAGCTTGAGCCGTTCTCTGTCGGCAACATCCCGAAGGGTTTCCTCCTGTATCGACAGCTTCTTGCTGCAGCGTTCCATTGAGGTGTTCAGCACCTTGTAGAGGTCGGACTTCTTTTGCCTGAGGCGTTCGGCATTGTCGCGGGTTGCATAGAATTTATCCAGTACCTGGCTGATAGAGGGTAAACTCTCTTTGTGGATGTATTGCGTGATGCCCAGACAATGAAAGTCAACAGGCCTGGTGTGCTGCTCGTCTTCATAAATGACCAAGGGATCATAGCTGCAGTTATTAATGGCTGTAAGCGCCACACCCAACGCGTCTATCAAAGCCCTGCGCTCGGGCTGCTCCAATGAAGCTGCACGTTTTCTGCCTTCGATAGAGGCACGGCTGCATATCTCGCGGCACAACAGCGGACTGAAGCCTTTTATGTTGTCCAGCAGGAATTTTTCCGCAGTCTGTGAAGATGTATCAAACATTTCCAGCAGTTTTGCAGGATCAAGGGAAGCAGGGGAGAGTTTGTCCTGCGCCGGAGGGAGAACATAAGGCCTGGCCGGCATTACCTCACGGACGCTGCTGATATCGGAATCTATGTGTTTGATCGAGTCCAATATCTTGTTTTCACTGTTCAGCAGGATTATGTTGCTGTAACGGCCCATTATTTCAATGACCAGCTTCTTTTCGGATATGTCGCCGAGTTCATTTGCAGCTTCGATCACTACGCTGATGATCCTTTCGAAGTCATTGAAGCCGAAGGATATTATTCTTCCGCCTGTCAGATGCTTTCGAAGCAGCATGCAAAATACCGGAGGCGCGGGTGGGTTTTCCTTTACCGCTTCGGTGATATGTATCCGCGGAAAATTAGGGCTGGCGCTGAGCACAAGCCGGTGATTCCTGTTCCATGCCCTGACCAGCAGCACTATTTCGTCCGCCTCGGGCTGAAGTACCTTTTCTACCCGTCCGCCGGCCAGCTTCTCATTCAATTCTTCTGTGATGCATTTTGTGACTATCCCGTCAAATGGCAACAATAACACTCCCTTGTGAGTTTTTCCAACAGTTATACTGTAGCAAAATCCAAATAATAATACAACCATGGGGATCAATTACTGAACCGATGTCGGTTTTTTGTTTATGAGAATGCGGTGCGCGAGAGCTTGTTATCTGGGCGCATGATACAAATTTGATTTTGCGGGGATTCGGTGCGCGAGAGCTTGTTATCTGGGTGCATAAGTGGGACATGTAGGGTGAGCGGAGGAGTATGGAAGAGGTGCGGACAGGACGCGGGCAGGTGGCGGAGGGGATGTAGGCAGGATGCGGAGGGGATGCAGGCAGGATGCGGAGGGGATGCAGGCAGGTGGCGGAGGGCCATTATCATTGAACACTTTCAATAAAATCAATGATATTGTGCCCAGATGACACGTTTTTTGCACACTCCCCCTATATTGCCCAATAGTATTACCCAAGTTAGGCCGCTTTGAATGAATCAAGGTTAAGATATAGTTCTATACGAAGGCAAGTTAATAGTTTTTCGATATAATGCTTGATCTTTACCAGCAGGTTTCAAGTAAGGGTAGCAACTCATCTTGATTTAGATGACATAATATAGATTATTTAGTATTATGTATTTCTCACCGGGTGTAGAGGGCTACATAACTCAAAAATAATAGAATACGTAAGTCTACTTGGATGAAATTTCAATTAGGGGCAGCAGATTTGCTATACTAGGGTGACATAACACATATATATACGAATTATGTATCCTAAATATGGAATATTTACAATAGAACAGGCAGTTTTGCTGCCCCTAGTTGCAAAATCATCCAAGTAGACTAAGGTGAGCTGCCCCTAGTTGCAAAATCATCCAAGTAGACTAAGGTGAGCTGCCCCTAGTTGCAAAATCATCCAAGTAGACTAAAGTGAGCTGCCCCTAGTTGCAAAATCATCCAAGCAGGCTGAGGTGAGTTTCCCTTACTTACAAATTTGACCAGATTGAGGAACGTTTGCAGCTCCTAACCGAATGTCTGACCAGATTGAGGAACGTTTGCAGCTCCTAACCGAATATCTGACCAGATAGAGGAACGTTTGCTGCCCCTAACCAAATGTCTGACTGAACAAATGAACGGCACCTGCACATATTTGAATATTTTGGGATCGAATAATTGGCCGGACAGTAGTACATTCAATGTACATAGCTAGTACATTGAGTACTACTCCAAGCCAGATGAAAAACACTTTTTTTGTGCTTGACAGAGGGGAGTGTGTCTGTTATCATTATTGAGTAAAACAAAGAAGAAGTTATCCGCTTCTCACCCTGGGGAGGTTTCCGTAAGGGTCAATAGTAAAGGTATACATAGTATGACCTGGCTATATCAGTGGATTCGAAGTTCTTCTTTGAAGTCCACTTTTTATTTTGTCATTATATGCGGATATTTGAGGATCAGAATAATTTACTCGGAGGTGTGTAATTATTAGTAAAAATGAATTGATGATTAATGATGAAATCAGAGACAAAGAGGTACGTCTGATCGATGCTGATGGGTCCATGCTGGGAATCACACCTGTCAAGGATGCTCAGAAGCTTGCAGCCACTAAGAACCTGGACCTGGTAAAAATCGCACCGCAGGCAGTTCCGCCCGTATGTAAGATCATGGATTACGGAAAGTATATGTTCGAGCTTGCAAAAAAGGAAAAGGAAGCCAGAAAGAACCAAAAGGTAATTAGTATGAAAGAGGTCTGGATCAAGCCAAACATAGATGAGCATGATTTCGGATTCAAATCAAAAAATGCCTACAAGTTTTTGAAGGACGGCGACAAGGTTAAGGTCAGTGTACGGTTCCGAGGAAGAGAAATGAATTACACGTCTCTGGGTATAGAGGTGCTCAACAAATTCGCAGAAGCAGTAGCAGAAGTTGGAACGGTGGAGAAAAAGCCGAAGCTCGAAGGCAGGAGTATGATAATGATACTCAATCCGAAGCAGTAACGGCATTTCATAAAAACATTCAGTGGTCCGGAAGTCTTACGGATCCAAAACAGATAATAGGAGGAGTAAATATGCCAAAGGTTAAGACGCACAGCGCATCCAAGAAAAGGTTTAGAATAACCGGAACAGGCAAGGTAAAGATGAATCACGCATTCAGAAGCCACAGGCTTGTTTCCAAGGCAAGAAAGGCAAAGAAACACCACAGGCTCGGAGCTTATGCTTCCTCTGCCAATGAAGCTACTATAAAAATGTTGATACCGTATAAGTAAGAAGGAGGAAGAAAGATATGTCTAGAGTCAAAGGTGCAGTAAGAACACGTGCAAGGCACAAGAAGATACTTAAGCTGGCGAAGGGTTATTTCGGAGGAAAGAGCAAGCTTTTCAGAATAGCAAACCAGGCGGTCATGAAGTCCCTTTCATATGCATACAGGGATAGAAAGGCCAAGAAGAGAGATTTCAGACAGCTGTGGATCTCCAGGATCAACGCTGCTGCAAGGATCAACGGAATGAGCTACAGCAGGTTCATGAACGGCTTGAAAAAGGCTGGGATCAACCTGAACAGAAAAGTTCTGGCCGATATGGCAATCAATGATGAGCAGGCTTTCGCACAGCTGGTAAACAGCGTAAAGAACGCTTAAGCAATAAGCAGAAATCGAGCGAATACAAAATAAAAGGGGGCTGAGAAGCCCTCTATTATTTTACAAGCAGTCTGTGTGATAAGGAGTCTTGCATGACAAGCAGTCTGCATGATAAGCAGTCTTGTATGATAAGGAGTCTTGTATGATAAGGTTGACGGGCAGTCAGAATCCCTTGATAAAGGAAGTCAGGTCACTGAAAAACAAAAGCGCCAGAGATGAAAAGGGTCTTTATTTTATCGAGGGAGTCAGATTTGTTGAGGAAGTCGTAAAGGAATATTTGAAGGGTACCGCAGATATAAAATATATCGTTGTATCGGACTCATTTGCTGCCTCGGCTGATAAGGCCGCATTAAGCGATCCCTGCATTAAAAAGGGAGTTAAGGTTTATGAGGTTCCAGATGCGCTGTTTGAATCCATTTCAGATACGAGGAATCCGCAGGGAATCCTTGCAGTAATGGGCCTTCGAAAAATGTACCTTAAGGATGCCGAGGTTTCGGGAGGACTGGTTGTAATACTTGACGACATAAGAGATCCGGGGAATATGGGAACGATCATCAGAACGGCTGATGCGGCAGGATGTGTAGGTGTTATAGTGCCTGAAGGCTGTGTTGAACTGTTTAACCCCAAGGTGTTGAGATCGACGATGGGTTCTGTGTATCATCTTCCTATATGGCACTGTGACAGTATACAGGAGGCGATATCTTTCTGTAAGAAAAATGATTTTTCAATCTATGCCTCACATCTTGAGGGAGCTGTCAGCATATATGATGCGGATCTGTCGGGCAATACAGCGCTGATAATCGGCAGTGAGGCTGACGGGATAAGCGCTGATGCACTAAGTAATGCAGATACGCTTGTCAGGATACCCATGGCTGGGAAAGCTGAATCGCTGAATGCGTCGATTGCCGCAGGGATAATGATATTTGAGGCTGTGAGGCAAAAAACTGCAGGGAAGCACAGCTAAACCCATGGTCGGAAAGACTGATTCCCTTAATGCATCGATTGCAGCAAGGAAGCAAAGCTAGATATTCAGAATACATTATCTATACTCAGGTTTTCTTTTTCCGGTATATGATCTATAAACTTTCTTAATGCCGCAGCTTCGGACATCAATGATGAAGTGTCCCGTATTTCTATTAGCATCTGCAGCCTTGACATCGTAACATCTATGTTGTCAATCTCCTGGTGATCTATCAGTGATGACCATGTGCGTTTTATGGAATCCCAGTCGCTGTTGAGCCGATGCATTTTTTCCTCGGCCTGTTCCCAACTCTCTGAGTTGGTGATTTTCAGGATCTCATCTATTGTGTTTCCAAGCTTGACCGAGTCATTATAAAGCAGTTTATGCCCATAAAGGCCGGATGCAATAATCAATGAAGTAAGGATAACAAGTGAAGCGATAATTTTTACTGACATTGCGTATTTCATTTATGGTTTGCAGCTCCTTTCTTGTGGGGCGGCATGTAGAGATTTCCACCATTTCATTTACGGTTTGCAGCTCCTTTCTCACGGGGTTGTATATAAAGAATTCCACCTTTGCTTGTCACGCAGGCATAAAAGATATCTGCAGGGCTGTCGTGCTGTCTTTTGGCAAGCTCATCCAACAGCCATCTACGGGTTTTTCCGGCTATTTTCAGATTTTCGGAAAGTACACGGCCATCTATGATCACGTCTATGGGGAGACCTTCGTATTTTGTCTTTATCTGCATATCTTCAGGTGTCAAAGGCCGGTTCTGTGATTTGGGTATGATGCTTAGCTGTCCATTGGTTTCAAGGATGGCATACTCCACACCGGATACGCTGGGATAATTGCTTATCCGAAGCTGTTCAAGCAGATCGTTCAAGGTGTAAAGCTCTTTCCGCAGAGCCGATTCGACGATTTTCCCATTTTCTATCAGTATCCTGGGCTTTCCGCATATTATTGATCGTGCGCGTATGCTTTTTATCGAAAGAAAGGACATCAGAAGCTGAGCTACAAGCAGTGTCAGGATAGGAATTATCCCATTGATAAGCGGTATTCCGGTGTTTTGCATCGGCACTGCTGCAAGTTCGGATATCATTATGGCAATTGCCAGCTCAAACGGCTGGAGCTGGCCGATCTGTCTTTTTCCCATGACCCTCATTACCACAACGACTATAATGTAAAGCAACAGGGCCCGTACGAATACTACAAGCATTGAAAACCTCCTTGATAAACATATATATTCTCTCCGGCACCAAGGCGGGTTATTCAATTGAAATCAAGTGAATATTGTTCTGTGAACTGTAAAAGATAATCAGGAATAAATAAACAAGGAGGTTAAGTATGTCATTAACATCAAAGGAACTAATGCTTGTGCAGGACAATATCAAGATGGCCGAGAACTCTATCAAGTTCATGCAGGCGTGCGCCGATACGGCGACAGATCCGCAGGTCAAAGGGCTTTGCCAGAGTATGGCGAGGGAGCACCAGCAGGATCTTACGGTATTGATAAAACATATCAACACGACGGCTGTCCAATAGGAGGGATAAAATGAAAATTGGTGACAAGGAAATAATGCAGACGATTCTGAACGAGCATAAGCTATGTGCCTCATCATTGACGAACCTGGTGCTTGAGAGCTCGAACCAGACCCTTCGCAATGATGCTGCAGGCATTCTGAGTAAAACATTTCAGCATCAGAAGAACATTTATGACCTTATGACTCAAAAGGGCTGGTATACTGTGCAGCAGGCAAATCCGCAGGATGTGAACACTGCAAAGCAGGAAGTCAGCAAGATACAGACAACTGTCAATGTGATGTGACCAATTTAAAAAGAGAAGCCAAAGTTAATTGACTTCTCTTTTTTTGTACAGCTGATCACATTTTTAGTTAATGTTTATTTCTTACCGGGCTGATATGAGTTGCCGGTATATGATTCAAATACCTTTTTGACTATATTGCCGCCGATTTTGCCGGCATCGCGGGATGCGATGTCACCGTTGTATCCCTGTTTCAGATTCACGCCAACCTGGTTGGCTATTTCATATTTCATCTGATCGAAGGAAGTTGTGTTCCTACTGTTGTTTGCCATTGTATCACCTCCTCAATGACTAGTTTGTCAAAATCGGGGGTGAATATAACATGTAAGATATGGGTGGATCAGATCTGCTTGATCTCGCCATCCTTCAAATAGAAGGTTTGAGCAATGCCGCCGGGAGTTGCCTCTGCGTACATGCCGCTGAGAATAATGGAGCAATTGGGGTGAAGACGCTTTGTCACCGAGATCTCTCCTTCGCCCTTTGTCTTCAGGTATGAGGCCAGCTGCTTTCTTTCATCCTCCATTTGCTTTATTTGATCTTTGATAAGGAAAAGGCTGTCCGAAAGGTTTTGGACCGAAGAATTACCTGATGGAGCAGAGCTCTGAGACTTGAGCTTTTGAAGCTCGGTTTTCTTGATGCTGATTTCATGGAATACTTCATCCAGTCTTCTTATAAGGGCCTGTCTGTTGAACCCGGTAACCTCAAGAGTTGTCCTGCGTTCCATTTCGGAGCCGCAAACAGGTACCGAAATGCGTATTTCAGACTTTATACTGCCGCCGATGACCTTGCCGTTGGAGGAATCAAATATGACATCCTTTGCAATGATATCACTGTTGATGCAATAATAGCCTATATGTGCCGTTTCTCCGCATACTAGCCTGACATTGTCTGTGAATTTGACAAAAATATTTTTTGCGGCTCTTATCTCGAGCCTTTCCTTGCAGGATACGCCGCCCTTTATAAAAATGCTTCCGTTGGTGCTGACCAGGCTCTTGATATTGCTCAAACCGTATTGGCCGTTTATTTCAATGTCTTTTGTGGCCTCTACCGAAAATCCGTCGTTGATCGTTCCCTTAATGGTTACAAAACCGTCGAACTTTATGTTGCCGGTGGCAACGCCGGCATCTCCATCTATTTCAAGGTGGTTGGACACACTGATCCTGCCGCTTGTGTAGTTGACAGCACCGGCCAGCTTGGAAACAAGTGTGGTCTTGCTGTGAGAGGAAATTTCGGCTATGGAATTTTTATCATATACAAGGGGGGATGTTTTGCCGGGCTGCGGTTTTATTTCTTCACCCCTTATGGTTTTACCCATAGCGCCGTTTGTAGGTTCTATGCGTTCACCAAGCCAGTCTCCCGGTTTGACCCTGTTTATCAGCTTCATATCGTAGAAGTCGACTTTGCCGCCTTCTCCGACTTCCGGTCTGGCTTCTGCCATTTCATACATCCGTATTACAGCGTCCTGTCCATCAATTGCCGGTATTCCGCGGGCAACGGCATAGGGACGGCCCGGTGCAAGCTCGCCACTCATGAAGCTCAGGTCTATCCCGAAGACGATTCTGTTACTTTCGAGTAAAGTTGTGATTTCATTGATCAGATCTTTCTTTGAGGCAGCTGAAAGCGCCTCTGCCGGCATGTTAAAGGTTACTTCTGCCAAGAGACCATCTGATGAGATGTCAAGCTGTGTCCTTTTCTTGAGTTCGCCGATTTTTGCCGGATAGGATGGCGCTGACGCGATCGCACTGCGGAGGGCGCTGATATTGGTCAGCAATATTTCCGGATGGCTTGCCAATATAGGTGATACCTGGTTTATGGGAAATCCTTTTTTAAATGTTTCTATCATTACGCTGTTTTCCGCCAGGAAGATCCTAAGGTATTCATCACTGTAATAAACACTGCTGTCCATATCTGCACCTCCTTCTTGTGATTATGAGCTGAATATATTTTTACAGACCGTTCTTTACTATATTATTACCCTGATTTCATGCCTATCAATTAATATATCGGCCATTTACGCCGCATTTCGTAACATATTTATTGAAAACGTGTTCATATTATTGATAGTGGACAAATTAAACTGATGAAATGATGGAGATGATCAAACTGCGTTTATTAAAAAAAGTACTATGCTATGTTATCATTTTGCTATTGATTTTCTCATTTGCGGTACAGGTGGTCCAATGTGATGACGAGCTTGAGCCGGAGCCAGACATGCCTGTTTTCATGGATGCGGCGGACAGTAAAGCCGCGGCGCCGGTGACAGGCCAGGGTCCTTCGGATATTACTCCGCCGGTTGTAAATGCACTGGCGGCAGTGGTAGTGGAGGGATCTACAGGAAGGATCATATACAATAAAAATGCGCTGGAAAAACGTTCGATTGCCAGTACAACGAAAATAATGACGGCGCTTGTGGCATTGGAAAACGGGAATCCGGAAGACATAGTGAAGGTGAGTAATAGTGCGGCTGCTATCGGCGGGTCCAGAGCCGGGCTCAGGGAAGGAGAGCAATATACGCTCAGGGAGCTGCTTTTCGCTATGCTGATGATATCAGGGAATGATGCCGCCATTGCGATCGCAGAGCACATTGGAGGGTCTGTTGAGGCGTTTGCCGATATGATGAATGAAAGGGCCAGATCCCTTGGCGCTGTTAATTCACATTTTATCACACCTCATGGACTGGACAGGGCCGATCAGTATTCAACGGCCTATGATGTGGCACTGATCACAATGGAGGCTCTGAAAAATCATCTTTTTTGCGAAATAGTTTCAACAACCAGTTCGTATATCCCCGGCCACAGTCTGTATAATACAAATGAGCTGCTGAGCTCATATCCCGGGGTGGATGGAGTCAAGACAGGCTTTACGGGGCAGGCTGGGAGATGCCTGGTCTCCACTGCGACGAAGAACGGAATGCGCCTGATATCTGTAGTTCTCGGTTCGCCTACGAGAAATGCAAGGGCCAGTGCATCAAGGAGTCTGCTGGATTACGGCTTTGATAATTATAAGCTTTACAAGCTGGCGAGGCAGGGTGACATCTATGCAAGGATACCTGTTTACAGAGGAATAGAGAGCTATGTGGCCCTTAAGAACGAAAGCGATATTATTTTGCCGCTGAACAGGGAGGAGGCAAAATCGATGAAAGTCAGGGAGTACGTGCCGGACATGCTTAATGCGCCGATTCATGCCGGCTCAGGTACAGGTTATATCGAATATGTGCTCAATGGAAAGGTGCTTGCACAGAATATGCTGGTGACGACTGAGGATGTAAGGAAAGCTGCTTACACAGATTACCTGAAGCTGATTTTTGAGACATGGGGCAGCATGATGCGTGAAGGTATATTTGCAGGCTTCGACTGAAGTGTTATAATTACCTCAAAAGAGAGGTAATAATGAGGACAGTAATCATATCGCTCAATTCAAAATATATTCATTCATCCCTTGCTCCGTGGTATCTCAAGGCTTCCTGCAGTCAATACGCACAGGATTGCGGAGAGGTGCTTTTATCGGAACATACGATAAATGAAAATCCGGATTCGGTGCTGAGCTCCATCTATCTGATGGAGCCTGATATCGCGGCTTTTTCATGCTATATCTGGAATATTTCACAGGTCCTTGCGATTGCTTCGAACCTGAAGAAGCTGCTGCCTTCACTGGTAATAGTACTTGGCGGTCCGGAGGCCGCTTATGATGCTTCCGAAATACTCAAAAGCAGACCTTTTATTGATTTTATCATCAAAGGTGAAGGCGAGGCCTCATTCCCGGAACTGGTATCAATGCTATATAAGGCAAGGGAGAGCAAGGCTGCCGGATCGGCGCTTTGCGATGGCGAGGCGGCTTTGGTCAAAGGGCTTGCTTACAGATCCGGAGATAAAATAATCGAAAATGAGGCCGTGGTCATAAAGGATCTGGACAGTATAGCTTCTCCATATACCGATGAGATGATTTCTTCACTAAAGCACAGAATAGTATATTTTGAGTCTTCACGGGGCTGCCCTTTTTCATGCAGCTATTGTTTGTCGTCGGTAAATGAAGGTGTCAGGAATTTTTCACTTCAAAGGGTATTTGATGATCTGGACAAGCTGGTCAGGTCAGGCGCGGGTCAGGTCAAATTCGTGGACAGGACCTTTAATGTCAGTCCCGGCAGGTCAAAGGAAATAATCAGGCATATAATCGGGCTCAACAGGACTCTGACAGGCGGAGACAGGGCAGTGTGCAATTTTCATTTTGAAGTTGGGGCGGATCTGTTTGACGACGAGTCTATAGAATTGCTGAACAGCGCGCCCAGAGGCCTGTTCCAGCTTGAGGCAGGCGTTCAGTCCACAAACCGGGAGGCCCTGGACGCAGTATGCAGAAAAACTGATTTGGACAAGCTTTTCCTGAATATCAGCAGAATAATAAAGAAGGGAAATGTACATATCCATGCCGATCTTATTGCAGGCCTGCCATTAGAGGATTACAGCTCCTTTGGGAAATCCTTCAGCCAGGTGTATTCGGCAAGGCCTCATCAGCTTCAGCTGGGATTTTTGAAGCTTCTGAAGGGCACAAGGCTGCGGGCGCAGGCAAAGGAGCACGGCTGCATTTTCCGGGACAAGGCTCCGTACGAGATACTTGCCGGAAAATACATGAGCTATGATGAGCTGATCAGGCTGAAGGGCATAGCAGAATTGGTCGAAAGATATTATAACAGCGGGAGATTCGCATTATCACTGGATTTCCTAATCGAGAGATACTTTGATTCGCCATTTTCTTTTTATGAGAGCTTTTATCGATTTCATATTGATAACGGCTATATGGACATGCAGTCCGCACTCAGGGATCAATACAGGATATTGAATGATTTTCACACCATCACAGCTGTATCAGCGGAGGATAAGTTTTTCAGGGAGCTGCTTCGCCTTGATTTCCTTTTATCCGACAGCTCAGGCACTTTGCCGGATTTCATGGAGAGACGCGGTTCATCGGAGCTAAAGGAGAAATATTTTGATTTTCTGCGCGATACACAAACGATTAACCGGATAATACCCGAGACTCATGGCATGACATCCAAGCAGATCCTTAAAAATGTACATTTCGAGCCTGTTTATCTGGATTTTGCAGGTGCCCGGGAGGGTGACGACATGTCCTACAGGCTTTTCAAACCGGTTGATAATTCAGTTATTTATATCTTTGATTATTTTTCCCGTGATATAGTTACGGGTCGTTTCGAGTTCCACTCTCTCAATATCTGATCATTCCTGCAGAATATTTCCGCACACTTTTCTTTTACCATTTATTGGTGTATTATTTATATGAATGTTAAATTATGTAATATATAAGAATGTATGGGTGTTGATTATATGGATCAACGAGGTATTTATGATGAGTGCCGTCGAAGGCGGAGGCCATGAAGAAGGCCGCAGAAAGAGCTTTGGCTATGCTCAAAAAGGCAGCATTACGGTTGAAGCATCAATAATTGTTCCGCTTGTGATATTGAGCCTGGCAGCTGTGATTTACATGGGGCTCCTGCTGTACCAGAGATCTCTTGTCCAGTCCGCAGCTGAAATGGCTGCTAACCAAGGAGCAGCTGCATGGGCTTCTGGCACCGGAGAGATAGCGACGTCCAGGCCGACCGATCCGGAAACGAAGAAAATCAAGCTATACAGGCGGATTTATGACAGTGATAAGGAGCAGAGACTGAAAAGAATCGAAGAATACGCTCTGGCTTTATCCTCCCGTAATGAAATAGTACCGGCATCAGGCGCGGCGGCGGAGGCAAGAATAATCGATCTTGCTGTCTCCAGAAAACTGGAGGTCAGGGTGGAAAGGTATTATAAAATGCCCCTGGGTAAGTTTGTTAAGCTCTTTGGAGGCAGTGATACCATCACTATATCGGTCAAGGCTGTTTCGGTGATCAACGAACCTGCCGAATTCATCCGTACGGCAGATTTGGTTATAGATATTGAGAAAAAGCTTGAGGAGAAATTCCCGGAGCTGAAAAAAATCGGCGAGAAGACCAGAGAGACTCTGAATGAAATGAAGAACAGGCTCGGAGGCTTTGTGGACTGAGGCGCATTGGGGGAGCAATACTTGAAGAAGGGTATATCGGGTCAGATAAGTGTGTTTTTCGCTATCATCATGATAGGAGTCCTGATGCTTGCAGGCCTGCTTACAGACATTGCCCGCATTAACACAGGGGGCGCCATGGTCAGAAGGGCCTCGGAGACGGCAGCTGCTTCACTGCTGGCTGATTACAGCAGCAGGCTGAAGGACGGCTATGGCATATTTGCTCTCCCTTGTACTGATACTGCGGATATTGAGGACAGGTTCGAGGAGTACCTTGCATGCTGCCTTTCCATACCAACAGGTGAGGAATACTACATGGGCAGCACTGATCTGTTTGGTTTCAGGATTGAAAGGATCAAGGTCACCCCTGTCTATAACCTGAGTGAGAACGGCGTTACGAAAGGACAGATCCTTGAGTATATGAAGTACAGAGCGCCGGGAGAGATCATAGAGGGCTTTATTGAGAAGCTTGCGACGATTAAGGATGCCGGAAAGATGTCAAATGCATATAAACAAAAGGTAGGCATTGACAAGCTGCTGGGCAGTATGGACAAATCACAGCAAAAGCTCAAAAAAAATATTGACGGAGCCGGGGGAGAACTCGAAAAGTTTATTAACGGCTTTAATCTGAATGGGAGCTGGGAATCTGTATTCAATGATTTCAACGGCATGAGCGATACCCTGCAGTCGCTGGAAGCCAGTATCGATTCGCTGGACAGCAGTATCAGCGCACTTGAGTCACAGCTGGCAGAACTGAAAAAATCAAGCAGCAAAAGTGATGACAAGACCGATGATACAGATGATGATGAAGAAGGCGGCAGCTCGGGAACGGACGACAGCACTGAATCCGACAGCAGTGAGTTGAAAAAACAGCTGAATAGTCTGAAAGATGAAAGAAAATCCCTAAACAGCAGCAAAACCGACATTAAAGACCAGTTGGGCGATCTGTGGTACAAGCTCCGCAATCAAATGACCAATGACTATAAGCAAGCAAATGATGCTGCTGTCAAAGAAATCACGAAGATAGCTGAAAAGGGCAAAAAGGCACAGGAATCGATAAGCGTACTTGAGCAGTTTCTTGATGATAATTTCTCGGGTGAGGCAGGCTCATTATCAGATGAATTCAGAGAAGAGCTCCAGACTGAACTGAATGGCATGAAAGAGCTTATACTCGAGGGGCAGAAGGCAGAGGAGATGCTCAGGGATATCGGCAGCAACAGCAGTGTCCTTGAAAGCATAACCTCCAGTATGGATGAGTTGAAGATAAATCAGGGAGGATTGCCGTCCGGAGGACTTCCTGAAACGATTTTGGAGACTGCATCAAATTACACCGGTATAGATTATAACTACTTAAAACCGGAAAAAGGTGACAAGAAGGAGGATCCGAGAAGGGGAAAGGCGGAGGAGCTAAAGGATGCCATAGTAAGCAAGCTGCTGGAGGATATTAATTACGAGGCTGCCGGTATTGTAAAGGAAAGCCTTCCATCCTTCACAAAGGTAATAACGCCTGACTTTGATGATGTGGATTCTGAGCATACTGATACTATTGGGGCGACAGCTGGAGCTTCCGGCAGCAATAATGGAGAAGCAGTCTATAACGGTGATCTTGAGCATGTTGGAGATGAGGCTGACCTTTATGACGAGGAAGGGCAGTTTCAGGAAAATGCGCTTGAACTGATTTCTAATATTGGCGAACTGGTAGCGGAAAGGACTGTTGATCTCAGAGACAATATCTACATGAACGAGTACATCATGGGGACATTCAAAAACTCGGTCCCTGAGCTGGTTTATAGTGACAGGACAGTAAAGGATACAAATCTTCATGGCGATGAGAAGGGGAAAATAGATACCTTCTATGACAGTGAGGTCGAGTATATACTGAACGGCAAGTCCTCACAGCTGCTGAACAATGTTATGACAAAGGGTGAGCTGCTGCTGGTCAGGATCGGATTGAACACGCTTCATGTATATACAGATGCAGCGAAAAAATCGAAGGCGAATGTCATTGCAACTGCCGTAGCAGGTATATGGACCGGCGGTGCAGGCATACCTGTCATCTCAAATCTGATCATGTGCGGCTGGGGTGTCGGAGAAGCGGTGATCGATGTCAATGATCTGATGGAGGGAAAATCAGTACCGATCTACAAGATGAAAGGTGACTGGAGGCTGGATATAGGAACCGGTTCCAATGATGGACCTAAGACAGATGAAAGACTGTGCTTCAATTATCATGACTATCTCAGGGTGTTTTTACTGACTGTCGATGAAAACAGGAAGCTCAACAGGATAGAGGACCTGATCCAGCTGAACATAGGCAAGTCGAAGGGGGATCAGGACAGCTTCAGAATGTCGGGATGTCATACCTGTTTTCGTATAGAGGCGGAGGTCTCCATGAAATATTTGTTTATTACACAGCCCTTTGTCAAAAAGGAATTGAAAACCGGCGATGGAAGGTATGTACACAGGGTGTTGCTGTATGAAGGATACTGATATGTCCGGAAATATGCTTGCCTACTACAGATGGCATGGAAGCCGCGATACAGCTGTAAATAGTGCTGGCGGCAGAGCAGCGGCGGGTGGCGGCAGAGCAGTTATAGATGGCAGAGCTTCTAAAGGTGCGCTGACTGTTGAAGCGGCTATAATAATGCCATTGATACTATGTGTATTCTTCTCTGTCATTTTACTCATAAAGACAGTGTGTACCTATGAGATGATACAGCATGCAATTGACGAGACCGCATCAGAGATAGCGGCTTCGAGCTACATATATCATATAAGCGGAATCAGGGATCTGCATGATACGGTTCGGAACGGTGTCAACGACAGATCGGATGTGATCGAGGAACAGCTCGGAAGTGTGATAGATGCATACAGCAGCCTGAAGGGAATAGGCTCGGGTGTGAAGAACGAAGGCATTGCGGGTATCATTGACAGTGTTGATGCAGTAGAGGACACAAAGCAGAGCTTCTCAGAAATATTTGACCATTCGAAGAATATCCCATCAGATCCGCTGGATGAGTTGAAAAGTATAGCATTCTATATAGCCGGGGGCACCCTTGATGATATCAAGACCCAGTTGTATATCCCCATAGTTAAGCTATATATGAAAAAGTACCTTGTGTCAGAAAGTATTCCCGATATAGATGAACGACTACGTGCACTGGGGATAGCAGATGGTTTTGACGGCCTTGATTTCAGTGAATCCTCCTTTCTTTCCGACCGGGATGAAAACATTGATATCGTCGTCCGATACCGTGTTAAATTACCGCTGCCGCTGCAATTCTACAAAGACTTGGAGTTCGTTCAGCGTGTCAAGGTAAAGGCGTGGATGGGCGGTGATGAGAAGACAGGGGTACTGGGCGAGGGCTCCGATGCAGAAGAGGAGGATGTTTGGTCATTGAACAATTTCCAGAGAGGCCTCAAGCTGAGAAGGAAATTCGGAGCAAATCTGCCGAACAGCTTTCCTGTAATAGCCCGGTACGAAGATGGCAAGGCCGTAATGATCAAAAGCATGGATCTGACAGCCAACAGCTATAAGACGGCTTCAAACACAGAAAAGACACTGAAGGGCTATATAAATGAGCTGGCAAAATATAAAGGCACGGAGAAACCCTGGGGGAGCGACAACATTTTGATAAGAGATGAAGACATTACTCAAAAGGAATTATTGCTGATAATACCTGAGAATGAGCCGGGTGATGCCAATGAAGCAGCTATGCTCAATATGAAGGCCTATGCCGAATCCAAGGGGGTATCCCTTGTAATCAAGAGATACGGCATGAAAAAAACTGAGAATGAGAGCGAGGCGGCAGGAACAACTCCGGCAGGACAGGAGGATGGAGCAGGCATGAATGCAGATGGGGAATAGGAGCATGATGCTCAGGGAATGTATTGAAGGCTGGCTGATTTTATCCTGATTGCAGCTTCACTTTCTTTATCCAGTACCATATTGAGTTCTGTTCTGCCGGGACGATCCAACTCAAAGTCATACAATGTCAGAGTGCGGAATGCAATGTCATGAAATGCATTTTCATAGGAAATTATCAGTCTGTAGCTTCCTTTTTCGAGTAAAAATGACGATGAGCCTTTGCCAAAGGAAGCAGCCTTGTAAAAGCTTCCTTTATCTCTGTTGATTTGATAGATGTCTGCCGCAGAAGCTTCCAAAGGTTCACCTGTCAGACTGTCAGTTACAGATATCCGCAAAAAGCAGACATCATTGCCCCTGGCATCTATGGGCTGCCCATAAATATTACTTCCATGAAGAAGCATAACAGCCTGCTTTAAGTTTCTTTGACTGTATTCAGACACAGCACTGCCTATCTGCAGATAAAGTAATGCAGATAGAGCTGTCAATATCATAACCGTTGTCCATAATGCAGGTTTCTTAATATGTCTGTGCATGTCAAGTGTATGATTGCTTGCTGCCTTTGTCCTATAGACTGATAAACATAGTAATACGAATATTAAAACGACTGACAGGAATAAGAGCTTTATTATTGAAGCTGAAATATGTGTCAGATAGTTTGAGACCAATTTGAACAAATCAGCATCAATTGATCTTAATGTGCTCTCCAGGCTGTATTGGCCAAGATTTTTGAATGATGATAGAAAATATATTGATGCAATGCTAATTATGCTGTAGGAAAATGATGTGTATTTGACCCAATCAAGAAACAGCTCCGGATTCTGACAAATGATAAATATCGATATTATTTGCAAAAGTATCAATGAAATTATTAAAGCTTTTTCAATACAGTATTGCAGCAGACTGGCAGTCTTCAATATATCATCGGCGTCCTTCTCATTTAAAAACATCATCGGCAAACGCAGATTTACCCTGTCTATTTTAGTAAACGCCAGAAGCGGCGATGCCTTTATTTCATCTGTGGTCATGTTTGACGGATCTGTGGTTTCGTTGATGCAGTTGAAATATATATAAGGAAGTGTATCTGCAGCGCCTTTTATATAATTCAGCAAGCCGCCATACAATGAGTTGATATTCGTTATCACCAGCTCTTCGTTGACATGGTCTTCTATGTATGGACCAATCAACTCGCTGTATTCCGATGCTTCAAGGTATTCATATATTTTATCATTGATAAGGCTGGATGCGCCAAGCTTTCGCAGGGCTCTGCCGTGATAGCCGGGATTAAATAATGTTGCTTCAGCTGACGCGGAGAATACTCCCAGAAACAGCAAAATTCCTGAGATAAGGCCGATCAGTGGTATGATCGTTTTCTCAACCGCCTTATTTCCTATCATACCGAAGCTCCTGCATTTGGGTGACATAATGTACTGTTATTAAATTATAGCATCTGGTCGAGGCATAAGTATTATGTAAATACAGGAAGGTAAAAAGCTTGCAGGGGTAGTCCTCGTGGAATTTTAACATATGAGCGCTAATATAATTTAATGTGGCATTTGCCGGTATGTTTCACAGGACAAGGAGGCAGACATGATGGGCGATAGAGATATTTCCCGGGTTATAGAAAAAGACAGGCAGGAGAGATCAAGAAACTTCTATGAGGGAACATTTCTTGATTACATCGAGCTTGTAAGGAAGGAGCCCGAGCTTGCAATACTTTCTCATCAAAGACTGTACAACCTGATTTCCAAAGCTGGCGTCGAGGTCGTCAGGACAGATGAACACCCCAGACTCAGAAGGATATACGGTAATGATGTCATAAGGAAATACAAATTTTTTGAGAACTTTTACGGCATAGACAAAACCATAATGAATATCGTCAGATATTTTCATTCGGCGGCGATGGCAGGCGAGGAAGCCAGGCAGGTCCTTTATCTTGTAGGACCGGTAGGCTCAGGTAAATCCTCGCTGATGGAGGAATTAAAGAAAGCGCTGGAGTCCAGTCCCGAAATATATGCGCTGAAGGGCTGCCCAATGCGTGAGGAACCGCTCCACCTGGTGCCAAAGCATCTGAGGAAGGATTTTGAAGATATACTGAGGGTAAGGATCGAAGGCGATCTATGCCCTATCTGCCGCTATAGGCTGAAGAATGAATATAATGGCAAGTACGAGCTTTTCCCGGTCGTTAAAACAGGGTTCTCTGTCAGGTCAAGGAAGGGCATCGGCGTTGTGCCTCCTGTAGATCCCAACAATCAGGATACCAGTGTCCTGATTGGCAGTGTTGATATTTCGAAAATAGACCTGTTTTCCGAGGACGATCCGAGAGTCCTGTCGCTGAACGGCGCTTTCAACGTAGGAAACAGGGGACTGGTCGAATTCATTGAAGTGTTCAAAAACGAGACCGAATACCTGCATACAATGATAACGGCGACACAGGAGAAATCCGTGCCATCTCCGGGAAAGGGGCCGATGATATACTTTGACGGCGTGATATTGGCCCATTCCAATGAAGCGGAGTGGAACAAGTTCAAATCCGATCACACCAACGAAGCTATTCTCGACAGGATCGTCAAAATTGAGATACCCTATTGCCTTGAATTGAATGAAGAGATGAAAATATATGAAAAAATATTGAAGAAGAGCAGGTTCAAGGCCCATATCGCGCCGCATACCATAGAAACAGCCTCAATGTTTGCTATTCTGACACGCCTTGTGCCATCATCCAAGGTCGACCTGATGACCAAGCTGAAGATATATAACGGAGAAGAGATCGTAGAAAAAGGGATGACCCGCAAGATAGACATTATGGAATTGAGGGAGGAGTCGTCAAGAGAAGGAATGTCGGGCATTTCAACCAGATTTATAATGAAAGCGCTGGATATGGCATTGTCAGAGTCCGAGCATGACTGCATAAACCCGATATCAGTCATGGAGACAATAATCAAGTCGGTAAGAGAGCTGTCGATCAGCGATGAGGAAAAGAGCAAGTATGTGAGGTTCGTTCAGGATTCCATAAAGAAGGAGTACAATAGAATACTTGAGAAAGAGGTCACGAAAGCCTTTATCTATGGTTACAGGGAGCAGGCCGAGAGCCTGTTCAACAATTATCTCGATCATGCTGAGGCTTATATCAACAGGACCAGGATCAAGGACCAGAATACCGGCGAGGAGCTTGAGCCTGACGAGAGATTCATGAGGTCCATAGAGGAGCAGATAGGGATCACCGAGGCATCGGCAAAAGGCTTCAGGGGCGATGTAACGGCATATATGTTCTTTGTGATACGAAGCGGAGGCAAACTGAATTACAGCAGCTACGAACCGCTTAAGGAGGCAATCGAGAAAAAGCTGACATCATCGGTGAAGGAGCTGAGCAGGATAATTACGAGAGCAAAGGTGCGCGATGAGGAACAGGACAGGAAATACAACACAATGGTCGAGGAAATGAAGCGTAATGGATATTGTGACCATTGCTGCAATGTTGTGTTGAAATATGGTGCAAATAATCTGTGGAAAGACTAGATCGCTTTGAGAGGTCTTATATGGCAATTATAAAGGAATATGACCCCGGGGGAAGAGAACGCTCCTCTGAGGACAGGCGCAGACACAAGGAGCTTGTGGAGGAGTCGATAAAGAAAAATATCGGCAATATTATTTCGGAAGAAAGCATTATAGGGCAAAGCGGGCAAAAGAAGATAAAGATACCCGTGAAGGGTATAAAGGAATACAGCTTTATTTATGGAACCAACAAGCGGGGAGCGGCGACGGGTGACGGTGATGAGAAGCGCGGAGATGTGGTGGGAGAGGAAGCGGAGGGCAAGAATTATGGCCACGGGGGTGCAGGAGACCAGGAGGGCGAGGACATATATGAAACCGAGATCACCATCGATGAGCTGGTGAACTATCTATTTGATGACCTGGACCTTCCTGATATCGACAGGAGAAGACTCTCGGATATGGAAACGCTGAAGGGCTACAGAAAGCTTGGTTATCAGAAAAAGGGCATACAGCCGCGGCTGGCTAAAAGGAGAACAGTTGTTGAAAAAATAAAAAGAAAACAGTCATACAGACGAAGTTTGAAGGAGATAGCGGGTGACAGCATCGATGCTGTGAATGGGGACGAAAAGGCGGCTGAGGCTATAAGCAATGCAGAAGTAAAAGAAAGGTTCCCCTTCTCAGAGGACGATCTGAGATACAGAAGGCTCAGGGAGGTAAAGCGAAAGGATTTCAATGCTGTCGTTATTTGTATAATGGATGTTTCGGGTTCGATGGACCAGACCAAGAAGTACATGGCCCGCAGCTTCTACTTTTTGCTTTATCAGTTTCTCAGGCTCAGGTATTCAAACGTCGAGGTGGTTTTTATAGCCCATACTACTACGGCCAAGGAGGTCAGCGAGCTTGAGTTTTTCCACAAGGGGGAATCGGGAGGGACATATATCAGCAGCGGATATGAAAAAGCGCTTGAAATCATTGAGCAGCATTATAATCCTCTGAATTGGAACATATATGCATTCCATTGCAGCGATGGCGATAACTGGACTGAGGATAATAAAAAAGCTGTGGAGCTTGCGCAGAAACTATGTGAGAAATGCAATCTCTTTGGTTACGGGGAGATCGTACCGGGTTACTATTTCGCCGGAAGCACTGTAAAATCAGAGTTTTTGAGGCACATCCATGCAGATAATTTCGTTATTGTAACTATGTCAAGAAAGGATGACATCATTACTGGATTAAAGAGACTGCTTGAAAAGGACGGAGAAAAAGAGCCATAGAAGAACAATATAGCAAAACAATATAGCAAGGTGATTGGAGTAGCAATATGTCTGATTATAGCATCAAAGAGCTGGAAATGTGGAACCGACGAATTGAGGAAATAGTATCTGAAACGGGACTGGATTGTTATGAACAGGAATTTGAACTTGTCAGCTACGAGGATATGACAGCATATGAAGCTTACAGCGGAATGCCCTCACATTACCCCCACTGGAGCTTTGGCAAGGCATATGAGAGGATAAGGACTCTGAATAAGTACAATCTGTCGGGCCTGCCATATGAGATGGTGATCAATTCAAATCCCTGCATAGCCTATTTGATGAAGGATAATTCACTATTGCTGCAGATATTGACTATGGCTCATGTATATGGACATAATGATTTTTTTAAATGCAACAGGCTTTTTATGACCGGCACCAGGGCCTCATATACTGTCGAAATGTTCAAGAACCATGCCGAACGAATCAGAGAGTATATCAGCGACCCAAGTATCGGATACAGCAAGGTGGAAAGGGTGCTCAATTCGGCTCATGCTCTTCGTTACCAGTGTTCGAGAACTGTAGGAGCAAAGAGGCTTGGCTGCGGAGAACTGAAAAAGAGGCTCCAAAGTAAAAAAAGCAGGACAGTCAGTGATTTTCCGCTGCTTGAGGCTAAACCGGCATATACTGAGGAAACTGATATGAAGCAGTTACCGCTGGAGCCGGAGGAAGATCTTCTGCTTTTTCTGGGCACATATGGCAGGCTCGAAGAGTGGGAGAAGGATATTATCGATATCGTCAGAGAGGAGACGCTTTACTTTATTCCTCAGATAGAAACCAAAATAATGAACGAGGGCTGGGCAAGCTTCTGGCATTATAATATACTCAACAGGCTTGAACTGCCGCAAAAGTTAAATTTTGAATTCCTGAGAAGGCACAACCAGGTCATCAGACCCTATGAGGGAAGGATTAATCCATATTACATCGGGTTCAAAATATTCAGCAGCCTTCAGGAGAAATACGGTGATGAACCGCGGAAGATATTTGAGGCAAGAGAGATCGAGAGGGATGAATCCTTTATCAGACGTTATCTCACAAAGGAGCTTTGTGCTGAAATGAAATTGTACGAGTATGAAAAGGAAGGCAGCGAATATGTTGTGTCAGAGGTTTCCGACGATGAGGGTTGGATGAAAATCAGAGATACCATCGCAGCGTCATCCGGGCTTGGAGGCGTGCCGGTGGTATTGGTCAAGGAGTGGAACCAGAAGGAAAATATCCTGATGCTGGAGCATATTTACGACGGAAGAGAGCTGGATCTCCAGTATGCCAATGAGACACTGAAGCACTTGGTGGACCTTTGGGAGGGGAAGGTGATACTCAATACGACAGCAGAAGGCAGAAAAAGATCTATTATGTGCGATGAACAGCAAAAGATAGTATTGATAAACAGTTGACTCGTCAGAGACATAGATTTATAATTAATACAAAAGCGATTTGGAACAACACGGGGGATTAACTCAGCGGGAGAGTGCTATCTTCACACGGTAGAAGTCATTGGTTCGAACCCAATATTCCCCACCACATTTCGTCTGAAAACCCGCTAAATAGCGGGTTTTCAGCATGCTTACACCCTTCTTTGATTCACTTGTAAAAACAGAAACTATGATTGATGGCAAAAGCAGAGGCCCAAAAGCAGAGGGCACTACTCACTTTTTCAACTTTTGAACGATTTCTATGTGAAAGTTCTCATTTTTATTGTTCATTGTCTATGAGATTGGCACATTGGACTATGAAACAGGTTTTCCAGAACATAGTTTTGATCAAAAGCTGCAAAAATGAGTAGTGCCCTAGGGGTTTTCTGTATAATCAAATACATTTCGAAAAATTTCTGTCATCTGGTTTTCAATATGGTAAAATAAATTTAGCGGTAGATTTGCGTTTAAGGGATCAATAAAATGCAAGTGAGGTCATACAAATGAAAACAATCATAATTATACTTATTGCATCGGCGATACTGCTGACAGGATGTGCCAGTGATAATCTGATCGAGGATACTGAAGGCGAAGCATTTGTTGAGCAGCTGGACACCCCCTCCAATGACAGTGCAGCAAAGAACCTTGAGGGTGAGATCATTTTTTATCCTGCATACGATGAGTGTTACAAGACCGGAAACAATGAAATGTTTGATTTTTGGTTTGACATACCCGTGGAGTGGAAGGCTGTCGACGAGTCCGTCAACGGGTCGGAATATACTATCCTCAGCAATAGTGACAAGGTGCAGTTAAAGATTTTCGGCATAATGGAAGATGAAACAGGAGAGGATTATTATAAAAAACTTGCCGGTCAAAGCGGCAGGATTACAGACTTCATATACAGGGATGCCTGGATCGGAAAGAAAATAGAGGTATCCCAAAACGAGACTTATTATGTCAGGGTCGACGGCGACAGCTACATGGTATTCCACGTAGATGCATCGAAGGATCCCGCATGGCTGACAAACAATATGGAAACGATCAATACTATCGCTATGAGCGCCAGGACGGCAAGAGAAAGCCATGGCAAGGAGAATAACGAGAATAGCTCGATAGATCCTGGTGATTTGAAGCTGGGAGATATAGATATCGATATGTCATTTGAGGATCTGATAGCCGCCATAGGGCAGGAGCCAGAGGATGTGTTCGAAGAGGAATATGACGGGATGAGCACAAAGACGGTGTTTTTCCCTGATGATACACAGGTTTATGTTGTTAATGATATTGTATTCACAGTCAATGTGACAAGCCCGAATTATTTAACACCAAGGGGACTTAAGACCGGCGACAGGGAAGAGAAGATACTTGAGCTTTATGGAGAGCCTAATAAAAAGGAAGACGGAGTATGGGGCTATAATATAAACGGATATGAGCTGTTCACTGTTGTCACTGAAGACGGCGTTGTCACTCAGATACAAATAGAACAGGGAGCGTGGGCTCATGAGGTTTTCTGAAATAATACCAAAAGAGGAGTGTCAGCAATGGTGACAGATTTTGAAAAATACAGGATAGCTGCCGATTACATAAGTGAGAAGATAAATCGGACTCCAGAAATTGCTATTGTTCTTGGCTCTGGGCTTGGATCTTTGACAGATTCAGTAGAACAGTCTGTAGAGATAGACTACGCCGACATACCAGGTTTCCCTCATACGACAGTAAAGGGGCATCAGGGCAAGCTTGTCTGCGGTACACTGGGAGGCAAGTACATTCTTGCAATGAAGGGCCGGTTTCATTACTATGAAGGCTGGGACATATCACAGGTTGTTTTCCATATAAGAGTATTCAAGCTTTTGGGGATATCTAATCTGATAGTAACCAATGCAGCCGGCGGAATAAACACGACCTTCAACCCAGGCGATCTGATGCTTATAACTGACCATATCAGCCTGTTTGCTCCTTCTGCGCTGCGCGGACCCAATCAGGATGAGTTCGGACCGAGGTTCCCCGATATGTGCAATATTTATGATCCGGATGCTGTTGCTCTGGCAAGAGAGGCTGCGGCCAAAAGGGGCATCGCTGTGAAAGAGGGAGTTTATGCCTTTGCCCAGGGACCGATGTTCGAAACTCCGGCGGAAATAAGAGCTTTGCGGATGTTAGGCGCTGATGCTGTCGGAATGTCGACAGTTCCCGAAGTGATCACGGCACGGCACTGCGGCATGAAAATTCTTGGAATATCATGTATAACAAATATGGCTGCAGGAGTGATAGGGCAGGAACTGAACCATGAAGAGGTCATGGATACTGCCGGAAGGGTCGGGAAGGATTTTGCAGGGCTTGTGACAGAAATCATCGCTGACTGGCAGGTCTAGCTGTAAATACAGGTAAAATAATTGTAATTGATGGTTGATAAATTCAATATGACGGGATATAATGTAAGAGGACAAGTGGCTGCTCATTGTCCTCTTTTGCTTTATTAAGTCGGGAAGACGGCAGCCATGTGGTACATATCAGACAGTGAATCAGCGAAAAAGCGTTGGAGAAGGGAATGATCCGGTGGATAAAGAGATCCTGAACATGGAGGAAGCGGCCGAGCTTTTTAATGTGAGCATCAAAACCTTCATCAAGCTCCTGAAGGAGGAGAAGGTGCCGGCGAGGAAGATCGGAAGGGAATGGAGATTCAGCAGACAAGCCCTTGTTCAATGGCTGTCCAGCGGGGATTCACAGCATTATTCATCGAGTGAAAGCGAGACGAAGGAATTCTTTGACAGGGTCGCTCCGCAATGGAGCAGCATGCGCGGCGGCTACTATGATGAGGATGTGATCACCAGACTCCAGAATGCAGGGCTTGTGAAAAATGACATGGTGCTGGTGGATCTTGGCGCCGGAGACGGATATCTCTCCAGAGCGATTGCGTCCGAAGTGTCTTCGGTCATTGCGGTGGACATTTCTGAGGCAATGCTGAACGAGCTGGCAAAAAAGGCGGATAAGCAGGGAATCAGCAATATCCGGACAGTACTTGGCGACGGATGTGATATACCGCTTTCCGATAACGGTGTTGATATAATATGCGCCAATATGTTCCTTCATCATATAGATGAACCGATAACAGCCATCAAGGAAATGCACAGAATACTTAAGCCTGGGGGAAGAGTCTTTCTTGCCGATCTGAGGGAGCATGGCAACAGGGAGTTCAAGGATACGATGCATGATGTGTGGCAGGGCTTTTCGGAAAATGAGATCACCGGCTGGTTTGAGAAGTGCGGCTTCAAGGTAGAGCTTTTTGAAGCGCTCAACAGGAAAGCATCAGGGAAAAGGTCTGATGATAAAAAAGCTGATGAGGGCGTTTTTATAATGATCGCAACAAAATAATTGTTGAATGACGGGTTCACGGAGGACTTAGAATGGGAAAAATAATTGTCACAGGTTCCATAGCATATGATCACATAATGGATTTCCCGGGATATTTCAAGGATCAGATAATACCTGACAGGATAGATGAGCTTAACATCAGCTTTCTGGTAAAAACATTGAAGAAGGTGCGGGGAGGTACTGCACCGAATATTGCGTACAGTCTGGCGCTCACAGGTCAGAAGCCTGAAATACTGAGCACGGCAGGTTCTGACTTCGGCGAGTACAGACAATGGCTGGAACAGAACGGAGTAGGCACAGGGCTGGTAAGGGTCAAAGATGATGTCTTCACCGCATCCTGCTTTATAAACACGGACCTTGCGAACAACCAGATCACGGGATTTTATCCCGGTGCAATGGCTTTTGATACGGATATAAGCATGCATGATATCAGTATGGATGATGTCGACATGGTCGTGATCGCGCCTACTGAACCGGCTGCAATGAACAAGTGGTGTGATGAATTGCAGAATATGAGGGTACCCTATCTTTATGATTCGGGGATGCAGATACCAAGGCTTGAGGCCCGGGACCTCATGGCCGGAGTGATGGGTGCCAGAATAGTCATATTTAACGAATATGAATATGAGATGATGAACAGAAAGACAGGACTGACTGTAAACGATATACTTGACAGGGCTGAGATAGTGGTGGTCACTCTTGGGAAAAATGGTTCGGAGCTGTGGTCAAGGAACGAGCACGTGCGAGTACCTGCTGCCAGAGAAGAAAGAGTGGTCGATCCTACAGGAGCAGGCGATGCATACAGAGCCGGATTGCTGAAGGGCTACTTTGAAGGAGCGGATCTCAAAAAGATGGGCAGATATGCCAGCGTTTCATCGGTGTATGCAATTGAGCATAAGGGAGCTACAGAGCACAAGTACTCAATTGATGAGTTTATGAACAGATACAGAGAAAATTTTGGAGATTAAAGGCGATATTAAATAAATGCATATAATGCGGCTTTGGAGGTAAAAAGGAATGGTAAAATGTGATATCAAGGACAAATCGCTGGCGCCGAAGGGCAAATTGAGGATCGAATGGGCAGACAACCAGATGCCAGTACTGAAAGCGATCCGGGAGAGGTTTGCGAAGGAAAAGCCCCTTGCAGGCATAAAGATGAGCTGCTGCCTTCATGTAACCACTGAGACGGCAAATCTTATCAGGACCTTGAAGGAAGGCGGCGCCGATATCGTGCTGTGCGCATCGAATCCGCTGTCGACACAGGATGATGTTGCAGCCTCATTGGTCATGGACTATGGTGTGTCTGTATACGCAAAAAAGGGAGAGGACAGGGACACTTACTACAAGCACCTTCTTGCAGCTATCGAGCATGGACCCGACATGACGCAGGACGACGGATGCGACCTGGTAGGACTGCTGCATAAGGATTACAGCGATACCTATCTGAAAAATGTGATCGGCGGCACGGAAGAAACTACTACCGGCGTTATCAGACTCAAGAGCATGGAGAGGGACGGAGCTCTGCGCATACCAATAGTTGCGGTGAATGAGTCAGAGACGAAACATCTCTTCGATAACAGGTACGGAACAGGTCAAAGTACGCTGGACGGTTTGCTGAGGGCTACAAACATGCTGCTGTCAGGCAAGAACTTTGTCGTCTGCGGTTACGGATGGTGCGGAAAAGGCCTGGCAATGAGAGCCAGAGGCCTGGGCGCAAATGTAACAGTCACCGAAGTGGATCATATAAAGGCTATCGAGGCGGTCATGGAAGGCTTCAGAGTCATGAAGCTGGAGGATGCCATGAGCTATGCAGATATCATCATAACAGTCACCGGCGACTTGAATGTAGTTGATGAGAAGCATATCAGGCTTGCAAAGGATGGAGTCATCATCGCAAATTCAGGACACTTCAATGACGAGATCAACATAGATGCTATTGAGAAATTATCGGCCTCGAAGAGGACGGTACGTGACTTCGTGGAGGAATATACACTCAAGGACGGCCGCAAGGTATTTCTGCTGGCGGAAGGCAGGCTGCTGAACCTGTCAGCTGCCGAGGGACATCCTGCTGTAGTTATGGATATGAGCTTTGCAAATCAGGCACTTGGTGCAGAGTATATAGTTAAGAACGCAAAGAATATGGATAAAAGGGTCTATCTGCTCCCGGGTGAAGTGGACCATGAAATTGCTCGCCTGAAGCTTGAGTCCATGGGCATTTCCATAGACGTGCTCACAGAAGAGCAAAAAGCATACCTGGCCTCCTGGCAGAGTGGTACTTGATGTAGTGCCAGATAAGTCAGTCAGACAGTTATTGAGCCCGGGTCATTTGCTTTTTGGCCCGGGTTTTGTTTTTGAATAATGTGGTAAGATATATGTATAAGTTGTGTAAAATCTATTATATATGAAATTACGTAGGAGAGATCGAATGAATATTTTGATTGAAGGTATCGATATACTGACGGGCGACGGGAAGAACGAGCATATAAGAAACGCCGATATTGGTATCAGAGATAATATCATTGAGTTTATAGCGCCCGCTTCAAAGGGCCCGGCTGATTTTAAGGCTGACAGAAGGATCAGCGGCAGGAACAGGATCGCCATGCCGGGTCTGGTAAATGCCCATACCCACAGCGCTATGACCCTGATGAGAAATGCGGCGGATGATCTGCCTTTGCATAAATGGCTGTTTGAAAAGATTTTTCCTATTGAAGACAGACTGACCGATGAGGATGTATACTGGGGTACAAGACTGGGTGCGGCGGAAATGATCAAATCAGGCACCACAGCTATTGCTGATATGTATTTGCATATGGATGCTGCTGCAAAAGGCATATTTGATACAGGTATTAAAGTCAATCTGTCAAGAAGCCCTTTGGAATTCCATTCTGATAAAGGCGGTCTTGAAGTCAGGGATGTTTTTGATGAAAGCAGAAGGTACTTCAGGGAGTGGAACGGAAGAGAGGATGGCAGGATCAAGGTTTATATCGAGGTTCATTCAACATACCTTTTTGACCCGGACTCACTAAAGCGCGCCTCTGAGCTTGCTTCAGAACTTGGTACAGGGATCCATATCCACCTGCTTGAGACCGAGAAGGAGAGAAGAGACAGTTTTGAACAATACAATAAATCTCCTGTCGAGATATGCGCAGAGACAGGTATATTTGATGTTCCTGTTATCGGAGCCCATCTGGTCCATGTGTCAAAGGAAGATATGGAGCTTTTGAAGAAATATGCCGTCAATGCCGCACATAATCCAACCAGCAATCTCAAGCTCGGCAGCGGAATCTCACCGGTCCACGAAATGCTGGAAGCAGGAATAAATGTTGCTCTGGGAACTGACGGTGCGGCCAGCAACAACAACCTCAATATGTTTGAGGAGATGCATCTGGCAGCGCTGATCCACAAGGGCGTTGGTCAGAATCCCGAGCTGGTCACAGCCAGGCAGGCCTTCATGATGGCAACTGTAAACGGATCAAAGGCCGTGGGATTTGGGGATGACTCAGGTGTTATCAGACCGGGAATGAAAGCAGATGTGATTTTGATCGATACTGACAAGCCTCATCTCTGTCCGGTAAATGATCCTTATTCAGCTGTTGTTTATTCGGCGCAGGCTTCGGATGTCGATACGGTGATCGTAGACGGAAATATACTGATGGAAAACAGAGAGCTGAAGACTATTGACGAAGAGCGGGTAAAGTACGAGGTCAAAAGAGCATCACAGAGACTTTTATAAATATGAAAAAACCACCTGAAATCAATCAAGTGGTTTTTTTGTGGAGCCAACTGCCGGATTCGAACCGGCGACCTGCGGTTTACGATACCGCTGCTCTACCAGCTGAGCCAAGTTGGCATCTGTTACGCAAAAAGAATTATACTCCATAACCAAGAAAAAAACAATACCCGGATATTTGAAAAATCGGCGTGATCAATTTGCCTGACAGTTCCGGCTGACAGTTCAGAATCCGCTGTAATATTCCTTCTCGACATCGTCACAGGTGTAGTTGTAGCCTGCATTTCTGATTATATCATGGGTCGTTTTGATGACCATTTCGTGGGTCACCTGATGCTGTTCGACCAGAAATGTCAGGATTTCATTTGTCATGTCAAACAACTCGTCCCAGTTAGTGATATTCTTAAAATCCTTGACTTCACCCATAAATAAAACTCCTTTTTTGACCGATTTTACTCCTAAAACGCTCATTGCTTTGGCTAGTTTAATAGCAGGCAGCATTGCTCCCACTGACAAAATTTATTATAATCCACTGTAGGATATATCAACAAGGCTTTTTTGAATGAATATTTCCGAAAGGAAAGAAGTTATGGACATAGAGTATATATTTTTTGATTGTATGGAGACACTGATCGATCTGCATAAGCTTCCGACACCGAAGGATTATGCGCTGTGGGCATATAGTGGTTCCGGCGTTGAAGGCCTGTGGGAGGATTTCGATGAATTCTTCAGATATTACTATCTTTCAAAGAAGGAGCTGGCTGAAAAATTACCGGAACATGCTGAATACGAGATTAAAGGCCGGTTTTTATATCTGATACGGTCAAGTCTGCCGGATCTGCCGGAATACATGATAGAACCAACTGCTGACAAGTTGTATTCCAACTATTGGCGGAACTATAAAGCAGTCTGCTATGTCAGGGATGATGTGAAACGAGCCCTTCAGCATTTAAGCGAAGCATATAAATTAGGCGTTGTATCAAATTTCATGGTCATGGACGGAATTGAAGAGCTGCTGAAATTGACAGGCATCGATCGTTATTTCAGCTTTGTGGTCACATCGGTATCTACGGGGTGGAGAAAGCCTCATCCAGAAATATATAATAAAGCATTGTCACTTTCAGGCACAAATACTGATAAGGTATTATTTGTGGGGGATGATTTTACAAATGATTATACTGTGCCTGTCAGTCTGGGAATGAAGGCTGTCTATCTTGACAGATTTGAGCGCCGGCCTGAGCTGCCGGACAGGATAAAGGATTTTGATGAGTTGATTGGGAAAGAATTATTATAGTTGTTCTTTCTTACGAATATGGTCTTGACTGGAAGAACGCAGTTGGCTTATAATTGTAATGTGCAATATAATTTTTACGAAAGGAGTTGTTCTTGTGAAATTTTATAATTTGGTTTTTGAGGTAAATGACATCTAACTGAATAAGCTGATGGATGTAAACGTGATCAGCCTGTATTTTCAAGGCTTTTGTCTGCATTCGTTCAGCGAATTGATCGGGAATAACCTTTGTCTATAAAGTATATTCGGGTAAATGGCATGGTATGGTTATCGTGCTTTTTTTATGCCCGTTTGGACTCCGCCAAGGTTCATGCCTGGCGGAGTTTTTTGCGGTTATTGCCGGTAATTTCGTATAGGAGACAGGAGGCAGAATAATAATGAAATATGTCAATGGCAAGGATATATTGCCAAAATCATTGCTGGAGCAGCTGCAGCACTATGTACAGGGAGAACTCCTCTATATACCGAGACAGGAGAACAGCAGAGCCGGATGGGGTGCTATCAACGGTACAAGGATGATGATAAGGAACAGAAATACCGAGATATGTATGAAATATGAAGAAGGGGCTACGGTCCAGGAGCTCATGGATGCATATCATTTGTCAGAGGATAGTATCCGTAAGGTTCTTAACAACAGGAGAGTCCTTCTCGCAGTTGAGTGACCAGGGTAAGTATCAAGCGACAGCATAGAGATATACTCTAAGTTAGAGAGATTCTCTAACTTAGAGTGATGATCCAAGAAAAAACGGGATTTGGGGAAAGCCTATAATTTGAAGGTAACACTTGTATAGAAAAATCGATTTGATGACAGCTTGTTGATTATGAAGAAGTTATGCTATATATTTGTATTAGTGCGTTATCGTATGTGCTATAGTTTCGAATACTAGTATGCAACGGGCTTGTGGTAACGCATAATACTTTGGTAAAGAGATGATTCGGAAATGGATGATAATGCAGGGAAATATGTAATACATAATGGCACAATAATGGAATACACGGACACGGTCAGCCATGAGCTGTCTCAAATAACGGGCAGGGCAGCATATGAAGTGATCAGGGTCATAAACGGAGTACCACTGTTCTTTGAAGATCATTATGACAGGCTGACGGGAACATTCAATGCTGTAGGCAAGAAACTGAGTCTGTCGTTTGGTCTGCTTGGTGATTATATACGGATATTGCTCGAAAAAAATGTAGGCAGGAACTGCAATGTAAAGGTCTCCATATTTTTTGAAACAGACCAGCAGCTGATATATATCAGCAAAAGCTATTATCCGACACGGGAAGAAGCAGACGCAGGGGTCAATACAGGCTTGCTTCAGATAGAAAGAGAAAATCCGAATGCAAAAATATTGAATAAATCCTATAAAGAATTTGTGGCACAGAAAATAGCCGAGGGCGGTTTCTTTGAGGTGCTGCTGGCAGACAGCAAGGGAAGACTCACAGAAGGCAGCAAGTCGAATCTGTTCTTCGTCAGGGACGGGAAGGTGCTGACGGCTCCCGGAGAATATGTTCTCAGGGGAATAACGCGCAAATATGTAATTGAAGCTTGCAGGAAGGCCGGATTTAAAGTGGTCGAGCAATTTGTTGATGCCGATTGTATCGGTCAGACGGAAGGCGCATTCCTGTCAGGAACCTCTATAAAGGTGCTGCCCATACAAACAGTGGATAGTCTGGTACTCAATTCATCTTCCAATCTGGTCATAGCAGCTGTAAGACGGGAATATGATGCGATTCTTGAGAAATATATTGAAGGACATGTAAAAATATGGTAATATCAATCTGCAAATAGGGAAAATACCTTAAGCAGGTGATAGAGTGGAACCGACTGCTTATTCAAGACGTTTCCTCAGAATAAAGCCCGATTCTCCCCTCTGGGGAGAGATCAGGATCATACAGATCGGAGGAAAACATGTTCTATCGAATATGGCAAGAGTGAGAGTGCTGGACATAGGCTGCGGCGGTGTCAGGTTTGCCTCGGCCCTGAAGCTGCCAGCCGGCAGCAATGTGATGCTGGAGCTGTCCATGAGATCAGAAGGGGCGGAGTACCGGTTCGGAGGGTACATCGTCAGCTCTCTGAATACAGGAGTTTGCGGATACGAATATGGTCTCTGCTTTATAAAGCCTGATATCAAGCTGCGGCAGCTGCTGCTGAAGATATTCGGCAGGAATTCGGCCAGACAGGACAGGTATATTATTATCAGGATGTCCAGAGGCCAGCCAAATTAGATGTTTGCAGATTAATATCAGACAACTGTTAGCACTCTATCTTATAGAGTGCTAATTTTATATTGACAATGAAAGAACAAGAGTTGTAATATATTTATTGGCAATGAAATTCACTTTTTGACCAAGGAGGTTTGGAAATGTCACACGAGAATGGAAACATATCAATACATACTGAGAACATTTTGCCAATCATAAAAAAGTGGTTATATTCAGAGAAGGACATATTTGTCAGGGAGCTTGTGTCCAATGCCAATGACGCACTCATGAAGCTGAAAAAGCTCATATCCATGGGGGAAGCGCAGATCGGGGAGAATGAGAAATTTGCAATAAGGGTGATCATCAATAAATCCGACAAGACCATCAGGGTGGTTGACAATGGTATTGGTATGACCGCAGAAGAAGTGAAAAAATATATCAATCAGATCGCTTTCTCAGGCGCCGTTGACTTCCTGGAGAAATACAAGGATAAAGCAGATGAAGGCAACCAGATCATAGGCCACTTCGGGCTCGGCTTCTATTCTGCATTCATGGTTTCGGAGAAGGTCACCATAGACACATTGTCCTGGCAGCAGGGAAGTGAAGCTGTGAAATGGACAAGCACCGGCGGCATGGAGTTTGAGATGGATGATTCCGACAGAGAGGAAAGAGGTACGACTATTACCCTGTATCTCGCCGATGACTCCTATGAATTCCTTGAATCTTTCAAAATGAAGGAAATCCTAGAGAAATACTGCTCATTCATGCCGTTTGAGATCTATTTTGAGGATGAAGAGGAGAAGAAGGCCGAAGTAACGAAAGATGCCGATGCCGATGCGGAAAAGGACGAGGAAGCCGCTGATGATGACAAAGAGAATAAGCCGATAAACGATACTCATCCGCTGTGGCTCAAGGCGCCGAAGGATTGTACGGATGAGGAGTACAAGGAATTTTACAAAAAGGTGTTCCACGATTTCAATGATCCTCTTTTCTGGATACATCTGAATATGGATTATCCCTTCAACCTGAAGGGAATACTGTATTTCCCCAAGCTCAAGCATGAATTTGAGACCATAGAGGGGCAGATAAAGCTGTATTACAACCAGGTCTTTGTCGCTGACAATATCAAAGAGGTTATCCCTGAATTCCTGATGCTGCTAAAGGGTGTCATTGACTGTCCGGATTTGCCGCTCAATGTATCGAGGAGCTTTTTGCAGAATGACGGATATGTTTCAAAAATATCGACGCATATAACTAAGAAGGTGGCCGACAAGCTGACCGCCCTCTATGAAAATGAGAGAGAGGCCTACAACAAGTACTGGGATGATATAAACCCGTTTGTCAAGTACGGCTGCATACGCGAAGAGAAATTCTTTGAACGCGCAAAGGATATAATCATCTACAAGACAACAAATGATGAATATACCACTTTAAAGGATTATCTTGAAAGAAACAGCGAGAAGCATAAGGACAAGGTGTTCTATGTTTCGGATGAAAAGCAGCAGGCTCAATATATCCGTCTGTTTAAGGAACAGGGGATGGAAGCTGTGATTTTGAATACTATGATCGATAATCACTTTATACAGTTCCTTGAGATGAAGGAGAGCAATGTTAAGTTCACAAGGATCGATTCGGATCTTTCGGATAGCATGAAGGACACAGATGCCGCAGAAGCCGATGCTGATATGTCCCAGAAGCTGGAGAAGGTATTTAAGGAAGCGCTGGGCGACGATAAACTGAAAATCAGTATAGAGGCCCTGAAGGCTGTTTCTACTCCAGGTATCATACTTCTTTCGGAGTATTCCAGGCGTATGCAGGAAATGAGCAGGATGTACGGTATGAAGGGGATGGATCTTGGCGGGATGTTCCCGGATGAGAGGACCCTTGTGCTCAACAGAAGCAACGCATTGATACAGACAGTAGTCAGGCTTTCTGACAACGAAGCCAAGAAGGATGATGTCAGCCTGATATGCCAGCATGTCTATGATCTGGCAATGATGAGCCACAAGCAGCTTGAGCCGGAGGCAATGACCAGGTTTATCGAAAGAAGCAACCTGCTGTTGGGTAAGCTGGCTGAGCTTGAAGTAAAATAATCATTGGATCATTCAGAAGGCGCTCTGCTTAATTGCGGAGCGCCTTTATCGTGGACCGGGTCTGAAGCTTTGTTGATGGAGTCTCCTGGAATCATGCAAGAATTTTTGTCCTGAAGACTTCTGCCGCTGGCGACAGAGGGACATTCTTCAATACTGCTATTCCCAACTGACGTTTAGGCATAGGTTCTTCAAGCTGCAACATGAAAAGCTCATCATTTGAAACGAATTGTGCGGCACTTTCTTTCAAAACATATGCTACACCCAGCCCAATCCTCGATAGCTCGACCAGAAGATCCATGCTTTCAAGCTCGATCTCAGGTGTTATGATACTGCCTCTGGATGTGCAGTAGAGATCCAGGTTCCGCCTTGTAGTGCTTCCTTTTTGCAGCAGAAGCAGCGGAAGGGAGGATAGCTCATCAATTGATACGGTCCTGCCTTTCAAATATGCGAAGCGTGAAGATGCTATGAATACATCATCCACTGTACAGTAGGCTGTAGTTTCAATATCCTTATCTTCTACCGGCATAGTTACTATGCCAAGGTCAACAGCGCCTGACTTTATGGAATCAATGATGCCGGTGGAAGTTCTGTTTATTATCTTGACCTTGATGCTTGGATATTCTTTTATGAATTTTTGCAGGAGCGGTATCAGAAGGTAGCGAAGAATTGTGTCTCCGACGCCTATTTTGACCTCTCCAAGGCTGATGGACTGCATTTCCCGTATTTTACCCTCGGCGGCCTTGAACAGGTTATGTGCCTGGTCTACATGACTGTACAGCATCTCGCCGACAGCCGTCAGCTTTACACTTCTTGAACCCCTTACAAAAAGCACACTTCCGGTGATTTCCTCCAGGTTCCTGATGGACTGGCTGACAGCGGACTGTGAAATAAAAAGCTTTCGGGCTGCTGCTGAAAAGCTGCCCGATTTGGCTGCAGTATGAAATACCTTGTATAGCTCAAAGTTTACATCCATAAGTTCACCTAATGCCAAACATTAAATATATTAATTTTATTTATAAATTATATCATTGTATAATTATTTTGTGAAGCTGCTTAGTGAATAAAATACGGGCGGACTGCCTGATTTGAGGTGCAAATATATGAATAAGACCAGCGAAGTTGAACAGAGAAATAAGGTAAGGCGCATTTTTGCGGAGAAGAGAAAGGGCTTCGATGTAGAAGCACAGGGAATTTACCGGGATCTCAAGAGCAATCTTGATCTGAAAGGGCTTCAGCAGGTACGCATCATCAACAGATATGATATTACAGATATAACTGATGATGAATTTGAAGCTTCAAAGAACGTAATATTTTCCGAACCTCCCGTTGATTATGTTTACGAGGAAGGTATAAGCCTTTCAGAAGATGAAAGGGCCTTTGGAATAGAGTATCTGCCCGGACAATATGACCAAAGGGCGGACTCAGCCTCCCAGTGCATACAGTTTCTTACCCTTGGTGTGAGACCGCGCTGTAAAGCGGCAAGGATAACTGTTTTGAAGGGTTCGATATCGGACGAGGACTTCAAAAGGGTAAAGGCATACTGCATCAATCCTGTCGACAGCTGTGAAGCCGGAATGGATAAGCCCGATTCACTCGACATGGAAATTGATTATCCCAAGGATGTTGCCGTACTCACGGGATTTTGTTCAATGAACACAGAGCAATTAGCAAAGGTCCACAGTGAGCTGGGTATGGCGATGTCATTGGAGGATCTTGAATTCTGCAGTCAGTATTTCTCACAGACTGAGCACAGAGACCCGACAATAACTGAGATCAGGCTTATAGATACTTACTGGTCAGATCATTGCAGACATACGACATTCCTTACCAGAATAAATGATATCAGGTTTGATGATGGTCCATTCAGCAGCTTCCTCAAGTCGGTGTATGAGAGGTATATTGCTTCGAGAAAGTATGTATATGCCGACAGGGAAAAGGACGTCAGCCTGATGGATCTTGCCACGATCGCCATGAAAGAGCTGAGAAAGGACGGCAGGCTGGAGGATCTGGATGTATCGGACGAGATCAATGCCTGCAGTATTGTTGTTGACGCTAAAGTTAACGGCAGGAATGAAGAATGGCTGGTCATGTTCAAAAATGAGACCCACAACCATCCCACCGAGATAGAACCCTTCGGCGGCGCTGCCACATGTCTTGGCGGTGCCATCAGAGATCCTCTTTCAGGCAGGTCATATGTATATCAGGCGATGAGGGTCACCGGCAGCGGCGATCCCAGGACATCAGTGAAGGATACATTGCCGGGCAAGCTGCCGCAAAGGAAGATAACGACGGGAGCCGCGGCAGGTTACAGCTCTTATGGCAATCAGATCGGACTTGCGACCGGACAGGTAGCAGAAATATATGATGAGGGTTATGTCGCAAAGAGGATGGAGATCGGCGCGGTGATTGGAGCTGCCCCGAAGAAGAATGTGATCCGGATGGAGCCCCAACCGGGCGATATAGTGATACTGCTTGGCGGAAGGACCGGACGTGACGGCTGCGGCGGAGCCACCGGCTCGTCAAAGGAGCATGATGAAAAATCACTGCTTACCTGCGGAGCGGAAGTGCAAAAGGGCAATCCCCCTACAGAAAGAAAGGTACAGAGGCTTTTCAGAAATGAAAAGGTCAGCCGTATGATAAAGAGGTGCAACGACTTTGGCGCCGGAGGGGTTTCTGTCGCTATCGGAGAGCTGGCTGACGGCCTGGATATAGATCTGGACAGCGTTCCAAAGAAATATGAGGGCCTGGACGGAACGGAACTGGCAATATCCGAATCTCAGGAGAGAATGGCTGTTGTGATCAATAAACAGGACAGCGCCAGATTTATTCAGGCAGCCGGAGAGGAAAATCTGGAGGCCACGGAAGTAGCTGTTGTAACAGATACAGGCAGACTCAGGATGAAATGGCGCAACAAGATCATTGTTGATATCAGCAGAGAGTTTTTAAATACAAACGGAGTAAAGCAAAATATTGATATAAGCGTTTCCGAGCCCAAAAAGATAAAGCTCGGGGAAGTATTGAACAAAGAGATATCAAGCAAGGCAGTATCAAACGAGGCAGATAAGCTTGCGGAAGCATGGCTGGATAATCTGCAGAGGCTTGAGCACTGCAGCCAGAAGGGCCTGATTGAACGCTTTGACAGTACCATCGGCGCAGGTACTATACTGATGCCCTTCGGTGGCAGATACCAGCTTAGCCCGGCAGAGGGAATGGCTGCAAAACTGCCTGTAATTGATGGTGATACAGAGACAGGAACTCTGATGTCATTTGGTTTCAACCCGGCAATATCGAAATGGAGTCCTTTCCACGGTGCGGTGTTTGCAATTGTCGAAGCAGTGGCAAAAATAGCTGCCATGGGAGGAGACTATAGAAAGGCAAGGCTGACATTACAAGAGTTCTTTGAGAAGCCGGGCAAGGATCCGGCAAGGTGGGGAAAGCCATTCAGCGCTTTGCTGGGTGCTTATTATGCTCAGATGAAGCTTGGTATACCGGCTATCGGAGGCAAGGACAGCATGTCGGGCACCTTCAGGGACCTGGATGTTCCGCCGACACTGGTTGCTTTTGCGGTCAGCGTAAATGATGCGGCACATGTGATATCCACCGAGTTCAAAAACACGGGAAGCAAGGCCGTGCTTGTCAGGGTAAGCAAGGATTCAAATGAACTGCCTGACTTCGAACAGCTTGACAGGACATATACCAGGATCCATGAACTGGCTCAGGCCAGCAAGATATCTGCCGCACATTCGGTGCGCCAGGGAGGGATCGCCGAGGCTGTCAGCCGTATGTGCTTTGGAAATATGATCGGCTTCGAATTTGAAAATATCGATGCAGCAGAGCTGTTCATGCCGAATTATGGTTCGATCATTCTCGAGATCAGCGCAGATGAGAATATCGATGAGATGCTTGAAGGACTGGATTACAGCATAATTGGACGGACTTCCGGAAAGCCTGTGGTTTCAGTCAACGGGTCAGTTATTGAACTGAGCAGGATGATTGATGGCTGGATGCAGCCTTTGGAGAAGATATTCCCGACAAAAGCTGATGTCTCCGGTCTGGGAATAGAAACCTACAGTTTTAATGGCAAGCAGGATGTGAAAAAGACTTCAATTAAAATAGCCAGACCCAGGGTATTTATACCTGTTTTCCCGGGTACCAATTGTGAGTATGATTCTGCCAGGGCTTTTGAAAGAGCGGGAGGAGAAGCAGATGTGTTCATCGTAAGGAACCTGACTCCCGAGAGCATCAATGAGACCATAGTTTCTATGGCAGACAGGATCAGAAACAGTCAGATGATCATGTTCCCGGGCGGATTCAGCGCCGGTGACGAGCCTGAGGGTTCCGGCAAGTTTATCGCAACAGTTTTCAGAAACCCGTATATCAAGGAAGCAGTAATGGAACTGCTGCAAAAGAGGGATGGCCTCGTACTGGGCATATGTAACGGCTTCCAGGCTCTGATAAAGCTTGGACTGCTGCCTTACGGCGAGATAAGGGAGATAGATGCAGGCAGCCCGACACTGACCTTCAACTCCATCGGCAGACATGTCTCATGTATGGTAGAGACCAGGATCGCATCCGATAAGTCTCCATGGTTCAATAATGTTAAAACAGGCGATATACACACAATTGCCGTATCACATGGAGAAGGCAGATTTGCCGCTTCTGAGGAGACAATCAGGGAACTTGCTGCAAATGGCCAGATCGCAACACAGTATGTCGATACACAAGGCAATGCCACATATGATGCAAGATTCAATCCAAACGGCTCGATGTATGCCATTGAAGGCATTACAAGCCCGGATGGAAGGATACTTGGAAAGATGGGGCATTCCGAGAGAATGGGGACCAACGTCTGCATCAATGTTCCCGGAAACAAGGACCAGAAGCTGTTTGAAGCCGGTGTGAGGTATTTTGGGTAGTAGATAGTATGAAGGATTTATAGAAAGACAGCTTGATAGAGAGATAACATGAAAGAAAGATAACATGAAAGAAAGATAGCATGAAAGAAAGATAGCATGAAAGAAAGATAGCTTGATAGGATGATAGCATGTAATTGAGCGCGGTGTGCAAAAACACCGTCTTCTGGGCACATAATGTTGTATGTAGGGGTCAATGAGTTTTCATAACTCCGTAATAACAACATTATGTGCCCTTATTATGGGAAATTTACAATAATCATAAGAAAATCATGCCCAGAACTAAGGAAATTTGCACACTCCACCTTTGGCGCTGACCCCGTAGGACTTGACAGTCCGAAATGCGCCCCCTCGAAACGGTATCGCTCCCGTCGATCGCTCCCGTCGATCGCTCCCGTCGACCGCTCCCGTCGACCGCTCCCGTCGATCGCTCCCGTAGATCGCTCCCGTAGATCGCTCCCGTCGACCGCTCCCGTCGGCCGCTCCCGTCGGCCGCTCCCGTCGATCGCTCCCGTCGGCTTGGGGCCGGGGCTGGGATGGTATGGTTGTAGCCGCCACGCCCTGGCAGCAGGGGATAATGTGTGCACAATGAGTATACAATGAGTATACAATGAATCGACAGTGAGTTGACAACGAGTGTGCACTGTTGTTTGTTGCCTTATATAAAATTATGACATATAATATTATCTTGGTTGGTTCCAAGCAGATTTTGGTATAGATAAAGTAGTTGCATTTGTATTTCTTGCAGTAATGACGGCAGAATATTATTTGGTGAGCATGATGGAGGAGATATTTGATATGGTTAAGAAAAAGCTTAATATATTGTTCGTTTCAGCGGAAGTGACGCCTTTTGCCAAGACCGGCGGACTTGCCGATGTGGCCGGTTCTCTGCCCAAGGCTCTGGCTGAGCTCGGACATGATGTACGTGTGGTTATGCCCAAATATCGAATGATCAAAGGTGATTTTGAATATATTGCCGATTTACCGATACAGCTTGGTCAGACTATTGAAACATGTGTGATCAGAATGACAGAGGTACCATATAAACTGAACGGAAGAAAAAAGGGACTGAAGGTCTACTTCACAGACAGCTACAGGCTGTTTGACAGAGATGGGATATACGGGCATTATGACGATGGAGAGAGGTTTGTTTTCTTCTGTAAATCTGTTTTGAACATGCTGCCTGTCATAGACTTCAAACCGGATGTGATCCATTGCAATGACTGGCATACAGGACCAATATGCCTGCTTTTGAAGGAACAGTACAGCGGCGATAAAAGATATAATGAGATCTCGACCTTGTACACGATACATAATCTCGAATACCAGGGCCTTTTTCCCAGCGATATTATTAATATCATGGATTGCAGCCCCAATGTATTTGATCCGGAAAAAGCTGAATTTTATGGTATGTTTAATTTCATGAAAGCCGGACTGGTTTATTCGGATGCCATAAGTACGGTCAGCAGGGTATATGCTGAGGAAATAAAGACGCCTCAATACGGCGAACGCCTTGAAGGGCTTTTGCAAAGGCGTTCAGCCGATCTGTACGGGATACTGAATGGCCTGGATTATAATGTATTCAACCCCGAAACAGATAAACTCATAGATAAAGGCTATAATGCCGCCAATATCGGTGACAAGAAACTGAACAAAACCGCGCTTCAAAAGGATATGGGACTGCCCTGCAGGGATGTCCCGATGATAGGACTTGTATCCAGACTGTCAGGTCAGAAGGGTCTGAACCTGATAATTGACCGGATAGATGAGATGCTGTCAAAGGATATTCAATTTGTACTGCTTGGAACCGGAGATGACTATTATCATGACCAGTTCAGGAGGATAAGCGAAAGATATCCCGGTAAAATCGCGGCTAATCTGGAATTTCATCCGGAGCTTTCTCAAAGGATATACGCGGGCAGCGATATGTTCCTGATGCCATCAAGATTTGAGCCGTGCGGACTTGGACAGCTGATCAGCCTCCGTTATGGAACGATACCAATTGTCAGAGCAACCGGCGGTCTTGCAGAGACTATCACAGACTATACTAAAGACCCGGAAAACGGAAATGGCTTCTCCTTCAGCAATTTCAACGCTGATGAGATGATCGATGCGATAAACAGAGCAGTCTATGTGTATAATAATTGTCCCGAGGAGTGGAGCAATCTTGTTGTCAGGGCGATGGAGCAGGATTTTTCATGGAAGGCTTCCGCAGTTAAGTATGAAGAACTATATAAGCATATCATCGACAAGAGGAAGAACGGATGACTAAAAAGGAAAGAGTCTATAAAATAATCGAAAATTTGGAGAAAATATATCCGGAGGCGGCCTGTTCACTGGATTATAAGGATCCGCTGCAGCTCATGGTCGCTACACAGCTGGCTGCCCAGTGCACTGACGCACGTGTGAATATCGTGACAAAGGATCTGTTTGAGAGATATAGAACGGTGCATGATTTTGCCGATGCTGATTTGGAGGAGCTGGAGCAGTATATCAGGTCAACCGGCTTTTATCATAACAAGGCGAAAAATATCATTGCTGCATGCCAAATGATCATCTCCGATTTTGGAGGAAAGGTGCCGTCAGATATGGACAGCCTGCTGAAGCTTCCAGGTGTGGGCAGGAAAACGGCAAACCTGCTTCTGAACGACTGCTTCGGAACACCGGGGATAGTAGTGGATACACATGCCAAAAGACTGTCAAATCGTCTGGGCCTTACTAAGAATGAGGATCCTGAAAAAATCGAGTATGATCTGATGAAGCAAATACCCAGAGAGAAATGGGGGAGCTTTTGCCATCAGCTCGTCTACCATGGGAGGGCTTTATGTAATGCGAGAAAGCCATCCTGTGAGATTTGTGACATAAGGGAGTATTGCAATTTTCCTCAAAATGCAGCAAAATCCGTAAAAAAGACAAATAAGTGATGCGAATCAGTCACATTAACTAAAATTTCGATTTCCTATTTAAAACTATCGATATCTAATATAAAATTATTAGCAGGGAGTGTTTGGGTCAAAGGCTGATATATGAGGTGAAGATTACTATGGCAGACGGTTCCGAAAAAATTACCTCCGGCAGATCGAAAAAAGGCTCTGGATCGAAAGTCAGTAAAAACAAGGGCCAGTCCAGCGGAAAAGGCCGTGTGATAAAGCTGACAGATGCGAAGCATGTCGATACGGCAAGACTGAAGGGCTTGACGCAGGATGATGTGATATTTGCCATGGACATTGGCACCCGTACTGTCGTAGGCGTGATCGGCGTGCAGGAGGAGCAATGCTTCCGCATACTGGCCACTGAGGTATGTGAGCATAAAAGCAGAGCCATGATAGATGGGCAGGTCCATGATATAGAGCAGGTGGCACTTACTGCATCAGAGGTCAAGAGAAGGCTTGAGGCAAGGATAGGATTCAAACTGGAACGCGTTGCTATAGCCGCCGCTGGCAGAGTCCTCAGGACCAGCCAGGTCAAGGTGGAGAAAAATCTGGAGCAGGGTGTTGCGGTCGATGCCGATTTTGTCAGCAGTCTTGAGATAGAAGGCATACAGCGAGCACAGATGATGCTTGATGAAGAACTGGCTGAAGAAGATAAAACTCAGTTTTATTGCGTTGGCTACAGTGTAATAAACTATTATCTGAACGGATATGTGATATCCAAATTGACAGGCCATAAGGGCAAAACAGCCGGAGTTGATCTGCTGGCAACGTTTTTACCGCTGATCGTAGTGGACAGCCTTTACTCGGTCGTCAACAAGATCGGGCTGGAGGTTGCAAGCCTTACACTTGAACCGATCGCGGCTATCAATGCTACGATCCCGCCGGATCTCAGGCTTTTGAACCTGGCGCTTGTGGATATAGGCGCGGGAACGTCAGATATAGCTCTTACCAGGGACGGCAGTGTTTTTGCATATGCAATGGCCTCGATTGCCGGAGATGAAATAACGGAAAAGATCTCCCAGCGCTATCTTGTCGATTTTGCAACGGGTGAGAAAATAAAGCTCGCCCTGTCATCAAAGAAGGAAAGCATTTCATTTACAGATATATTGAAAATCAAGCATACGATTACCACAGAGGATGTTTTGAAGGATATCGATGAGACTATCCAATTGCTGGCGACAACAATATCCCAAAAGATACTTGAATTCAATCACAAGGCTCCGAATGCCATATTCCTTGTCGGCGGCGGCAGCAGGATACCTGTGCTGTCAAAGCTGATAGCCCAGCAGCTCGGCCTTCCGGAGGACAGAGTCGTTGTAAGGAGCCGGGATGTGATCAAGGGTATGAAATATGATGATAAAAAGCTGTCGGGGCCTGAATCCATAACGCCTTACGGCATCGCAGTCACCGCGCAGATGTACAGCGGAAAGGATTTTCTTTCTGTTACGGTAAACGAGAGAAAGATCAAGCTGTTTAATTCGAAAAAACTTACTGTGGCCGATGCGCTGATACTGTACGGCTTCGATGCCGAGAATCTCATAGGCCGGTCGGGCAGGGGAATTACATTTTCTATCAATGATGATGTACGCAGAGTGCGCGGTGAGTTTGGAAAGGCTGCAGAGATATTTGTGAATGGAAAATCAACCGGCCTGGATGCCGCGATATCCTACGGAGACAATATAACCGTGATTCCGGCGGAGGATGGCAAAAACGCTTCAGTCAAAGCATATGAGCTTACGTCTGACTATTATACAGGATTAGTAAAATTGAATGGCAGCCCTGTGGATATCAGTACCGTCATAACAATAAACGGCATTCCTGCCAAAAAGGATGCTGATATCAATGACGGCGATATTGTCAGGATATACCGCATTAAAACACTTGGCGACCTGTTGGAGGCTGCAGGCTTTACCGGGATGGAGGCATATGATATAGATGTGAACGGCAATGCTGCAGTTGATACTGGTTATGTTCTCAAGGACAGGGATCAGGTGAGTTGTGTGGTAAAGCAAAAGAAAGCCGATAATTCCGGGAAGCGTGATCTAGTGGAAGACGACATTGACATTGGTACTGACACTGGTACTGGCATTGACATCGGCACTGGCACAGGCACTGGCAGCGAGGATATGAATGATGACAAGGGTCTTTATGATGATGGGACAGAGCGTGATGTGCCAATCAATGAAGGCCCGGGAAGCTTTATGGAGATAACTGTCAACGGCAGGATAACTCGTATAAGGGATAAAGAATCGCAGCATATTTTTGTAGACATATTCAACTATATTGATTTCGATTTATCAAAACCTCAGGGAAATATCGAACTAAAGCTTAACGGAAAACCAGCCGCATTTACGGACAGGATAAAACAAGGAGATAATATAGAAATATATTGGAAAAAATCGATTTCTGATATATAATCTATGTGTTATTCACGGTGGTCTTTGATATTGTCGACAAAGCTTTCGGGGGGCATTATCACTGAAGTATGTAAAAGAGCGAGATTATACAAAATATGAATATTATGAACTGATCTACTTAAGAACTACGCTTGTTTTCTTTATAGCATCGTCAGTCATATATTTTACACAGAACATACTTCTCATGGGAAAATCCATCATTTTTGATCCTTCCCAGAGAATCAGGCTGATTTTGAGCCTGGGAGCATGCGCTGTGGTATTTGGCATACATTATTTGAGGCATTTCCTATTCAACAGATTCCTGTTGGAGAATACTCTGGTTTATTATCTGGAAAAAATAATCTCAATGTTTATCATGTCTGCAATAGTAGTTTATTCAGGGGTCGGCCCTTGGTTCTATATTGGCTTTCTGCTCCCGATAATTATTGGAACTTATATAAAAGGTGCTAAATTCGGTTATACGATATTGCTGTTTTCCTTTGTAGGTCACGTACTTATCTATTATTCCAAAAATGTGACTGATATAAGATCCGGGAATATAAAGATAACCGAAGGCCCTTTATTGATTGTTTCATGTTACATAACATTATTTGTTGCGGTGCACTTTTTCAGCAGGCTTTATAGATGCAGGATCGAAGAGGAGATAGGCTACAATGTCAAGTTAGAACAGTTCGAAGAGCGCTGCATGAAGTTGGAACAGTCTACAGATGAAATAAAGCAGAAATATGACAGTTTGTTCTCAAACACCGGCAAGCTTGAGGAATCAAACAAGGTGCTTTCAAAAAGCATTGCAGAGTTTTATACTCTCAATCAGATAAGCCAGGCGATAGGCTCGATCCTTGATATCAAAGAATTGTTGAAGCGACTTAATGATATTATCATGGGTGTTATGGGAGTAAGCTATTCATCGATTATCCTGTTTGATGAGAACACCAACCGTTTAAAGGTACATACGACAAATATTTCGAATATCAACGAACTTGCGACAATAACTGATAATATCAACAGCGGTGTGCTGGTGGATGCCATGAACAAGGGGGAAAGCATACTTGAGAATAATGTGGATTATTTTCACTATATTTTTACCTGCGGCAGGAATATTAATTCACTTATGTGTATTCCATTGACCACAAACACAAGAAAATTCGGACTGATCCTGGTGGAGCACACCTTCAGCAACGCCTTTGATGAGGAGAATGTAAGATTCCTGAACATAATTGCTCAGCAGGTCGGAATAGTCATGGAAAATGCCGAGTTGTATTATCAGATGAAGGAAGTTGCCAGAAGAGACGGGCTGACGGGTATATACAACAGGCAGTATTTTCAGGAGAGGCTTGAAACTGAATTCAAAGAGGCCAAAAGAGATAACTATCCCTTATCACTTGCAATATTCGACATTGACCTTTTCAAGAAGTTTAATGACACATATGGTCACATGTTTGGAGACAGGGTGCTTATTTCCACAGTGGAGGTCGTCAAGGCAGAGCTGAGGAAAAATGATATGATCGCAAGGTTTGGAGGGGAAGAGTTTATTATACTCCTGCCGAGGACAAATCTGAACGATGCCTTCGAAAAGGTGGATATACTCAGAAAAAAAATAGCTGAGAACATTATAGAGGATAATCTGATAAGCGCTTCTGTCACAGCCAGCTTTGGGATTTCTTCGTTTGACGAGTGCGCATTTAATGAGAACGACCTCGTGCGTACAGCCGACGACGCATTATACGAAGCCAAGGCAGCCGGACGCAATTGTGTGATGACAGCAAGGAAATTATATGAATTTTGATATGTCATTTTATTTTTAGTGATTTCAGCATGCTCTCAAAAATGTATTTTTGTCTTTTGTCCCATTTTTCTTCGGGAACAAAATAGCTCAGGCGGTACATGTTTTCACCGGATTGCATGAAAAACTCCGAGCCCTTGATATATCCATTTTCCACAGCCGCCGAATAATCCCACAGAATGCCTTCCTTACCGCCGGCTTTTGCCTTTTTCACATTAAAGTACTTATATGAATTGTGCGAGGAGGCAATCGATCTTTCCAGGAACGATTCCAGATCCTCATCCAGTTTCCACACCTGGACGAAGCCCTGGGATATGTTTTCAACATCCCTGAAGGCTATATGATAGAGTATCTCACCGCCTTGAAAATCCAGCTCTTCTAAAAGGAAGGCAGATGGATAATCAAAGCTGAAATCACCCTCGATGGATTTATAGTTTATGAATTGCTCCGCTCTAGGCATTGCGGGGGCGGGGCAATAGGCCGTAATGGCTTCAGGATCATGGAAATTCTGATTTATCAGTATTCTTTCAACGGACAGACCATAGGGATATGAAAATTCAATATACTGATCAATGGAGATGTTGAACAGCAGGATGTGATTGAGCATATAGCTTCCGGCAATAAAGAAGATCAGCCATATGATAAGTGCGTATGATATCATTTTCAACTTTTTATTAGGGTTTGTGAAATACAATACTCTCATAAAACCATACCATATCCTCGCTGCAGCACACTGCTCAGTCTGCTGCTTATTGGAGTGGGGCAGAGGGGCGGACAGAGGGGGGCATTTTAAACAGCTACAACACTTCGGTTCATTCTTGCATCAGCAGTGTTTCAAAGAGGCGGCAGATGCTATCACATCGTATTCGTTCGATTCTGTGGTCCAATCATTTGCCTCGTTATATGTATTTATATGAGGATCGTTTGTTTGTAATGATAATTTCTTATAAGACATGCACCAAAATCGATACCAATCGTATCATGATAATATCAGACCTTTTAGAGGGGGAGTCCGTGTATGAGGATTATGGTGGTCAAGATGCCCAGATTTTTCGGAAATCTGATCAGGAAAGTACTTAGAATGAACTGATATGAACCCACATAATCGAAGCGACATAAAAGGTTCGTAAACTTTTTATGTCGCTTCAATATAAATGAATATTTCGTTGCAGATCAAGCTTTCTGATGTTTCTCAGACTGCTCTTGTTACCTTATTGGAACGCAGGCATCTGGAACATACATTTACTGTTTTTGGTGTGCCTTTTTCTATTACTCTGACTTTTTTTACGTTTGGTTTCCAGAACCTGTTTGTCCTTCTGACCGAGTGGCTGACATTATTGCCGTATACGGTATCTTTGCTGCATATCTCACATTTTGCCATCTATATTACACCTCCTTTAAGCTGGAGCTTATAATCCCACAAAGCAATAACTATTTTAACACAGTATCACCAAATTCCGCAAGGTATTTTTTGAAAAATGTGTGGTGAACTGTATGGTGAACTGTGTGGTGACACTCCTTGGACGGTGAATTGTAAAGTAATTTCAGCCAAACTGGATGAAATTGCAAGTAGGGGCAGTATACCTCAGTCTACTTGGATGAAATTGCAAGTAGGGGCAGGATGCCTCAGTCTACTTGGATGGAATTGCAAGTAGGGGCAGGATGCCTCAGTCTACTTGGATGAAATTGCAAGTAGGGGCAGGATGCCTCAGTCTACTTGGATGAAATTGCAAGTAGGGGCAGCACACCTCAGTCTACTTGGATGATTTTGCAAGTAAGGGCAGGATGCCTCAGTCTACTTGGATGAAATTGCTAGTAGGGGCAGCTCACCTCAGTCTACTTGGATGATTTTGCAAGTAGGGGCAGGATGCCTCAGTCTACTTGGATGATTTTGCAAGTAGGGGCAGCACACCTCAGTCTACTTGGATGATATTGCAAGTAGGGGCAGCACACCTCAGTCTACTTGGATGATTTTGCAAGTAGGGGCAGGTAAAACACTTGATTTATTGTAAAAATTCATTAATTAGTATACATAAATTGTGTTTATGGGGGTTATGTCACCCCGGTATAGCATATTTGCTGCCCCTAATTGAAAAATCATCCAAGTAGATTTTTCATTAAGTTGAAGTCATATAAGGATGGCCAAATTACATCTAAACTGATTCGTAAATAACTCTGGACTGATTCATTTGATTGAAAAAGTGCTCATGTTACTCATTTGGTGACATCCCACGACCAGATGAAAATTGATTCATCAATTTACATTCAGGAATATCCCTTAAAGAAGGATGTAACCATTCCTATTTCCAAATAGGGGTGGCAAGATAAGGAATATTATATTAAAATTATGGAGTGGGCCATAATGTGAATAAGCTGACAGCAATATAAAGCATAGAAACCATAGAAACCATAGAAACCATAGAAACCATAGATAGCATAGATAGCATAGATAGCATAGAAACCATAGATAGCATAAATAGCATGAAAAGCATAGATACCATAGATGTATAGATAGCGTAGATAGTATCCATGACATATCAGCATGTATGTTGACACGTACTTATTTTGCATGTATTAGGAGACAAATGATGTACCAGAGCGCCGGAAAACTTGATAAGCCGCTGCAATACCTGAAGGGAGTTGGGGAAACACGAGCAATTTTGTTTCAGAAGCTCGGCGTTTTTACTGTGGGTGATGTGATATCACATTATCCCAGAGAATACGAGGACCGCAGCAAGCTGAAGAAACTGATCGAACTGCAGGATGGCGACCAGTGTTCCTTTGAAGGCACAATTGTCTCAAAAGTAGTGCTGTCGAGACCACGAAGGGGTCTGACAATATGCAGGACAAGCATAAGGGATGAAACGGGCATGATAAATGCGACCTGGTTCAACCAACCTTATTTAAAAGACAGCTTCAAGCCCGGCGAGAGGTACTTGTTTTATGGTAAAATCACAAGAAGAAGATCATTTGAGGTTTTGAATCCTGTATATGAGAAAATAGAAGAGTCAGGTCCTGTCCATACATGCAGGATCATACCTGTTTACCCGGCGACGGGAAAGCTAACCCAGAATGCTATCAGAGCAGTAATAAGGAATGCACTGGAGTATGCCGGAGACAGCCTGGAAGACATTTTGCCCCAATGGGTCAGGGAGAATTACGGACTGACCGGCGCCCAATATGCAGTCAATAACATACATTACCCCGAAAATGACGAGGCCTTTCTGAAGGCCAGAGAAAGGCTGGTCTTCGAAGAGCTGTTCCTTTTGCAGACAGCTCTGATGACTTTAAAATCCGCTTCTGAAAAAACAGAATCCGGGATATGCTTCGGCGCAGGCCCGAAAGTCGGCGAGTTTATGGAGAAGCTGCCCTTCAAGCTGACAAATGCACAGCTCAGGGTGTTTGCAGAGATTGAACGGGATATGGAAAGCAGCAAGGTCATGAATCGTCTGGTCCAGGGAGATGTAGGGTCGGGAAAGACGATCGTAGCAGTGCTGGCGCTTGTCAAGGCGGTCAAAAGCGGCTACCAGGGCGCATTCATGGTGCCGACGGAAATACTTGCCGGGCAGCATTATAAAACGATCAGCGGACTGCTGGAGACGATTGGCATCAGGACCTGCCTTTTGACAGGCAGCACAACTGCAAAGGAGTCCAGGAGGCTTCTCGAAGAAATCAATTCAGGCATGATCGATATCGTTATCGGCACGCATGCATTGCTCGAAGACAAAGTTGTTTTCAATAAGCTGGGGCTTGTTGTTACCGATGAACAGCACAGGTTCGGTGTAAGGCAGCGGGCCGCTCTTGGCAGGAAGGGGGATAACCCGGACATATTGGTCATGACGGCGACTCCTATTCCAAGGACATTGGCGCTGATATTATATGGAGACCTTGATATATCGATTATCGATGAGCTGCCGCCAGGCAGGAAAAAGGTACAGACCTATGCGGTCGATTCGGGCATGCGGGAGAGGATAAATAAGTTCATAAGAAAACAGGTGAACGAAGGCAGACAGGTCTACATAGTATGTCCGCTGGTGGAGGAATCGGAGGCGGTGGAGGCCAGATCAGCCTCTGAATTGTCTGTGGAGCTGGCAAAAAGTACATTCAGCGACCTGAGGGTGGGAATGATCCACGGGAAGATGAAGCCCTCTGAAAAGGACGATGTAATGTCGAGGTTTGTTGCGGGAAATATTGATATTCTTGTTTCCACTACTGTGATAGAGGTGGGAGTAAATGTGGCAAACGCAACGCTGATGGTTATTGAAAATGCTGAAAGATTCGGATTGTCACAGCTGCACCAGTTAAGAGGGAGGGTCGGCAGAAGCGAATACCAGTCTTATTGTATATTATTCAATGACAGTAAGTCTGACGTGGCCAGGGAACGAATGAGTGTAATGGAGAAGACCTCGGACGGCTTTGTCATTTCTGAGAAGGATCTTGAGCTGAGAGGGCCCGGAGACTTTTTCGGCACCAGGCAGCATGGTATCCCGGATCTGAAGATTGCAAATCTCTATAGGGATGTGGAGATACTAAAAAAGGCTCAGGAGGCTGCACAAAAGCTGTTTGAGAGCGACAGGACGCTGAAGTCCCCGGAAAACAAGCTGCTGGCACAGGCAGTGAGCGACAGATTTTCAAGAGTGTTGAAGTCGGTGAGCATGAACTGAGCTGGCAGGAGTGAACTGAGCTGGTGAGCGTGAACTGAGCTGGCAAGCATGAACTGAACTAAAGAAGGTACACAAAGGGGTGGGCGACATACTCAGAGTTATTTCTGGAAGCGCAAAAGGGCATGGGTTGAAAACAATCAAGGGAGATGCGACGAGACCTACATCTGACAAGGTGAAAGGAGCTCTGTATAATATTATCGCAGCATACGTTCAGGGGAGTGCTGTGCTTGATATGTTTGCAGGAACGGGCAGTCTCGGTATTGAGGCGCTTAGCAGGGGAGCTGCTTCAGCTGTGTTTTTTGACAGGAGCCAGCTGTGCTGCAAGGTTATAAAGGAAAACCTTGAGCATACAAAGCTCACTGATAAAGCAGTAGTATATAATATGGATTTTGCAGCAGGAATCAACAAAATGCATCACGAAGGGCAAAAATTTGATATTATTATTATGGATCCACCATATAATAAAAATTTTATTCAAGAAGCATTAAAATTATTAACAAATAATGATATAATTGTGGACGATGGGATAATTTTAGCTGAACACAGTGTGATGGATAAACTGCCGGACAGCTGTGGAAGATTAAAAGTAATTGACACCAGAAAATATGGTGATACAATGATAACGATATATAAGGATGGTAATAGCGACTAATGATCATGGTATATCCGGGAAGTTTCGATCCGATCACGAATGGTCACCTAGATGTTATAAACAGGGCAATCTGCATCTGTGACAAGCTTATTGTGGCAGTAGGCAGCAATGAAAGCAAAAAACCGTCTTTCACCGTGGAAGAGCGTATCGATATGATCAGAGCTTCTATCGGTGACAGAGAAGATATACAGGTTACCGGATTTACAGGGCTTTTAGCCGATTTTGTCAAAGGAGTCGGGGCAAAGACAGTAATAAAAGGACTCAGGGCAATGTCGGATTTTGAATATGAATTTCAAATGGCGCTTTTGAACAAGAACCTCGAACCTGATATGGAAACGCTGTTTATGATGACAAGCGTACATTATTCCTACCTCAGTTCAAGCGCTGTAAAAGAAATAGCAAGGAACGGCGGAAGCATTGAAGGACTTGTACCGGATTGCATCAGGGAAAGGATAGCAAACAAGCTGACCTGCAGATAGATCATTAGGGGGTAAAAGCATGGAGATACTTTCAATACTGGAGACTTTAGAAGATTTGGTCGAAAAAAGTGTTGGTGTGCCGTTTTCGGGTAAATGTCTTGTCGATAAGGAAGAGATACTTGAGATAGTTAAAGAACTCAGATTGAAGCTGCCCGACGATATCAAACAGGCAAAGTGGGTCAAGGAGGAGCGGCAGAGGATCCTTTTGGATGCGCAGAAGGAAGCAGCCAACATGCTCAAGGATGCCGAAAGCAAAATAGCTTCCATGGTCGACGAACACGAGATAACACAGAAGGCTTATGAGCAGGCTAATGAAATCGTGGCATCAGCTCAGAAGAATGCCCGTGATATCAGGCTGGGAACCAAGGAGTATGCGGACAATATATTGAACAGGGTGGAAGAAATACTGAATGATACCATCGAGGTCATAAAGACAAATCGCGAGGAGCTCAAATAGAGCTCTTTTTTTTTGGCCTCCTGCCGGAAAGCCCGAATAAAAGCCATATGACGGTTACAGTTGTCAGCAGCAGTATAGAGCTGCCCAGAGAAGAAAGGAACCCGTGGAAATCAAAGGCAGAAGCAGAAAGAGTCGGTTCTGCAGCGGGAGAAGCAATACTGGTGAATCTGATCCCAAGCAACGTGTATATCGAGGCGATTATCCCCTGAAGAAGCTTACCCAGTAAATAAGGACGGATATTAATATCTGTTTCAGACACGATGCTCATTACCTGAAAATGCACGGACAGCCCAGCCCAGCCGATAAGAAAGCTCACAGCCGGCAGTTTCAGGGTCAGAGGAACAGATGATCCCTGGCTTACGAGCCTCGATCCTGTCGTGATTTCAAACAGGCCGCCAACAATGCCTGAGATCATTTCCTTTAATGGCATGCCAGGTAAAAGTGGTTTGAGAAGCCTTGATATCGATCCGGAGACCATGCCGATTATCCCTGTTTCATTCAATAAATTGATTATTACTGAAAAAAGGACAATAAAACCACCGATGGCAAGTATGGTTGAAACAGAGTTTCTGACCGCGCTGCCAAGCAGTTCTCCAAAATTGAATTTTTTTGTGCCCGCCGCAGTCAGCAGGCTCTTAAAATTATGCAGTGTGTTTTTTCGAGGATAATTTTTTCCATTTAGGATAGTGGCCTTATTTCCATGCATCCGCCTCTTGTAGTATCTGAAAATAAATCCTACAGTAATGCAGGACAGCAGATGGCAGATGAATAAAAACAGACCGATGGATGCGGAGCCGAGCATTCCTGTTCCGACTGCGCCAATAATAAACAGCGGACCCGAATTGTTGGTAAAGGCCAGAAGTCTTTCTGCTTCAAGCTTTGTAAGCGAGCCGTTTTTTCTCAGATCGGCGGTGATTTTCGCACCTACCGGATAGCCCGACGTAACACCGAGGGCAAGGGCAAAGGAGGCACAGCCCGGAACATTGAAGAAGGGTCTCATGACGGGTTCAAGCAAAACACCTGCCGCCCGTGTAAAGCCGGTTGAGTTCATAAGCTCGCTTGCTGCAAAGAAGGGGAATAGCGAGGGCACAACTATGGAGGCCCATAGTACCAATCCATCAAGAGCAGACTTTACAGCAGTCTTTGAAAAAATTACAATACATATGATAAAAAGCATGCATACTGCAGGTATGGACAATGCTTTTAGATATATGACCTTTGCAGGCTTTATAACCAGCGATACCAATATAATAACTGCAGCTGCCAGTATAAACGAAAATATCATAGCTCCTGCCTGAGATTTGATGTTACTACTAATTTATTTATATGAACTTATTTATATTAAATGAAAATATTCTTGAGCTTTCGGGATATCTCAAATTGTCTGAAAGTCAGCTATAAAAGCGGGTTAACGGCAAATATACACTTTTTCGGTACATTTATAGGAAACGGAAACAGAGATGGAAACAGAGATGGATACAAAGATGATACAAAGATGATACAAAGATGATACAAAGATGGATACAAAGATGATACAAAGATGGATGGTGAAAAGCAGAGGGCACTACTCACTATTTCAACTTTTGTGCGATAATTCTGAGAGAATATCTCATTTTTATTGTCAAATGCCTAATAAATTGGCCTCTTTGTCTTTGAAATTGACCTTTCAGAACATAATTTTGTTCAAAAGCTGCAAAAACGAGTAGTGCCCTACTTGTTTTCTGCATAGCGAAATACTTTTCTGCTGGTCCGGTTCGGACAGTGAATAAGCATAAAAAAAAGATGGCCCCGTATAACCTCAGCCTAAAGCCGAATCATACGGAACCATCCGCATTTTAATTATATGACCGCTTATTTGACTTCTGTGATCCAGTTGAACTCGTCATTGACGGTACCGTTCTGTATACCGGTTATAGCTTCATAAAGCCTTGCTGAGACATCGCCGATTTTTCCATCGTTAACGGTTATTGCTTTATCGTCCCAGTTCAGCTCACCGATAGGAGATATTACAGCTGCAGTGCCGGTGCCGAATGCCTCGGTCAGTTTGCCCTGTGCATGTGCGTCAAACAATTCCTGGACTCCAAGCTTTCTTTCGGTTACCTTGTAGCCCCAACTCTTAAGAAGCTTTATGCAGGAATCCCTGGTTATGCCGGGAAGGATGCTTCCGTCCAGTGAAGGTGTGACAACTTCGTCGCCTATAATGAAGAAGACATTCATAGAACCGACTTCCTCTATATATTTTCTCTCGACGCCGTCAAGCCATAAAACCTGCACATATCCTTTTTCATGGGCTATATCCTGAGCCTTGAGGCTTGCCGCATAGTTTGCCGGTGTTTTTGCAAATCCGGTCCCGCCTCTGACTGCACGGACATATTCATTTTCGATAAGGATCTTCACCGGATTTATTCCGGACGGGTAATATGCTCCGCTTGGAGAAAGTATGATCATGAACTTGTATGTATGTGATGCTCTTACGCCGAGGTACGGATCGGTTGCAATTATGAATGGCCTGACATACAGGGAGGTGCCGGGTTCAGTAGGTATCCAGTCCCTGTCTATGCTGACGAGCTCTTTGACGGCCTCTACCGCAAACTCCTCATCTATCGGCGGGATAGACATTCTTTCGTTGGAATTGTTTATTCTTTTCATATTCATATCGGGTCTGAAAAGAAATATTTTGTCGCCTTTTGCCTTATAAGCCTTCAAACCTTCAAAAATAGCCTGGCCATAATGGAACACCATCGTTGAGGGGTCCATGGACAATGGACCGTAAGGAACGATCCTGGGATCATACCAGCCTTTTTCGGTGCTATAGTCCATAATGAACATGTGATCTGAAAAATACTGCCCGAAGCCAAGCTTGGTCTGATCCGGCTTGGTTTTTGGGTGCTGTGTCTTCTGAATACTTATTTTTTGAGTCACTGTAAAAATACCTCCTAACTTTATTAGCCCTTAACACTTTTTTCTATTATGCAACTTTTTTTCTTAAAAATCCAGACTTAATCAAAAATATGTATTAAATCGATATATTATTTCCTTTTTGTAATATATAATATTTATATCGAATTTTGTAGAAAAACAGGGGGCGCTAATACTATGGAGAAAAAGGGGTCGTCAAAAAGAGCAAACCAATTTGTTTTGCTGTCAAATTGGGGATTAGATATTTTTCTCATTGGAGGATATCTGCTTGAGTATTTCAAAGGAGCAAAATCATTAGCCTATGTTATAGCATTGACAGCTATTATACTGGTGCCAATGACTGCTGCTTCGATCATATATATGAAAGACAATCGATCGAGCATTATGAAATATGTTACGCTTACCGGATATTCCATTCTGTATATCTTTGTTATGTTTACAGCGCAGCCTGAAAGGCAGCTTGTATTTGTATATATTTTTCCGATAATCTTGTGTTATTTTCTATATTTTAATCTTAGGCTGATCTATATCAGCAATATAATTTTCACTTTGGCAAATATCGCAAAAATAGTATACAGTATAGCAGTCCTCGGTATAAACGACAGCTTCAGTACCACAAATTTCCTGATCCAATTTGCTTGTGTAATCATGTATTCTCTGACTCTGATCATTTCAACCAGACTATCCAATATATTCAGTATTGAAAAGCTCGCTGATACAGAAAAAGAGCATGCGAAGCAGGAAAGCATACTGAAGGATGTTCTGAAGATAGCAGCGATCCTCGATAATAATTCCAGAGAGGTACATAGAATAGTGGGAGAATTGACCGACTTCACAAGTATAGCATCAAATGCAGTACAGGAAATCGAAAAGGGGGCAGCCGAGACAGCCTCAAATATTCAGATGCAATCAGGACTTACACATGACATACAGGAACTGATAAATGATACCTCCAAAGAGTCCAACAATATGGAGCAGATTTCTATGAATACCGTTAAGGCTGTAAAAGAGGGCTTTGACATCATAGAGGTACTCAACAGTAAATCGGCGGATGTTAACGTAAACAGTGACAGTGCGTACAGCCTGATGATCGACCTTAAAAGCAGGACAGAAGAGATACGCTCTATTTCTGATCTGATATCCGGTATATCGGAACAGACCAATTTGCTGTCGCTGAATGCGGCCATTGAAAGCGCACGGGCAGGAGAGAGCGGCAAGGGATTTGCAGTAGTGGCCGAGGAAATAAGAAAGCTTGCGGCACAGAGCAAGGAATCCATAAACAGCATCAGCAGGATCACATCTGAACTTTATGAACATTCGGACAGGTCGGTGGAGGCTGTGTTAAAGCTCAAGGAAGCAAACAAGGAGCAATCGGCTCTTGTCGGCAGAACTCTGGAAATATTCCGGGATATAAGCGGAAAAATGTATGAAGTAAAAGATAATGTGGACAGAGTTAATGACAAGATAATAAAGATACTTAATGCAAATAACAAAATAGTAGAGAGCATCAATGAGATCTCGGCAGTGAGCCAGGAAGTGACTGCAAGCGCTCAGCAAGCCAGCGATCTGACTGCACAGAATCTTGAGAAGGCAGAGGTAACCAACAAATACGTAATGGAATTAATCGAGACATCTGAGGAAATGGGTAAATATATCAGCTGACCGAAGCATACGCCGGCGTTGCCAATGCAATGATTATTTGCTATTATTACAAGCGAAACAGATGAAAAAAATGCAAATACAGGCGGATCAGCGGGAGGGACAATGAACAGCAATTTCTATCCGGAAATCTATATAAGCAGTATAAATGAAATAACAGATGAGCTTTTGAAGAAAAACGGGATCAAGGGACTTATCCTCGACATAGATAATACCCTAGTCCCGAACCATGTTGCCGACGCCGATGAGAATGCGGTCAGATGGATAGAACAAATGAAGGCCGCCGGTTATAAAATGTGCATAGTATCGAACGCCGCCAGAAAACGGGTAATCAGATTCAATGAAAGAATAAAGCTCAATGCTGTCCACAGGGCTATGAAACCGGCTACAGCTGCCTTTTACAGGGCCGGAAGGCTGATGGGGCTCAACAGTGAAAGCATAGCGGTCATTGGAGATCAGATTTTCACGGACGTGTACGGAGGCAACAGAGCAGGTATGTTCACGATACTCGTCAAGCCTATCGATAAGCGTGAAGGTCGGCTCGTCAGATTTAAACGCATATTTGAGAAACGCATCATGGAAAGGTATATTGAAAGTAAAAGGTAAGGATATGGAGCTGGACAAGAGAGTCAACGGAACAACAAAGCTTACGGGACTGTTGGGAAATCCGGTGGAGCACACGGTTTCACCGTTCCTTCACAATACGCTTTTTAATATGATGGGGCTGAACGGCATATATATTCCGATGAAGCCTGACAGGAGAAGCCTGGGAGATGCTGTGGCCGGACTTAAGGCAGCGGGATTCGCAGGCTTCAATGTTACTATACCGTTTAAGGAAGCAATACTTGAGTATCTTGACGAGTCCAGTGAGGAAGTACGTATTCTTGGTACTGCAAATACAGTACATATAAAGAATGGAAGGCTTATTGGACACAATACGGACGGTCATGGTTTCGTACGCGCTTTTGAAAGGCAGACGGGAACAAGCCTGAAAGGGAAAGATGTCTGTGTTCTCGGAGCAGGCGGCACTGCAAAGGCCCTTGCGGTAAAGATCTCAATTGAAGGAGCAAGCAGGATCTGCATTATCAACAGAACGAGATCTAAAGCAGACGAGATAGCAGAATATATAAATACTGGTCTGAAATCTGTCCTGGAGAGTAATGCTTCAGCCTTTACGGCAGCTGCTGGTTCGGATGAAGCACGCAATGTCCTTGAGCAGTTTGATGTGATAATTAATACTACTTCTGTAGGTATGCATCCTGATATAAACTCAAGTCCGTTAATGGATGATATCAGGTTCTTATCAAAACCGATCGTTTACGATGTCATATATAATCCGGCTGAAACCGTGCTTTTAAAGTATGCAGCATCAAAGGGCTGCAGGGCTGTCAACGGCGCAGGCATGCTTTTTTATCAGGGCTTGAGGGCTTTCGAGATATGGATGGACGTACGCGTGCCTGAAAACGATGCCGATGAGCTGTTAACAGAATTCTTAAAATATTTGACAGTTTAAAGGGTTTTTTATACTTTGTGGAGAATTAACGAAATCAGGAAATAATTCAAATTTCGCATTGATTGGTCGGGGGGAATATGCTGGGTTTTTTATATGTAGTTATTTTTATTCTGGGGCTGATCATAGGATCTTTTGTGAATGTTCTCATCTATCGGATCCCTGAGGGCAAATCCATCGTTACTCCGCCCTCATCATGTACAAGCTGCGGCAACAGATTGACCGCATTAGATCTTGTACCTGTATTCAGCTACATATTTCTCAGAGGCAAATGCAGACACTGCGGTGAGCGTATTTCACCACGATATCCTTTGATAGAGCTTTTGACGGCGGTAATATTTGTGGTGCTTTTTTCACAATTCGGCCTTACCGTTCCGTTTTTTGCCTATGCTTATCTGATGATGATATTGATCGCAGTATTCTTTATTGATATCGACCACAGGATCATACCCAACGGCCTTGTCCTTGCAGGTCTGGCGGGAGGACTTGTGTTTTTCATTTATAACTGCTTCAACCCAATGGCCGGAATATTCGGAGACAGCAAATGGTGGACGCCTCTTGCAGGAATTCTGCCGGGCTCCGGTTTTCTGCTGCTGATCGCGATCTTGGGCTCGTTGATCTACAGGACTGAGGATGCCATGGGCATGGGCGATGTGAAGCTGATGGCTCCCATCGGACTGTTCCTGGGCTGGAAGCTGGGCATAGCGGCGCTTGCGGTCTCGATCCTGCTGGGAGGTCTGATTTCGATGGCGCTTATGCTGTTTGGGATAAAAAAGAGAAGAGATACTGTTGCATTCGGGCCTTTTATCGTAATAGGAGCATTTGTGACTATCATGTGGGGCTGGAATCTGGTATGGTGGTTTTACGGCTACATGGGATTTTAATGACACAGCAAATATATTTAATTAACAAGCGGCAGAGGAGGAAGTATAATGGCACAGATAAAAAATTACATGGAGGAGATCGTATTCGGGCAGATGAAGGAGATATTGACAGATATCAATATGTGCACCTGTGAAAAATGTCTTCTTGATATAGCGGCTATTGCTCTTAATGATCTTCCTCCCAAATATGTTGTGACAGAGAAGGGCGAGCTTTATTCGAAGATCAATACACTTGGGCAGCAGTTCGAGGTGGATGTAGTTGCAGCGATAACAAAGGCTGCGGTACTTGTAAAGAGAAAACCCAGACATATATGACTGTGCGGACTTACAGCCGATAACAGCTCATTATATGTGTATGGATACATGGTATTGCAAAGGGGAATCATATCGATATGCAAAAAAAGATCATTATAATAAACGGTCCCAATCTGAATCTGCTAGGGACAAGGGAAACAGACGTGTACGGGACGGTTACACTGGCCGGGATAGCGGCTGCTGTAAATAATGAAGCTCAGCTGCTGGACATGGATGTGGATTTCATACAGACTAACCATGAGGGCGAGATAATCGACAAGCTTCATGAAGCCAGGGGCAAATATGATCTTGTTATCCTCAATCCCGGAGCCTATACCCATTACAGCATTGCGATAAGAGATGCAGTTAAGGCAGTCGAGCTGCCATGCATTGAAGTTCACCTGAGCAATATCCACGCCAGAGAGGAATTCCGAAGCAAATCAGTCATAGCGCCGGTTTGCAGCGGACAGATCAGCGGTTTTGGAGCTGACAGCTATTTAGTGGCTCTGAAGGCGGCATCGATGCTTCTGAGAGAATAGAAAAGGAGAAATGAAATTGTCTGAGATATATCAAAACAGGTTAAAAAATCTTCGTATAAAAATGAAGCTGAAGAATTCGCAGGCAGCTCTTATAACAAGAAGGGCCAATTACATGTATATGTCCGGTTTTACCGGGACATCGGCAATATTGTACATAAATCATGACAGGGCAGTGCTGATAACTGATTTCAGGTATACACAGCAGGCTGCGGTACAGGCTCCGGATTATGAGATAGTCCGTTATCAGGGGAGCATATTCGAAGAATTGAACAAGCTGCTTGAAAGCGACAATATAAAGGAGCTTTCCTTTGAAGACGAAGATTTGACATATGCACAATACAATGAATATGCGAAAAGGCTGTCGGCCGGCATGGTCCCTCTGGGCAGGATGGTGGAGGAGCTGCGCAGGGTCAAGGATGAGTCGGAAATCGAAATAATAAGCAAGGCCGTAGATATTGCCGATAGGGTTTTCTCACATATATTGGGCTTTATCAGACCGGGATTGTCGGAAATAGAGGTTGCCGCTGAAATGGAGCATCATATGAGGCGGCTCGGGGCGGAAGGCCCTTCCTTCGAGACAATCATAGCATCGGGTAAACGCGCTTCGATGCCTCACGGAGTAGCTTCGGACAAAAAAATCGAAGCCGGCGATGTTATAACACTGGATTTTGGTGCGATATACAAGGGATACTGCTCTGATATGACAAGAACGATATTTTTGGGCAAACCCGGATATGAGCTGGAGAAGATCTACAACATTGTTCTTGAGGCGAATTTGCTTGGACTGAAGGCTGTAAAAAAAGACAGGGCAGGAAAAGAGATCGATGCGGCAGCCAGAGGATATATATGTGGAGCCGGATATGGGGAGTGCTTCGGGCATGGTCTTGGCCACGGAGTGGGTCTCGATATCCATGAGGATCCGACATTATCAGCAAGAGGGGATATCGTGATGCAGGACGGTATGGTAGTAACGGTGGAGCCCGGAATATACATTCCCGATCTGGGAGGAGTAAGGATCGAAGACATGGTGGTTGTGGATGGAATGAACGCCCGGATACTGACTGCATCAACAAAGGAAATGATAGTTATTTAGCCGGATATGAAAATTTTTCTTGAAATGAATGATATTTTAATTTAATATTATATAGTTACGACAGGGTACATATTGCACAAGTTGATATACATCGGTATCAGATATAAAACAACGGAGGTAAGGATTTATGATAACAGCGGGAGAATTTAGAAACGGTGCTACTTTTGAATTGGATGGACAGGTTTTCCAGATAGTTGAATTTCAGCATGTAAAACCGGGCAAAGGCGCTGCGTTCGTCAGGACGAAGCTCAGGAATGTCATAACCGGCGCGACAGTTGAAAGAACCTTCAATCCCACTGATAAAATGCCCAAGGCACACATTGAGAGAAAGGACATGCAGTATTTGTACAATGACGGCGATCTTTTCTATTTTATGGATACGGAGACATTTGAGCAGCAGCCGATAAGCAAGGCTACCATCGGAGATACCTTCAAGTTTGTCAAGGAGAACATGGTGGTAAAGATACTTTCATTCAAGGGAAACGTATTCGGGATAGAGCCTCCGACATTTGTGGAGCTTGAGATCATCGAAACCGAACCCGGCTTCAAGGGCGATACTGCAACCGGAGCAACGAAGCCTGCAACGCTTGAGACAGGTGCGATAGTCAAGGTTCCCCTGTTTATTAACCAGGGAGACATCATAAGGATCGACACCAGGACCGGCGATTATCTGGAAAGGGCATGACCGCAAATTGTATAATGTGATATCCGGCGGGAATATTATTTAAAGCATTATATCGTGTTTGTATTATTATGGAGGTAATTATGAATTATTTAAAGGAAAAGGTAGCATATATCAAGGGACTGGCTGAAGGAATGAGGCTGGATTACGACACTAATGAGGGCAAGCTTTTCAAGGCGATCCTTGAAGTGCTGGACGATGTTGCCCTGGCAGTTGACGATATCGAAGAGGTCCAGGAAGAGCTCAGCGAACAGGTGGATGAGATGGATGAGGACCTGGCTGAGATCGAGAGCCTTATATATGATCTTGATGATGAAGAATGTGATGACGAAGAAGACGAAGATGATGAGGAAGAAGACGAGGATGATGACGAGGAAGAGGTTTTTGCCGAGTTTGACTGTCCTCACTGCGGAGAGACAGTAAATCTCCATGACGCCTTTATGAAAAAGGATACGGTTCTTTGTCCTCACTGCAATAAGGAAATCGAGATCGAATGGAGCTGTGACTGCGGAGAATGTCAGGATTGTGACGACGATTCCGACGAATAGATCCATACGGGTTTTTAAAGAAATATTATGAAAGGTGGGTTCTGGCGACAGAAGACCCGCCTTTTTATTGGAATTTGGTCAAAATATTCATAAGGGGTGTTGATATGTCTGCAAAAGCAGTGCTCAGAGAGATATGGGAGTGGATCGTGGTTTTCGCCGCGGCGTTTCTGATAGTGTCTGTATTGAATACAGTAGTATTTGCTACAACACAGGTCAGACAGACTTCGATGAAGGATACGCTGCTGGAAGGCCAGCACCTTTTCGTTGAAAAACTGAGCTATGTCTTTGGAGAACCATCACGGGGAGATATTATAGTCTTCCTGGAGGACAAATACCCTGAGAATTATTTTGACAGGATCAAGGTTTACCTGACCGATGTAAGTGAGATTTTCAAGCCTGTTGAGAGCAAGACAAATATCAGGCTTGTGAAGAGAGTCATAGCAACGGCAGGCGATGAGGTGGACATAAAGGACGGAAAGGTGTACCTGAACGGGGAGGAGCTTTCGGAGCCGTATGCCAAGGGCCTGACATATCAAAGGGAGCAGCCCTTTCCGGTAAAGGTGAAGGATGGAGAATTCCTCGTACTCGGAGATAACCGGGAGGTCAGCAAGGACAGCAGGACCTTCGGCGTGATCGACCGCAGGCAGATCGAAGGCAGAGCCGTATTCAGACTATGGCCGCTGAACAAATTCGGAAGTTTGAAATAATGTGATAATATATCATTTATTATCAGGTTCCTGTTCAAAAATAATTTCAGGAGAAAACAGGCGTTCAATCTTGTAGTTCAGGTAATCAGTGCCGAACCTGTTTATTGCCGTACCGAAAACGGGCTTATCTTCAAGTTCATACTTGATATCAGTCAGGTACTGTATCACAAATTCCTTTCCGGGACGCTCCAATTGGCGAAGGGTCATATTGTCACCCTGGAAGAACAGCTTCAGGGTCCTTGTACTGAAGGTTTCCAGGAATAACAGCTCTATCTTGAGTACAAGCCTGTCATCCTCATCATTGGTAAACCTGGCACCTATACTTATTCTGTATTGTTCACCGTGGAAGGAGATATCCGACACGGTGTTTTTATCGAAACCTACTTCGAACCGGTAGCTTTCGTCCTTTTCCTTATATTCCAGATAGAACCTTTCATCTTTGATTTCAAAGGATATGGAATGGACTCCTTGTGTATAGTTATTCTGGATGGACTGCAGGACATTGGGAAGAAGACCTGTAGAGCCTGCATTCTCATCTTTGGTGATATATACTTTGCCATTCAGCTTAAAGCACTCCGAAGGAAGAGGAAGTACTTTACCTGTTAATCTCATCAGGCCGGAGAGCTTTCGAGGCCTTAATACAGCTGGGGTATTCAGTGTTTTCAGAAAATCGGATAATTCCTCACAAGCGTTGGGGTCAGGCTTCAGATCCTTGTTAAAGGATTCTGAAAAATATTGCTGCACAAGCTTGAAATAGTTGCTTTGCTGGAACATCTCGTCATTCCCGGCATTTGTTACGACTATGATCCCGTTATCCCTGAAGCAAAGCACGTTCTGACCGAACATGCCATTGAATAAAAATGTATTGAGCTTCCTGCCGACCCAGATCTGATAGCCATAATTAAAATCGCCGTAACCTGCCGGTGTGTCCATATGGGGCTTTGTTGCCTCGACTATGTATTCCTCCGAGATCAGCTGCTGCCCGTTCCATTTGCCTTTCTGAAGTACCAGCTGGCCGATCTTGGCCATGTCCTCCATCCTGATGTACAGGCCCCAGCCGCCTTTTTCAATGCCCTTCTGACATTTCTCCCAAAAGATGTTTGTGATTCCGAGAGGGCCAAATAGCCTTTTCTCCAGGTATTCGGTCAACCCCTCGCCTGTTATCTGACAAACGATCGCAGAAAGCATGTAAGTATTCAGACTGTTATAATTGAAGGTTTTGCCTATTTCACCCTTCATCGCTGAATTCAGGAAGCTCTTCACCCAATCGGACTCCGTCATGGAAACAGCTTCATTGAACACAACAGCGCTTGTCATTGTAAGCAGGCTGCGGACTGTCAGGTTCGCCAATTTTACACGCAATAACGGTGTCGTTTGTTTATCAAAGATATTTATTATCTTTTCATCAAGATCCAGCTTACCCTCGTCGCAAAGCATACCGATTGCCAGGGAGGTAATACTCTTGCAGGCAGAAAATGTGCTTTTCCATATTTTCATGTCGTTTGCCCCGAAGCTTGTTTCACATATTACCTTGCCGTTTCGCAGTATCATTATATTGTGCATATTAAGAGAGGGATCATCGACAAGAGCCTTTAAAAAATTCTTTATTTTCTTTGATGGAACATTCTGTGACTCCGGCGTTGCCCTCTCGAAAGGCTGTTCTATAGGAGTTATTGAACATGACGGCTTTTGCGGCACCGTTTCCAGAAATGGAACTGTGCTTCGCCTTGTGTCGAAAATACGGCCGATCAGTGCAATCGTATGGTTAAGTGAAGTCAAATTCATGGAATTTTCCCCCTTCGCTCAAATAAGCCATCCTTGCTTACTATTATATTACCTGTGGCGAGCGCGGTAAACATCAATATTTTTGTTCTTCCTATTGAAATTCTTAACAGTCATAAAACTGGACAAAGCCTAATAGTATTAATAACAAGTAAGGAGGAAGAGAGGTTGCTATGATAGGTACAAGCAGTCTGAAAAAGGACATACTCCCCATGCTTTCAAAGAGAGTCGCAATAGCCATTGAAGGAGCAATGGCCCATGGACTCGGGCCCCTTGAAGAAATACGTCTGAGGGCAGACAAGCCGGTTGTTTTGCTCAACTACTACAGAGAATGGTTTATCGGAAAAGACGGACTGCCTTCTTCGAAGCCTTTTGGCAGTTTTACAGTTACTCAGGAGGATATAAGGGATTGTGTTGAACTGATGAGCGAGAACTCGATCTATGCATATCAGGAAGAAATCAAGAATGGTTATATAACCATCAAAGGCGGACATAGGGTAGGCCTGACAGGGAGAGCTGTTATGGACGGCGCCTCAGTCAAAAACGTAAAGGATATCTCAGGACTGAATATAAGGCTATCCAATCAGATATTCGGATGCTCTGCCAAAGTAATGGGATATGTTATCAGGAACTGCTCCGATGTTTACAACACTCTCATAATATCACCGCCTCAATGCGGTAAAACAACAATCTTGAGAGATATAGCCAGGAATCTGAGCAATGGCATTACAGAAGCCGGTTTTAAAGGAATCAAGGTGGCAATAGTGGATGAGAGGTCAGAGCTGGCGGCATGTGTGAAGGGCATACCACAGAATGATGTTGGAATAAGAACGGATGTACTTGATGGCTGCCCTAAAAATATAGGAATGAAAATGATGATAAGGTCAATGTCACCGAAGGTCATAATCACCGATGAAATCGGAAACGAAGGCGACAGGGAGGCGGTGCACAGTGTGCTGAATGCAGGAGTCAGGATCATTACCACGGCTCACGGCTACAATATCTCGGAGCTGAAAAGCAGGAGGGAGGTACTTATGCTGGTCGAGGACAAAGTGTTTGAAAGATATGTCGTACTCAATGACTCAAATGGTCCGGGATCTCTTGCAGAGGTTATTGATGGCACGGATATGAGTGTAATGACAGGGGTTGATATAAATGCTGTTTAAAATTGCAGGCAGTATTATCGTCATATTATCATGCAGCGTTCTGGGGTTCATCCTTTCAGGGGATTGCGGCAAAAGGCCTGTGCAGCTGAGAGAAATGCAGAGTCTGCTGCAGATGTTTGAAAATCAGATCAGCTACCTGTCGGATATCATCACTGAAGCTTTTGAAAGGATCGGCAGGGTCAGCGCAAGCGGGACTGGTAGCTTTTTCAGGAGAACGGTTGAAATATTGAAGGAAGGTAAAGCCGCTAATGCTTCGGAAGCATGGGAACAGGCAGTGCGGCAGAACATCAGGAGGACGGCGTTGAACAGGGAGGATGAGGAGATACTGCTTTCCTTCGGAAAATTGCTTGGCAATACGGATATAGAAGGCCAGGTCAAGAATATACGCCTGACTCTTGGACAGCTTGCACTGCAGGAGAATAAAGCGGAGGAAAGCAGGAAAAAGAATGAAAACATGTACAGAAGTCTTGGAATGCTTGGCGGTATCGCCGTGGTTATAGTCCTGTTGTAATTGCATATTTATATACTCGGAATCATTCGAAAAGGGGTTGTTCGATTTATGGGTGTTGACTTGATTTTCAGAATAGCAGCTATCGGAATACTTGTGGCAGTGCTCAACCAGCTGCTGATAAGGTCGGGGAGAGAGGAACAGGCAATGATGACTACCCTTGCCGGTCTGATCGTCGTTCTTCTTATGGTTGTAAAAGAGATCGCAGTGCTTTTCGATACGGTCAAGACTATATTCAGACTCGACTGACGATTAGGAGAGAGAGGTATGGAAATTCTGCAGATAATCGGGATCGGACTCGTGTCAACTGTGATAATAATGATTTTGAGGAAACAGAAGCCCGAGATCGCCGTTCAGGTAAGTATAGTCGCAGGAGCGATCATATTCATGCTGCTGGCTTCGAAATTATCAGCCGTTGTTGACATGCTTGACGAATATGCGGACAAGGCTGGGATAAAGCCGGCCTATTTCATCACAGTGCTGAAAATTACCGGAATAGCATATATAGCTGAATTTGGGGCTGAGATATGCAGGGATGCCGGCGAGGGAGCGATCGCATCAAAGATCGAGATGGCAGGAAAGGTCACTATCGTTGTTCTGGCTGTACCTATAATAACTTCTCTTATGGACTTGATCCTTAAAATAATGCCATAGCAGGAGGACAAATCCTATGTGCCGCAAAAGAAAAAAATCAAAGCTTGTATTTGCATCTGTAATCTTTTTTATGTTTCTGTTCATGACAGGATATTGTATGGCTGCTGATAATAGTTCAGTGATTAATGAAAGTGATCATTTAATAGAACGTCAGGCCGATACTGGAGGGATTGATAAGATCAGAAATGAGCTGGAGAATTATACTGATGATGAAAGCTTCGGGCTGCTTGGAGGCTATGATGCGGATGAGCTTATGAAAGATCTGCTGACCGGATCGCCCGGGCTGGACCTTAAAGGTGTTGGAAACAATGTTCTGAGGTTTTTTTTCAAGGAATTATACCAGAACATCGGTATACTTATCAAAATTACCGTTCTTGTAGTAATATGTGCGCTCCTGAAAAATCTGCAGGCTGATTTTATGAGTGAAGGCGCCGGACGGATAGCTTTTTTTGTATGTTATGTCGTGACAGTCTCAATATTGCTTGTCAGCTTTGGAACGGTGATAAATATGGGTATTGGCATCATTGACAATATGGTGGGCTTTATGTATGCTATTTTGCCTGTTTTGCTTGCGCTGCTCATTTCAGGAGGCAATATAACGGCCGGGGGCATAATGCATCCCATACTTCTGCTGATCGTAGAAACAGCGGCAACACTGATAAGGAATGTGTTTGTTCCTCTTGTTTTCATGTCAAATATATTAACTATCGTAAATAATATATCTGATAAAATCCAGCTCACCAGACTTGTTAATTTATTAAAACAGATCGTTTCATGGGCACTTGGTATCATACTGACAGTGTTTATTATTGCAGTTACGCTGCAGGGTTCACTTGGCGCAGTTATTGACGGGGCTACCCAGAAGGCTGCCAAATTTGCTATCAGCACATTTATCCCCATTGTCGGAAAGACCCTTGCTGATGCTGCCGACACTGTCATAGGCTGTACGCTTCTGATAAAGAATGCTGCAGGAGCTGCGGCAATGATTGGGATACTCCTCATTTGCCTGGTGCCTTTGATCAAGATAATCGCAATGGTAGGCTTGTTCAAGGCTGCCAGCGCTTTGCTGGAGCCCATTTCGGAAACCAGGATAACAAACTGCATCAACGATGTGGCAGGATCGATGCTTCACATATTTGCACTGACTGCAGCGGTAGCTGTTATGTTCATTATTTCAGTGACTGCTCTCATAAGTGCCGGAAACCTGAGTGCCATGCTGAGATAGGAGAAGCCATGCTGGATTTTTTAAAAGAGTGGACAGTTAATATCGTAATGCTGGTTTTGTTCATAGTTATTATTGAGATGCTTCTCCCCAGAGGCAAAATGAAGAAGTATGTCAATCTTCTGACAGGTACAATACTCATTATCGTTATAATCGAGCCCATTACTGGACTGTTCGGGAAAAACTTTGACTTTGCTGCAGCTCAAACTGCGGCAGCCAGCAATATTGATAAGAGAGAAATCGAAAAAGCAGGCAAGCTGTTGGAGGATGAGCAGCTGAGGCAGACGATCGAGCTTTACCGGAGCCGTATTATCGAGCAGATCACACTTAGTGCAAGGGAAGTGGATGGAGTACAGGATGCACAGGCAGATATCATTATAAATGAGGACCGTGATTCGAAAAACTTTGGAGAGATCAAGCGTATCTACATCAATGCTGTTATTGAAAATGCCGCAGAAGGTGCTTCATCAGGTACATCGGGGGTGAATGGCGGGAAGGGCAATATTGCCATTAAGAAAATAGACAGTATCAAGGTAGCCGGACAGGCCGGAAGTGACTCTGACAACGTGGCAGATGGCACGGGCAGTGTGGTATATGATGCCGGATTGGATGAGAGGCTGAAAAACAGGATCGGAGATGTATTCGGAGTCCACAGGGAGAACATAATCATAAAACAGATACAGAGGTGAGGTTAATGGAAATCATCAATGGCATAATAAAGAAAATAAAGGATTGGATCAACCGTCAGGACAGAAAAAAGCTGATCGAGAACACTGCTGTTGTGATAATCATCGGAGTAATAATCATTATCGCAGGCTCGGCAATGCTGAATCCTAAAAAAGAAAGTGAAGAGCCTTCTGCCAGGCTTGATGAAAGGACGACAGGAGATGCAGAGACTAATCAGCCGGCAGGCTACGGGAATGAAACAGAGATGAGGCTGAAAACGCTGTTGTCCCAGATACAGGGAGTTGGAAGGGTCGATGTAATGATCACCTACTCAGCTTCCAGGGAAAGCGTACCTGCCTATGACATAAAAAAAGCCGGCAGCAACACTGAGGAGAAAGACAGTGAGGGAGGCACAAGGAAGGCAAGAGAGGAGGAATATGAAAGTGAGCTTGCTTATGAGGATTCACCTTCAGGCGGCAAACGTCCGGTGGTCCTGAAACAGCTTGAACCTGAGGTGAAAGGCGTCCTTGTAGTTGCGCAGGGCGCTGACAGCGTCGAAGTCAGGGACAAGATATGCAATGCAGTGACAGTTGTACTTGATGTACCTATGCACAAGGTACAGGTGATCCAAATGAAAAAGTAAATTATTTTCTTTTAAACAGAGACGTTATAAACGTATGCAGACATGAATATATTATTTATTAAGATGGACAAAAAATAAAATAAACATTTGCAAGTTTCATGAAGGGGGCAGAGTGATGATGGTATTTAAAAGGAAGCAGATTGTCATTTTAGCATTGATACTTTTGATAGTAGTGGCAGGTTACCTGCAGTACAGCTACAGACAGGGAAGCACCGCGGCGGATGCGGAGGGGAAGCTGGGAGAGGCTGTATACGTCGACAATGAGATCTATAATGAAGGCTTTGAAGGTTCCGAAATGGATGCAGCCGAGAATTTCGACGACCAGAAAAATGTAACTGCATCAAAAATAGCAAATGATTACTTTGTTCAGGCCAGAATGGATAAGGAACAGAGCAGGGGCGAGGCCGCCGAATCGCTGAAGGCCATAACCGAAGACATCAATGCCAGCGTGGAGATCAAGGATGAGGCCCACGGCAAGATGATAGCCATCGTTGAAAACACAGAAAAAGAGACCAGGATCGAAACGCTGATCAATAAAATGGGATTTGAAGAGAGCTTCATTCTGTTTGCAGATAACGGAAGCATAGATATAGTTATTAAAACTCCAAGCCTTACCACCTCACAGACGGCGCAGATCACTGACATAGTGACAAGACAGGCCGATGTGGATGTATCCGATATACATATCAAGACAATGTTCTGACAGTTGTTTCAATCATTTTACCATGTTATAATGTGTTATACACGAATAAGCCTATGGAGGTAAGTGATGGAAGAAAATATACAAAGTGTGGTCAACGATTTTGGGACCATAAAGATTACCGACGAGGTCGTGGCGATCATTGCCGGTATAGCAGCGATGGAGGTCCCGGGTGTTACGTCCATGAGCGGCGGTATAGCAGGCGGTATAGCTGAAGCGCTGGGCAGAAAGAACCTCTCGAAGGGCGTAAAGGTCGAGGTGGGAGAAAAGGAAGCGGCGATAGATCTGTTTATCATAGTTGACTATGGCTATCGTATCCCGGAGGTGGCCTGGACCATTCAGGAAAAGGTCAAGAATGCCGTGGAAGATATGACCGGTTTGAATGTTGTTGAAGTCAACATACATATACAGGGTGTAAATATAGAGAAGGAACACAAGAAGGATCTATTGGAGGAACAGACAAAAACAAAATAAAAACGTATTAGATAATAAACCCGCGTCAGGGTTTATTTTTTTGGGAAAATAAAATATAATGTAAATATTAGCTAACGAGAGCTGTTTATCGACAAAAGAGGAAAATCTAAAGAGGGGTGGTATTGAAAATGAAAATTCTTTTCAGAGTCCTGCTTGCAATATATGCATTCTGCCTGGCTGTAGTTTCTGCATTCGCAATGTATATAGTCATAGATCCGCAGGCATACGTAGATATTTCAGAAAGCATAATACATGTTATTTCTACAGATAATGCCACAGCGCTGAGAATCGTAGTATTTGTCACGGCACTGCTGTTTTTTGCCCTGAGTATCATGTTCCTTTTATCGGGAGTCAGAAGCAGCAAGGATAAAAAGGCTGTCAGCAAACATACTAATATCGGGGAAATCAGGATATCACTGAATTCCATCGAGAACATTGCCAGCAATGCATCCAAGAGATCCACCGGCATAAGGGAATCCAAGACGCTTGTCAAAAAAGCAGAGGATGGGGTCGATATAGAGGTCAGGGTTGTCGTGATGCCTGATATAAGCATACCTGTCATTTCCGAAGAGGTGCAGGGACGGGTCAAAAAATCCGTGGAGGATGCTTCCGGCATTACGGTCAAGAATGTGAAGGTGATCGTTGACAGCATCTACTCAGGTGTCACATACAAGCCCAGGGTTGAATAAGGAGGCTTTGGAATGAATACAGAAAAGATACTGACATATTACAATGAACACAAGGGCGCTGTGAAGGGCGCAGCCATTGGTTTTATCATGGCTGTACTCATATTGATCCTTGGATTTCTGAAGGTGCTTTTTATTGCAATATTGACCGGACTGGGTTATTATATTGGAAAAAGATTGCACGAAGATAAAAACTACATAAAAAACCTGCTTGACAGGGTCTTACCGCCGGGTACATATCGCTGACCGGCGTACGTTCCTTGCAGATGTACAGAGCAAGGTGATATGAGGAGGATAAACAATGGGACGCAGAGCCTCCAGAGAGATGGCTATGAAGCTGTTATACCAATTGGAAATACAGAAGGATGACCGGGAAGCTCAAAAAGAGCATTTCTTTGAAGAGAATTCCCTGGCACCCAATGACAAGGCATATATAAATGATGTCATTGACGGCGTGTTTGCCAACAAGGAATCGATCAGCAATCTGATCGAAAAGCATTCCAAAGGATGGAAGATAGGCAGGATATCAAAAATTGACCTCTCTATCATGTGTCTGAGCATTTATGAGATATGCTACAGAGAGGATATCCCTTACAATGTTTCAGTCAACGAGGCTGTCGAACTGGCAAAGCGTTACAGCAGCGAGGAGGCAGGCTCCTTTATCAACGGCATATTGAGCAAGATTTCCACTGGCGATCCAAATAGTGATTCCAATACGGAAGATCAGAATAACGGCGGTTGATTATCATGCCCAAAATGAACGCTCTTACTGTATCCGAACTTAATAGATATATCAAGGAGCTTGTATCCAAGGATGTCATTCTTTCCGGATTGTGGGTAAAAGGCGAGCTGTCGAATTTCAAGAGCCACTATTCGGGTCATTTTTATTTTACACTGAAGGATGAAAAATCCGTACTCAAATGTGTGATGTTCAGATCAAATGCATCTTCTATTACATTTGTACCCGAAGACGGTATGAAGGTTATTATCAGAGGGTATATTTCCGTGTTTGAACGGGACGGCCAATATCAGCTGTATGCTGAGGAAATGCAGCCGGATGGGATCGGCGCTCTTTACATAGCCTATGAGCAGCTCAAGAAAAAGCTGCAGGCAGAAGGCCTTTTCGATGAGGAGAGAAAGAAGAAGCTGCCGTATATTCCGCGTTCCATCGGAGTTGTCACTTCATCCACCGGCGCCGTCATACGGGATATAATAAATGTTCTCAGCAGAAGATTCTACAATGTAAATATAAAGCTCTATCCTGTCCAGGTCCAGGGAGAGCTGGCGGCAGGGCAGATCGCAGCTGCGGTTCGCCGGTTCAATGAACTCGATAATGTCGATGTGATCATTGTCGGCAGAGGCGGCGGGTCGCTTGAGGACCTGTGGCCCTTCAATGAAGAGATCGTTGCCAGGAGCATCTATGATTCACATATACCGGTCATTTCAGCAGTAGGTCATGAAACTGACTTCACCATATGCGATTTTGCGGCTGACGTTCGGGCTCCTACGCCTTCGGCAGCTGCAGAGCTGGCCATGCCGGAAAGAGCTGTGGTGGAGAACAGGCTGGATGGATTGAAAATGCGTCTGAGGAATGCAGTAAATAAAAAGACATCCATGGAAAGGCTGATTATAAAGCGCCTCGAAGGAAGTGTTGCATTCAGACAGCCATATAACAGGATATACCAGAACAGAATGCTGCTGGATGTACAGAAGAAGTACATGGAAAAGGCTCTGGAGGCGTTGAAGGGCGAGTACAGGAACAGGCTGTCACTGCTGGCCGCCACGCTGGATACACTCAGCCCGCTCAGTTCGCTGGCAAGAGGCTATTGTATAATCAGGTCTGAGAAAGACGATACTCTGATAAAGTCAGTACATTCAGTTAGTCTGGGAGAGAGACTGGAAATAAGTCTGACGGACGGAAAGCTGGATTGTACTGTGGAAGGTATCAAGGGGGATAATGATGAATAGTGAAGCCATCACATTTGAACAGGCTATTGCCGAACTGGAGGGAATAGTCAAGAAGCTGGAAAAGGGAGAGCTCACACTGGATGAGTCCATAGGCTTTTTCCAGAGGGGCGTGGAGCTGACGAAGTATTGCAACAAGAAGCTGGATGAAGCTGAGAGAAGCATAACTATGCTTATTGAAGGCGAAAACGGCATAATTGAAAAGGAAATGACCAATGGACTTCAAGCATAAATACAACGAATATCTAGGGGAAGTTAACACTGCGCTGGACAGTTTGTTTACGAAGGGCAATGGCCCCGGCTCTGTCATTTATGATGCTATGAAGTATAGTGTGGCAGCAGGAGGAAAGCGGCTGCGGCCTGTACTTGCGCTATCTGTATGCGAGCTGTTGGGAGGCAGCAAAGATGATGTGCTGACATTTGCCTGCGCAATCGAACTGATACATACATATTCACTTATACATGACGACCTGCCTGCAATGGACAATGATGATTTCAGGAGAGGGATGCCAACCAGTCACAAAGTCTTTGGAGAAGCCACGGCGATACTTGCCGGTGACGCTTTGCTCAATAAGGCATATGAACTGATGATATCGCATGTTGTAAAAAACGATCATATGACAAAAAACTATGCTAAAGCAATGAATGTCATAGCTGTCAGCGCAGGTGCTGAAGGCATGATCCTCGGACAGATGATAGATATTGAATCTGAAGGAAAGGCAATATCAAAAGAGACACTGGAGCAAATGCACAGGTGTAAGACCGGGGCACTTATAAAGGCACCCGTGCTTGCAGCAGCAAGTATTTGCGGAGCTGGACCGGATGAGTATGAGAGCCTTGGAAAATATGCGGAGTATATAGGTCTGGCATTCCAGATCAAGGATGATATCATGGATGTCAAGGGCAGTCAGGAACAGATGGGAAAGCCAACGGGCAGTGATGCGGCATCAAACAAAACGACATATGCCGTATTGTATGGTATCGACAGAGCAGAGGAACTGCTGGAGGAAACAGTATCAGCAGCAGTGAAAACCCTTACCTGTTTTGGAGACAGGGCTGCCTTCCTGAAGGAGCTGGCGGTTTTTATCAGGGAAAGAGATAGCTGACAAGGCGCTCCGGGTTGAAATACAGTGCTATCAGCAGGCATCGATGAGTATAGTGATGATAAATTGACATAAAGAACGAACATGTCTTTAAAGGTGCAAAACAGAACTCAGGTAATTCTTTATCAGCTTTCGCATATATGTTATAATAAGAATTCAAAAACAGGGTGGCGCAGTATTCTAGTCAGTACTGCCGCTTCTAAAGACGGGCCTAAAAATCCGTTTAAGGGCATATCGATGAAGTTCCTTGTGTCGGCTTGCTGCGCCCAGCGGTGGGTCGATGCTGGGAGTTAAGGTTTAGGGGCGATCTGCAATGGCATGCAGGCGTGGACCCCTTTACCGTGGAGACCCTGACTTGTGGAAGAGAAACTGCATTATGACATTAAGGCATTGGAGTAAAACTCCTGCTAAAAGTCATAATGCTGTATATTGACTACGATCAGGGATTAAACCTGTTAGGCGGTATCGTATGATGCTGCGAACAGCGTAGCCTGCCTTGAGTGAATATGGTGGATAATGGATCAGATGCATGAGTACTGGCCGGTATGAGCGCATTATCGCTGTTTGAAACCTTATTTGCAAAAGAGGCTAGGAAGCGGTCAGACTGCCGGGGAAAACCCCTAGACTGTTCCGCATGAGATATAATGGGGATTGCAGTGTGGACTAAGTGGTGATCAGGCTCTGCCAGCGGTAACGCGGCAGCTGCGGATTTAAAGGGAAACCGCTGTTTTGGCGACATTTCAGTATCTGCGGGGGAAATCCTGCCTGACCTAAGCCGCAAAATTTACTCATTATATCGCCACCTGTTTACATAAAATAATAGGGACACAGAGGATCACTGGCATGTCCCATCCATAGATTTCGGAGGAGTTGGCAGTTGGAGGATAATTACAAGCACCCGGCCGATGAGAGGAAGGTAAGATTCAGATCATCGATGGTTGCAGGTTCCAAAGGTAAAAATATAGTCTGGGTCCTTACCATAACATTTGTGTCCTTTTTTATATCTGCTGTCCTTACGGCTGCATCTTCTGATATCCTGAAAGAAGCTGATATTTTTATAGCATTTCTGGTTATTTTATTAATCATACTGATCAGCATATTATTTGATATAATAGGAACAGCTGTTACAGCAGCAGAGGAGTCACCTTTTCACGCGATGGCCTCCAGAAAGCTGTATGGCGCAAAGCAAGCCATAAGGCTGATAAGGAACGCGGACAAGGTATCCAATTTCTGCAATGATGTTGTAGGAGATATTTGCGGCATCATCAGCGGAGCGGCCGGCGCTTACATCATTTTCAGGGTAATTGGTGCAAGGGAGACCGTGAGAGTGATGGAGTTAATGGTCACAGGCATGATCACGGCCCTTACGGTAGGAGGGAAAGCCCTTGGAAAGAATGTGGCACTGCGCAACAGCAATTATATAATATATAAGGTAAGTGTAATCGTAAAATTTGTTGTAGATAAAATTTTGTTTTTCAGAAGAAAAAGGAAAGTAAAAAATGAAAGAAAAAAATGATGCGGTAAATCTGCTGGATAAAATAAAATCACCTGAGGATATAAGAAAACTCACATTAGCCGAGCTGCAGTCACTGGCTGATGAGATCAGGAGCTTCCTTCTGGAGAGGGTTTCGACAACGGGAGGCCATTTGGCGTCCAATCTGGGTGTTGTGGAGCTGACACTGGCATTACATAGTGTGTTCAACACGCCTTACGATAAGATAATATGGGATGTGGGACACCAGTCATATGTCCATAAGATAATCACCGGACGAAAGGATCAATTCGGGACATTACGTCAGTTCAACGGTTTATCGGGCTTTCCCAAGGGAACCGAAAGTGAATACGACAGCTTTAATACAGGACACAGCAGCACTTCGATATCCGCAGCTCTCGGCTATGCCAAGGCACGTGATATGATGCACGAGGATTATGCAGTTGCCGCCGTGATAGGCGATGGAGCTCTGACGGGCGGAATGGCATTTGAAGCATTGAATGACGCCGGACGGTCGCCCAACAATCTGATAATCATACTGAACGACAACGGAATGTCCATCAGCAAAAATGTGGGCGGTTTTTCAAGGTATCTGAGTAAAATAAGGACTCAGCCGATCTATTACAAGGCTAAAGAGGATTTTGACATTTTCCTTAACAAGCTTCCGGGTGGTACTAAGGCTGCAAAGGCATTAAAAAGAGCTAAGGGCACAATAAAATATATTGTTATGCCAGGGATGCTCTTTGAAGAAATAGGATTGAAGTATCTGGGTCCGATAGACGGCCATGATATCGGAGAGCTGACAAAGGTGCTGTCAAATGCCAAGGGAATGAAGGGACCTGTCCTTATCCATGTGCTCACCCAGAAGGGAAAGGGATATCAGTTCGCTGAAAGCAAGCCTCAGGATTTTCACGGGATCTCTCCATTTGAAGTAGAAACCGGAGAGGTCAAGGTGAATAATGGGCCGACCTATTCAGATGTTTTCGGAGAAAAAATAACAGCGCTGGCTGCAGCCGACCCCAAGCTGGCCGCAATAACCGCAGCCATGCCGCTGGGTACGGGTTTGGACAAATTTTCAAAGAAGTATCCCCACCGGTTTTTTGATGTCGGGATCGCGGAACAGCATGCCGTCACTTTTGCGGCAGGATTGGCCAAGACTGGAATAAAGCCTGTCGTAGCGGTTTATTCCACATTTCTACAGCGTTCTTATGATCAGATACTGCACGATGTTGCTCTGCAGAAGCTGCATGTGATTTTTGCAATTGACAGGGCCGGCCTTGTAGGCGATGACGGCGAGACTCATCAGGGCTTATACGACTTGTCATACCTCAGTCATATACCCAATCTGACTATAATGGCGCCTGCAGATTACAGCGAGTTTAACGGAATGCTGGATTACTGTGTTCTGCAGCATGATGGACCTATTGCCATTCGTTATCCCCGGGGTACCGGAAAAGAGATGCTCACTCAGCCGGTTCCGGTTAAATACGGCAAAGGAGTCAGGCTTACGACAGGAAACGATATAACGATAGTGGCTGTGGGGAAAATGGTCGAAACAGCACTTCAGGCCGCAGAACTGCTGCTTGGTAAGGATATTAGTGCAGAAGTAATAAATGCAAGATTCATAAAGCCGCTTGATTCGAAGCTGATATTGGATAGCGCCTCGAAAACAAGAGCCGTTGCAGTCATAGAGGACAACTGTATCAGGGGAGGCTTTGGAAGCAGCGTGCTGGAGCTTTTGAATGAGAATGGATATATGCTTAAAACAAAGCTTTTCGGGTTTCCGGACATGCCGATACCCCATGGCTCCAGAGACATATTATTCAAAGAATTCGGGCTGGATGCGGATTCGATTGCCCATGAAATAATTAAGCTGCTGAAAAGAAGACCTCAATGAATCTTAATGCAGCGGTATCGATCAACGTTTTGGGAGGTTTTTGATTGGATAAGGAAAGGCTTGATGTGCTGCTTGTACAAAAAGGATTGTGTGAAAGCCGTGAAAAGGCCAAGAGCTCCATTATGGCCGGATTGGTATATGTCAACGGAGAGCGCGCCGATAAAGCCGGCAGCAATTATCCGGCAGATGCGGATATACAGCTGAAGGAGAATCTGAATCCATATGTCAGCAGGGGAGGACTCAAGCTAGATAAGGCTATCAGGTGCTTCGACATTAAACTCAGTGGGAAAAGCACCCTCGATATTGGGGCATCTACGGGAGGCTTTACAGACTGTATGCTTAAAAACGGAGCGGTCAGGGTCGCAGCGGTGGATGTAGGTTACGGACAGTTGGCATGGGTACTGAGGAATGATGAAAGAGTAATCAATATGGAGAGAACGAACATACGTTACGTAAAGCCCGAGGATATAGGTTTTTCTGCTGATTTTGCATCTATTGACGTTTCGTTCATTTCACTGAAAAAAGTGCTGCTTCCGGTCCTGGCCTTGCTAAAGCCCGGCGCCGGTGAGGTCATATGCCTGATCAAACCACAGTTCGAAGCGGGCCGTGAAAAGGTGGGAAAGCACGGAGTTGTCAGGGATATCCAGGTTCACAGGCAGGTCGTTGAGGAAGTAGTAAGGTATGCTCTTGAAATAGGTTTCATGTTCAGGGGTATTTCATTTTCACCGATAAAGGGTCCGGAAGGAAATATTGAATATTTATGCTATTTGTCGCTGGAAAGCGGTTTATCAGACTTTGCGGCAATATTGCCCAGCCTCACAGATGCAGTCGAGTGCTCTCATAATGAATTAAACTAGTAAAAATTGTCTCAATAATGTATAATATACTAAAATCCGGAGGTTTTATGAAAAGGATCGGCATTATAACAAACACGGACAAGGATATTGATTATACATATACGAGACTTCTTGCAGAGAGCATCACCAAACGCGGGGGCAGCGCCCTTATGTCCGATATGCTTGCTGAAGCTTCCGGCGTCGGCACGCACTGCGGAAGGGATGAAGATCTGGTCAGCAGCTGTGATCTGCTGGTATGCCTCGGAGGGGACGGGACCCTGTTAAAAGCCGCCAGAGGAATATATGACAAGGAACTGCCGATCATGGGCATTAACCTGGGGAATCTGGGATTTTTGACGGAAGTGGACAGGAATAACATAGATACGGCTATTGGCCAGCTGTTCGACGATAATTACCACATCGAAAAAAGAATGATGCTTGAGGCAGCTGTTATCAGAAAGGGAAGAGAAACGGTAACGGATGTGGCCCTGAACGATGTTGTCATTACAAGAGGAGCAGCAGCCAGGATACTGCATCTTAAGACATATATAAACGACATGTTCGTAGACACATTTCCCGGAGACGGGCTGATAATATCCAGTCCTACAGGCTCCACCGCATACTCGCTGTCGGCCGGAGGCCCTATAGTAGAGCCGGATACCGATCTTATGGTAGTGACGCCGATATGTCCGCACATTCTGTATTCAAGGTCCTTTATCACCAAGTCGGACAGCGTAGTCACAGCCGTTGTGGATGAAGTGTCAGGACATGGCGCAATGGTTTCCTTTGACGGACAGGAGGGCCATGAAATGGCAGGCGGGGATAAGGTAGAGGTCAGGAAGTCACGCTACTCGATAAAGCTGGTCAGAATAAACACTCATAATTTTTTTAACATACTCAGATCCAAAATCTATTATAGAGGAGAGAGCCTGAAAAAAGATGAAGTACAGTAGACATGCAAAGATACTGGAGCTGATTGAAAGATATCAGATCGAAACCCAGGAGGAGCTTGCCGAAAAGCTGAAGGAGCACGGTATGGATGTCACGCAGGCCACCGTATCAAGGGACATAAAGGAACTGAGACTCGTAAAGACCATGGTGGACAGTGACCGCTACAAGTATTCCTCAATGGCACAAAACGACGGCAATATCTCAAACAAGCTGCTCACGATTTTTACTGAGTCTTTCGTCAGCTGTGATTATGCCAACAATATCGTAGTGGTGAGAACGCTGCCAGGCATGGCGCAAGCCTCCGCTTCGGCGGTCGATGCGCTCAAATGGATCGATATTGTCGGATCTATCGCAGGTGATGATACTATCATGATCGTATGCAGAGCCGAGAAGATCGCAGAGGAGCTTGTAAATAAACTGAATAAGATGATCAGGTAGTATAACTCCGAAGTGTATTGGGAGGCAATATGCTTTTGCAGCTTGTTATTCATAATGTTGCATTAATTGAAGAGATCAGTATTGAACTGGGGAGCGGTCTGAATATTCTGACAGGAGAAACCGGTGCAGGAAAATCGATAATAATCGATTCTATTAATGCTGTGCTTGGGGACAGGGTGTCAAAGGATATCATAAGGACCGGTTCAGACAAGGCCCTTATCGAGGCTGTGTTCCAGACGGACAGTGAAAAGGTGATGGATGTTTTGAGCGAGATGGGTATGGAATCTGAAGAAGATGGTACTATCATCCTGTCCAGGGAAATCACCCAATCGGGCCGCAATACCTGCAGGGTCAACGGCAAAATGGCGCCGGCATCCTTCATGAAGGAAATCGGCGAAAGACTTATAGATATACATGGTCAGCATGATAATCAGTCGCTGCTTAAGACGGAACATCATATAGAGCTGCTCGACGCATTTGCAGGTGATGCGATACAGAGTTTAAAACAGGAGTATACACATCTGCTTGAGCAATACAGGAGCGTAAGGGCAGGACTGAAGGAATTGTCCGGTGACCCTGGTGAACGGGAACGGAAAATGGATCTTTTGAGGTTCCAGACCGACGAGATCAGAAAAGCCGGATTGAAACCAGGCGAAGAGGAAGAACTTAACAAGGAAAGACTATTACTGAATAATGCGGAGAAAATCGCGGGTGCTCTTGCAGCCGTTTATGACCTTCTGATATCCGGCGAAGAGGCCGGAAGGCCTGCAGTGGATACCTTGCAGCAATCATTGACAAGCCTTGGCATGATATCCAGACTGGACAGCTGTTATGAGGATATGTATGGAAGATTGCAGGATATCATATATCAAGTGGATGATCTGGCCTCGGAGGTAAGGAAGAACCAGGAAAATACAGAGTTCGATCCTGCTCGTATGGAGGAGATAGGAGAACGGCTTGATCTCATATATAAACTGAAAAGGAAATATGGAGCCGGAATAGACGAGATTTACCGGTTCTGTGAAAGTGCTGAAAAGCAGCTGGAAGAAATAGAAAAGAGTGAAGAGACAGCACGACGACTTTCCGACATGAAGACAAGGCTTGAAAGTCAGCTGTATCAGACATCATGCAAGCTGAACGCGGAAAGACTGAAAGCAGCAGAGGTCCTTGAAAGCAGGATAGGTCAGCAATTGGATGAACTGGAAATGAAGAAGGCACAGTTTAAGGTCGACATACAGTTTGATATTGCTGCAGGAAGCACAGCAGGCAGAAAATTTGGAGCAAACGGGCTGGACAGAGTGGAATTCCTCATATCACCAAATGCAGGTGAACCTGTCAAACCGCTTGCAAAGATTGCTTCCGGCGGTGAGATGTCCAGAGTCATGCTGGCTATTAAGACAATACTTGCAGAAGTCGACAGCATACCGACAATGATCTTTGATGAAATAGATACGGGTATCAGCGGCAAAGCTGCCCAGAGGGTAGGCGAGAAGCTTTCATTCATTTCGGCCCGGCACCAGGTGCTCTGCGTGACGCATCAGGCCCAGATAGCCTGTACGGCCGACAACAATTATCTTATAGAAAAAATATCCGGCAGCAGCAGTACAAAAACTAAGGTAACAAAACTTGACACTGAGAATAAAATAAAGGAAATAGCCAGGCTGATAGGCGGAGAAGCGACTGAAACCTCACTGAAATATGCCGCAGAGTTGATCAATAACGCGAAATCCCGCCAAATAGTCTGACAGACCAGCTCAAATCATCAAAAACCGGCTTAAACGCCGGTTTTTTTTATAGTTTTATTCTTTTTTACCTCCTGTTCATTTATTTGTTTGAATAAATGATTTTGCAAAAGGTTAACTTACTTGCAGGAGGTTGAACAATGAGAAAATATACTTTTATAAAGAAAGCTCTTATTGTTTTTACAGTATCTGCACTCGCTGTCATTTGCGCCTCATACATCAAGGTCATTATGACAGTGCCTGGCGATATGGTTTTGATTGAAGGAGAGGAATACTCCTATGATATAGACAGCCTGTTTCCGATAAGCATTATAGCCGATACGGAGGGCATTCTCAGGATAAACGGAAATAAATTTGCAGCGCCATATAATCATGTCGGTATCTCAAAGCCGGTTTCATTGAGTTCGGACAAGGATGGAAGCGTAAAGCTGGATCTGAAGTTCTTCGGTCTTCTTCCGGTCAAGACAGTCAATGTGGATGTCGTATCCAAAACAGATCTGGTAGCCTGCGGCAATACAGTAGGAGTAAAGCTGAAGCTTGACGGCATACTGGTCATAGGAATATCGGATGTGCTTGCAGATGATCAAAAGGTCATTCCTGTCAAGAATACCGGAATCAGACCGGGCAATATAATAACAAGGATAAATGATGAAAATGTCAACAGCATCGAGGATCTGGTGGATGTGATCGATAGCAATGGAGGAAAGCCGCTTAAAATCAACTATAAATCGGGAAATGAGATCCAGGAGGCCATGGTGTCTCCTGTAAAGTCTTCCGAAGACAATAAATATCATATAGGACTCTGGGTCAGAGACAGTACAGCAGGAATAGGCACACTGACCTTTTATGACAGCAAGACCGGCAGGTTCGGAGCCCTGGGACACGGGATCACAGATGTTGATACCGGTACGCTGATGTCGGTCAAATCAGGAGAGATCCTCGAATCCAGCATATTGGGAGTTAAAATGGGCAAATCGGGAATACCCGGAGAACTTAAGGGCATTTTCACCGAGGGGACAAAGCTGGGGACAATACAGACAAATACTGAAATCGGAATTTACGGTAAACTGGATAAGCTTGCGGCACAAAGAATAGACGGGAAGCTGTATCCTGTCGGAGTCAGAGCCGATATAACAGAAGGGCCGGCAACGATCCTGTCAAATATTGATGGTAAAAAGATAGAAGAATACTGTATAATTATACAAAGAGTATCAAGACAGAATCTGAACGGTTCAAAGGGCATGATAATAAAAATAACTGATGAGCGGCTGCTGAGCGCTACCGGAGGAATAGTACAGGGCATGTCGGGAAGTCCGATAATACAGAATGGCAGGATCGTCGGAGCAGTCACTCACGTATTGGTAAATGACCCGACAAGAGGTTACGGTATTTTTATTGAAGCGATGCTGCGAAACACGAGCATGTAACGGCACTTGGAAGAAAATAGGAAATATATGGTATAATAAGGAAATATCGTCGTGAAAGTACTGGCATAATATTATGGGGCATATTGTTAAAAGTGCCTGAAACAAGGACATTTGGTGTATTTGAGTAATAAATTCAATCAAAATCTGGAATTAAAGATAAAATAATACTTGATAAAAATACAAAACAAAAATATAATGTAGACATCATACAAAACTAATTATGAATGAAATGGAGGGAAAATGCTTGCTTGATAAAAAGATACAAATTGTCATAGCAGATGACAACAAGGAATTCAGCGATATCCTGTTCGATTATCTGAACAATCAGGGTGATATTGAAGTAGTAGGCATAGCAAAGGACGGAAATGAAGCATGCGACCTGATTGCTGAAAAAATGCCTGATATAGCGATATTGGATATTATTATGCCGCAGCTTGACGGACTCGGCGTACTGGAAAAGGTCAGGATGATGCCGCTGAAAAAGCGTCCTCTGTTTATTATCCTCTCAGCAGTGGGTCAGGATAAGATAACACAGCGGGCGTTGGCATTAGGTGCCGAATACTACATAGTCAAGCCTTTTGACATGGATGTCCTGGTATCTCGTATCAGACAGCTGAAGGATTCAAATCACAACCCGATCATACGCTCTGATTATACCCCTGATATGAAACCGTCATACCGCGCGCCGGTCCAGCGCAATCTTGAAGTTGAAGTGACCAATATAATGCATGAAATAGGAGTACCTGCACACATTAAGGGCTATCAGTATCTGCGGGACGCTATAATGATGGTAGTGAAGGATCTTGATATCATAAATTCGATTACCAAACAGTTATACCCATCAATAGCACGTGAATACAACACAACACCCAGCAGAGTGGAAAGAGCGATCAGGCATGCCATTGAGGTAGCCTGGAGCAGAGGTCAGGTCGAAACGATCGATGCCCTTTTTGGATATACTGTCAGTGTGGGCAAGGGTAAGCCAACCAATTCAGAGTTCATCGCCATGGTAGCTGACAAGCTTCGCCTGGAAATGAAAGTGAGCTGAGAAACCTGAATATAGATTAATAAACACCACCCAGTCAAACAAAGGTGGTGTTTTTTATTTTGTAAATATGTTCATAATGTTTTTGCCCTGAATATTTTGGAAAATAAATTCCTCACCGGACGCTTTTTCTTTTTATCACGCCACCGGGACAATGCTTTGTCTACCTCCTCATAGTGCTTGTCCATTTTGCCCTCAAGTCTTCTGACACTGTTTTCAACACAAGCTCCCAATTCAAGCTTGCTTTTGGAAATCTCTCTTAAAAGCTGTTCTTTCGTATTATCCAGTTCATATGAGATTTCTCTGGTCAGCTGCCTTCCAAGCTCTGAGAATATTACCTGCATTGCTTCGTATTCCTTACCTGCTGCAGGTATCACGGAGTTGCTGCTGTCTTCCCGTATGACTTCGGGTTGGCCGAAAACATTGTCATCCTGAAGTATCTTTTTTATTGCCTTTATTTCCAACCCCTCGCTGCGCATCACCTTTATCTTGTACATAATATTGGCCAGATTCGTAGTATAATATCTGCGGCCTCTTTCGTCCTTGGGGATGTTCAGTTCGCATTCCTTTTCGTAAAATCTCAGGGCGTGGTCTGTCAACTGAAGCATTTCCGCCAGTTCTGTAATCGAATATCTCTCCTTTAGTATTTCCATAGGTATTCCTCCCGGATAGTAGAGTTACTATCATAGTACCATAAATGGAAATATAAGTAAAATTTTAACAGTTATTTTCTCAATATTTCCAATGCACTTTTAATATCATCCGGGATATTTGTTTCAAGGATCACAGGCGTGCCTGTCAAAGGATGGATGAAAGTAGTCCCGATTGAGTGAAGAGCCTGCCTTGTTATAAGACCTGAATGTTTATTCTCCAATTCAGGCAGATGGTAAAGAGTATCGCCAAGTAGCGGGTGACCTGTGGCCTGACAGTGTACTCTTATCTGATGAGTTCTGCCTGTCTCAAGACGGAATTTCAGAAATGCAGTATCATCGAATTGTTCTATTACTTCGTAGTGGGTCACGGATGGTGCACCTTCAGGTGTTGTATGACGCAGCATAATGCTGCCGGGAAGTCTTTCGATGGGAAGGTCGATCTTACCGGAGGAATTTTCGAGCCTGCCGTGGACGATGCCTATATATTCCTTTATATAAAGATTGCTGCGCATTTGCTTGACAAGACTGTCCTGTATAAATGGATTCAAGGCGAATACGATGATCCCGGAGGTATCCCGATCCAGCCTGCTGACAGGACGTATTAATGTCCTGATGTCCTTCTGAAGCAAATAATACATAAGTCCGTTGGCAACAGTTCCGGTAAAATGCCTGAATGTAGGATGTACAACCGTATCAGGAGGTTTATTGATCGCGATCAGGCAGTCATCCTCATATATGATGTCAAGATCCATTTTTTCGGGCGTTATATCCTCATTTTGTTCTTCCGGCTCGACAAGCGCTTCGAGAATATCTCCCTCCGAGACTTTGACATTCACGTGGACGGGGACAGAATTAAGAAGTATCTTGCCAGTCATCTTCAGTTTCTTGACCAGTCTTTCCGACAAATGCAGCTTGCCCTTTAGAAGCTGCTTGACTGTTTTGGAACAATCATCTGCAGAGACTGTCATTGTTAGTTTCATAATTACCACCGATCACAAATAATAGTACAATATTATCCCAGACTCATCCACAATTCAAGGGGCAGCAGAGTAAGGTGTTTTGCTTGAATTGCTGATGTAAGTGATATAAAATGGATATATATGAAAATATCAGAGAGGCTTATATGAATATACTTTGTCAGAGTTTTTTAAAGAACAGCTTTGGTATCGATGAATCTATTATCAAAGTTACGCAAAGCGTTGAAAGTGAAATAAAAGATGTTTTCAAGGATATAGATGCCGTAAAGGAAATAAATCAGTACAAGGTGATCTCGGCCATGCAGGAGCACAACCTGAGTGATACCCACTTTTCCGGGACTACCGGCTACGGCTATGACGACAGGGGAAGGGAAGTACTTGAAGCTGTATATGCGTCTGTTTTCAAGGCTGAGGATGCGCTGGTAAGACATCAGATAGTGGCCGGGACCCAGGCAATAGCACTGTGCCTTTATGGAAATCTTCGCCCGGGGGATGAACTGCTATCGGTCACGGGCAAGCCATATGATACCCTTGAGGAAGTGATAGGGATCAGAGGTGAAGGAGCAGGCTCACTAAGGGATTTTGGCATCGGATACAGGCAGCTGGAGCTGCTTGAAGACGGCAGTATCAATTACAGCGGTATAAGTGAAGCTATATCTGAAAGTACAAAAATGGTACTTATACAGCGGTCCCGCGGCTACAGCTGGAGAAATTCTCTAAAAATCGCGGAAATCAGAAGGGTGATCGAATCGATCAAGAAAATAAATGATGACATCATCGTGATGGTGGACAACTGCTACGGGGAATTCACCGAGGCGGAGGAACCAATAGAAGCAGGCGCGGATATATGTGCAGGATCACTTATAAAAAACCCCGGGGGAGGATTGGCTCCCTCCGGCGGATATATAGCCGGAAAGAAGAAATATGTGCAGAATGCGGCATACAGACTCACAACGCCCGGTCTCGGAAGAAAGGTAGGTCCTACTCTGGGCAATAACAGGCTGATGTTCCAGGGATTGTTCCTGGCGCCGCATATTGTCTCTGAAAGCCTGAAGGGAGCAGTCTTTACTGCCGCGGTGATGCAGAGACTTGGGTTTGAGACATCGCCGGGTCACGATCAGACAAGAAGCGATATCATTCAGGCTATAAGCTTCAAGAATCCTGAAAGCATGATCGCTTTCTGCCAGGGAATACAGAAGGGCTCTCCTGTGGATTCCTTTGTGACACCTGAGCCATGGGACATGCCCGGTTACGACAGTCCTGTCATAATGGCTGCAGGGGCCTTTATCCAGGGTTCATCCATTGAGCTGAGCGCGGATGCTCCCCTTAAACCGCCATACACTGCATATATGCAGGGCGGGCTGGTATACGAGCATGTGAAGCTGGGTGTTTTGATCGCATTAAAATACATGCAGGAAAGAAAACTTATAAGGTTTTGATTATGAAAAAAAGGGATACAGAAGAAAAATCTCAAAAAATGATAGAATTGACCATCGAGAGAAAGAGAAGAACTGCGATTGCCGACGAGACCGCTGAGAAAAATATGAGCGGACCTCAAACGGAGGAGCCGGAAAACAGCAGTTCCGACACTGGCTCGTCAGGGAAGAAAAAGACTGTCAGAAGAATAACTCTTGGCAGCCTGCTTCTGTTCATTTTCATGGTGTTTTATATTCCCTCACTGTTCAATTGGCTTTCAGGCGCTAATGCAGCACAGGATGTAATAAGAAATGGAGTCATAGAGGATTATATACCGGCAGAAGCTGTAATCATACGGCAGGAGGTACTCCTTGACCCTTCACCTATCGACGGCAGATACATCCCGGAGATAAATGAGGGTGAGAAGGCGGCTGCATACTCAAAGATAGCAATGGTGACCGGTAAGGAATCAGCCGATCTGCTCAGGGACGTTGAAGAAATCAACGAGAAAATTGTAAATGCTCGTATGGAACAGGTGGAAAAGAGCGAATTCTTCTCCGCCGACCTGGCGAAGCTTGATGTTGAAATCGGAAACAAGGTACAGCAGCTAATCATAGCATGTAATGCAAAGAGCTTTGATGAGATGGGCAGACAGCGGGCTGAGATACGTAAGATAGTTGAGAAGAAGGCTGAAATAGTTGCAGGTGATTCGACAGACGAATATATCAACTCATTACAGAAGCAGAAAAAGTCGATCCAGGGGAAAATAAATGAGAACACCAAGCAGGTCATTACCAGCATCTCAGGGATCGTATCATACAGAATAGACGGATATGAAGGCGTACTGACGCCGGGAAAGATCGAGGAGCTTTCACTCGATAAGCTGGAGAGCGTCATTGAAAGCAGCCGGGAGAGATCAGCTGATGCAGGAAGAGTACAGGCCGGTTCTCCGTTTGTAAAGATAATCAAGGGCACAGATATATATCTGGCAGCGAAGATACCTGCAGAGAAGGAAGAAGTCTTTAAAGAAGGCGACAGCATCAAATTGCGTATCAATGATTCGTATCTCGAAACCTCTGGGATTGTTTCAAATATCGGCACAAGGGGAGACGACGGACTTGTGGTGACTGTAAGGATCAGCAGAGGCGTCGATATTCTCTCTGATCGCCGCGTTGTAAATGTGGATTTCATTACAAAAACAGAAGAGGGACTGAAGGTCCCCAAAAAGTGCCTGAGAGATATTTCACCGGACGGAAAAAGTGCGAGGATCATGCTTGTCAGATTTAATGTGGCAACGAGCAGATATGTCGATATCCTGTGCAGCGATGATGAATATGCGATCATAAAGACACCTGAGGGTGAATATGAAAAGACCGTAAATCTTTACAATATTTATCTGATAAATCCGGATAATATAGAAGAGGGAGAGATTGTGGGAAAATGACGGAAAGCGCTGAATCGATCAAAAACAACATGGAAGCAGTAATGCAAAGAATAAATGCAGCTGCGGCAAGAGCGGGAAGAGACCCATCTGATATCAGACTCATCGGAGTCACAAAAACTGTTGATGCATTTCGTGTAAAGGAAGCATATGAGTGCGGAATTGAAGATTTTGGAGAAAACAGGGTTCAGGAACTATGTGAAAAGGCCGATATATTGGATGTAAACTGTACATGGCATCTGATTGGGCATCTTCAGACCAATAAGGTAAAGTATATTATTGACAAGGTCCAATTGATCCATTCCCTGGACAGTCTCGAACTGGCAAGGGAAATAAGCATACGGGCCTGCAGGGCAGGACGGACGATGGATGTGCTGGTGCAGGTCAATATTGCCGGCGAAGATTCCAAATTCGGCATTAGTCCTGATGAGGCTGTCGGTTTTGTGAAGGAAGTAAGCCTGATGGGCAATATCAAGGTAAGGGGACTGATGACAATTGCTCCGCTGGCTGCTGATCCCGAGGATGTAAGGTGGGTTTTTGCAGGACTTGGAAAATTACGTATTGACATAAGCAGGGAAAATATTGATAATGTTAGTATGGAGTACCTTTCAATGGGCATGAGCAATGACTTTGAGGTTGCAATAGAGGAAGGGGCCAATATGATCAGGATAGGGTCTGCCATATTTGGCAAACGCTGACACATGTGACGGCATCACAGGATTACCCTGATCGATCAGACTACTAATGAGAAAAATGGAGGGGTATACAAATGGCAAAGCTGCTTAACAAGATGCTCAATCTGGTTGGCTGGGAGACCGAGGAAGAAGAAGAACTTGAAGATTTACATGAGGATTCGGGAGAAGAGATATCTCAAACTCCGCAATACCTCCAGACATTTACAAAAAAATCCCAGCAGAACAAGGTAGTGAATATCCATTCCAACAGCCAGTTCAAGGTTGTTATCATGCAGCCCGAAACATTTGACGATGCCAGGGATGTGTGTGATCACCTCAAAAACAAGAAACCCGTCATAGTCAATCTTGAAAGCCTTACCAAGGAAACAGCCCAGAGAGTTGTTGATTTTCTCAGCGGAGCTGTCTATGCTGTGGACGGTGACATTCAAAAGGTTTCTACCGGTATATTCATGATTGCGCCAAACAATGTTGAAGTGATGGGCGATGTCAAGGATGAGCTCAAGAGCAGAGGAGTATTTCCCTGGGTTAAGTAGACTGCTTTTATGCGAAGAGTGAATATCGTCATATCATATTGGGAGGCATAGGATGTACAGGTTGGTAAGATTGATCTTTAACATTGCCGAGCTGATTTTATTGATCAGAGCCTTTATTTCATGGTTGCCTGTCAACAGGGACAATCGTTTTATAGATTTGCTGTATAAAGTCACAGAGCCGGTTTTGGCTCCTGTTCGGAATCTTATTTCCAGGATTGCCGGAAAGCCATTGCCAGTTGATTTTTCTCCTATTATAGTGCTTTTACTGCTGGCTATTCTAAGGGAAATAATATTTCGGCTGATATTCTGAAATATATGAATAAAAACAGAGAGCATATTTTAAGAAGTATCAGTAAGCCTGAGGACAGGCTTGCTGCAGCAAAATTGCTTGATAAGTCGGAGTTTTCCATGAAAACCAACAGACCTGCGCATTCGGATTTTCTGGATCCCAGGCAGCAGAAGCTGGGCGAAGGACTCCTGAGATCTGCAGGTATCACAGGGATCAGTTTTTATGGAGGCCATGAGGAAGCTGAAAGGTCGGTAGCCTTATTTGTACCTGAGATATTACAGGATGCTGAACTGGAAGAGTACAAGAAAGGGATCCTGAAGGTCGTCGAAATCACACCGCCCGCGAGGAACAGCCTCACACACCGGGACTATCTCGGAGCTTTGATGGGTTTGGGTATCAGGCGGGAAGTGACAGGAGACATAGTTATATCTGATGATAAATGCAGTATAATCGTACTGAATGATATTGCAGATTATATTGCTGGAAATCTTACAAGAGTGGGAAATGTAGGCGTCAGCCTTAAAATATCGGATATAATCGAATCGTGTATACCAGATGATCAGGGGACAGAGTTGAAGGCGGTTGTTTCGGCATTGAGACTGGACTGCATATGCGCATCTGCATTTGGTCTGTCAAGAAGCAAGGCAGCCGAATATATAAAAAGCGGCAAGGTACAGCTGGAGTGGGAAATAACCCAGAGCACGGACAAAACCGTAAAGGAAGGCGATACGCTGAGCCTGAGGGGCAGAGGCAGAGCCGTTCTTGTAAAGGTCGGAGGCCGGACTAAAAAAGACAGGATCAATATAACTATCAGAAAGTATGTATAAGGGGTGAGCATTTATGAATTACACGCCAAATGATCTGCAGAATCTGACATTTAAAAAACATATCATGGGCTATAGCGAGGATATGGTCAATGATGTCCTGGACAAGATAATTGAAGATTATTCTGCTTATATCAGAGAGAATGTGGAGCTGAAGGACAAGCTTGCGCTTCTCAATGAAGGACTGCAGCATTACAAAACAATAGAGGAGTCTCTTCAGAACACACTTCTGGTAGCGCAGCAGACAGGCGAAGACATAAAAAAGAATGCTTATGAGAAAGCTGACAATGTCATAAGAGAATCTGAGATCAGAGCACAGAAGCTGATCAACGATGCCAATCAGGAAGTTGTTAAGATAAAGTTTGAATATGAGGATTCAAAAAAGAAGCTTCATGTGTTCAAATCAAAATGCGAAATGCTGCTTATGTCACAGCTGGAGCTTTTGAAACAGATATTCGAGGAAGACGAGTAAGCCTTGTTGACATTGGGCCCGGCATTGTTGTATAATTCTGTTTAATATTTAAATGCCATGATCGGAACGAGTAAAGGATCTGAACCTCACAGAGAGCAGGCGGCTGGTGGAAGCCTGCAGGTATGGTTCTCGAAAATCCTCCGGGAGCAGCTGCCTGAAACCATTACAGAGCATGGATATCAGCTCTGGGATGCAAGTACGGCCAGCCGGTGAACACCGTTACATGTGATATCAAGAGACCGCAGAGCCAGCGGGATATAAGTATCCTGTCCGGGCTGCTCGGTAATTTGGGTGGTACCGCGTGAGAAAATAACCTCTCGTCCCTTTCATGGGGCAGAGAGTTTTTTTATTTTAGTGCGATAATAAGACTGATAGACATTCAGGTATTAATGAAGGAGGCAGTCATGTACAAAAAAGTATCGACAGATCTGAAATTTGTTGACAGAGAAAAGGAAGTCCTCAGCTATTGGAAGGAAAACAGGATATTCGAAAAAAGCCTTAAATTCAGAGAGGGCTCGGAGACATTCACATTTTATGACGGACCGCCGACAGCAAACGGAAAGCCTCATATAGGCCATATCATAACCCGTACGATGAAGGATCTGATCCCGAGATACAAGAGCATGAAGGGCTACGACGTATTGAGAAAAGCCGGCTGGGATACCCATGGTCTGCCTGTTGAGCTGGAAGTCGAAAAGCTGCTGGGTATAAATGGAAAACCTGAGATAGAAAAATACGGTGTCGAACCGTTTATACACAAGTGCAAGGAAAGCGTATGGAAGTATAAGCGCGAGTGGGAGGAAATGAGCGACCGTGTAGGCTTCTGGGCAGATATGGAGGATCCTTATGTAACCTACCACAATAACTACATCGAATCTGAATGGTGGGCTTTGAAGCAGATATGGGACAAAGGACTGCTTTATAAGGGACACAAGATAGTACCCTATTGCCCGCGCTGCGGCACATCACTCTCAAGCCATGAAGTGGCACAGGGCTATAAGGACGTCAAAGAGACCTCTGTATATGTAAAATTCAAGGTCAGGGGAGAGCCGGGCGTTTATCTGATGGCATGGACGACGACTCCATGGACATTGCCATCGAATGTCGCACTGACTGTTAACCCTAAAGAGAATTATATCAGGGCAAAGTGCGAAGATAGTGTTTATATACTGGCAGAGGCGTTGGCGCCTTCAGTATTGAAAGGCGAGTTTGAGACAGTCGGCAGATACAAGGGTTCGGAGCTGAAAGGCATGGAATATGAGCCTTTGTTTGACTTTGTCACTCCCGAAAAGAAAGCGTATTATGTCGTATGTGACAATTTCGTTACTCTTACTGATGGCTCGGGAATAGTCCATACTGCTCCGGCCTTCGGTGAAGACGATGCCAAGGTGGGAAGGGCATATGATCTGCCTTTTGTACAGCTGGTTAATGAGCAGGGCGAATTCGTTGAATCGGTAAAGAATTGGAAGGGAATGTTCGTAAAGACCGCCGATCCTTTGATCATAAAGGATCTTGACTCCAGAGGTTTGGTTTACAAGCTGATGGATTACGAGCATTCATACCCGTTCTGCTGGAGATGCGACACTCCTCTGATCTATTACGCAAGAGACACCTGGTTTATCAAAATGACTGAGATACGCGACAAGCTTCTTGCGAATAATAACAGCATAAACTGGCTGCCGGATAACATTAAGGAAGGCCGAATGGGTAATTTCCTTGAGAATGTTGTGGACTGGGGCCTGAGCCGTTCAAGGTACTGGGGCACTCCGCTTCCGATATGGGAATGCGGCTGCGGACACCGTCATCTGGTCGGCAGCATTGCTGAACTGAAGGAGCTTGGAGAAAATGTGCCGGATGATATCGAGCTGCACAAGCCATTTATCGATGCGGTACAGTTAAAATGCCCGAAGTGTTCGGGAGATATGAAGAGAGTTTCCGAAGTCATAGACTGCTGGTTCGATTCCGGTGCGATGCCCTTTGCACAGTGGCATTATCCCTTTGAGAACAAGGAAATATTTGAATCACATTATCCGGCGGACTTCATAAGTGAAGCTATCGACCAGACAAGAGGCTGGTTCTACACGCTGCTGGCAATATCGTCGCTGCTGTTTGACAAGCCTGCCTTTAAGAATTGTATCGTTCTTGGCCATGTGAATGACAAGGACGGGCAGAAAATGAGCAAGCACAAGGGAAATGTTATAGATCCCTGGACGGTGCTGGATAAACAGGGCTCTGACGCAGTGCGCTGGTATTTCTACACAGGCAGCGCGCCATGGCTCCCGAGCAGGTTCTATGAAGAGGCTGTGAGCGAAAGCCAGAGAAAGTTCATGGGTACTCTTTGGAACACCTATGCTTTCTATGTGCTGTATGCCAATATAGACGAATTTGATCCGACCAGATACAGTCTTGAACAGGATAAGCTGGCTGTAATGGATAAGTGGGTGCTTTCCAGACTTTATACTCTGATAGGCAATGTGGACAGAAATCTTGAAAATTACAGGATAACCGAGTCTGCGAGAGATATCCAGGAGTTTGTCGACGAACTCAGCAACTGGTATGTCAGAAGGTGCAGGGAGCGTTTCTGGCAGAAGGATATGAACCAGGACAAGATAAATGCCTATATGACGCTTCATACAGTACTGGTCGAGCTGGCAAAGACAATTGCGCCATTTGTTCCGTTCATAAGCGAGGAAATATACCAGAACCTTGTGAGAAGTGTGGATACAGGTGCTCCCGAGAGTGTGCATCTTTGTGATTATCCGGTCGCTAAGGGCAGCTTTATCGATCCGGAGCTTGAAAAGAATATGGATAAGGTCCTGAAATATGTCGTTCTGGGACGCGCATGCAGAAATACGGCCAATATCAAAAACCGCCAGCCCATAGGCAGGATGTTTATAAAGGATAATGAAGAGCTTCCTGAGATGTATGCCGATCTGGTCAAGGACGAACTCAATGTCAAACAGACGATATTTACAAGTGATGCTTCCGGCTTTACGACATACAAATTCAAGCCGCAGCTGCGTACTGTAGGACCGAAATACGGAAAGCTGGTTTCCAGAATAGGAGAATACCTGTCCAAGGCTGATGGAAATGAGCTGATGGATACCTTCAACAGGGATGGGAAAATCAGCTTTGAGCTGGATGCTGCTGCTGTTGAGCTCGAACTGACGGATGTGCTGGTCGAGACGACGCAGAAGGAAGGTTACGTCTCTGAAAGCGACAGGGATATCGCAGTGGTGCTTGATACAAATCTGACGCCGGAGCTGCTGGAAGAGGGCTTTGTCCGCGAGATCATAAGCAAGCTTCAGACTATGAGAAAAGAAGCGGGCTTTGAGGTTCAGGACCATATAAAGGTGTATTATGGGAGCAATGAAAAAATCAGCGAGATATTTGAAAGAAATAATGCGCTGATCGGCGATGAAGTGCTTGCCGAAGCTTTGCTGCCGTCATCCGGCGATGGTTACAGCAAAGAGTGGAGCATCAACGGCGAAAATGTAACCTTCAGTGTAGTAAAAATATAACGAGGCTCTTTACGTATTATCAGCCATCAGGTAAAACGTCTGGCGGCTGATAGAAAATTGTCTCATTCGTAATTTCAACCATTAGTTCATAAAGATTGTTCCATTGCAGGATGACAGCGGTTTACCTCATCCTGCAATGGCATATACCTAATGTAAACAGCAAGGCGGAGAAAAACAAATGGTAAAGTTAAGTGTTAACCTGGCTGACAGAAGCTATCCAATATATATTTCTCCTGATTTTTCGGGGCTTGGCAGGGCGATGAACACTGCAAGACTTAACGGGAAGGTCATGGTAGTCACTGATAGTAATGTCAGCGGGCATTACCTGAAAGTATGCACTGATGAACTGGAGGCAGCCGGAGCAGAAGTTTACAGCTATGCTATCGAGGCGGGTGAAAAGAGCAAGACCCTGAGCACTGTTCAGGATATTTACAGACAGCTTGCAGATCTGCGGTTTGACCGCAATTCATCGATAATCGCCCTGGGAGGCGGTGTGGTTGGTGATATAACGGGTTTTGCGGCAGCTACATTCATGCGCGGAATAAACTTCATACAGGTTCCTACAACCCTGCTTGCGCAGGCTGACAGCAGCATCGGCGGAAAGACGGGAGTGGATTTCGAAGGCAGCAAAAATATGGTCGGGGCCTTCTACCAGCCACGCTTTGTGTACATCAATGTGAAAACACTTTCCACACTGCCAAAGCGCGAACTCAGTTCAGGGCTGGCAGAGGTTATCAAGCATGGGCTTATTCTCAACAGCGAGTTCTATGACTATATGAACTACAACCTGGACAAAATATTCAGGTTTGATGATAATACTCTCCAGTATGTAACAAAGATGAATTGTTCCATCAAAAAGAGCATTGTTGAACAGGATGAGAAGGAGGGAGGCCTGCGGGCGATACTCAATTTCGGTCATACCATCGGACATGCTGTGGAAAGTGCTTCAGAGTTTTCGCTTCTGCACGGAGAGTGCGTAGCGATAGGCATTTCAGGTGCCTTCAAACTTGCTCTGAAGCTTGGAATGCTCACCAAGGATGTGGCTGCCAGGGTCGATAAGACCCTTATGGCAGCAGCCCTGCCAACAAAGGCACCCGGCCTCGATCCGGATACTGTTTATGAAAAAATGCTCTCCGATAAAAAGGCTAAAGACGGAAGGCTGAGTTTTATTCTTCCAAAGGGCATCGGAGAGGTCATCAGCTGTACGGTTGATGATGAGCGTTTGCTAAAGGAAGTCATCAGCGAGTTGGTGTAGCAGCATTCGGCTTTTTAATTAGAATATTATGAGTGAGTTAATCTAGCAGCATCAGTTTATGATAGGAATGTCGTAAACGAAATAGTCTAGCAGCATCAGTTTTGTGATAGGAATGTCGTAAACGAAATAGTCTAACAGCATCAGTTTTGTGATAGGAATGTTGTAAAGGAAATAGCCTAACAGCATCAGTTTTGTGATTATGTCAACAAAGTAGGACTTTACTTGAATTTTGGACCACTCGTGAAGGTTGATTGGTCCGTTTTTTAAGTAAAGTCTAATTTTTCTTAGAAAATCCCGCTTTTTATGAAAATAACCGCATGTATAACCTGATTATGTAAACAAAGTAGGACTTTACTTGAGATTTGGACCACTCGAGAAGGTTGACTAGGACTTTACTTGAATTTTGGACCATTCTTGAAGTAGAAACAGGACTTTACTTGAGATTTGGACCACTCGAGCATAACAAGTTATCTATTCAAAAAATATTTTCCTTTAAGGGTGTGTTTAAAAAACGGCCGTTTTGAAACTATATATAATAAGGCGAAATCATTGTTTTGACGAAGCAGGTGAGGTTTCCATGTTCGGCAGAAAGGCGCGTATCAGAGTACTTGCAGACAAGCTCGACAGACTTGCAATGGATATGGAGAAGTCGAAGATCAGGGATTATGTATGCTATCTGGAAAATCCGAAAAAACTGTTGTTTCCCAATTTTTTAGCCGGACTTGCCAGGGGATTCGGAGCATCAGTCGGATTTACTCTGCTCACAGCTTTACTGCTGTATCTTCTGCAAAAGGTGGTGAAACTGGACCTGCCGATCATAAGTGAGTTTATTGGCGATATCGTAAGAATAGTTGAAAACAGTATCAAAAAAACAGGAGGCTAGCAGGATGAACAGAAGTGATGCTGAGCACTACAGAAATCTGTTATTGAAAATGCTTGACGGTGTTGATAATACGATAGAAATGATGAAGGAGAACAGGGAGGCGGAGCAGGATAAATACTCCGCCGGCGAGCTGTCAAATTATGATAACCACCCTGCGGATCTGGGGACGGAGCTTTTTCAGCTTGAACTCAATAATGCTCTTAAGGTCCATGAGGAAAATATCCTTATGGATATAAAGGATGCGATCGGCAGGATAGACAAGGGCATATATGGTATTTGTGCCCATTGTGGAACTGAAATACCCAGGGACAGGCTGGAGGTACACCCATATGCAAAAATGTGCATCAATTGTCAGGAGAGCTTGGAAAATGCTCCTTTACGACAAATGAAAGGGAGGGCCAACGAGGAACTGGTCATCGATGCTCCGATGGGCAGGAAGTACCTGAATAAGCAGGAGGATGATGAACACGAGGGAATGGATCAACTCAGGGATCTCATGAAATACGGTTCATCGGACAGTCCTCAGGACCTTGGAGGTTATCATGATTATGAGGAATATTATACAAATAAGGTGGATAAACAGGGAATAGTTGATGATATGGATCAGGTAACGAATGAAGAATATCGAAAACAGCTGCCTGATTAACAAAAATCTACAAAATTAGATAAAATGTTGGAATTTTATTGTCTATGCATATATAATTAAAATGGACATCGTTTTATATTTGTTATTTGGGCGCAGTTATGCGTCTTGGGGGCAGAATGCGTTTTGGTAATTGCTTTATTACACGAACTTTGTCACTCATATTGAGCGGCATTATATATGAGAACCAAACAGAGGGTATGGAAGCACTGAATGTTTCATCTATTATCTTAGCTGTCATCATTCTGTTATTGATATTTGTATTCATACAGTTGTATATTTCCCACTTAAAGAAAAGACTGAATACTCAACAGAAATTTTCCAAATCCATTATAGAAAACGCTAAAACAATGATGATCATCTGTTCTTCGGACGGAAAGGTAGTCATGTTCAATAAATATGCTCAGGAAGTGACCGGCTATACCCCCGAAGAGGTGGAGGGCAGTGATATTGAGGAGGTCGGCTTCCTGAATGGGAATACCGTGCTTGGCAGGATGATCCTTGAAACAGTAAAAAATAAAAATGTGGTCAAGAATTTTGACACATGTCTTGTATCAAAGGATGGAAGAAATGTGTATACATTATGGAATATAGATGTGATCAATGATACCGGGAATGCGCCCATATATACGGCTGCGATGGGTATGGACATAACAGGCCGGAAAATCGCAGAGTCGAGGCTTGCTGACAGTTATCAGGAGTTGGAGTCGCTTTATGGTGAACTGGTTACGAAGGAGATAGAGCTGAAACTGCAGTTTGATGACCTCAATTCAAGGGATTTCGATCTTCGCCGCAGCGAAGAGCGTTACAGGCTGGCTGTCGAAGGTGTCAACGATGGGATATGGGACTGGGATGGCAGGGACGGAAGGCTGTTTTTGTCCAGACAGAGCAAGATCATATTGGGATTGTCCCCGGACGAAGAGTACATGACCATTGAGAAATGGTTTGATGTCATATTAAAAGATGACCTTGATATGTTTGTCAGGAGTCTGAACAAGTATATTACAGAACCTCAGAAGCATCATTTACAGATAGAATACAGGATAAAGGCAGAAGACGGAAGTATAAAGTGGGTCAGGACCAGGGGCATGGCGATATGGGACGAAAGCGGCATACCTGTAAGGGCGGCCGGCTCCATTACCGATGTTACAGAACAGCGCCAGGCTGATGAAAAGATACACAGGCTGGCTTATTATGATTCAATGACAGGACTGCCGAACAGGATACTGCTAAATGACAGGTTCATCGTTGCGGCGGCAAGCGCTCAGAGAAAGGGAAGAAAGATAGCGGTGTTTTTCCTCGATCTGGATAACTTTAAGTCGATAAATGATACAATCGGCCACACACATGGGGATCAGCTGCTTTTGAAGGTGGGCGAGCAGCTGAAGCTTAAGATGAGGAGAAGCGACACCCTGGCAAGGCTTGGCGGAGATGAATTTATAATGCTGCAGGCCAATGTTGGAAGCATGGAGGAAGTTTACAGGCTCGCGAGCCGAATGCTTGAAATATTCAAGAGGCCGTGGATACTTGATGATCGTGAGTTCTATGTGACAGCAAGTATCGGAATATCAGTTTATCCAAATGATGGTTCAGACCTGCAGGAGCTTATGAAAAATGCTGATACAGCAATGTACCGCGCCAAGGAAAACGGCAAGAACAATTTCCAGGTATTCACACAGGAGCTCAATCTCAAGATAATGAAGAGGATGGAAATAGAGAACCATCTCAGGAAGGCGGCTGAGAAGAAGGAGTTTGTGCTGTATTACCAGCCGCAGATAGAATTGGCAACGGGAAGGGTCAAATGTGTTGAAGCCCTGATAAGGTGGTCAAATCCGGACATGGGCTGGGTCATGCCAGACTCGTTTATTCATATAGCTGAAGAAACCGGTCTGATTGGCAACATAGGGGAATGGGTGCTGCTAACAGCCTGTACTCAGCTGAAAAAATGGCATGATGAGGGACATGAGGATCTGAGGATATCTGTGAACCTGTCGGCGCGCCAGTTCCAACAGCCCGGGATATATGAAAGCGTTATAGATGCAATCAAAAAGACTGAGATAGAAGCGGAGTGGCTGGAGCTGGAAATAACAGAAAGCCTTGCAATGCAGGATCTCGAGATGACAATAGACATTCTCAGGCGATTCAGGGAAGCAGGCATTTATGTTTCACTTGATGATTTCGGCAAGGGCTACTCTTCTCTGAATTATCTGAAAGCGCTGCCGATAACAAACCTGAAAATCGACAAGACGTTTATACATGGAATAGCAAATGGGTCGAACCAGTCCAAGATAGTAAAGGCGCTGATCTCACTTGCTCACAGCATGGATCTGTCGGTAACCGCAGAAGGAGTGGAAAACAGCGATCAATTGGAATACCTTGTAAATGAATGCTGCGACAATGCTCAGGGCTACCTGTTCAGCAGACCTAAAACAGCAAAGGACATAGATATATCCTCATACGAATCCAGTATGAAAATGATCTCCTGAGGCAGAGTCATTTTTTGCTGTCGACGAACCATTTGTCCTCCTCCAGCCAAAGATAGGTTTCCCTTCCGCTTATAGTGCACCTGTATCTGATACCCTGGCCGCCGGCTTTGAGAGATGCCGCCCGACGCACATCCGTCACCTTGTCCACGTCAAAGCATCTGCCGTCCTCCCATTTTATTATTAGAGGGACCTTTTTCCCGTCCTTTGTGAATTTTGCAATAACTTCAACAAATACCTTTGCCATTATAACACCTCCGGGTTTGCATTAAGACCGTCGCCTTTCAACAGCACAGCCCGTTGTACCGAATAGTGCCCGAAACGCGTCCTTATGCTGTCTATGCTGGTTTCGAGCTGTTCTCTGCGCGACTGCCTTTCATCGTCAAAAAAGGACTGCTGACCGCACTCGCTTTCCATCACCACATCTGTGACCCTGACACCCAGCGTTCTGATGGTTTTGGACCAGTCCCATGATTCTGCGAAAATATCAAGGGCTTTTTCTGCGATTTCCGAGGAGGTATAGCTGTAGTGTGGGAGTTTTCCCTGCCTTTCAATAAAAGTCAGGTCGTCCGATCTGATATATACCTGAACTGTCCTGCCCTTCAGATGATGCCTTCGAAGCCTTTCTGCAACACTTTCTGCAAGTACATAGGCGAGTATTTTCACATCATTGTTACTGCGCAAATCACGCGGAGTGGTCAGTGAGTTGCCCACGCCCTTTATGCCGGGCTGGAAGTCAACTCTTGTGACAGGGGACTCGTCATATCCGTTTGCAAATATCCAGAGCGTGCGTCCCCACTGCCCGAAATGTCTTTCCAGAAATCTCGGCGGGGCACAGGCCAGGTCGCCGATGGTGGTGATGCCTATATCGGCGAGCTTTCTGCGGGTGGATGCTCCTACATAGATCATGTCGCCTGCTGGCAGAGACCAGATCTTTTCCTTATAATTTTCCTGGGATATCACAGTTGTTGCATCAGGTTTTTTCATGTCAGAGCCCAGCTTTGCAAAAACCTTGTTGAAGCTAACGCCAATGGATGCAGTGATACCAAGCTCAAACTCTATCCTTTTGCGCAGCTCGTCTGCGATTTGCTCTCCCGAACCGAACAGTCTGGTGCTTTCAGTCACGTCTAGCCAGTTTTCATCTATGCCGAAGGCTTCGATCAGGTTCGTGTAGTTTTCATATATTTTCCTCACCATCACTGAGAACGTGAGGTATTGCATATAATTCGGCCTGACCACCACAAGCCCCGGACATTTGGATCTGGCCTCCCATACGGCATCTCCGGCCTTAACTCCATATTCCTTGGCTATGCGGTTTTTTGCCAGAACTACGCCGTGTCTTGTCGACTGTGATCCGCACACTGCCACGGGACTACCGCGCAGCTCCGGGTTGTAGAAGCATTCCACACTGGCGTAAAAGTTATTCAGATCGCTGTGCAGTATTACTCTGCTCATGTAAATATCACCTGGGTTTCCCATCTGTATTGCAGTTGAGGCTATTAATAGTATATGCAGTTCTAAAACGAACATGTGTTCGTAATATAATTATAATACCGTTCGGGTACATATGTAAAGAGCAAACTTTTCCAGAAAGAATCTCTTTTGTTTTAATTAATATGGCCGGATCAACAGAACCATACATCTGAAAAATACATGAAAAATGCCTCCGACGGACGAGCTGGAGGCATCTTTGATGTCATTTATTATATACTGGCTAAACATCGCGGATCAAATCGAGCATAGTAGGATTCAGGTCCTCACCGGGTTCGATTCTGTTTGCGCCGAGATATCCGGCGAATCGCCTGAAACATTTGACCAGTGCATGTTGTAATGATTTAGTCTGTTTGACTCCGCTTTCACACCACCAGTTTTTTACTGTCAAGGTCTTTGTTTTTTTGTCATAGGAGGGCTCAAACCTGCCGATGAACCTATCTCCATAAAGCACAGGCAATACGTAGTAGCCAAATTTTCTTTCCGACTCCGGCTTGTAGACCTCCCAGCGGTAATCAAAATCGAACAGCTCGCTTATCATCCGGCGATCCCACAGCATATTGTCAAGAGGCGCCAATATCCTGGCCTCGGGTTTTCGGGAACGTGCCGGTATATTTGCAGCGGATTGGGAAGAAGTGCCGTCGGAAGTATTGGAAAGCACATTTTCCATAGTATTCTGATCCTTGCTTCTGATATAAAAAGGAACATTAACTCCTTCTACGGCGATTTCAGACAGTATCCCGGCCGAAAGCAGCCTTTGTATGCTTTGGAGCCTTTCAGGTGTCTTTGTTTCAGGTATTTCGAGCCATGCATCTCCGGGCTTTGACCACAATAATCCGACGCCTCCTATCCTGCGGCATATGCGCCAGTCCCTGTATTGCTCAAAGGTCTCGTTGGGATCGGGCGTGTTCAGCAGTTCTGTCGGCAGGTACCGGCAGGCAAAATCATAATATTTTCTTGTGTTGACCTTGTGGTGGATTATGACCTCGCCCCAGAACCACATGCTTTCCAAAGCGGCGCGGGACACTCTTGTGGGACCCCAGGGCCAATTGACGGATTCATCGTATTGGAGGTCGATGGAGGACAGGGGACCGCGCGTGTTGATTTCTTTTCTTATCAGAGGGAGATAGGGGAGGATGGGCCTGTCTTCCGAACAAAGCCTTTCAAGGTTAGAGGCTCTGTATCTGCTGAAATAAGGCCAGTCTGAAGTAGTGTAGATGGACATCACCTTATCCCATCCATCAACAAGCTTTCTGTCCTTATACAGCAGCTCTTCAAGCATGTGTGGCTTGAATCCGTCGATCCTTGACTGCAGAACAAGCTCCTGGTTATGACCGACTATATTAAGCGGGTCGAATTGTATACAGCCCACACGTTTCAAGTATTCCAGTATGCCTTCTTTGCCCTTTGAGAAACCGGAGCCTGACAATCCGTGATAGGACACCAGGAATCTGCGGGCTTGTTCTTTAGTAATAGAAATGGTTCTCATAAATAACCTCTCAAATTTGTAGTCCATATAACAGTATACACGAACAGATGTTCTAACGCAAGGACGTAATACTCTGACGTGTGTTATCAGCTTTCAGTTGAAAAGCTGAGCATTCCATATTAACAAATTATGTCGGATTATGTTATATTAGATTTGTAGGGCATTCAACAAAGAGGCGTATTCAGATAGTTGTGGACATAATACATCAGAGGAGCGGAGAACTTATATGAGTAAAACAACAGAAGGAAAAAGAAAAGAACGGGCAAAAACCAAAAAATCAGCAGGAAGAATTATCGGAACGATAATAATTGTCCTTTTGATCCTGCCTCTTTTGCTTGCCGGGTTGCTGTACCTTTATGTCAGCGTTGCGGATTTTGTGTATGATGATCCTGAGCAGGTGGTCTCAAATAGTTTACCCATGACATTTTCACAGAGAAATTCATTTGATGCCGGCAGCATGACACAAACAATGTATTTTGACAAAGCGGATATATACTATCTGACGCGAAATGTAATGCCTGATCTTCACATGACAGAATCACTATACATCAATGCATACAGGTTTGCACTTGAAGATTCGGCAGTTTATGTACAGGGAAAGGCATACGGTATCAATGTACCTGTTAAGATCGATGTGGATTTGCGATGGGAAAACAGCAGTCCGATCATAAGCATAAAGGGTGCATCCCTGGGAAGCCTGCAGATCCCGCTGCCCTTAAAGACACTCGCAGAAAAATTCGAGATTTCTCTTGAATACCCATTTTCCCTGGACGAAATACAACTGCTTCAGAAGGCAGAAGGTCTTCGGATCGAAGATGGACTGATGAAAGCCGTGCTGCCTGTAGACAAGTATATCGCTGCAGAGGGCATGGATGCCTGGCTGTACCTTAAGCCTGCACTGATATATATGGACGAAGAGGATGATATGGGCAAGCTGGTGGAAAGCTACAAGAGCAACTGGATGGATGATGACTACGAAAGCGAACAGCTTAAGGAGTATGTGAAGAAATTCCAGAGCGATCCCGAAGAGTATCAGAGGCTCAAGGTAAGGATGCTGGCTGCCGGGCCTTCAAAAGTGGCGGACGGATACTTTGGAGCAGCTGATTACAATGAAGATTTAATGTCACGCTATTATCCCGGGATAACAAGGGAAGCCGTGGAACAACTTCGTAAAGACTTGCCGTATGAGAAAAACTACAATTTTCTCAAGAATTATGCCCTGGATATAGATGCAAAATTCGGAAGTGAAACCATTACGATAAAGAAAGGTGAATTCGTATACAAAAAAGGCGGCGAGGCGCTGGATATGAAGAGCCTTTATGCAGATGTGCCCGGGGTCGATGCTATTTTTTCCGAGGGGACAAAATACTGTGCGGTCCTTGCTGCAGGAGCAGATTCGACGCAGAAGATAGGCCGCATAGCTTATTCCGCCTGCACAGCCTTCAAATATCCCAGCGGACGCTGCATGATAGTCTGCCAGAAGGACAGGAAGCTCCATTATACAGAAATAACGCCGGAGGAGTATGATGACCTGGAAAGCGGCAAAACGGAGTTTTATGTTGTAGCGATAATTGACAGGTAGGCATTCGGAAAACGCCTGGGTGTTTGATGAAAGAATAAAACTCGCCAGTTTTCAAACAATGGCGAGTTTTTTGTATAATTTCGAAGCTTATTTCTTCTGATATGCAGGACTGATATCAGCAGTTGGATTGGCGTTTGATAAGGGACTGGCGTTAGAGAAAGGACTTGCGTTCGCAGCCGGGCTGACTTCCGCATATTCTGGTTTCTTCATATAGAATGGCCTTTCATTGAGCTTCTCTTGCACTATGCGCAATGCTTCGCCAAAGCGCTGGAAGTGAACTACCTCGCGTTCTCTAAGGAACCGCAGCGGATCGATGACATCAGGGTCGTCAGTCATATTTATCAGGTTTTCATACGTAGCGCGAGCTTTCTGCTCGGCTGCCAGATCTTCGACCAGATCTGCGATGGGGTCACCCTTTGAAGCAATGTATGCCGCCGTGAAAGGCACGCCGCTGGCATTTACAGGATAAACAGCCCTGTCATGGTCGGAGAAATAACCGCCGAGGCCCTCTTTTTCCAGGATCTTTGCCGGGACGCCCTTTGTCAGCTGATGCACGATGGAACCCACTATTTCAAGATGGGCCAACTCCTCCGTTCCTATATCATTAAGTGTAGCCTTTGCCACTTCTGTCGGCATACTGAAGCGCTGACTCAGATATCTGATAGAAGCAGCAAGCTCTCCATCAGGGCCGCCGTACTGAGTTATTACATATTTGGCGAGTTTTGGATTACAATTTTTTATTTTAACCGGATATTCCAGTTTTTTTTCGTAGACCCACATTTACAAAACCTCCTTTATCAGTAATTTGCTTTGGGACATATCAGGCTTCCCAGGGCCACGGGCTCTCTATCCAGGGCCATGGAAAGGAATTGCTGGCACCGGCCGTGATCGGACCGTACATACTTTCATAATTATCCCTTAGAAGCCTGGCTTGCTGTGCAGTGTTCACAAAAATCATAAGGGCTTTCTGGTCATACGGATGGGTATTAAGGTAAAGATTCAGCTCTATTGCCATAAAATCTAACGCCATTATTTCCTTCAGCATTTTATCGCGTGCGTCGATCATACAAACACCTCCATTCAAATCATCAAATAACCGGGCAGTTGTCATCCGTCATACGAATAAGCGGGATCAGCGCCGTATGGCCTGTCGAGCTCCGGAAATATGGTGCCCTGTTTGAGGCCAAGCATCGGTGGATAAAGACAGCAAAGACATTGAAAGGGCACATATGCATGTGCCAATCTTGCTCCGATAATCGGCGGGGGATTATAATATTGCAATTTGCACATATTGAAATCATCGCAGGATATCGTCTGGACTTCGGCTGCCTCAGCCGCATTGGACACTTTGGCGGCATTTTCCGCATTTGCCGCATTGGCTGTATTTGCTGTATTTGCCGCCGGAAGGTTTTCGTATGCTGACGGCATCACATTATTACCTAACATCAGGCTCCCTCCAATACACTTTTTGTATATATTATTCTTGTTTACATAAAAATGTTCAAATAACGTGTAAATTATGTGTTATCACCAGTCTGATCGAAATAGTATGATTTTTGGTATAAGCCGTGTAGCTTGTTATATGGCAAGAGATGTCATAATGATGAATAATTAAACCAGGCAGAAGCATCAGAGTGTGTGAGAGGCTGTATTATTAAGAGTATAGAGTTTTATCCGATTAAAATTAATCTTTAGAAAATCCACTTGGATGAAATTTCAAGTAGGGGCAGCGAATTTACTATACTAAAGTGACATAACACAGTGTATGACTAGTTATGTATCCTAAACATGGAATAATTACAACAAAACAAGTAGTTTTCCTGCCCCTACTTGAAATTTCATCCAGTTAGACTAAGGCATGCTGCCCCTACTTGAAATTTCATCCAAGCAACAAGAATCTTGTGAGGTTAAATCGTACATCTTATTCTATAGGCTGAGTTCTATAGTTAGTTACACCCGGAGTGGATTTTACTTTTAAAATTTACTTTAGTCGGCTTGGGCGCCGGCTAAGGGACAGTTGGACACCATTTGTGCAGGTTGGACGCTTGCGGTCACCGGTTGGGCTCCTGTTAAACGTTAGTTGACCGCGGGTATTTCACAAACAGCAAATAAATTATTTACTTTATGGAAATAATATGTTAGAATACTTCAGTGCGACTATACAACCATCTGCTCGGTTATTGGACACTCCGACCAACTACCTGGCTCATGGCGCTAAAAAACAAGGAGGCAGTAAAATGTTAAAGGAAAAGAAAACAGAGATCATTGAAGCATACAAGCTTCATGAGGGCGACACAGGATCGCCGGAAGTACAGATCGCCATCCTCACAGAGAGGATTAACCATCTGAACGAGCATCTGAAGGATCACAAGAAGGATCACCATTCAAGAAGGGGTCTTTTGAAGATGGTCGGACAGAGAAGAGGATTGCTGAATTATCTTATGGAAAAGGATATCGCAAGGTATCGTGCCATAATCGAAAAACTCAATCTTAGAAAATAATATTGAGCGGGGTTTCCCGCTCATTATTTTTACATATGGTGTAATAATAACATTAAGGGAAACCTTAAAATAAACTACTGCTGACGGAATGACTGCCGCAGTGAACAGAGAACAGAGACCAGTGTCCGCAAAATGATTTCCCGGACGCTTTACGGCCGCTGGTGTCCGTTTTCTGTAACAACTGCCTCTGTATTCCTCATGCAGAATAACAAAAGGAGGCATTTTAATGTCAAAAAATTTCAGCATGAAACTGGCCGGGAGAGATCTTACGGTTGAGACCGGCAAACTTGCACAGCTAGCAAACGGAGCTGCACTTGTCAGATATGGTGACACTGTCATTATGTCGACCGCAACGGCATCTTCATCACCCAGAGAGGGTATTGACTTCTTTCCATTAAGTGTGGACTATGAAGAAAAGCTGTACGCTGTCGGAAAAATCCCCGGCGGATTTATTAAAAGAGAGGGCAAGCCCTCTGAAAAGGCGGTCCTGACCTCAAGAGTCATCGACAGACCGATACGCCCGTTATTCCCGAAGGACCTCAGAAATGATGTTGCTGTCGTGAATACAGTACTTTCAGTCGATCAGGACAACTCTCCCGAAATAGCTGCAATGATCGGATCATCCATAGCAATCAGCATTTCCGACATCCCGTTCAATGGGCCTATCGGCGGTGTGATACTCGGTCTTGTAGACGGTGAGATCGTTATTAACCCGAATGCAGCTCAAAGGGAAAAGAGCGAAATGTATGTGACTCTGGCCGGCACCAGTGAAAAGATCACTATGATAGAGGCCGGTGCAAAGGAAGTCTCCGAGGATATAATGTTCGAAGCTGTTAAAAAAGGACATGAGGAGATTAAAAAGATCACAGCATTTATAAAAGAAATAGTTGCTGAAGTCGGTAAACAGAAATTCGAATACAAGTCGGCAGAGGTTCCGAAGGAAATATTCCAGGCAGTATATGACCTGGCATACGAAGGAATGCGCACAGCTGTACTGACTGATGACAAAACTGTAAGGGATACACAGGTGGCGGCCCTTACAGAGGATGTGCAGCAGAAGCTGGCAGAAACCTTCCCGGACAGCACCGGAGTGATTGCCGAAGCTATATACAAGCTCGAGAAAAAGGTCGTAAGGAAATATATACTTGAAGAAGGCAAGAGAGTAGACGGAAGAAGACTTGATGAAATAAGGCCGATGTCGGCAGACGTATCGCTGCTTCCAAGGACTCATGGCTCGGGACTCTTCCAGAGGGGACAGACCCAGGTAATGACAATCGTTACCCTCGGTGGGATAAGTGAAGCTCAGATGCTTGACGGCGTAGACCTCGAGGATGAGAAGAGGTATATGCACCACTACAACTTCCCGGGCTACAGCGTAGGAGAAGCAAAGACGTCAAGAGGAGCCGGCAGAAGAGAGATCGGACATGGAGCCCTGGCAGAAAGAGCTTTGGAGCCTGTAATACCAAGTGAAGATGAATTCCCGTATGCTATCAGGCTGGTTTCCGAAGTACTGATGTCCAATGGCTCAACTTCACAGGGAAGCGTATGCGGAAGCACACTCGCCCTCATGGATGCAGGCGTTCCGATAAAGGCGCCTGTGGCAGGTATCTCTGCCGGTCTTGTTATTGACGAAGAGAATCCCGAAAGATTCATCACATTCATGGACATTCAGGGAATCGAAGACTTCTTCGGAGATATGGACTTTAAGGTAGCCGGCACGAAGAAGGGTATAACCGCCATACAGATGGATATCAAGGTGGACGGTCTTTCATATGAAATAATCAGACAGGCATTTGAGCTTACAAAAAAAGGCCGCTTCCAGATACTTGATGAAGTCATCGCGCCGGTAATTGCGGAACCAAGGAAAACGGTTTCGAAATATGCCCCTAAAATGTATAAAATGAACATCAATCCGGATAAGATCAGAGATGTTATCGGACCTGGCGGAAAGGTGATCAACAAGATAATCGACGAAACAGGCGTCAAGATAGACATAGAGGACGACGGCAGGGTATTTGTTTCTACGCCGGATGAAGCCGCAGGCAAAAGGGCTATGTCAATAATTGAAGCTATAACAATGGAAGCTCAGCCCGGACAGATATTCCTGGGTAAGGTCACAAGACTGATGACCTTCGGAGTATTTGTTGAATTCGCTCCAGGAAAAGAAGGACTTGTACACATCTCCAAGCTTGACAACAAGAGGGTCGCAAGGGTCGAAGATGTTTGCAAGGTCGGAGATGAAATGCTGGTCAAGGTTATGGAAGTTGACAAGCAGGGACGCATAAACCTTTCGAGGAAGGATGCGCTGCCTGATAACAACAGCGAAGAGTAGACCGATACATTCAAGGACGGTTGGGCAGCGGTATTATTACCTGTTGATACCGTCCTTTTCCTTTGTCACGGATCTATGCAAAAAAGATGTTCAGGAGGCAGTATGCTAAAAAAGTATACATTAAAAAACGGAGTCAGGGTGGTTTGTGAGAAGCTTCAATATGTCAGGTCGGTTTCGGTGGGCATATGGGTAAAAACAGGATCGCGGGATGAAGAAGTCAGGATCAACGGCATATCGCATTTCATAGAGCATATGCTGTTCAAGGGTACCCAGACCAGGAGCGCGGCACAGATAGCCGAAGCCATCGATAACATAGGCGGACAGCTGAATGCCTTTACAGGCAAGGAATGTACATGCTTTTATGCTAAAACGCTGGATGAGCATATAGATATTGCACTGGATATCCTGAGTGATATGTTTTTCAACTCAATATTTGCCAATAAGGACATTGCGCTGGAAAAGCGGGTCATAATCGAAGAAATAGGCATGTATGAGGACTCACCTGAGGATCTTGTACATGATGTGCTTTCGGAAACTGTTTGGGGCGGGAGCTCCGTTGGATACCCGATATTGGGCACAAAAAAGTCTCTTCGGAATATAAACCGTGAAAGAATAATCGAATATATGAAGGCCAGGTACACACCTGCCAATACTGTGATATCAGTAGCAGGCAATTATGATGACAGTTCGCTGCAGGAACTGATTGAAAGGTATTTTGGCAGCTGGAGCTCCGGAGCAGTCTCAGATGAAAAGAAGGGTGATGTAGTATTCAAGCCCGATGTAAGGATCCGTGAGAAGGAAACCGAGCAGGTACATATATGCATAGGCTTTGAAGGTATACGGAACGGCGATGATGACCTGTATCCTCTTTTGGCAGTGAACAACATATTAGGCGGCGGAATGAGCTCCAGACTGTTTCAGAGGATAAGGGAGAAGAAAGGGCTTGTATATTCCATATATTCTTATCCCACCACATACAAGGATACAGGCTTGTTTACCATATATGCGGGAATGAAGCCGGATAATCTTGAGGATGTCATAGGTCTGATTTATGATGAAATACGCATAATGAAAAGGAAAGGCATCACGATATCAGACCTTGATAAAACAAGAGAACAGATGAAGGGCAATTATATTTTAGGACTTGAGAGCACAAGCAGCAGGATGAACAGTATAGGCAAGTCGGAATTGCTGCTTGGTTATATAAATTCACCGGAAGAAATACTTAGGAAAATCCAGGCTATAACCATGGAGGGTGTTGATGCCATGATAGCCGGAATACTCGACCTGGAAAGAAAGGGTATCTCAATAGTCGGAAATATCCATGATAATTTGGATACTGGTTCGCTGTAACCATATCTCTAAAACGCAAAGAGAAGGGCAGTAATGCTCCGGAGCCGAAGGAACAGGCACCGGAGCATTTTTTTATACAAGCACTTGTTAGAGGCAATATACATAAAATAAAGTAGTGTTTGGCTTTTTTATTTGCTGAGGAAGACAGGGAGGAAAATGAATGAACCGTATGAAATATACTGTTATCGGCGGAGATCTCAGAAACGTAAAGCTAGCCGAGGCTATCGCCTCCGATGGGAGCCATGTAAATCTGTATGGCTTTAAGAATGCCGGGTTTGAATCCCGGATCGAGGAGATCCAAGACCTGGATGCGGCTATTGATGATTCACAAATAGTTATTGGACCATTGCCATGTACAAACGATAATGAGATCCTTAACACACCGTTTCATAATGAAAAAATACTGATTAACGAAGTTTTTAAAAAAATGAACAAAAACCAGCTGTTTATAGCGGGCAGGATCAGCGATAAGATCACCCTTATGGCAAAGGCTTATAATGTATATACGATAGATATTCTTGAACGGGAGGAAATGGCGGTTTTAAACAGCATACCAACTGCTGAAGGCGCTGTTCAAATAGCAATGGAGGAGTTGCCGATCACGCTCAATGGCAGCAAAGTACTCATATTGGGCTATGGACGGCTGGGCAAGGTGCTGGCCAGGATGCTTTCCGGCATTGGGGCAGAGGTATATGTGGAAGCGAGAAAATACTCTGATCTGGCATGGCTGAAAGCAAATGGGATCAATTCTGTTTACATAAATGACTTAAATGATTATTTATGCAAAATGGATATCATCTTCAATACTATCCCAAGCAGGATACTGGACAGCGACAGGCTGGAAATGCTAGGCGGGGACTGCCTGGTGATAGATCTGGCATCAAAGCCCGGAGGTGTCGATTTCGAAAGAGCAAAAGCGCTTGGGATAAAGGTTATCTGGGCGCTGTCACTGCCGGGGAAGGTTGCTCCGGTAACGGCTGCAAACTATATGAAGCAGACGATATACAATATCATAGAAGAGCTGGGGGTGTGAAAGGATGGATTTGAAGGGTGTAAAGGTAGGGTTTGCTTTCACCGGCTCATTCTGTACTTTTGCCAATGTAATGACCGAACTTGAAAAGGTGGCCTCTGAAGGAGCGGATATAACACCGGTCATTTCTTATTCGGTGGACAGCTTTGATACAAAATTCGGAACGTCAGCTGAGTGGAAAAAGAGGATCGAAGCTGTGACGGGCAAGAATGTGATCAGGACCATATGTGATGCTGAACCGATAGGACCTAAGGGACTGCTGGATATACTGGTTGTAGCGCCATGTACGGGAAATACACTTGGAAAGCTTGCAAACGGTATCACGGATACTCCTGTCACCATGGCCTGTAAAGCACATCTGCGCAACGGCAGGCCGCTGCTGCTGGCTTTGTCCACTAATGACGGCTTTGGCATAAATGCCAGGAACATAGGCTTTCTGCAGAATTGCAAGAATGTGTTTTTTGTACCATTCAGACAGGATGATCCCATTAAAAAGAACAATTCTCTTATGGCCAGGTTTGACATGATCATACCTGCCATAGAGTCTGCGCTGAACGGAAAACAGCTCCAGCCGGTTTTAGTATGATCGATTTTCGGAAGAGGGAAGCCTGCAAGGGCTTCTTTTTTTTGCTATATACTGTGTTTTTTCTACCCTCTGGTGGTATAATCACTTTGACAACAAATATGCGCAACCAAAATCAGAATCGGGGGTATCATTATGAAGAATAAAACGCGCTTTATAGCCAGAACAGCACTATTGCTTGCAGTAGCCATCGCTTTCCAGATATTTGGGAAGTTCATTCCGTATAATAATTTTATTGTAGGTCCTGTCGTCAATGCAGTTCTTCTTGTTGCAACCGCAGCTGCGGGAGTTTGGAGCGGTGTGTCAATATCAGTCATAGCGCCGCTGGTTTCGGCATTCACGAATAAAGCAGCAATTGCTCCGCTGGTTATGGGCTTCTCCCCGTTTATTATTATAGGAAACATAATAATTGTGCTTTCATTCCATTTATTGAGGAAAAAGAACGCGATTGCCGGAGTCGCTATAGGCTCTGTACTTAAATTTGGCTTTCTTTATGCCGCGATCTCAGTATTTACCTCATTGGTAGATATGAAGCCTCAGGTTGCAGCAACACTGACCGGCCTTTTCAGCTGGCCACAGCTCTTCACTGCTCTGGCAGGGGGAGCTATAGCTCTGGTGATACTCAAGCTGGCAGGGAAAAGCCTGGACATAGAGTAATCTACAACAATAACATATTTACATGCAAAGTCACAAACGTACATAAATGCGTATGTGGCTTTTTTATTGTAAACAGCATGGCGGGTAAAACATAGAATAGTATAGATTGCAAACCGACAAGGGGCATAAAATGATCTATCTTGATAATGCCGCGACTTCTTTTCCCAAGCCGGAAAGCGTCTGTGCCGAAATGGACAGATGTATGCGGGAATACTGTGCAAACCCGGGAAGAGGGGGTCATGTTCTGTCAATAAAAGCAGGAATGGCTGTAAACCATGCAAGGGACAGATTATCTGAAGTATTCAATATCACGGATCCCATGCAGCTTATTTTCACCAAGAATGCAACAGAAGCATTGAATATAGCTATAAAGGGTACAGCATACGAAGGCTGTCATTTCATTACCACATGCATGGAGCACAACGCTGTCATGCGTCCGCTGCGAACGCTGGAACGGGACATGGGGATCGAAATATCAATATTGCCCGGAAACTCTTTCGGAGAAACAGATCCGGCTGATGTGAAAAGCTGTATCAAAAGCAATACAGCTATGGTTATCTCCACCTTATCATCAAATGTTAACGGTATTATCATGCCTGTAGCAGATATCGGAAGAATTTGTCGTGAAGCAGGTGTGTTATTCCTGGTCGATGCATCACAGGGAGCCGGATCTATCGCTTTGGATGTTGAGGCGGACATGATTGATATGCTTGCATTTCCCGGTCATAAAGGGCTGCTTGGTCCTCAGGGGACGGGAGGGCTTTATGTGAGGAAGGGAATTAAGCTGAAGACTTTTATGGAAGGAGGAACGGGAAGCAATTCGGAGTATGCTTATCAGCCGGAAATAATGCCTGATATGTTTGAAAGCGGAACACTGAATACTCCTGGTATAGCAGGACTTGGAGCCGGTGCGGAATTTGCGGTCCAAACCGGGATCGGACGGATCTACAGACATAAAAGCTATCTTGTCAGTCTTTTGACTGACGGGCTGTCACAGATCCCAGGTGTTATCCTTTACAGCATTGCCGATAAAAACAGGAATTCAGGTATAGTGGCGATGAACCTGGGCAATCTGGATTCGACTGAGCTGAGTTATTTGCTGGACAGGGATTTCGGCATCTGTACCAGAGCAGGCCTGCATTGTGCGCCTGCGGCACATGAAGTGCTGGGTACCGGCCGCCGGGGTATAGTTAGATTCAGTACGGGCTGCTTTAATACTGAAAACGAGATAATCAAAACCATTGATGCGGTGGACAGAATTGCCCACAGAGCGAAAAGGTTTTTATGAAGAATAGTTGATTTTCATTAGACATTACTTCATTTATTGCGTATCTATTATCAGAAACATTGTTTCAAACAATTGGAATAAATATGATAAGTAAAATGTAAAATGAAGTAAGGAGTGATTTTTGTGAACAACATAGTCAAAACAGTTATTTCCGTTGTAGTAATTGCCGTCCTGGCGATAATTGCGTTAAAGCTGTTGGGATTTGCTCTTAAAATCGTGCTGCCGATAGCGATTCTTGCATTCATCGCTTATGTGATCTATGTGCTGATTTCAGGAAAAAAGCCCAATTTCTAAGGGATGCCTGCGTTAAGACCGGATGTTATGCATCCAGACGGCAAAAATAAAGCCTGCAGGCCGAAAAAGAGAAATTTTAAGCTTTACAATAGTGTCCGGACTGTGCTATAATTCAAAATGCGTTGCCGGGGTGTAGCTCAGTTTGGCTAGAGTGCTTGCTTGGGGTGCAAGAGGTCGCCTGTTCAAGTCAGGTCACTCCGACCATATCGAGTGTTCATAACAAACCTGATGGTTTGATGTGGACACTCGATTGCTTTTTTGTCTTTTATGTATGAGCAGGCCGCGTTGGCCTGCTTTTTTCTATTATGCGGAGATGTACTCCACTGCAACGCCCTGTCGGGTATCCGCTTTATATTTTCTGCTAAACACAGAATCAGGGATTTCCATGTACCCCACGAAGCGGTAATGAATCACAAGTCTCTGCTTTCGGTTCTGTCCTATACCTTCCACCTCATGAACATCGATTCGGTCGATCAGCTCACGCAGAAGCGGCGCTGTCAGCGTCTTCATCTCCATGAACTTGCGTACGGCACAGATGAACTGATCTTTGCTTTGCCGCATGGAGCCAATGCTGGTCAGCGTTTCCCGAAGCTCTGCGATCTTGGCCTTCAACTCCATGCGCTCAACATCATACTTGTGGGATAGCTGCATAAACCATTCGTCCGTGACCTTGCCGCTGACATTATCCTCATAGAGCTTTTCGTACAGCTTTGCAACCGTTTCATTGCGAACGATAGCCTTTTGCAGCTCTGCTTCAGCTCGTTTCTGCTCTGCAAGTATGTCCTTATTTGCTTTTTGAGCCAGTACTTCCGCGAAGGATTCCTCATCGTACTTCAGGAAAGCTGCAAGACGCCGAAGCTCCAACATGACCACTTGCTCAATTGCATCGGCTCGAAGATAATGGGTAGATTGACAGGTGCTGCGAATGCCCTTGTAATTGGAACAGCTGAAGAAGCGGATAGACTTGTTTACAGAGTTAACATGAAACCATAGCTTGCTGCCACAATCGGCACAGTACAGCAAATCACTAAACATATTCTTATCAGCATTTTCCTTTTTGGGTGCACGGCGCTTGGTATTTCCAATCAGCTTCTGCACCTCTTCAAAGGTGTCCCGGTCAATGATCGGCTCATGGACGTTTTTGAATACTGCCCAATCCTCCGGAGGATTTTCGATTCTCGTTTTGTTCTTGAACGACTTGGAGTAGGTCTTGAAGTTGATGACATCGCCGCAGTATTCCTGCTGAGCAAGGATTTTGGCCACGCTAGTCTTGCACCATTTACAGGGATTTGGCTGTGTCTTCTTGCCGCCGCGTCCAAGGTTTTTGCTCTGCCAGTATGCCTGCGGAACAAGGACTTGATTCTCCTGAAGAATTCTGGCAATGGTCTCGTTGCCTTTGCTTTCCAACGCCATCTTGTAAATTTTCAGCACAACTTCCGCCGCTTCCGGGTCGATGACCCACTTCTTTGGATTCTCCGAGCTTTTCAAATACCCATACGGTGGTTGGGATAAAGGCTCTCCGGCATTGCCACGAAGTCTGTGAGAACTGCGCACCTTGCGGCTGATATCTCTGGCATACATCTCGTTCATAACATTGCGAAACGGAGCAAGCTCGTTTTCTCCGTCGTTGCTATCCATGCAATCATTCACAGCAATGAAGCGGATATTCCTGTCTGGGAAATAGCTGTCAGTGTAATATCCCACCTGTAAATAGTCTCTGCCAAGGCGGGACATATCTTTTACAACAACGGCAGTTACATAGCCCATTTCGATATCTTCCAGTAGTTTTTGAAAGCCGGGGCGATTGAAGTTGGTTCCAGTGTAACCGTCATCCACATAATACCGCGTATTATCCAAACCGTTTTCCTTGGCGTATTTCTGCAAAAGCCCTTTCTGATTACCGACGCTGTTGCTGTCACCCTCCGTACCATCATCACGGGATAATCGGCAATAGAGTGCTGTGATACCTATATTCTCTTTTTTGTTTTTCGACTGCATTAGTTCTCCTTTCCGGCAGCCGAGCAAACATATTCCGCTTCCATTTTACAAGGTTCAGTTATCTTCGTCAACGGTATAAAGTCACTGGTGATTGTTCTGCGGAAACGATCCTTGATCGTTGTATCCGAGTCAAAGGGCTCAAAACAGGACTCCACGACAAAATTCACGTTATTGATCTTGTATTCACTTTTTCCTTGAGCTAACCCGCAGATCCATCCATCAATTTTTGATTTACGCATAAATCGCCACCTCCTATTAGGTAGCCAGAGAGAAGGGCCAATTTTAAACTCCCATTTAAATTAGTGAATGTTTTTTTCAGCAGGGTTTTAGGGACGCTAAGTCCCTGACAAGTGGTCTATGTCCGTACAGAGACGTTGCTTGTCAAGATTATGCCATCTTCTTTTTCAACAGCAAAAACCGTGGCACTTTCACGCAATAGCATAGAAATTAAATCAACTAATTTGGTTTTCAGAATAACAAGAAACCGCAAAAATATTACCACTTGTTAATAAATTCTTATCTATTAAAAATTGCCAGACATCTTCGGAGGTCTGGCAATTTCTTTAGTGCTGAAAATACGGAGGCAAAACAGTCTGGGAAGAGATTGCTGAGTTTGCTCAAACGCTAAAAATTCATAAAAAACATTATTTTATCTCCTAATCATACTTTGGGAGGATTACAAAACCTGATTTATCTGTTAAACTTACTAGGTATTATGGAAAATATTATACAACAATCTACTGATTAATCGAAGGAGGCGGCTTATGATCGATATCGCTTCTGTTATTATTAAGCCCTCGCTAAAGGAAATATTTCTGACCGGCTGGGAAAACTGCCGAGTTATTTTGTTTTCTGCGCCCTGCGGCTGCGGTAAAACCACCGCGGCGACGGCGTTGCTTGCGGGGCATAACGTTTGCTCACTAAACGCTGCGGATACGGAGTTTAAATCGGAGGATATCCCGCAGAACTGTGACACCGTGCTGGTAGACGATTTGCACTATCTGTTGGAACCGGAGCGCCGGGAAGGGCTCTGCGACCTTATCCGCAAACGAACGGATCTGCGCTTTGTTCTGCTCGGGCGCGGACAAGTCCCCGGCTGGCTGATGCCCTTTCAATTTGCGGGGATATTGCTCGCAATAGACGCACCAGCCCTCTTGTTCGAAATCGAGTCAGCTCAGCGTATGCTCCAGTCGCGCGGCATAACAGTCAGCCCCGGGGAAATGAGCGCTATTCAGCGCGATTTAAAGGGATACCCCATCGCGATGGATATTCTCTGCCGCAAGCTGAAGGACGGTGCCGAGTACAGTGCGGACATTTTAAGCGCGGTCAAGCGCGAGCTTTTCTTTTACTTTGAAGAGGCGGTTTATAACCGCTTTGAAGCGCCGCTGCAGCGGCTGCTCTTAAGCCTCGCGCCGTTTGAAAGCTTCCATCTGGAGCTTGCGAAGATGGTCAGCGGGGATTCCCGCGCGGGGGAGCTGCTCGGAATTATCCAGAGGGACACAACCATGCTTCTCTTCGACGGGCTTGACACCTATCGCTTTTGGCCGGTGTTCCGTGAATTTCTAATTTGGGAGCTTCACCAAAAGCTCACCGACGCAGAGCAGCGAAGCCTGTACAGCCGCGCGGCACTCTACTTCGAGCTGCACGATGAGCTTGACAGGGCACTAGAATACTACTCCCTCGCCGGGGAGCAGGGCAAGGTGTCGGCGCTGCTGATTAAAAACGCTGAGCTACACCCCGGACACGGGTACTACCAAGAGCTTCAAAACTATTATTTTGCCCTGCCGACTGAGGAAATTGTGAAATCTCCTTCGCTTATGTGCGGTATGAGCATGCTTGCGGCCATGTGCCTCGATTTTAATGACTCTGAGCGCTGGTATAGCGAGCTGCAGGGCTTCGCCGCGCGGCTTAAAAAGACCGATTCGGAATATAAAAATGTTCAGGGAAGACTGGCCTATCTGGACATTGCTCTGCCACAGCGCGGCAGCAAGGGACTTATAGAGGTCATCGGCAGCGTGTTTCGCGTTATGACGGACAAGCAGCTTAAAATGCCGTCATTCTCCGTTACCAGCACTCTGCCGAGTGTCATGAACGGCGGCAAGGACTTCTGCGAGTGGTCGAAGAAGGATGATTTGCTTTATGCCACAATGCGAAAGCCGCTGGAAACCGTGCTTGGGCGCGACGGCGTGGGACTTGCCGACTGCGGAATATGCGAGAGCAAGTTTGAAAAGGGTGAGGATATATCGAAACGCCTGCTTACGCTGATGTCCCGCTTGGGCGAGATACAGGTTAAGGGCACGCCCGATATCGAGCTTGCCGTTGTTGCTCTGCTGGCGCGAGTACAGGTATCACAGGGGAAGGCTTCGGCGGCGCTGGAATCTATAGAGAGTCTTCGTGATAAATTTCTTGACACCGGACATACACGGTTTTTGCCTAATATAGACGCGATGCTCTGCCGCATAAAGCTTCGGCTGGGCGACACGGAAGCTGTTCGTGACTGGCTGCGCTTGACCGCGCCAAAGAACGAAGTTCGCCTTTGGGTCATGTGGCGCTACCAGTACCTCACGCGGGTTATGGTGCAGCTTGCCGAAGGCGAGAATCAAGAAGCGCTGCTGATTTTGTCGCGCTTAATGCCTTACTGCGAGCATTGCGGGCGCATCATGGACGGCATTTACATACGTCTTCTATCGGCAATCTGCCTTGAACGTCTCGGAGATGAGCAGTGGAAGGCTATGCTATGTTCGACACTGGACACCTGCTATGAATTCAGATTCATCTGGCCTGTGGCGCAGTATGGTGTGGCAATCCTGCCCCTTTTAAGTGAGTGCGGCTGGAAAGGTGACTCGGTATTTCTTGCAGAGCTGATTAACGCAACGCGGGCGCAGGCCGTGCAATATCCGCGCTTTTTAAAACCTCAGGCGCAGCCGATTGAGCCTCTTTCTGGCGCAGAAATGCAGGTTTTAAAACTGCTTTGCGAAAACCTGAGTAATCAAGAAATCGGCGAAATTTTGGGCATAAAGCTGCCGACAGTAAAAACTCATGTCAGCCGAATTTTGCAAAAGCTAGGCGTGAGCCGCCGCAGTGAAGCCAAGGCAGCTGCCGAAAAGCTTCGGCTTATATAGGAGGGTGCGAATGGACGAGACAATGATGACACTGAAGCAGGGCGTAACGCATATTGAGCAAAACGAAAAAATCGGGCTTATGCTAAGTGATTGCACCAAATTTGCGAAGGACGCGCGGCAAGAGGCGCTGCTAAACGCGCTTATTATGAAGAACCAATCGCTCGAAGGCCTTAAAGAGCTTATTCAAACGCGCGGCAGCCACTCTGACAGCGACAATGAAATTTCCCTCGTCATAGCCGAATTCATATTGGACTTTGGCGAGTATTTGGAAGCATAAAACAATCTGCATAGGAGGAAAACCATGAAGAAGAGAATTTTAAGCATGGCACTGGTGCTGTGCATGGTGCTAACCCTGCTGCCGGTGTCCGTGCTGGCGGCGGACCCGGCTCCGGTCATGGAGCTGTGGGTGGGCGCAACGCAGGTGGTACAGTCGGGCGGCACGGTAACAGCCGATACCAGCGGCGAGGGCTGGAGCTACGACAGCGCCACCGCCACACTCACCCTGAACGGGGCGAATATCACAACGACAACCAAGCCCGACATCACAAATGATCCCTGGTCGGGTTACTGGTCCTATGGCATCTATTGTTACGGCGACCTGAATATCGTCGTCACAGGCGACAGCACCATTGATGCAAGGGCTGCGGCTGATAGAAGTTGCGGCTTATTGGTTAGCGGCAATTTGTCTGTATCCGGCAGCGCGGAGCTGACCGCGAAAGGTAATTCGAGGGGTCTGCAAGTGTCTGAAAACCTCACTGTTTCTGGCGATGCAACTCTAAGCGGCATTGCGGGTGGCGGTACAAATAATACCTTAACCGGCGTGCACGTCAACGGAAACATCACGGTTTCCGATACAGCAAGACTCCTCGGTCAAGCTTTATCGTCACTATATAATTACGGTGTTCGGTCTTTAATCGGCAATATCACCATCGGCAGTGAAGCGACATTGACCGGTATTGCAGATAGCTATACCGGATTAGGGGACGGGAAAAACTACGGAGTGACTGCAGGAAATGTCGACAGTACCTTTGTTTCGTCCGGGCAAGTCAATGTTGAAGGCACTATGGTGGCACGCGCCGGGAATGGCGTCAATCGCGGAAATACAAGCGGATTATATCTTTATGACACAAATTTGGTCGTCTCAAACAACGGCAGTGTCCGTGCCGAATGCGGCGATGCGGGATTTAGCGGAGCAACCGCCTATGGTGTCAATTGCAGAGGAAATGCAACAATCACCGTAAACGCCGGCGGTTTTCGTGCCTCGGGCGGCACCTGTGCCGTAAACCCGTCGTCAACCAACATTAACATCAACGGCACCCCGGTTTACTATGAGGTCAGCGCAAACAGGGACGGCAGCGGCGCGACCGTCTGCACCGATACGGATACATGGAATTCGACCTATAACGGCAACTTCGGCGCGTACAAGTACATAAACGCCACAACCCTTTACGAGGTCTACGTAAACGGCACGCAGGTCACCCGGGTCAACCGCCATGACGTGCTGGGCGACGGCACGGTGTCCTATCTCCCGGCGGCGGACGGTTCACCCGCCCAACTGGAACTCAACAGCGCGAGCCTGACCACACTTCAGCTGGACGGCGATACGGAGCTTGCTTTGACGGGCACAAACACCGTCGGAACCGTTACAAACGCCGGGGCGGTCACCGTGTCCGGCGGCGGCGGACTGACTCTTACGGGCAGCCTTGACTGCGGAAGTGAGAGCCTGACCGTTGAGAGCGGCACGGCGCTGACGACACAGGGCACCGTTACGGCGGGCGCGGTGGTGAACGGCGGCACACTGATTAACGTGGGAACCCTGATACTGCCGGAAGCAACCACGGTCGAACAGATTCAGGCGATGAACCTGACAGGTGACGGCATTGTCAAAGCGGGCAGCAGAGTTTATATCGGCGGTATCTTCTACGCCGACGGCGGCGACAAATCGTCCAGCGGCATCGACCTAAGCACATTGCCCAGTGAGGGCACCTATTACAAGGCGGGCAGCGGCTACATACTCTTCACACCTGCAACCGCAGACTCCGCCGCGAACGCCAAGCTGACGCTGCATCACGCAAGTATCGTGACGACGAGCGCCACCGCGATTTCTCTGCCGTCGGACGCGCAGGTTGACATCGTTGTCGCAAGCGACAGCTCGCTGACGGCGGGCGGCAGCGGGAATGTCATTGAGACTGGGCAGGCGCTGTCCGTCACCGGCAGCGGCGATTTGACCCTTGCGGGTCCATATAACGCTATTAAAATTATTGGCAGCGGCGCTGTCAGCATTGACATTGACGGCGACCTAACCTTTGACACCGCCTATTGGCCGATTGATATTGCCGGTGATATCACCATATCCGCAAGGAGCATTACAGCAATACGGGGATATCACTTCTGTTCCGGCGGCGAGGTTTCCTTCACGGCAACGGACGGAGACATTTCGCTGACGACAGAGGATTCTCCCAGCGGTGCCATATATGGTAAAAGCATCACGCTTACGGCGAACAGTGGCGCTGTCACTGTCCACCACTCGGACAATGCAGGCGGCAATTATGCTCTGAATGGTACGGCGGTTACGGTCAGCGCGTTAAATGACGTAACCATCACGACAAGCCGTGGTGCTATTTTTGCACGTGATTCTTCCTGCACGGTATCCGTTGCGTCGCAGAGCGGCAGTATTCAGATGGGTTGTGCAAGTAATCAATGTGTTAGCGCCAGCGGTATGATAATACTGAACGCAGCCAGAGATATTACTCTAAATAATAGCTCAATATCTTCAAGCGCCATTTTGGCATCCGGCCAAACAGTCAACATCACCGCAGGGGGTACGCTGTCCTCCACCAGTGCCTACGGCTTTCAGACCGGCGCGCTGGCTGTCAAGGCAAACGAGGTGTCCATTGAAGGTACTACGCAGGACGGCATTCAGGCAAGCAGCGTGAGCATCACGAATACGGACGGTACCAGCAACTGCGAAAGCGTGAGCATCACCGCAACGAGCAGCAGCATTGACCGCGCGGCAATCAGTTCCGGCGGCAATCTGACCGTCAAGACGGACGATCTCTTTATTTGCGGCAAAACGAGTGCCAAGGCGATTAATGCCACCGGCACAGTCACTATCGGCGACGCTGGAATGATTGTGGGCGCGATTTCAGCCGGTACGGACAACATTGACAGCCGCATCCTGCGCGCCGCATACGGCGGTGATATCAGTACCAGCGGTTTGGACCTGTCTGCCTCCGCACCCGTTGTTGCAACTTATTACACAGCGAGCAGCGGCTATGCGCTGTTCACCCCGGCAACGACAACCCCTGCAACGCTGACCTTGCACAACGCGAGCATCAACACCACCACCGGGAGCGCGCTGGCTCTGCCAGACAATACGGTAGTGGTGCTGGAAGGTAGCAACAGCACCTCCTCCGAAGATGCCGCCGCAATCTACGGAGGCGACGCGCTGGCTGTCCAGGGAAACGGTACGCTTAACGCCAGCGGCGTGGATGACGGCGGCTTGTTTGCCAAGCAGATAACCGTTACCGGCAGCGCCGATGTTACGGTGAACGGAATTGACAATGCCAGTGAAGACGAATCTTCGGTCACAGTGTCCGGCAACGCTTGCTTAGCAAGCAGTAAATACATCCGTACAGGCAGCTATGTCCAAAGCGGCAGCGCGGATGTGGCGGTAAACGGTCAGCGCCTGCACGGCATTATGACGATCGGCGAATTGAGCGTTAGCGGCGGCAGCCTGACCGTTACAAGTGAGGTCGCCGCGCTGATATCAGTGGGAGGTATTACCCTGGGAAGCGGTATGGCGATTCTGACTCCCTCGGGCGGCAAAATCGCGTCAGCCGAGTTTACTAATGAAAGCGTGACCCAAACGGTTACTTCAGTTATTCCGGCCGGAGCGACAGCACTTACGGCGGAATTAAGCGGGGAAACGATCAGCAGCAACGGGGCAACGAGTATAGTCATTGGCACGGCTCCAGTCGCGCCGAGCTCTGGCGATGGCGGCGGCTCATCAAGCAACACCAACACCGTGACCGTTCCGGTTGCCGGCGGCACAGGCTCAACCAGCGTTTCGGTGTCCGTTTCCGGCGGCACCGCGACGGTCTCAGCTTCCGATGCACAGCTTAAGGAAATCACCTCCGGCTCCGAGACCTCGGGAACAGTCAAAATAGACCTGTCCGCCCTGAAAGCAGATACGGCGGTAATACCTGCCAAAATAATTCAGGCATGTGATAAGTCTGAGGGACTCTCAGTCGCTCTGCCCGCAGGCACCGTGACGCTCGACAAGTCAGCACTTGAAGCTGTTAGCGGTAAGGGCGACATCAAGCTTTCCGTCGAGACCGTCGACAACACAAAGCTAACCGATGCTCAAAAGGCCGCTCTTGGCACTCAGGCTGGCACTGCGCTTGTCGTGGACGTTAACATCCTTGTAAACGGAACCAAAACCAGCACCTTCGGCGACGGAAAAATCACGGTTTCAGTTCCATACACTCTAAAGCCCGGTGAGAGCGGTGACAGAATCACCGTCTGGTTTGTTAAGGATGACGGCACCATTGAGCCGAAAACCGCCGTGTATTCAAACGGCAAAGTAACCTTCACCACCGAGCATCTTAGCCAGTACCTGATTGTGAGCTTCCCTTTCACAGACGTAGCTGAGGAAGCATGGTATTATAACAGCGTCGCCTATGCCTACAACAACAGCTTGTTTGCAGGCACGTCAAACTCGACCTTTGAGCCCGGCGCAGCCATGACCCGCGAGATGATTTGGATGGTGCTGGCAAGAATGAGCGGCAGAACGCCCGCCGATATGGATGGGGCTCGCGCCTGGGCGAAGAAAAACGGAATCTCCGACGGCTCCAATCCGACAAACTCCATCACCCGCGAGCAGATGGCTGCAATTCTTTACCGCTACGCGCAGTATAAGAATTACGACACCACGCAGGGCGGCATGGCTATCCGCGAATTTGCGGATTATGACAGCATTTCCGAATATGCCCTTCCCGCGATTGGCTGGACGGTTAGAACAGGACTTATAAAGGGCAGTGAAAACCACATCATGCCCTCCGGCAATGCCACCCGCGCAGAGGTAGCGGCAATTCTCCAGCGCTTCTTCCAAAACGTGGCGAAGTAAACAGAAATCCATCTGGGCTTCTCGTTTCCTTTAAATATCCCAAAGGATACGGTTAGATATCGTGAATAACAATGACCACTACCCAAAATCAAGGTACAAGCCGTGTGGCTTGTACCTTAGTAATTAGAGGATATGTCATGTGTTTTTGGAATATGTTGCCGGCAGCTTCGGCTTTTAAGCCAAATAATCAGATTTGTTATGAATACTCGGACCAGCAAACAGCGGGTTCCATAATTAGTGGAGCCCGTTTTTTCATGCCCATATTTAGCAATTGAATAAAACCAGGCCCAACTGAGGATAATATTCGGGAATGTTAGAACAGGAGGGCTGGGATGCTGAAAAAATATCTTCTTTTTAAAGAACCGGAGAAGCAGGAGAAATTTGTATTACGGCCTGATGAGGATATCAAAGGCGGCAGCAGCATGGCTGAGGGCAGTCTTCAAAGCGTTCTGGAGAAGAAGGAAGCCGAATCTGAAAGAGAGCCTGAGCCTGAAGACACAATCGATGAAGATGTAAAAACCAGCCTTGAGCGTATGAAAGCTGTTTACAGTATTCCATTGAACAGCGATATAGTGCTCCGGGAGTTTGATATTACATATGGCTGCAAGCCTGTAAAAGCCTTCATAGTATTTTTCGACGGTATGACCGACCGTGAAGTCATCAATAATTACATACTAAAACCCTTAATGGTGGATACCGTCATGCCGCTGAAGGATGTGGCCGATAACCTGGAGGATTATATTGCCAGGCAGCTGATGCCGCATTGTCAGCTGAAGGTAGAAAAATCATACGAAAATGTTATTGATGAGATAAATTTCGGAGGCTGTGCCCTATTCGCAGATGGACTTTCTGTCAGCTTTTCTGCCGATGTGAAGGGATGGGATCACAGAGGAATAGAAAAACCTAGTAATGAGATCGTTATCAGAGGTCCGCAGGAAGCCTTCAATGAGGTCCTCAGGACAAACAGCGCTCAGGTCAGGAAGAGACTGAAGGATAAGGATCTGATAGTGGAAGATGTTATTGTTGGGAAGGTGAGCAAGACCCCATGCTCTATAATGTATATCAGGGACGTGGTGAATGAAAAGCTGGTTGCCGAGGTCAGGCGCAGACTCGAGGGAATCCGTGTGGATTACATGCTGGACTCGGGCGTGCTTGAACAGTTGATAGAGGATAGTACGATCTACCCGTCACCTCAGATGATATCCACCGAAAGGCCGGATTATGTAGCAGAGCTGCTTGTTGCAGGAAGAGTTGCTGTCATTGTCAGCGGTTCTCCGAATGTCCTGGTCGTCCCCATCACTTTTTTTGATCTTATGCATTCTGCCGAAGATGCATATATCAGGTACCCATATGTGAATCTTCTTCGTTACATCCGCTATATCGCAGGGTTTCTGGCCTTGCTGCTGCCGGGACTCTATCTTGCCGTTACAAATTATCATCATGAGATGATACCAACAGATTTGCTTCTGGCTATAGAAGCATCAAGAGAAAAGGTACCATTTCCTTCGATAGTGGAAATACTTCTGATGGAGTTTTCCTTTGAGCTTATAAGGGAAGCAGGGATCAGGGTCCCGGGGCCGATCGGTCCGACGCTGGGCATAATCGGAGCTCTGATCCTTGGTCAGGCGGCCGTTGCTGCCAATATCGTGAGTCCGATCCTGATAATTATTGTCGCAGTAACTGGCATCGGTTCGTTTGCCATACCCAACTATTCTATGGCCTACTCCATCAGGATCATGAGATTTGCATTTATTTTTCTGGGTGTTGCGGCAGGTTTCCTTGGGATAACTCTGGGGCTTTTTATGCTTGGTATATGGTCAACAGCTCTGAAGTCCTTTGGAGTTCCATTCATGGCTCCATTGGGGCCCAGGACCGCCAACGGCTTTCGAAATGTGATGTTCAGAGCGCCGGAGTGGAAGCAGGAAAACAGACCGGACTATCTGAATGCAAAAAAGGACAGGAAACAGGATCATTACAGTATGAGATGGAAAATCAACAATAAGAAGAAGTAACAGGAGCAGGCAGATGGAAAACAGGATCAGATTCGGCCAATGGGAGGCTGTCACGCTTCTCTCAAATCTTGTGTGTACAAAGGTTTTTCTGTATTACAACAGAATGACCGTGGAGGATGCCGGAACGGCTGGGTGGCTTTTATCAGTTGTTTCGAGTCTTTCAGCACTGATTATGCTCGTTGTTTTGCTCAGACTGCTCAAAAACTTCGGAGACAGTGACATATTGGATATAGCCGAGACAGGAGGCGGGAAGCCTCTGAAGATATTGACCGGCATGGTGATATCAGCAGGCCTTTTTTTTCTTACTGTTATAGTGATCCGAAAATTCTCAGAGGACATGAAAATTGTATCATTACCTGTTTCACCACTCAGCTATGTGATGTTCTTTTTCATAACAGGCATAGTGATAGCAAGCTTTTTCGGAGTGGAAGCAATACTCAGATACCACGCCATCGTAATACCTGTAATTGCCGCAGGATATATCCTGATCTTACTGGGTGCAATACCAAGCATTGATACCAGCAATTTACTGCCGATTTTAGGTACAGGAGTTGAGGATATCGTTAAAAAAGGCTTTTTCAGGTCTTCGGTATTTGGTGAGCTTATTGTGCTTTTTTTACTGCCCCCATTTTTAGGGAGCTACAGCAAGGTCAGAAACGCAGGTCTGATCTCATTTGCGATAAGCGCTTTTTTCCTGGCCGTGGGCTCTATCGTGTACATTTTGTCCATACCGTATCCAGCCAGCCTGGAGCCGTTTTTACCGGTATACAATATGGCGAGGGAAATCAGCTTTGGACGTTTCTTTCAGAGAATCGAGGCAATATTTGTGTTTATTTGGGCTATGGCAGCGCTTATGTATTTGACTGCCACATTTTACTTCATGGTGCATACTTTTGTAAAAACCTTCGGGCTAAAGCATACCAGGCCTCTTATTCTGCCGTTTGCTGTGATAGTATTCAGCGTTGCTTTTATTCCGGACAACTTGATTTCTATAATAAAAATCGAAACTAATCTGATAAACAATTTCGCCTGGATGATAACCTTTGTATTTGTCGGACTGATACTGGCTGTTGCATCACTTAGAAAACGTTACCGGAAGGCGAGGTGTGAATAATGAGTTATGTGCGAATCCAATACAAAGCAGCTGCCGTATTGTTATCTGTGATACTAATGGGTTCCCTTTCAGGGTGCTATGATCAAAGAGAGATTGATGAGCTTGCATACCCCCTTGCTATCGGGCTGGACGTAGGAGAAGCCAATATACTTAGAATGTCGCTGCAGATGGCAGCACCTCTAGCAATAGGTGGCGGCGGAGGAGGAGAAAGCGGGGGCGGCGGAGGAGGAAGCGCAGCAGAAACCACATCAATAATCACAGTTGATACTCCTTCGATATATTCCGGTCTGAACTTAATAAATAATATTATCAGCAAGGAAATCAATTTGTCACATGCCAATGTGATCATTATTTCAAAGGAACTTGCTCAAAAGGGAGTAACGCATTATATCCAGGCGATACAGAGAGGAAGGGAATTCCGGCCTGATGCATTTATAATGGTATCTATTGACCCGCCCGATAAGTTTTTGGAGAATGTGAAGCCATTGCTGGAGAGCAATCCTGCAAAATATTATGAATTGCTGCTTGGAAAGGATTATGCTTCCTTTTTCCCGGATGTCAGGGTATCCGGGTTTCATTTTGCCGAAGAATCCGATTATGTTGAACCGGTAGCCATACTATCGGGTATCAATGAGAAGGACAAGGTGGAGCAGCTTGATGAAAAAGCCGGCAATGTAGTATCTGAAAGACCGGAGGGTATATACGAGGCTGGCAGCATACCAATAGCTTCAAAGCAAAAAACCGTTGCAATGGGCGTTGCAGTTTTTAAAAAAGGCAGGATGGCCGGTACATTGAACGGCGCCGAGGCAGCATGCTATCAAATGCTGACAGGTAATTATAAACACTCCTACTGGAGCTTTACCGATGTTTATGATGAGAAAAAGCTGGTGGTAATGGATATCATTCAAAGAAAAAAGCCCACGATCAAGGCAAAGCTCAGCGAAGGCAGGGCGGTCGTAAATATCGTACTGGATCTGGAAGGGGACTTTACTTCCATACAGAGCAAAATAGGATACGAGGACTATCAGCTTCCAATGGAAAAAAAGGCGAGCGAAGTGATCAGAGATGAAATCACAAAAATGCTGAGGAAAACTACTGAGGAGTATGAATCTGATATCTGCGGCATAGGTAAGTATGTCAAGGGGAATTTTCTCACACTCGGTGACTGGAAGAGCTTTAATTGGGAAGAAAAGTATAAGAAAACTATTTTCAACATTGATGTAAAGCTTAAAGTCAGGAGAACGGGCTTGATAATAAGATCGATGCAGAACGGTGAATAAGGAGGAGCATATGTCTTTACCTGCGTTATTGGCGTTTGCGGCAATTCTTTTGTTCATTGAAATTTACACTATCAGTTACGCGGTATGGAATTGGAAAAACAAAAACAGGATGGGTTCGGTGATGGTCTTTCTGATTTGTGCGGCAGCAGCGGTATTGCCGATTTATATGGCTTTTTTCAGGACTTGATGGAAATAGCCCGAAGTTAGTGGTATCATAGTATTGCAGACTATGAGGTATGTATTTCGTTGGGGGGGAATCACTATCAAGCGGATATCGATGTTGCTGGCTGTATTTGTACTGCTTTTGGCTCTTGCCGCATGCGGAGCAGAAAAAAAACCGGGCTTGGATCTGCCTGATGAAGGCAATACAGGCAGCAAAACAAATATTGATCAGAACGGCTCCGTTAACGGAGAGGCTGATATATCGGAAAAACCCGGCAGTGTCACGGATGAGACGAACCTGCCTGATAATGACGGCAATGATGCAAATACAGGCGATGATACAGAAGGAAAGCCTGAAGCCGCCGGGGACAGGGAACTGCTTCAAAGCGCGAGCATCGATCTGGATGCTGACGGTGCAAATGAACAGGTGAAGGCTGTGAAAATCAGTTACCCTGCTTCAGATGCAGGAGCATCGGGCCGTTTGGAGGGAAGGCTGGAAATAAGTGACGGCGATGTGGTGAAAGAGATCGTTTTCTGGAAAAAAGACGACGATTTGTCAGGTATAATGAGCAGTCTGCAATTCGAGGATATGGATGGGGACGGGGCGAAAGATGTCTTTATCATTATTCCCGGCTACGGAGCCTCCTTTACCTACTCCAACTGCTATGTTTACAGCTATGCAAAGGATAAAAGCTGTATTTTTACAAGCGATAATGAGCTGGCTGACTTTATAGGCGGTTTCAGATTTGCCTATGAGAACGGCGGAAACAGGCTTAGCCTGATAAATGATCAGTATGGATTCTCAACTGAGCTTGTGATCGAAGATAATGACTTTACTGCTGCTACAGAAGATATGATGTATGAATATGCGGACAGAACATGGATCGACCCCACATCCGTAGATATCAGCGAGACTTCAAGGCTCGCACTTGCGAAAATCGGAGGCTCATCAGAGATAAAGGTGCCTCTTCCTGTATTCGGCATGGCAACGGTGAATATGATCGGCGAAATAGATCTGTATTATAGAATAGACGAAAATTTTTATCCGGTTTTAAAAAGATGTGAAATCATTGATTTTGCAGTTGATAAAAAGGTGAAAGCCGGCAGCTTTGAGGTAAGAAAGTAAAAATAAAAGCTTAGAACGTTGATCGTTCCAAGCTTTTTTATCTGGCAGGGGAGACAGGACTCGAACCTGCAGCCGACGGTTTTGGAGTTAGAACGAGCGTTTATGGTAACTTCTTACATCTTCTGTAACCGTTGATACTACTACATTACATAGTTTTAACTTAAGTTAAATTATGGTAAATTTCAGTCGTTTTCAATAAGTTTTTATAACATTTGTGCCCAAATTGTGCCCATGGGCACAGAGCTTTTTTATTGAAAAAGATAAGTCTAAATTCGGTATACATAAATAAAATAACCGTCGGTTGCACAAAATTAAACCCGCTTATATAGCGGGTTGTGGGATTGTTTTTTGCAGAGTAGCGGTTTTTTTATGATATTTACATCATACATTAGGTATCTTGTTATTTTTTGCCTTCCCGGAGAGCATGTCCTCCAGGCGTGTTGCAGCTTCTTTTTCTGCACTTTTCAAACTATGAGAATAAATATTCATTGTAGTTGATGTCACGCTGTGACCAAGGCGATTAGACACTGTCTTGATGTTTACACCGTTGGCAATGAGAAGCGTTGCATTTGTATGCCTGGTAGCGTGGAAATTTAGACAGGGGAGAAGAAGATCCTTTTTCTGATCTTCCGACAAGGAAATGTCTGCTTGTATTCTATCGTTATATTGTTTTATATACCTTGGGAACCAATTTGTTGCCCAGTACGGATGTATGGGATCTCCTTCCGGCGCTTGGGTAAACACAAAACCAGAATCTGTCCAGGCATCTCCACACTTTAGCCGGAGCGCGTTTTGTGCAGCCTTATATTCTTTCAACACTTGAAATACATTGCCTGGGAGACTTATCAAGCGGTCAGAGGATTCGTTTTTTGTTGATTTATCGAAGCTGCCTTTACCGGGAATGTACTGCCTGGCCATCTTTATTTCAATAATGCCGACGTCCTGATTCACGCAATCCCATTTAAGGCCCGCAAGTTCACCTTCCCGGAGGCCGCCATATAATACGACATAAAGGAAGGCTCTGTTTTTATGAACCCTGAACATTTCAAATAGCTTTTTCTTCTCAGGAAGATCGGCGGACTCTGTTTCAATAATTTGCATGTCGGCGTATTCAAGTATTCTTATTGCTTGGTCTACATCATAATGCTCTGCCTCATGCCGTTCAACCTTTGGAGGCTTTATCCTAGATGCTGGGTTGCTGATCAGGAGCTGCCACTGCACGGCGCATGTTAGAATGCTGGATATAAGCCGGTGATGATGAAGTATCGTCCTGGCGTCCAGTGGTATATTGTTATGATCTTCTGTGAAAAGCTCAGATCCCTTCATGTCCAAAAATTTGCAGACAGTTTTTGCAGTTTTGGAGTTGACTGGCTTTCCGGCAATAAGGTTATCTACTGTGACGTGATGCAGATCTATTTCTCGCTTGAGATTCTTTGTTTCGGGGTATCTCTCATTAAATACTTTAGTAAGTTCTGGCTTTGGTAGGTATTTTACAGCATTGAGCCGTACACCTTTTTCTTTCAGGTTTTCATAAAACTGAAGTAGGTGAGTAGGCTGCAGCTTCTCGAGGCGGATATGACCAATTGCCGGCAGAATTCTTGTCCGGAGCATTTCTTCATACCGGTATAATGTTTTCTGCCCTAGTTGTGGAACAGCATATTTCTTTTTCCATTCCTCAACAAATTCTGCAAAAGTAATTTTACCAGCATCCAGGAAAGTTCCTCTTTTTATTTCGGCCTCTAGCTGGGCAGCGATCCGTTCGGCCTCTTTAATCTTCTGCTTTTCGGTCAGTCTCGGATCCACATCAATGGTACGTTTTACAGTCTTCCTGTTACCTTCATTATCAGATCCGTTGCTGATTCGAATTCGGAAAGTGTTTTCACCGCGTCGCTCAATGTTTGCCATTTGAATCAGCCTCCTTGGCTTTTTTACTAGCTCTATTTTTACGCTGCCATTCGAGCTTTGCGCACTTATTATCGCAGTATTCCTTCCTTACATCGTGTCCATAAATCAAAAAGTATTCAGGACACGACCTGTTTTTGCATTTTTTTATAATTTTGTTGCTGCAAAAGGCTAAGTATAGTTCAAAATACATAGATATTAGTAGCGTCGGACAACTCCATTGACCATTACAATCAGAATCATAAATTAGTATAGGCTTTACATCCTTTAAATAAGAATTCATTATTTTCTCGAATAATATTCCAGCTACAAAGTGAATTGTATTAAAATCGTGATTTTGAATGATATCATCTCTTATATCGAAATATTCATCATCCAAAGCTCTTGGCTCAAAATGCTGGCGCAAAGCATCTATTGTGTTGTTTGCTGCAGTTTCTAGTTGATTACTTTCCTCAGTAATATTACGAGATAAATATTCATATTCGCTTATAAAAGAAGTGAAGTAATATACATCAGAATCATCGATTCTAGAACAATACATTAAATCAACAATGGAATTGTTAACATTATTATCTCGGTTATTGAACTCTCTCATGCTAAATAATTTATTGCATATACATACAATTGTCTTGATACTACCATCACTTAAAGCGTTTCTAATATCTACGATGAGCTTCATTAATTTTATTTCAAATTGGACGTGAGTCAACTGCTCTGTGGGTCCAATATATACACCTGCTCCTTCGTACCATAAACCCAAAGAACCGTATTTGTTATAAAAATCTAATATTTCACTTTCGTTGTCAGGATTAAGGGCAATAAATGTTCTGAAAAAATAATCTTGATTTAAAGGATCTATTTTCCCATTATATGCTTGAAATTTTTTGATAGTTCCTTCATGAGATTCAGTAATTCTTCCATTCTCTATTACAAAGCCTCGAAAAGTATTTTTAAATGATACGCCTTTATCCATTACCATAATTTCACCTCAAAAGTATTGATGAAGAATGAAACAAGGAATGTTCATTCATCATAACCTATTGTACACTGTTATTAGAGTAATAGCAATAGACTTTAGTGTAATTATTTGAATTGGAGGTTATATACTTAATTGAAAAAGTAAATTCCATCCCAATTTCATAGGTGGCGGAATTTAGTTCTGCAAATTAGGGGGAATGAGAAACGCGGAAGTTACTTCTGCAAACATCTGCATTATGTGATATTCATCCACGACACTCGGGGATGTCAAGGGCGGGCGGTTTTTGCCCGTTCATCGCAGGCGGGGCCGGAGACCCTTTACATCCATTGCACTCATATCCTTTTGTCCCCGGTCTGTTTATGACAGACCGGCTGCCTTCCGGCGAGGACAGGGTTTGGGACAGAGTCCCAAGGTTTTATGTTCCTAATCATTTCGTTTTTTTAGAACCAATAGTGGAAATCAGTCTTTCATAAAGTTATGATGTCTTTGGTGGTGCCTCTTAGGAGGTACATATGAATAAGAACAGACATCTGACTCAGGAGGAAAGAAACATTATTGAGCAACGATTAATTAGTAAAGAATCCTTCAAAGGTATTGCTCGTGAGCTTGACAAGGATCCAACAACGATTGCCAAAGAAGTCAAAGCTCATATCCAGTTCAGAAAGACTGGCTGCTATGGAAAAACCTTTAATAACTGCCTGAATCGAAAAGACTGCACTGTTCGGCATCTTTGCGGCAGCCAGAGGTGTACCCGCTACTGCAACTTCTGTACTGCCCATCCATGTTCATCCCTTTGCCCTGAATATCATCAGCAAATATGTTCAAGACTTTCAAAACCTCCATACGCCTGTAATGGCTGTGAAGATAGAAGATCTTGCACGTTGGAAAAGAGGATCTACTCCGCGGTTCATGCACAAAGAGAATACGAGGCAGTCCGTTCTGAGTCCCGTCAGGGGTTACAGCTTACAGAAGATGATGCTTTAAGGCTGGATTCCATTATTAGCCCTCTGCTCATGAAAGGTCAGTCGCTCCACCACATATGTGTAAACCATGTAGATGAGATTATGTTCAATGAACGCTCTCTTTACAATTACGTGGATGATGGTATTTTTACAGCAAGGAACATTGATATGCCTCGTGTCGTACGCATGGGAAAACGTAAAAAAAAGAAGGATTCTTTCAAGGTGGATAAAAAATGCCGTATCGGTCGCACTTACCAAGATTTTCTTCAATTCATGGCGGATAATCCAGCCCTCCCCATAGTTGAAATGGATTCTGTTGAAGGCAAGAAGGGAGGTAAGGTCTTGCTGACACTGCATTTTATCATACCTCAACTTATGCTTGCATTTATCAGGGACGCCAATACATCCCAATCTGTTATCGACATCTTTGATCGGCTTTACCTTGAACTCCATCCTGATACTTTTTGTGAGTTATTCCAAGTATTGCTTGGGGACAATGGCAGTGAATTCTCCAATCCATCTGCAATTGAGAAGGATCTGCAGGGCAATAAGAGAACGCGTGTTTTTTATTGTGATCCACAAGCTCCTTTCCAGAAAGGCGCAGCTGAAAACAACCATGCATTAATCCGACGCATCATACCTAAGGGAACTTCTTTTGATCGTTTTACTCAAAAAGATATAACCCTTATGATGAACCACATTAACTCCTATGGACGGCCAAATCTCGGCGATAAGACACCATATGCAGTCTTTGCTTCACTCTATGGAGATGACATTTTAAGAAGGATGAACGTAGAACTTATCCAACCCGATAAGGTTACTCTACATCCATCACTTCTTAAAAGATAAACTAAAAAACCAGAGGCACCACCAGCCACAAAAAGATAGCGAAACTCGGGGTGGAATTTACTCTTGCAAAAAGTCAGCTAATATTCCACACTTAGTTTGCTGTACCCAAAACGTGGCAGGTTTGGCTTCTGTAATTTATATTTTAACCTATTATCACTCAAAAATCACTACATATAAACCGTTTTCAGACTGAATAAACGTAAATATAATCAACGATATGCGTTCCTGTGGAATTTACTCTTGCAAAGTGGAATTTACCTTTTCAATTGACCTTGGAGGTTATATTGTGACAAAAATGCACAACCGTCTGAAAGAGATCAGACTTCGAAAAGGAATTTCACAGTTAAAATTATCTCAGATAAGTGGCATTGCACCTTGCGTCATTTCCAATATTGAGAGAGGTAGACAGTATGTTTTTCCGGGTTGGAAGAGAAGAATCGCAAGTGCTCTAAATGTTTCAGAATCAGAATTATTTCCTGACGAAATAGCAGCAAAGGAGGCGTAATTATGTCAGTGCCAAGGATGAGAACGATTAACGCCGCCGCCGAATACTTCAAGGTGCAGGATCCTGATACAAGTATTACAAAGAATTTCATTAGAACAGGCATTAAGTCGGGTCTAATAAGTGAAGGTGTCGTTATGGCTGGGGGAAAATACCTTGTATCTCTAGAGGCGCTTGAAGCGCTTTTATCAAAAGGAACTATTGAGACGGCTATTGAGGCTGATGAAAAAATAGTTACCTTTAATGGCATAAGAAGAATAAAAGCATAAACTGAGGTGTGCAAATGAACCCTGAATATAGACATGATAATAAGTTACATAAGAACATACCTGAAGAATTAAAGAGGCTCGACAGGTGGGTTTGCTGGAAGCTGGAAGAGCGAGCGGGCAAGCCCACTAAGATCCCGATAAATCCTCTCACTGGCGGACAGGCTATGAGTAATAATCCTGAGACATGGACTGATTACTGGACAGCTCACGACAAGATGGTGACGGAGGGCTATTCTGGCATAGGTTTTATGTTCAATAGCGACGGCTTCCTGGGTGTGGATATTGATCACTGCCGGGATGCCGAGACCGGGGAGTTGACTGATCTGGCTAAGGACATTATTGGCACTCTGGACAGCTATACAGAGATCAGCCAGAGCGGTACCGGGATACATATATTGTGCAGGGGGCAGCTACCGGATGGACGCAGAAGGAAAGAACCGGTTGAGATGTACGAGACCGGCCGCTACTTCTGTATGACCGGAAATGTGTTGGACGATGCCCACATGGAGATTGAGGAGCGGACGGACGAGCTGGCGGCTGTACATAAAAAGTATGTAAATGTTAAGAAAAAAGCCAAAAATGATGCAAAAACATCAAAAAACGTATCAAAAGCGCCTGTTTTTGTTGATGATGACAAAATTATTGAAGTAGCGATGGCTGCGAAAAACGGGGATCTCTTTACGGATCTGATGAATGGCAACTGGAAGGGTAGATACACAAGCCAGAGCGAAGCAGATATTGCACTGTGTAATCTGCTAGCTTTCTACTGCCAGTGCGACGCTAATCAGATGCAGAGGATGTTCCGCCGGTCGGGGCTGTATCGTGACAAGTGGAACGAGCGCCGGGGTGAGGCGGGTACATATGGGGAGATCACAATTAACAGGGCTGTAGCTGATTGCGGAAATACGTACAGTCAGCATTATCACATAAACATTGCATCTGGATCTACACGGACAGCACAGGTTGATGAACTGGCCAACCCTGAGGCTAATAATAAAAACACCGATAAATCTTATAAATATACTGATGCAGGCAACAGCGAACGTTTTGGGGATGCGTTAAGAGGAAGGTATCTATATATTTCAGAGCAAAAAGCCTGGTATCGTTACAATGGGAAACTATGGGAGAACGATATTAGCAACAGGATTGTTCAGGATGTAATAAAATGTCTTCGGTATGCCCAAAAAAAAGCTTTTAATATAAGTGACGATGATAAGCGCACAAAAGAATTATCCTGGTTACTGAAAAGTGAGAGCAGGGATAAAATAAACTCTGCTTTATGTCTTATGTCAAGTATACCTTTTATGTGCGCCAGTATTAGTCAATTCGATAAGAATGATATGCTGCTGAATGTCCAAAATGGAACCATTAATCTAGTAACTGGGGTTTTGCAAAAGCATAATAAAGACGATTATATTACTAAAATATGTAATGTAAAGCATGATACCAATTCTAAAAGCTCACTTTTTGAAGCCTTTATTGAGGATATCACAGAGGGAAAACAAGATAAGAAGATGTATCTTCAAAAGCTTTGCGGTTATTGCTGCACGGGTAAGGTTTCAGAGGAAGAGTTTTATCAAGCAAAGGGTAGCGGACAAAACGGGAAAACAAAGCTTTTTGAAACAGTAAAATATTGTTTGGGTACTTATGCGGTTACAGCTTCTCCGGACATTTTAATGGCAAAGGATATGTCCAGTATACCAAACGATATTGCTAGGCTACAGGGGACTAGGTTTGTTTTAATGTCTGAGCCTGATCCAGGGAAGAGGTTTTCTGATAACGCAGTCAAAAGCTTAACTGGCGGAGATACAATAATTGCTCGTTATCTTCATAAAGAATTCTTTGAATTTCAAATGAAAGCCAAGATGATAATGCTCACAAACCATGAGATAAAAGCAATAGGCACAGATCACGGTCTATGGCGGCGTATGGTAGTTATCCCTTTTACATATCAAGTGCCAGAAGATAAAAAAGATAAACACCTTCAAGAAAAATTGATTGCAGATGCTGAAGCAGTATTAGCTTGGATGGTAGATGGTTGTTTATTATGGCAAAAAGAAGAATTAGAGCAGCCGAAAGAACTAATAAAAGTAAAGAATGAATACCGTATGGGGCAGGATGCTGTTGGATTATTTTTGGACGCTTGTTGTGCCGAAGATCCAAAGGTAAAAATTAGCGCGACAAGTTTATATAAAGCATTTATTGCATGGTGCCAGGACACTGGGGAATACGAAATATCACAGAGGCTATTTGGTTCCAGACTAAGGGAAAAGGGCTTTACAAATGTAAAGTCGGGAACTGTTTATTGGTTTGGTTTAAGATTGTTGGACAATTTGGACAATCTGGACAAGAAACAGATAAATACAAATATAAAAAATGCTTATAAGGATTTATCGGAAATTAGTCCGCCTTTGTCCAAACGTCCAGAAAGCATAAATATTTCTGATTGGATGCAGGATGCGTTTGAAGAAGGGCGAGATTAAAAAGAGAGGAGTTACAAAATGTATATTCAATTCAATGATGAATTAGGTTTTCCAAAAATTTTAAAGGTTAAAAAGCTTGGGACCAGAGAGGAATTTGGACGGGACGAACAGGATAATGCAATCAAGCTTTACTGTATTGTAGATGAAAGCATATACGATTTTCAGAATATCCTCAGTGTGGCCGCGTCGGATACAATGCGAAGGTAATTAGGAATTGATGAAGATGGGCTCGATCAGTACACAAGAGCTCATATGTGAAGGAGGAAACAAAAATGGGAAGACGGAAACTGGATCCGGTTGAGAAAATCAGAAGAATTTTGGATGATGCATGCATTTATGTTATTGATCTTCCGTTTGATAAGAAAGTTAAAAGCAGTATAACAGACAGGATATGGCTTCTCTCACGTGAGATCGGCAAATTTGAGCAAGAACGGCAGGAGAAGTTGATCAGAGAGCAGAAGGCTGCAAGGTTCAATTCATTCACGGAGCCACCTGTAGTGAAGGTATTGTCGGTGACGGGTCACACGGTAGCAATCTTGTGTCCTTACTGTGGGCAGAAACACATTCACGGTAATATACCGGGGCACGTTGTAGCTCATTGTCTCGAAAGAAATCTGGACAACATTGGATACATTATCCCTGAAGTTAAAGCTGATGGTGATGAAACGATTTAAAGTGAGCAGGAGGCAAGCAGGAGAGGAGGCGAAGATGAAAACAATACACAAGAAGCCCTAGATCCCAGGATGAGGACGAGAGAGAAGCTAGAACAGATTAAATACAATACTGAGGCAAGCGCACTGGAGCGGCTTGAGTGGCGGGGGTATTAATTGCGGAGCATAACGATATGTTGATGTTGCCTTCGGTGTGAGGCGTTAAAGAGCATACCGGACCTGTTATCACAGCAGTGAATGAAAAAGTGGAAAGATTGTCGAGGTAACGATAGAGAAGGCAGAAAAAAGAATAAGGAGATAAAAGTAATGGTAAATAAGGAATTGATAAACGAGATTAAGAATTTAATTACTAAGAAGTTTACAGAAGATGTGCAACATCTACACGACGAACAGTTTTCTATAAAGAACAAGGAGTATCAGGACAAGCTGCGTGATGTAGAAAGACATGGATATTATATGCAAGATAAGAAGGTAGCAGCAGAAAAAGAAATCAAAGATATTAAAAAGCAATTAGCTGTACTTAGTGCGGAACATTTAAAAGAAACGGATCCAATAAAGATTAAAGATATTGAGGCTAAAAAGAAGGAGTTAAGATTAAAGCAAGATGATCTAATTGACTTAGTTAATACAAACATATCCGCAGTAATTAACGGTAAGTATATAAGGGACTTGGAACTACCCGTAAGAGAAAGCCAAGAAGAGTATGTACGATTCGAACAAGCAACTGTGGGCTGTCGGGATGAACTTAAAGAGATAAAAGACTTAATTGATGGCTATATGACAAGGCTAAATAATGCAAGTAAGGGGCATTTATATTTTTCCAATGCAACTCTACTGCAAAATATCAAAACTAATAGATTTTCACAAGATGATGGTTGGATAAGCAGAAGAGACTTTGTCGTGCCTGGTGAAGTAACGAGGGTGTATACTGGCAGCAGTTTAGAAGACTAGTCAACTCACCAATCCATTTAATCCCAATAAAGAGGAAAGCGACCGAAGGGGCGGGAGACTGGGGAGTGAGAAATATGGCAAAGGAATGGGCGAAAGCGTTTTATAATAGTAAAGCATGGCTGAAATGTAGAGATGGTTATATCCAGTCTGTTAATGGATTATGTGAACGGTGCATAAAAGAAGGACATTATATACCAGGTTACATTGTCCATCATAAGATATTGTTGACACCAGAGAACATAAACAATCCAGACGTAACACTGAGATGGGGCAACCTTGAGTATGTATGCCAAGACTGTCACAACAAGGATCATCACGGCAGCGGTGAGGATGTGACAGCAGATGGATTGATGTTTGACGAGTGTGGGAATATTATACAATCCCCCCTATAAAACAGCCAAACGCTTGAAGACGAAGACCGATGGTGAACTCTCGAAGAATACGCAGGTCTCACGCATGACCCCCCTGCCCAAAAAATTTAAAATAATGTGAGGTGATATATGTGGCGATTAAGCAGTATTTATCAAAAGATGAACGAATCAAGAAAGAAGAGAAGAGGCTTAAAAGAATATACGCAAATGTAGACAAAGATAATAAGGCTATCATTGATGGACTCATTAAAAGGGCTGCATATATCATATACAAGTAATTTGCTAGCTGTTATGAAGCAACTCAATGACATGTTAAGCGGCGAAACATACATATTTCAGCCCGACATGGTCAGAACTTAAAATTAAACAGTGAAACAATACCGGACTCTACATCCGGTAAATTTACTTAAGAGAGGTAATCAAAATGTACGAGGATAAAACGCTTATATGCAGAGACTGTGGCCAGGAATTCATATTTGCTGCAGGGGAACAGGCTTTCTATAATGATAAAAATCTCAGTGAGCCAAAGCGCTGCCGGGAATGCAGGAAGGCAAGAAGACAAAACAATTCAGAATTCCATGATAAGACCAGGCTATAAAGATTCTTGCGTCCTCCTCCTGGGACTTTAAAGAGCAGGGAGAACTCCGGTAGCTGGATGAATGTTAAGCTGCAAGCTGCCGATACATTGCAATCAGGCGCAATGTATGTATTGTGGGTGCACGCATCTGTTTTATTTACGCAGCCTTACGGGAGAGGCTGCTCCTTTTTAAATTCATTTTGTAGTGGTAGCGCAATCAGTTGCGTAACCACTACAATGTTAGGAGGCCAAGCATGTTCCTAAAAGTAAGTAAAACTCCACATACGGTCAGATGCAGCAAGGGACAGGAAAAGAAGTCTCTTCGGATTGGAACAAAGCACAGCTTTGCCCTGGTGGAGAGCTGTAGAAATAGTAAGAAAATAGGACATAAAACGATTGCTAATCTAAGCAGCATTACTGTGGATGAATATGAGCCGCTGCATAGAGGCGGGGGCAAGACTAGCTTTGACACATCTTGCGTAATGGCACAGGTGAAGAGCTTTGACCTGAACGATCCTGAAAGCTTCCGGAAGGTTCAGTTGGATCCGCCGGTCCGGTTCTATCACACATTTAGCCGGAAGCTTTCAGAGGCAGCATACTCATACGATATTCCGGTGGACAAGCTTCGTGAGATTGCTGCTCGTATTACGCAGATTATACCGTTGTATTCGATAGATGACTACCGGGCTTATATGAGAGCAGCTGTAGAGGAGAAGATCCGGCAGGAAGCTTCCGGAGGATACGGCAGGGATCTGGGAAAGATGATCGGCCAGCAAACGTCCTTCGAGGCATATGACTTGGTGACAATGAAAGACGGCCAGCTGCAGGGGTACCGTAATGTTCTGAGTGTGGATATAAAATATAACTTTGAGTTATGTTGAATGTAGTGGTTGTCCACACGTGTAGATTGCCACTACAAATATAATTTTCCAAAATAATTCTAGTCGGTTAGAAAATCGTGAACAAGTGAGGTTTTTATGCAGCAGCTTGCGAATGAATATAAAAAATCTATCGCTATAATGGGACGTCGGATCGATGAACTGAAGAAGCTCCTGAAGCACCTGGAGGATATATCACTGGATCCGAAAAAGGATCCGGAAGTAATTGCAGTCAAAGCTCGGCTAAAGCCTCTTGTGGAGATGCATAAAGACCTGAAAGCTCTCGAGAAAGAAGTCAGGAACTATTACTCCCGGAGCTGGTGGAGGAGTCCTGAATTCACCTGTAATAAAAAGGCCGGAGTAATATTACGGTTTGCTCCTTTTGTGAATAAGAAAACGTGCGATTCTATCTACCCTTTTTTCAGCGCTTCATATCAGACATCCAAGTCATAATAAGATATCTTTTCCTGAGGATTCCGCGGACAAATATATTGCCGATAATTTCGGCAATATAAAACCAATGGATTCAATTATGTTATCGCAAATTGCGACAACTTCGAAGTTTTGACAATTTGTCAAAAGTAAGTTCATCAACACTGGGCAGCTGCAATCATCCCAGTGTGGAAATGACAACTTCGGATCAGCTAAAGACTTCCGATTAGAATTTTTCTTCCAAAACCTGCAATCGAATGCAGGTTTTATATTCCAAACACGAACTCGAGTTCAGGTTTGCTTTTCCCGATACAGGGATATTTTACGTTGTAGTAATATAAATTCTGTCTAAAAAGCAGGAATAATGTATTTGATGGCGAATTATGGTAGTGAAAGGGGGTATAAAAAATGAAGTGGAAGCCGATAGCGGGATTTATTCTTTTTGCAATTATTGTACTTTATTTAGTAGATCTGATATTTCATATAGACGCAATACCGTTTGTTAAATAAACTGAGCTGAAAGGCTCTTTTTTATTGATGGTAACAATAGTGATCACTGAACAACAATATGAGGAGGGTAAAAAATGGACAGGGAAGAAGTTTTAAACATGTATCAAGTTGAAAAAATAATTAGAGGACAGGTAGAAATAATCAATAGGCTTGATAGACTATTATCAATATTTGCTCAGAGTTCAATAAGCACTGTAA
>JAEYRV010000012.1 GCA_023435305.1 Bacillota bacterium
TCTTTCAGTGCGTATCCGAAATTGAACCAGTAATGCCCTGTGGGTTCCATTCCTACTATGGTATGAGTTTTGCTATGCTTCTTCATCAACTCGTGCGTCCATTTTTGAAAGGCTTCAAAGCCTGCGGCATCATTGCTGATCTTGAATATCCCTGATAACTCCAAACCTCTGTAATCAAAAGCTCTGGCATAGTGTAGCTCGCTTCCTACGTCAACTCCTACCACCATTGTCGATAAATCCATTTGCTTCAACTTCTCATTTTGGTTATACTTCATATTAGATGCCTCCTGTTTTATTTGATTTGTGGTTACTTTGGCGGCAACTCACATTTCAAATTTTACAGCTTGGCATCTCTTTTTTCAAAGTTCGTTTTATTTCATTACAGGAATGCTCCAAAATTCTAATTTGCAGAAATGCTAAATCTTCCTATCAACTGAATCCATCTTTCAATAAGCATCATGACTAACAAACATATTATCATATTTCGAGTATGTTTGTTGACTATTCTGTTTAACATCCATGATTAATGTTGGCATTGACATTGACAATCATAATATGGCTATGACGGTTCATTATGATTGAGTCAGGCTGGTCTGTCAGAAAGATTGACCACCCATCTCTCTTTTTTCAATTCAAAATGAGCGATTATAGTTTTACCAATATCCAAGAGTTTGACTGACAGGTACATAACAATTGGACTAAAGTTCGTGAAGGCAGCCATAAGATAAAGCATAGGTATCGCAACCAGGGTAGTACCGCCATCTACCCACATGCAGATCTTTGTATCACCACCTGCACGTGAAACAGCCAACTGAGTATTTATATAAGTCCATAATGGCATGAACATTGCCATCAGCATTAGCATACTTTTGCATATCTTTTTTGCATTCTGACTTAAGCTGCCAAATACTATTGGCACGAGTGCTGCGGTACTAAAACCAATCAAGCACATAAAACATCCAAATACTACGGCAGCAGATAACATCCATACTTTTTCTTGTCTAGCCTGATTAAGTTGATTACTGCCAAGGGATTTTCCTATAACGACCCCCGTTGAGGTGGTGATTCCGGCTAATAACACAAAGAACAGGTTTGCTATAGCAAAGCTTGCTGCCATGCCGGATACTACATCGGCCCCGCCCCTGCCATTATAGATAGCTGCTGTAATTGTTTCCGAGACGACCCACATCATCTGTGAGATTATAATCATGGAACCCTTTCTGAGAATATGTCCAAATAGTTTAAGGTTAATATGTTTGAGAGCCGACAGATCAATAAAGTCTGGTTTATCTTTTATTGTATAAGCAATAAACAGAAGCATTTCTATTGTTCTTGCAATAATGGTCGCATATGCTGCTCCTGCAACTTCCAATCTTGGCATACCCAAATTTCCATAAATCAATCCATAGTTTAAGAAAGTATTGATCAATGCAGCAGTCAATGAAATAATAAGCGGAGCTTTTACCTTACCTATCTCCCCGTAAGAAGAAGCAATGATATAGGAAATAATCGACTGTACGCCAATAAATCCCATTAAAAACATGTACTCCTCTCCTTGATCTAAAATCATAGCTGCCTGGGTATTACCAATGACCATAAGGCTTAGTATCTTTCTTGTGAAGACCATAGTCACAAGAAAATAAACGATTGCCAGAGATAAGGATGTTACAAGTTTGAATGCAAATGCCTGTTGCATGCCTTTTTTGTCCTTTGCTCCGGAATACTGTGTAAGAAAAATACCGCCTGATGTACAGACGGCACCTAGTAATATCATAAAGACAAATAAAATCTGTCCAGAAATATTAACGCCCGACATCTTGATATCTCCAAGTCCTGATACCATAAAGCTGTCAATCAGCGAAACAAGACTTTGTATAAGTGACTGCAGCATAACTGGGATTCCAATTACTAATGCTTTTTTGTAAAATTGCATGTCTCCAAAATACTGTTTACCTACCAGTGATCTCAATATTCTCCCTCCCTTATCTCTTGATAATTATTCTTAATTCAACTATAATAATATCGTTCGAACATCGAATATGTATATCCAATTGTGGCTTAAAAATATCAAAATATATTGTTAGCGAGCGATATTATGACAAATATGAATAATATTATTACAACCCGTAGTGACAGATCCCAGATCGTAGAATATAACAATCCTCTATTTGAATGTTTTGCAGTAAAGTCATATTATGCTGCTAATAAACCTATTATGTAACCGAACACTGGCATGAAGATTTAGAATATATGTATATCATTGATGGAGAATTGGAATATAGCGTCAATGGAAAAACCATAATACTTCATGCGGGGGAGGGTATTTTTGTTAACTCCAGGCGTATCCATTCAAATCGATCTATTCCCGGGAAGTCTTGTGCTTACTATTGCAGCATTACTCACCCATCCCTTTTATGCAGTTCCAGATATATAGAGCAAACTTACCTGACTCCTTTACTTGGTCCAAATTCCTTTGATTATCTGCTTTTAAACCGAAATGACTGGACGCACATTATTATAGATGAATTAGAAAGATTGTTTGAGGACTCTGATCCCAAGATCGTTGAGTTAGATATTTTGGAAGCTTGCTACAGAGTATGGAAAGCAATTTATAATCATATAGAAATCCCACCTGTAACAGTTGAAACTGCTCCCTCTAAAATAGGAACATTCAAATCCATGATGCTGTTCATCCAGGATCATTATATGGAAAAGATTTCACTGGAAGAGATCGCTGCTGCCGGTAATGTAGGAAAAACTCTTTGTTCAAAGCTTTTTAAGAAATATGCTTCGAAGACACCCGGGGAATATCTGATCTACTACCGCATTCAAAAGAGTATTGAACTATTGAAAAAAACAGAATTAAGCATAACAGAGATCAGCTATGCCACCGGTTTCTCAAGTGCAAGTCATTACACAAAGGCCTTCCATGAAATGATGGGCTGTACCTCATTGAAATTTAGAAGCGACAATTCCAGTCATACATACGATTATTGTCTCATTCCTCAAAAGGATTCTTCAAGACGGTGATTTTCTATTTTAGCCAAAATTTTCATGCAGCCAAGTGCTTATCACATCTAATGATTCTTTATGGATCGGATTTTTGGATAACCTAATATATTGTTTTTTCACTTTCAACATACTGTTATCATCATCTATCTCCCTTAAAATGTGATTAACTTTGTCCGGAGCATAAGTCTTAATATTGCTATCATTTTCAAATACCTTTAAACATCTAAAATCAGCAGATACATCCGCTGTTCCGGTGATCGCCAGTACTGGGTTTTTATATGCCTTCAGCATCTCGATCATTTTGTCCGAACTAACTGAGTTATGCTCCCTTATCCACTTTGCCGAGATTTTCGCCCCTCCAAAAAATATCACATCTTTATCAGACGAGCTGCACTTATTAAACAATTTGTCTACCTTGGCTATGTTCTTTTCTTCTGATGCCTGATTACGAAGTAAAAAACCTAAAATGCCTTTCATTTCAGACAATTCTTTTGACACTAACCTATTCTGATAAAATAAAGCATCTTTAAGATTACATCCAGCGGCTCCTAAAATCATCAGTCCCGCAGTCTCTTCCTTGTCAGAAAGCAAAGCAGCTATTATGCCCCCTTCACTATGTCCACATACAATGATCTTATTTTCATCTACATACGAAAGATTTTTTGCATATTTTACAACCGAAATTGCATCATCCACCAGATCCAACAAACCTGTTGAAAGGTTTTTCCCTCCCGACTTATGTGTACCCCTTTTATCATAACGAAGAGATACAAAACCTAGCTTGGCGAACTCTTCCGCCAGATTTTTGTACATATTTGTTTTTACTCCTATACCATTACCATCTCTGTCTAAAGTTCCTGTTCCCATTATAATTACAATGACCGGTGACTTTGTATTATCATTCACATGAGTAATAGTGGTACCGAGCGCCACCTTACCATTAATAAAAGCCTTCTCTTCCCTCATAACAGACCCTCTTTTCTATTAGCTAAATTACACAATTTATTCACCCGGGGCAAATATAAGTGATATGCTTCTCTTTTTCCCTGTTGATTTTTCAGAAATGGAATGATATTTTTCAATCACCTGTCCCAATTCATTAATGAAACCATCCATTTCATCATCTGAAAGTGTATAAATAGATGTTCTCATCGCCAATTTATCCTTCATCGGATCCGCATCCGGTCTTTGAGCATAATTACGAAACCTGGAATATATCTCAAACAAAAATTGGTATGCCGCGCCTGAAAAATCGTTATCTTCGCTTAATTTTCCGGCATTAAATGAAAGTACTCTCTCCAGACTTCCCCTTACCTTTCTCTCTTCTTTTATAAGCAGCACCCCAACATCTATCAGATAATTGATATGTCTGTATAAAGTAGGAGCAGGAATATCCGAAAGGCTTTCTGCAATTTGTTTCGTAGTCGAATCTCCATGTATCTGCATATATTGCATGATCTGCATTCTTGTTGAATTAGACAGAATCTTTATTAGATTCATTTTCATCACCTCACTATTATCAATTTTAATAATAGTATCATTTTTGATAACAGTCAAGTTTTTTATATAAATGAATAGGCGGCTAAAGGAAACACCAATCCATCCGGCAGCGCTATTTACGCATCCTGCTTCACAGATATGTCCATAGGATAAACGGGGTCAGGCTTGATCCTGGATAATTGACTGGTGAGTGAACTCCAAATATACTGGGGCGATGATTCATCTCTATCTATGTTGACCCATATATGCCTGATGTTAGAATAAGTAAGGAACTCCTGAGTCGCAGTAGTCTTGCCATATCCCATTGCCGCTACAGCCACAGTCAATGGATATTCAAGGACGTGTTCCAGTTCTGATCTGATATGCTCTCGTTTCAAAATGTGCTGTTATTTTAGCATGGTCCGATGTCCCTTTACTTTACATAATTATGCCTTTTATTTTATTATATCATTATTAGTATTCTCAGCAAACTCACAAAAACAGACGGCACTTGATCGATCCTGTACCGTCTGTTTTTGATTTCAAAACCCGACTATATTATTTCTTGTTTATGCGGTTGCGCGGACATCCACAAGTCCTGCCTTTTGAAGGAGTCTCAAAACCACCGCTGCTGTTTCGGCCCTTGTTATGTTCGCTTTTAGATTCAGCTTTCCGTTTGAGCCTTTAATAAGTCCTTCTGCGATATTATAGTTTACTGCAGAAAGTGCATAGTTTGCAACCTCGTTTATATCCGGGAAGCCCTGGATCGAAGCTTTGCCGCTATTAAGCCCTGCGATCTTTCCGGCGCGCTCTATCATCACCATTGCATCCTGCCTTGTGATACTGGCATCAGGGTTGAACCTGTTATTTCCTACACCGGAGACGATCCCATACTTAAACGCCGTTCCCACCGCACCGTTATACCAGGCTCCTTTAGTCACATCTGTAAATGCTGAAGTTCCGGTTGTCGGAAGACCCAGAGCTCTCACAATAATGGCAGCAAACTCAGCCCGGGTAATTGCTCTTTCACCGGTAAACTTGTTTTCTCCTGTACCGCTGATTACCTTGCGGCTTGCCATCTCAGCTACAACTGCCGCATACCATTTGCCACTGGTATCTGTAAAGCTCGCGCTGTTATGAATTAAAGCATAGTTGGAATTCGTCATCGAATTAATCTTTGCGTACCATTTTCCGCCCTCGTAATATACCTCTGTTGGAACATGGCGTAACGTACCGTTTTCTTCCACTACAACTGCAGTCGTTATTTTTTTTGACTGTTCCTCAGTTATTTCCATGATACGATCCACGAAGTTGCTGAAGCTGTCTACCATAGCAGTTTTCCCATTGTGAGATGCAGTAATGCTGAATGAAACTGGTGTAATAACAATTTCGGTATCTGCCGGAACAATGGCGGCTGCATGATCCGCTTGCCCGATAGTAACCTCAAAGGTTATATCGCTTGCATCTACTCCCGGGAAATCGCTGCGGAGTGATGGGGTGTCGATAGAGTGAGTCTTAATGTTGTACGAGATCCCTTCTGTTTGAACAGCAAGGGTCATGTTCTTCTCGGCCATATCCTCAATATTTTTCAAAACCAGGTGTGCCGTTGCGATTTCGTTTTTATCGATCGGTATAATGGCTTTCGAACCTTCTGCAGAGCTATCGAGCCGTTTTTCCAAGCTTGCATTATCGACGATAACAGTAGTCTTCGTACCGTCTGTATACTTTTTACCAAGATTTTCAGTCCTGCCGTCAACAGTAACTGGTGTGTCAAGGCCCGTCCCCGCCATGCCGGAGTCCGACGGCACAGGTGCACCGGTGCCCGGCTGAGATACATAAACTGAGACAGTACAGGTCGCAACTTTGCTGCCGTCTTCTGTAGTGGCGGTTATGGTTGCTGTTCCAGTCTCAACGCCGCTTACTACGCCACTGTCAGACACGGTTGCAACACCCGTATCTGAGCTGACCCATGTCATCGTCCTGTTTGTTGCAGTAGTAGGAGCGAAGATTACTGTCAGTGCTTGTGATGAGCCTCTTGCCACACTGACGCTTGGCTGACTGAATGATATGCCGGTCACGCTAACTGTAGGCATTACAGTAATCGCAGAAGCATGTGGAAAATAGTTCTGTATCGTGTCATTCATTATAACAGACAACACCTTTGTACTATCAGCAGTTTGGCTTGGTATGGTTACGATATACTTGCTTCCGTCATAGGCCGAAACAGCGGTCGCTGATACAGGATTTCCGCCGAAGGTGATCGTAAAATCGCTTGGTGAAAGGGTTCCTAAGTCCTGAGTCGTCACATCAAGACCAGTAAATGTGTCTTTTGGTGTTGTCACCGTAAATGCTGAGGCTTGTATCTTATTTATCACAAGCCCGCCGCTTATGGTTTTGTTGTATGCCGCATGGACCATATCCTCTGCGCGTGTGATACTGACATCGTAATTGCCGGAGTTGGTCGGGCTGACTACTATGCTTTCGTTTAGCAAATAAGTAACGGTAAATCCGTTATCCGGAGTTCCTGTTATGGAAAATGCCTTGGGATTACCGTCATAGGTAAAGCTCTTTTGCGATTCGTCAATCAACACAGCAGTTTTTGCCTGCCATACGGCAAATAGCGTGACAGTTCCGCTTTGAGCAAGGTTGTTAACGCTTTGTGAATCGTTGTAAACCTTTGCACCATCAAGAACCGTTGCCCAGCCCATGAATGTGTAATTCGGCCGTGTAAATGACTTTGGCGAAAGAACCTGTGCTGCATCATATGTAAAGGTTTGGTCGGGCATGGTTCCTAAGCCGCCATTTGCCTGGAACAACACTTTATAAGTGTTTACTGTCCACAGTGCATAGAGATCGAATGTCCCGCTTTCGGCAAGATTCGATACACTCTGCTGGTCGTTATACACTTTTGCGCCTTCTGCAGTCGCTGCCCAGCCGGAAAATGTATATCCCGGCTTAGTGAAGGCGCTTTGTGATAATGCCTGAGGAACATCGTAAGTATATATCTGGTCGGTCATCGCTCCATCACCGCCATTTGCATTAAAGGACACTGTGAATCTGCTTTCTGTCCAAAGTGCGTGGAGTGTTACAGACCCACCCTCAGCGAGATTTGATACACTCTCCTCATCATCGCAGACTTTCTCACCTGTTGCGGTCAGAGACCAGCCATAGAAATAATAGCCGGTCTTTGTGAAAGCATTTTGTGAAAGCGGACTTGATTGACCGTATGTAAGGTTCTGACTGACCATCGAGCCAGTGCCGCCGTTTTCGTGGAAGGCTACAGTATACACATTTGCCGTCCACATGGCATAGAACGTCACAGACCCGCTTTCGGCGAGATTGGAAATAATTTCATTATCGTTGTATACCTTCACCCCATCGGGCATCATGGCCCATCCGGAGAATGTATATCCTGTCTTTGTAAAAGTGTTTGCAGAAATGGCCTGTGCGGAGCCATATGTAAAGGACTGACCCGACATTGTGCCGGCTCCTCCGTTAGGATCAAACGACACTGTACTGTTGTTGGCTGTCCACATGGCATAGAGCGTTATCGTTCCGCTTTCCGCAAGTTTTGAAACGCTTTCATTGTCGCTATATACCTTTATACCATTGGGAGTTATGCTCCAACCTGAGAAGGTATAACCTGTCCTTGTAAAAGTGTTTTGCGAAAGTGCTTGTGCAACATCGTATGTGAGCACTTTGTCAGACATCATTCCATCGCCGCCGTTAGCATTAAATGACACTGTATAGTTGTTTGCGATCCATTTTGCATTGAGTGTCACATTTTCGGATCCCATAGTCTTAACCCCTACAAATGCAGTACCACTGTTTAGCCAGTTAGCAAAGACATATCCGGTTCTCGTAAGAGTGCTGCTGCCTTGTACTGTGTAGCTGTCTCCCTCATAAACCTCCATTTGTGCTGGTGCGCTGCCTCCCGTAGCGTCGTTTGCGATGTAGGTAACCGTATGTATCGGTGTTGGCACAAACTCCATACTTAGCGTCAGGTCTGAAATATCCGCATTTATCATTGAAAAAGTGAAGGTAAGATTGTCGGAAAGGCTTTCGCCAACCATCACCGTCCGGGTTTGGCTTGAGGTGGAAAAAGCCGCTGATTTCAGTATAAACGTGTATGTGCCTCTTCTGTTTGCAGTGCCGGAGATCGTTACATTTGCCATGGCAATGGAACCCTCGTCAAGCAGTGTCAATATATTGCCGAAGCTCACTGTTGCAGTTACACCATCAAGCGTTATGGCGTCCGGTGTATTGATGGTGTATGCGCGTGAAAACACTGCGTTATTACCTGTCGATACCACAGTCGCATAATTTACATGGTTATATACTGCCGATGCATTGCCCTGCGGCAGATAGACATATACCTTGTCAGTATCAAGAGTCATAATATCTGTCATACCATATACGCTATTAATTTTATCGCGTATGGCAAGACTTCCGCTCACATCAGTGTAGTTCACTGCGCCGTTAACAGTAAAGATAGTTTTGTATACACTGTCTCCAGCAGCATTTGTTGGTGTGCTGTTGAAAGTGGACTTAATGTTGCCGCCGGTGACGATAATGTTAGTAGCTTTATTGCCGTTATTGGCGTCGTATACTTCGCCGCCACCAATACCCCATGTACTGCCGTTTGCGGTGACAGTTCCGCCCGTAATTATGATATTGTCGGCATTCCCCGCATAACCTCCACCAATGCCAGCAGATTGAGAACCGCCAGTAGCCATAACCGTTCCACCGGTGATGGTGATATAGCTGGCAGAGCCCCAGAAAGCGCCACCTATTCCTGCACCTCTACTCCCGCCGGTAGCTGTAACATTGCCCCCGGTAATTGTAATATGATTACCCCTGATTCCCGCACCATACTCGCCGCCGTTGGCTGTAATCGTGCCTCCTGTTATGGTGATGTAACTGCCATCTTGTGAGTTTCCCCCATAGTATGTTCCGCCTATACCCGCAGCATAAGCAGTATTAATGCCTGTGCCAGTGGCGATGAGGGAACCTGTCCCTGTGGTGCTTTGAATCGTGAGTAGTCCCTCGGCACCTTTGCTGCCGTTTGCCTTCTGCAAACCCGCATAGCCATGCGACGTGGCTGTCAGGATATTTGTACCAATCAGATCTATCGTGACAGCGCCTGCGCCCTCTGTGATCATAAACGGAGCAGTTTCAGTACTCATATTGACATTATTTAGTGTGATCGCCGCACCACATGACGCATGTATAGTAATTTTATTTGAGGTCAAGCCTGCACCTTCTATCATGATACTGGCTGCCGGGTCAATATCGTCAAAGGTATTCATACCTTGCGTTATTTTTATGAAACCGCTGTTGACGGAGTTTTCGATCACGATGGATCCGCTGTTGATGTTCAATGTTCCTGTATAGTTGAGTGAGCTTTTTGCCGTCAGGGCGAATGGCGCGCTGATATTTGTAATTGTATACCCTTGCGAGGTGCTGAAAGGTGCGCTTCCCGAAGTTTGAACCCACTTGCTCCACGAGTATCCTGTTTCAACAGTGGCATTTAGTGACACATTTGTGCCTTTCATATATACACCTGCTCCTGTTACGGCTGAAATTCCGTCATCCTTTGTTAGGTCGACAGTGTAGTAATCTACCACGGCAGAGGTCGCATTTTTGTTGATGACCTGCCCTGTGAATTTGGTTGTATCCCAGACATAGTAGGTCTTGGCGCGCAAAAGGCCTGTGAACGTATATACTCCATTCGAAAGAATTCCGTTAACCAAATTGGAAGCGGAGGTACTTGAATCCGAGAGCCATATGGCAGGCGTATCACCTGTCCATACATCACCGTTACGATTAACAGTGGCCGTTGCTGTGTAAACATCTAAAACGCCTGTTGCCGTCAGGGCATAGGGTTTGTTTATGCCAGTGATGCTATAGGCTTGCTGGGTACTCAGCGTCGCGCCGCCAGAGGTTTGTATCCACTTGCTCCAAACATATGTATCAGATGGTGTGGCATTTAGCTGTACAGATCTGCCCTTCATGTAGGTTCCGGCGCCTGCTGTACTATCAATACCGGTACCGCTTGTCAGTGTCACGGTGTAGTAATCAACCACTACAGAAGTACTGTTCTTGTTAATAATTTGACCAGTATATTGTTGGTTTGTTATGTCCAATACATAATAGGTCTTATTGTATTCAAGCTCAATGAACGTATACGCTCCGTTCATAAGCGTTCCGGTTATATGCTCGGAGTCAGCAACAGAACTTGATTCTGAAAGCCGTATGTCAGCTGTGCCAATAGTCCATAGTGCATTGTCAGCTCTAACAGTTACTATTGCGTCATAAATAGTTGAGGTTGCTGTAGCTGTGAGCTCATACGGTGCGCTTATGTTTGTAATCGTATAGTTTTGCACTGTACTTATGGTTGTGCCGCCAGAGCTTTCCACCCATTTGCTCCATGCATAATTGGCCACGACAGTTGCATTCAGTGAAACGCTGCTGCCCTTCATATAGATTCCGGCACCAGTCACGCCTGTAACTCCGGTACCATTTGTCAGTGTCACGGTGTAAAAGTCCACCATAGCAGAGGTCATGTTTTTGTTGATGGTCTGGCCTGTATATATACCGTTGGCAGCATCCCAAACATAATAGGTTTTCCTCGGATCAAGGCCGCTAAAACTAAATATGCCTGCTGCAAATGTCGCTGTCACCTCCTCGGTCAAAACGGTGTTCGATTCCGAAAGCTTCATTTCAGGCACTGCGTTTGTCCAAACAACATTGTCCTTCTTCACAGTTACCGTTGCCGGGTAAAGGTTGATTGTTGCTTTTGCCGTAAGCTCCAATGGCGCACTGATATCTTCAACTAAGTATTCTGCTGAAGTACTTATCGTAGAATCATCTAAGGTCTTCACCCATTCACTGAAGCTATAGTCCGGGGCAGCGGTTGCTCTTATATAAAATGAGTCGCCTTTCGGAATTGTGATTCCATCCCCTAACGTACTGGCGATGCCCTCTCCTTTGGCCAAACTAATCGAATACAAATCAACAGTTTTATCCGCTGCACCTTTGGTTACGATTATGTCTGTACAGGTGATACTTACTGCTTTCAGCCAGACATAATATGATTTGGCGCTGTCAAGTCCCTTGAAGGTATAAATACCATTCGACAGCGTTCCAGAGATTGCACCATTTCCCGTGTAAATATTCGAGTTGGATTCGCTAAGCAATACTTCATTCGTTGCTTCTGTCATTAAAGCGTTATCCTTTTTGACTGTTACTGTCGCTGTAAAGTTCGGGACAACAATTTCCTTTGAGCGGTCGACAATATCACCGCTTTTAGTCGTTCCGCTGTGGGTAAGGCTCACTGCTGTTTTGTTGCTCGGCAGCCATACATATATTTTGCCAGCTGCGTCAGTTCTGACATCCTTCATGCTATAAGCAGGGCTTGATACCGGCGTAAACTGCAAGGCTGCATTTGTAAGATCGGTATTTGTCATCAGATTACCCGTAGCATCCTTAAGTACAAAGGTATAGAGCACCAGGCCTGTTCCGGCGTTGTTCACCGGTGCCTTGGTACTGATTGTATTAATAGATCCGCCATTGATCTTTACTGTACCGTTTGTATTGTACACGCTTGCAAAGGTACCCGCATTTATCGTAAATGTTCCGGTGGAATTGTTGTAAAATGTTACACGTTTTGCAGATATACTGCCGCCTGTTATGTTTACTGAGCCGTTTGAATAGTTAAAAACTGCGGTATCTCCCTCCGAGGAGATTGTACCGCCTGAGATATTCACAGTGCCGGAGGAGTAGTTAACCAACGCTTTGTAGCCATCAGTATGAATGGTACCTCCCGATATATCTGCGATGCTCGCGTTCCCGGAGTTACTCATCGCATCGCTGGTATCCGAGGAGATTGTTCCGCCTTCCATAGTGAGTTGTCCGAAATTGTGAAGCGCAAAGTTTTTGCTGGAGGAAATCGTTCCGTTTGTAAGTGTAAACGTGCCATAATTCAGAAAACCATAGTATGCATCTGAGGAAACAGTCCCGCCGGACATTTCTGCAACACCTGTGCTGACGATCGTGTAGCCTGAGTTTGAAGAAACAGATCCTCCCGTGATTTCCAGCGTACCATTTGATGAAGTATTAAAAACAGCATAACCAAATTCAGAGCTGATCGTTCCCCCTGAAATGGAAATATATCCATTGGAGGCATTGATTATATCAAAACCGCTCTCGCCGGTAGTTGAAAGGGTTCCCCTCTCAAAAACGACTTTGCCCGGGCCCTCATTATAAATAAGTACGCAGTAATTGGCGTTCGATGTGATCTGCCCGTTACCCGGGACACTTGAATCGGTTACGGTAAATGTCCCTGCCGCAGAATATGTCAGCAATGCTTTCAAATGAGCATTATCACTGCCGGAAAAAGCAGAGCTTATCGTATGACCATTGAGATCAAGGGTAATGCTTTTAGTAACGAATATTTCAGTTTTTGCAGCTGCAATGTTAATATCCGCGTTTAGTCTAATGGTGTCTCCTTCGTTTGCCGCGGTAATCGCATCCTGTAGTCCCTGGCCAGTTGCAGCCGCAGGACTTGTAACCGCCCCTCCGACAGCCGCGGCCGGCAGCGACATGATCGTGCATATAAGAGCTGCGGTAATAATGATTTTTAAAAATATCTTTTTCATATTATTGCTTCCTCCCCGCCGCTTATTGGCGTTTTATATTTGCATTTGCCGCTTTTTGTTGTATGCTCGGTATAAATACCGAAATCTCCATACTTGCAGTACCAACACTCCCGGGCAGCAAACAGCCGGTCACTATCCTGCTCAAAAGCATCACAGAAATCGTTGCATCCCACTTCGAAATTATCGGTTGCCAGCTTCAGTTCCGCAGTTCTGTCACATGGTTCATTCATAATCAAAGTCACTTCCCTTTAACGATATATCTCATTTGATTATATAAAAAGCCACGGCCTTAAACCGGCCGTGGCGTAATTGCAGAATATATGGCGTAAATGTCGTGTTATGTCATTTATTTCACATGAAGATGGATCAGGACGCGGGTTCTGAAAATACCGTTTTCAGCGGAAAATTCAGACATACCATTATAACGTTCAGCGGTATAGGCAATACTTTTGGTTCCGGTCCCTCCATCAGTCTTCTGCGATTTTGGGAAACCGTTTTCAAAGACAATGTTATCAGCACATGAATTTTCAAACACAGCGTGAAGCTTTCCTATTCCATTGATTATAGAATAAGCGATCTTCACATCAATATACTTCTTTATCCCGTCAGGACATTTCAGGCAGCCTTCCACAGCATTTTCAAAGGAATTTGCCAGTATAACGATCAGTGCCACCTCATCCATCGGAAGATTTGCTGGAATATTAGCATCTATTTCTGTTTTGATGCATTTTTCCCTTGCCCTGGCTGCCCATCTTGACAGGATGGCATTCGCCGCCGGATGTTCACATACACCTGCAAGATCCAGGCTCTCCGTCCTCAGCGTCTGAGCATTCAGATAAGACACCGCTTCCTGCGTTTTTCCGCCCTCCAGCATAGACAAAAGTGTGTCGTAGTGATGGCGCAGATCATGGCGGTCGCGTCGGGCAGCGTTAACGGCATTTCTCTGCTCCTCTATCTGCTCCTCCCACATCCTGCTTTGAAGAGACAGGATATTTACCCTCTCCTTCTCATCATATTTTTCCACAACGGCATTGATCGAATGAAATATCAGCCAGTAGACACCCAGGAATACCAGATATGAGCTTACAACGAGATACCAGCGGTTATCCGGTTCATACCAGTACAAACGCGGAAAATACAGAATAACAGCCTCCAGAATATAGAAGAAGAAGGCTGCCAAAGCGATCAGGTTCCACTCTTTTCCCAAAATATCCACCAGTTTGCGGAATCGGGGACGAAAATATTTGAAAATCAAAAACAAAAGTGTGCCTAATAGTATCGTTCTGTATAGTAAATACTCAATCTGATTCACGAGTCCTGATTCTGTAATGGTGCATACATCAGAAATGTAGGTTATCCCAAGGAACATATTGAACTGAGTGAACATGACAAAAAATGATACCGCCCATTTGTCAGCAGAGCAGATGATGATCAGGATCAGACACATCCCGATCTCGACTTGAATGATCAGGCTTTCCGCCAACTCCCGTCCGTATATGAACAGAAGGGCACAATATACCACGGCAACCACAAAATAAATCACAACGGTGATTGTTACCCTTTTTCTTTTAGGTTCTTTCAGCTTTATGAGAGAAAAGAAAAACAGGCAGATGTAAGCTGCCGTCTGTAAAAACCGCAAGATCATCGATGCGCCTAAAAGTATCTGCATATGGCTCCCCCCTTTCAGAAGCGACAGCTGTAATCCATATACAGCTTTTTAAGTTCTGTGTATTTTCGGCTGAGGATAGGGATTTTGGCGCCGGTGGAAAAAGCGACGTTCCTCGATGTAAGTTCAACGATATAGTCCATGTTAATAATATAGGTACTGCCGCATTTGTAAAAACGCTGTTCCTCTTCAAGCAATTCGAACAGCTCCGTTGAGGATTTGCGAACACTGATCACCCTGCCGTCTGACAAGAATAATTTCTGAACATGGTTATCTGTTTCAGAGTATACGAGCTTGTTCAAGTCCACACGGCTGACTCCATCTGCTGATTTGATTGTGATATATATATCGTTTTTTGCTGTCAGCTTTTCCATCACCTTGTCAATCGCCGAGAAGAACTCCTTTTCGGAATAAGGTTTAACCAGGTAATGAGCGGCGTTTAATGAAAAAGCATCTATGGCGTGGTCGCGTGAGGTAGTTAAAAAGATGATCTGGCAGTTGTCTCCCATGTCACGCAGTTCCCGTGCCGCATCGGTACCCAGAATACCAGGCATATAGACATCAAGCAGCAGAACATCAAATCCGCCGCTTGCCTCTACATAAGAAAGCAGCTCCAGAGGTGCAGAAAACGAATGGATTTTGATGTCATATTTCGGGTGTTTATATGAGTACTGCTCAAGTAAGCTCTTTGCCAGTTCAAACTGCTCCGGTTCGTCATCACAGATTGCAATACTGATCATTGGTTCAGACTCCTTTCAGCCCCACTGGAAGCGTAATAGATGGTCTGCAGTCTTACTAGTACTTCAAGGATGACGTACTCCCACCACCTGTAGAGGTGGGGGCTTCTTGGGACGTATCAGCTAACGCCGATATAATTAACAAGCTATCCCCATTCGTCCAATGGTTCTTGTATATATTTATGTTATCCGAGCATACGACAGCCCTCTCGCCTTATGTTGAGTGCTGCGTTTACATCCCGGTCAATTTCTGCGCCGCATTTTTTACATGTCCATACTCGATTGGATAATGACAGTTCACTGTTTATTTCTCCACATATGTGATATGTCTTGCTTGATGGGTACCATTTATCAATTACGATCAATGGCTTGCCTTATTCTGCAGCATGCCAAAGCCGTTGTCATTCGTTGATTTCGGCAATATAGCAGTCTTCCAGCGCCTCGATCAGGAAATCCAACGGACTGTTTTCTAGCATATTATAGACGCAGCACCATTCTCCCTCTTTCGAAAAACACTTGGTGAACTCATTCCCTTCTTCATCGATGTAGACCCCTCTTACCATCCCTTGGAGGATGAGGCAGATAACATTTGTATTCTCGCCCATATTCAATATGATATCGCCTTTTTTATATTCTTTGTATACAAACAGGGGCGCCAGCTTTTGCACTAACCTATCCCGGATCATCCATGTACAATTATACGATTTTTAAACCGGGCTGACAATTAATTTACGCAGGTACTCTGCGGTAGGAGTATTGTCAATGCAATGGCTCGACCCATAGGAGTTCAAAAAGTATACTTGGGTAGTGAAGGATATGTCAAAATGGATGATATTTCAGATAGGGGTACTTGTTCTGATTTTCCAAGACCGCGGTGTGCAAAAACCATGACTTCTGGGCACCTATGGAGGCACGGGGTCTACATAACTCAAGAGAATATACCATTATACTCCATAATCATTGAATTCTCTCAATAGAATCGATATAAATGTGCCCAGAAGTCATGGTTTTTGCACACCCTCCCTGTATTGCCCAATAGTATTGCCCAAGTTTTGGCCGCCTTGTCTTAAATCAAGAATAGGAGATAGTTAGGGGCAGGAATGGAATTCCACCCCTGCCCCTTCGATCAAAGAAAAACCTGGAGTATATGTAGCATCTATTCTAATATTTTAAGAGCCACGAATGCAAGATCAGTGATATCGATCACACCGTCATTGTTGATGTCTGCTGCTTTTGCCTCATCCCAATTCGGGCTGGCGGTGTCACAGCCATAGTAGTAAGCTATGATTGCCAGGTCGCCAATATCAATGTCTCCATTTTCATTGTTGTCTCCGATGTCAAATACAAGCTTACTTGCATTGAAAGTATCAATGGCAGAATTCAATGTCTCAACGGCAGAATCCACCTGGGCCTGAGTTGCATTTCCATCATTCAGAACAGCTTTAGCTGCATCTATAGCTGACATCAATATCGCCTTCGAGCCCACAGGATATTGTCCTGCCAATGTGCCTTCCTCTGCCGCAGCATAAGCGCCTTCTGCTAATGTGATCGTTGCAGACAATGCTGCCTTATCAGCCGATACCACTCCTACTGAGATGGACTTACTGGAAACGACAGCATCGATGATCGATCCGTCGGCTCCTATGCCCAGCTGAGCCTTTGTAACTGCAATGTTGCCCGAGGCATTACTAACTCCGCTTTTAACCTTGAAGCTTGCATTCAGTACCGGAGTACTGTCTCCCATTACCCCGCCGATATCGACGGAGATTATTCTTACCGCCCCTGGCGTTGTGGAGCTGTCAGTAATAACCATCACATTATCGCTTGCTCCTTCAGTCTTAATGTACTCGAACAGACTTGCATCATATGTCAAAGTGATATCCTGTGCATATACAGCCTGTGTCACATTATCAAGGTTTATACCGACTGTGAAGGTGCTGTCGGGCTGAACGCTGCTGTCGCCTGTTATGGATACTGCAGTTTCAAGAGCCGGCCTGCTCTGATCGAACATCCAATCAAAGATGTTCTTGTCTGCATACTCTTCATGGCTTGGGCCAAACCTGCTGAGAGCATTCGATTGACCGATAAGATTACTGTACAACTGGGCTTCGGTTTCATGCGGCGTCCAGTCAAAGCCGTAGTATGGGAAATTAAAGGCCTGGTTGGTATCCAGAACCGTACAGTTGGCATTTTTATATAAGCCGCTGGCGCCAGCGCCGGTTGAGAAATAAGTCGTCCAGGTAGTACCCATGAAGTCATCTTTATGAGTATTCGCCCATATGGCGGTCTTTGTGTACTCAGGGTTCGCAATAAGCTGATCCGCAGATGGCAGGTTGCCTCCTGCAAGCAGAACGATTGCTGTCAGGAACTCAGGATTGCGGGTGTAGAAGCCAGCTGTGTACATGCTGCCCATCGAGAAGCCGGACATGTAGATACGATTCGGATCTACTTTGCCCTCATCGACCAGTTTGTTAACGTATGCTATAAGGGCTTCGTTATTGGACTGATTGTCTGAGTGGTTCTGTGTTGCTATGATGTGCGCATTGTACTTGCCGGGGTTCTCCAATTGGAGCTTGGAAAGCACTGCTGCGCCGTTGGCGGTCTGCATTGGTGCGAAGTAGTCACCCGAAGAGCCGCCGCGGCCGCCGCCATGGTTATAGATGAACAGCGGGAGAGGACCGAGGTCTTCCCAGGACTCGTCGATGGAAATCAGGATGTCCATACTGCCTGAGCCGCCGGGGTTCGTTTTGTCCGGCACAAACTTGTCGAGCGCCTTATTTACTACCGCTGTCTGAGTGAATTTCGGGGTTATGGCAGTACCGTCTGCCAGCTTGATCTCACCATCCACATTAATACGGTAATTGAGGATCGCCGAGTATGCGTTTTGCAGGTTGCCCGAAACCATTGCTCCGGATGCATATCCATTGGCATTCCAGAACTCGAATTCAACTATGATGTAGCGGCCGCTCCCGGGTAATTCTGTTACGAGGTCATCGGATCCCGGTGCGGGTGTTATGTAGCCAAGCGGTTCGGGATCATTGTTTACATATACTCTGGTGATTCTGCGCGTGCCGTCGAAAATCACTTCCAGACCATCAAGCCTTGTGTTCCTGGCCGCCGCCGTGAAAGTCTTGCCGCTCAGGTCGGCAAGGTTTACCTCGTTGCCTTCTCCAAGGTCGATTATGACCGCCGTAGTGACATTGCCCACAGAGAATATGTCGTTATACACTGTGAACGGCACATCCATTGCGGTTGCAGCAGGCTTGAATGTCACATGGATCGTTATGCCGCTTTCGATGACATTCGCAATTGTATATGTGTTGTCTGTAACTTCCACTTCTTCGCCATTGACCGTAACCTTATCCACTTCAAACCCAAAAGCGGGGTTAAACGTAAAGGTCACATCTTCGCCATCGTTTACCCAAACATGGCCTGCCAGTGAGGATGGGCTTATGCTGCCGTTGGCGCCGGATGACGCCATGACGTAGTGCTGGACGCTCACATCCACATTCGGTTCATACAGCCGCAATGCCGGTGACGCCTGCATCTGCTGAATCAATTGATCTGCGCTCGTAGAGCTCGCTGCAAAGCTCCTGGCGGTATATCCGTCTTCCGTACTCGTCAGAGCAAAGTTCCACTGGTTGTTCCCGGCCCACAAGTACAGGGCCACTGTACCTTCATTTTCATCCAGAACATACAGCAGCATGCTCTGCTGGTTGCCATTGATGGCCGCGCCGGTCGTGTTGAGAGGCGCATGCTGCGCATTGAAGCTGGACTCCCTTCTCAGCGGTTCCGTGCCTCCGCCTGCGCCGGGAGCATCGTTCAATAAACGGTAGCCCGGGCTTCCGCCAAGGCCGCCGGATGCTGCCGCAGTGTTTGTGCCAAGGCCAAACTGCCAGATCATGTCGGCTGTCACTTCGGATGTGATCAAGCCGTCTTCGATCGTCACGGGCTTGGACACCATACCGATCTGGGTGTCGCCGGTGACATCGCCGGGTGTACTGATCGTTGCCTGAGCATTAGCCAGCGCACCATGCTCGGATACGATGAGATAGCTTTTGCCGATCTGGATGTCAGCAGGGTCGACCTGCCTCCACGTCACGCTTGGTTCCTCCGCCGAAAAGGCAGTTGCTCCCGGATACAACGTTGTTAACATAATCAGTACAAGTAATAGTGTTGCTGCTTTTTTCAACATACGATGAAACCTCCTTAAGTAAATTTTTGCCTCTTTTGTTCTGGAGTTGGGGTTCTCTGTTTTCAGCCTCGTTGTTGCGCGCAACGCGGCCAAGCAAACTGCTTTACAGAACGGGCGGTCCTCTGTTGAGCTCTTCAGAATTCACCTCCTTGTTTTAAGGATCAGGTTTGTCCGACTTGTTCTCATCCTTTCAGACCGGTAGTTGCGATCCCCTCGACAAAATACTTCTGGCAGAAAAAAAACAAAATGACAACCGGCAAAACCACCAGACAGGACATCGCCATAATGCTGTTCCACGCTGTTGTGGCTTCGGAATCCATTGTCATCCTGAGAGCCAGAGACACGGTGTATTTTTTGATGCTGCTTATGTAAATAAGGGAGTTGAAATAATCGTTGTATGTCCACAGGAACTGAAACAAACCGGCCGAGAATAAAGCCGGCTTAAGAAGCGGAAGCAGGATCCTGACAAGTATTCCAAATGACCCGCAGCCGTCGATGTAGGCAGCTTCGTCAAGATCCTGCGGAAGTCCGCGAATAAACTGCACCAGCATATATGTAAAAAACGGATAACAGGCAAAGGCGGCCATAAGATAAAACGGGTAATAGCTGTCGATCACTTTTAGATCCCGAAAAATGGTATAGCGGGGGATAATCAAAATAGCGTTCGGCAGCATAAGCGTTCCCAGCAGGATCGTAAAGAGCAGCTTTTTGCCCCTGAACTCAAATCGCGCAAAACCATAGGCGACAAGCGCGCTGGTGATAACCGTAAGTATTGTGGTCGGCGCCACCAGCAGAAACGAATTGGTGAAAAATTTTGAGTATGTATTTCCGCCGACGCCCCTCCAGCCATATCGGAACGATTCAAAGCTGAACGATTGCGGAAGTAATCTGACCCCAGCAAATATCTCGCTGTTCGTTTTAAAGCTTGCAAAAAACATCCATATCAGCGGATAGCACATGAGAATGCCAATAATTATCAGAATGGCATATGAAAACACATTACCAAATATCTTTTTCGACGTTATACGCATGGCAGCATCACCAATCTCTTTATTTTTCGTCGTTATAAAAAACCCAATATTTCGAACTTGTGAATAATAAAACCGTAAAAAGTCCCACTATACTAAAGATGATCCAGGAAGTAGCGCTGGCATACCCCATTTTCAAAAGCTTAAATCCATCGTTATACAGCTTCACTCCAAGCATATATGTAGACTGCAGCGGTCCTCCCTTGGTAACGACAAAGGCGGATGTGAAATTTTGCATGGCGTTCAGTGTCTGCATAATGATACAGAAGAAAATGATGGGAGAAATGCCAGGTAAGGTGATGAAAAAAAATCTCCTGACGCTGTTGGCTCCGTCCATTTTTGCCGATTCATACAGCGAATTAGGCACTTGTTTCAGAGCCGCCAGGAACATTACCATTGAAGAACCGAACTGCCAGACCTCAAGCAGGCTCAATGTAGGCAGGGCCATCTTCGGGTCGCCTAAAAAAGAAACGCCGGGAATGCCTATGAATTTCAGCCAGCCGTTGACCATACCATTGTCGATGAACATTATCTTCCAGAGGACGGCGACCGCAATGCTGCCTCCAAACAAAGACGGCAGGTAATAGACGGTTCGAAGGACGCTTATTCCCTTACGGGCTTTATTCAGCATCAAAGCAATGGCAAGTGACATTAACAATTTGCACGGCACAGTGTAAACCGTATAAAGCAGAGTCGCTTTCAGTGACTTATAAAATTCGGGGTCTTTCGTAAGTAGCTTCACATAGTTGCCAAACCCGATAAAGACATGTTTTGACAACGGATTGTAGTTGCAGAGAGAATAATAAAATGAAATGAAAAACGGATACACTGAGAATATTACTATTCCGATGAGCCAGGGCAAAATATACAGATACGCCATCCTGCTTCGCTTGGAAAAACTATTGCCTTTCATGATACATGCCATTCCTTTCAAAGGGAACAAGCAGATAAATAATATTACCACACATCAGTTCCCTGATTTCAATGAAGGGGTATCATGCGAATACCCCTTCATTGCTGCAGTCATAATTAGTTTAAAGCATTGACATATGAACTTGAAAACTATGTGTTATTGTGTGGCAAGAAAGCTGTTTAATTTTTCGACAACATCCTTTGCTGCCTCCGCAGGGGTCATAGAACCGTAGGAAACCGCCTCATAGGCTTCTTCCAGAATCTTTGAGGCTTCGGCTGATGTGGTCAGTCCGCCATCGTCAAAGCCATTATAAGAGAGGCTGCGTTCCACGGTCTCGGCCGTCAGTTTATCGAGGGTACCATTTTCGGAAACGATTTTCTGCGCGAAGGCTGTGGGCGGGACCGACCTTACTGTCTTGAGTATTTCAGCCGCTTCCTCGGTGTTGAAGAAGAAGTCCAGGAACAACGCAGCCTCCTCAGGATGCTTTGTTTCCGCATATATCCCCATGAACTGGGGGCAGTTGTTGACCCAGCCGTCACTCTTGCGGTCTGGCAGCAGCGGCATACATCCCGCGATGTATTCCACATTGGGATTGGCTTCCATCAGGACCAGCGCGCTGGAGGTGTAGCCGACGGATGCGACATACTTTCCGTTTATCCAGTTCGGGTCCTCCTGATCCTTGTTCGGGTGGTAGGGCGCTTTATAAGCTGCAGGTGCGCAGGTTTTTGATTTGTACAATCTGTCAATAAGGTCAAAGCACTGTGCAAACTGCTCTTCGGTCATGTTGAGAGTCTTTTTTGCATCATCGATAATTGGAACGCCATTTATCTGACGGGTGTATGTACGAATAAAGAAAGAGACTCCGCAGCTGGTATTGACAGAGAGCAGATAAAGCTCCGGATCGTACGCCTGTACTTGCTTGCCCCAATCTATTAGCTTCTCCCAATCGTATTGCTGGGTCAAATCGATGCCGATTTTATCGGCCAGAGTCTTGTTGACAATGAGTGCGCTGCCCGCAACGCCGGTCGGAATGGCGTACTGATTACCGGTGCCAAACTGGCCGTTGACCTTGATAAAGTTAGCATCGAACTTGTCGAACTTGATGGATTTCAGAGAAGAAAGATTATACAGCACGCCCATTTTCGCGTATTCCGGTCCTGCTCCGGTTTCGATCTGAAAGATGTCCGGTGCGGTTTTTGTGGAAAACTCAGTTGTTTTCTTGTCGTTATAGCCGTCCTGTGCGCCATATTCAGGTTCGATCGTTATGTTGGGATACTTCTTCATGAACGCATCTATGACAGCCAGGGTCGCTTCGTGGCGCGCGTCACCGCCCCACCATGAGAATCGCAGTGTTATCTTCTCGCCGCCTGCAGAGGTTGATTCGTTAGTCGTCGCCGGGGGTGTTTCCGGGGGTGTTTCTGCAGGTGTAACTGCGGGTGTTTCTGTGGCCGGTCCTGTGGCCGGTCCTGTTGAGGTCGGACTCTGACTGCTCCCGCAGCCTGCCGCTAATGAGACCACCATTACCATGGATAAGATGAGGGCCCATGCTTTTCTCCAGCATTTCATAATACTCTCCTCCTTTATTTACAGTTTGATAATAATGCACACATGATAAAACCTATCAACTGATCCTCACTTGCTGATTGATTCTCCCGATATCTTTGCATAATATTTTGCAAGGGCGCTATGGTCGTCCTGGCCGGCTCCATCGGCCCGCAGAGTCTGAAACATTTCCATGACAATGGCGGTGAGGGGCAGCGGGGAGGCATTGACCCGACCGGTTTCCAGGGCATTTGCCAAGTCCTTTATGTGAAGTTCGACACGGAAGCCCGGCTTATATTCGCCCCTGATCATCATAGGCGCTTTCGCGTTCATTACTGTTGATCCGGCTAATCCCCCTTTTATTGCTTCGTATACCTGCATGGGTTCCACGCCGGCCTTCCTGGCCAGTGTGAGCGCTTCTGCCAGGGCGGCGATATTGCATGCAACAACAATCTGATTGGCAAGCTTCGTGGTGTTTCCGGCGCCGATCCCGCCGCAATAAACAGCCGAAGCCCCCATTTTCAGAAGAATGTCGTCTTTTACACTTTCAAATAGAGCTTTGTCACCGCCGACCATGATGGAAAGAGATCCGTCGATTGCTTTGGGTTCGCCTCCTGAAACCGGAGCATCCAGCATTCTCACACCTGCTTTTTCACATTCAGCAGCTATTTCCTGCGAGGCGCCGGGCGCGATAGAAGACATGTCTATCAGCAGGGCACCGGCCTTTGCACCTTTCAGGATGCCGTTTTCCCCGAGGACGACAGTTTTTACCTGAGGAGAGTCTGGGAGCATCGTTATAATGCACATGCAGGATTCGGCAACATTTTCCGGAGAAGCTGCGGCCACTGCACCAGCTGCAACTGCCTGATCCATTCTTTCTTTTGAAATATCGAAAACAACCAACTGGTGACCTGCCTTCAGAAGATTATATGCCATTGGTTTACCCATTATGCCAAGGCCAATGAATCCAATTCTCATGTCGTAAACTCCTTTCCTGTATCGTTAGTATAAAGTCGAAACTTTCGTAATAATGCCGTGGTTTTATTTACAATCGCTGTGTCTGTCAGACCGTAGTGCTCCATAAGCTCACCTAAGCTGTGCGCGCTTTGCCCGAACTTATCCTCTATTGCGGCATAATCCATAGGCGTGCTGCTTTGACGCAGAGCAAAGGCGGTCTGAGCGGCCAGCCCTCCGATACGGCTGTGATCTTCCGCCGTTACAATAGCTTTCACCTGTTCAGAAAGCGCAATAATGCCCTCTGTATCGAATGGTTTCATTGTTCCGGCATTTATTACCCTTGCGGAGATCCCCTTTGTCTCAAGAATCGCGGCAGCGTTCATTGCAGCTTCGATCATTGCACCATGGGCGACAATGGCGACATCGCTGCCGGGACGCAATTCACTCAGTCTGCCCGGGACAAATTCACCCTTCGTATAGGTTGGCACATCGTTACGCACTATACGAATGTATACCGGCCCGTCAATGGCTGACGCAGCCCGCACAGCAAGCCGTGTTTCGTCGGCATCGGCCGGAGTGAACACCGTCATGTTGGGTATGGCCGACATTATTGCGACATCTTCCACTGCCTGATGCGTACTGCCGTCGCCGAAATCGGAAAGTCCGCAGGATGATCCGCATATTTTGACATTCAGGTTGCCGATGGCTACTGTCTGCCTGATCTGATCATAAGCGCGTCCTGAGGCAAAGACCGCAAAGGATGAACAAAATGCGATCTTCCCGGATGCAGCAAGTCCGGCTGCAGTTGAAATCATATTCGCCTCGGCTATTCCCATTTCAAAATAGCGATCGGGATAAGCCTTTTGAAACATGGCAGACATGGTAGATTTTCCAAGGTCTGCCTCCAACGCCACAACATTGGGGTTTTCGGCACCTAAGGCTACAATGGTCTCGCCATATGCCAGCCGCTGACTGTTTCTCTCCAAAGTACTATCCCCTCTTTCTTCAGACATCCGCTTCAGGACATCGCTTCAATTTTCTCATTCAGCTCCGCGAGTGCGGTATCATATTGCTCCCTGGTCAACACGCAGTTGTGGAAAGACACCTGATTTTCTGCAAACGAAATTCCTTTTCCTTTGACAGTATTTGCGATGATGACTGTGGGAACTCCTTTTACTGCCGAGGCTTCATAAAAGGCAGCCAGGATCGCTTCCACATCATGGCCATCTACTTCGATCACATGCCAGCCAAAGCCATTCCACTTTTTCTCCAGCGGATTTGAATTAAAGCGTTCTTCAATGAAACCGGTGGCTTGTAATGCATTGCGATCGACGATGCCCACAAGATTATCCAGCTTGAAATTCACGGCGGCCATGGCGGCTTCCCATATCTGCCCCTCGGCCATTTCGCCGTCACCCATTATGCAATATACCTTTTTATCATGGCGCCCATCCAGCTTCATCGCCAGCGACATCCCCACCGCGATACTGAGCCCCTGGCCAAGACTTCCCGTGCCCGCCTCGATACCCGGTGTCTTCAGCCTGTCAGGGTGTCCCTGCAGCATTGCGCCCAGTTCCTTCGCCTTCCACAGCTCTTCGCGCGGGAAATAGCCCACTTCCGCCATAGCCGCGTACTGAGCAATAGCTGCATGACCTTTGCTGTAAATGAACTTGTCGCGCTCATCCCATTTCGGATCATCAGGCTTGAAACGCAGTCTGCTTCCATAAAGAGCCGCAACTATTTCAGCGCTGGAGCATGAGCCCCCCAAATGTCCGATCTGACCCTTGAAGCCGATCATTTCAACTACATCAAGACGGATCTTGTTTGCCAGGAGCCTTATATCATTTACATTTTGCATCTAACCACATCCAGTCAGTTTGATTTGTGCCCGACCGCCCACTGTTTATTCGGCTGTGAACGGCGGTCTTTGTTTATTAGCTGATATGATGGACACCATGTCTGCGTAAGTGTCGTCGATATGCTGCGACATCAGGACGCGGCACCCCTCGGAATCTTTGGTGATAATGCGGTCCAGCAGAGCTTTATGATAATACAGCCCTTGAGTAGGTCCACGCTTGGCGACAATACTTTTCATGGCGGAACGCAGCATATCACTAATCAAATTGTAGCTCTCCAGGATCAGAGGGTTGCGGCATATAGCAGCGAGCTCATGATGAAAGTTGTAGTCCTCCTCCGAAAATTTCTCCACATCGTGTTTACTTTGTTCCATGTTGGCTAAAATCATAGTCAATTTGGCAATATCGTCCGCATCTGCTTTCTTAGTGGCCAGTTCAGCTGTATAACCCTCGATCGCCTTGCGAAACTCCAGCACCGAGAGCATATTGTCATCACTTAAATAGGCAACGGGGACAAGACCGCAAATGGACTGTCCGGGAGACAATGTGCGAATAAATGTTCCTTCGCCCGGACGCGTCTCGGCCAGCCCCAGGGCAACCATACGATGGATGCATTGCCTTACTGTGATGCGGCTGACGCCAAATAATGTTGCCAAGGTGCTTTCAGACGGCAGATGAAGCCCCGGCATCCACTCGCCTGACAGTATCAGGTTTTTCATCTGTTCGAAGACAAGGTCGCTCAAGTTGACGCGTTTGATCGGATTTATACTCATAGCTTTAATATTTGGTGTCATACGGCCAGGGAGAACCGCCGGCCAAACAACCACCGTCCACATGAATCATTGCTCCGGATATATATGAAGAGGAATCAGAGGCCAACATCACCGATACACCCAGCAGCTCATCCGGATCACCGGGACGCTCCATGGCAATGCGTTCACGAAGGTATCTGCTGCGTTCAGGGTTTTCCCAGGTCACAGCGGTAAGTTCAGTCAGGAAATGGCCCGGAGCCAAAGCATTGGCACGTATACCATGCTTGGCAAATTCGATTGCCATGCTCCGGGTGAGTGCGGCCACGGCACTTTTACTGGCCCCGTATACACTGCATCCTCCCAGCATACCCACAGAGTTGTGTGAGGCAATATTGATGATATTCCCTTTTTTCGCCTTTATCATATGCTTTACTACTTCCTGGGTCAAAAAGAACATCCCTTTGAGATTGACATTCATGATCCGGTCATAGGTGGATTCATCCACATCCAGAAACCCTTCGCGCTTATTTATCCCGGCACAGTTCACCAGTACATCTATGCGCCCAAAGTCCGCTATCACAGCGTCAACGCATTTTTTAATGCTGCCCGTCTCCAGCAGATCCAGGTAGTAGATGCCTGCGTTCTTGCCTGCGTTCTTGTCTGCGTTCATGCCTGCGTTCTTGTCTGCGTTCATGTCTGCGTTCATGCCTGCGTTCATGCCTGCATTCATGACTGCGTTCTTGTCTGCATTCATGCCTGCGTTCATGCCTGCGTTCATGCCTGCGTTCATGCCTGCATTCTTGCCAATCGTTTCAGCTATGCGCTTGAGATCGTCCATTCTTAAGTCACACAATGCCATCGCAGCACCAAAAGCCGCAAAGCCTTCGGCCATGACCCTGCCTATTCCACCAGCCGCGCCAGTAAGCAGTATAACTTTATTCTCCAGACTAAACAGTTCATGAAATTTTTGCCCTTCAGATGCTATTGACACAAAATCACTCCAAGCTAAACTGTAATTATTACCTTGTCTATCTGTAGACCTGTAATACAGGTTGCTTTGTTATTTCCATAATATACCATATTGCATTTGCTTGTCAATACCATTTTTGTTTAATATTTACTTTCAATATCGTGTTCAATTATTTTCTGTTTATGGCACCATCTCAGGGATGACGAAAGCAGTACGTAAGTGAAAGGTCTATGGGCTGCTCATGAATGTGGATGTGACAATACAAGAATGATAGGACTGCATATTACATGTCAAAATGGATGATTTTGCTGACAAACGCGGCAGTTTTGATTTTCCAGTATTGCATTGTGCAAAAACTTTTCATCTGAGCGCACCCCCATTCAATAAAGGAACCAGGAATGTACTCGAAATGTACCACCCACCTATTCGCAATGGACCGAATTTCAAGTAGAGTCCTACTTTGATTTACTGAGTGGTCCAAATTTCAAGTAGAGTCCTACTTTGATTTACTGAGTGGTCCAAATTTCAAGTAGAGTCCTGCTTTAGTTTACTGAGTGGTCCAGATTTCAAGTAGAGTCCTACTTTAATTTACTGAGTGGTCCAAATTTCAAGTATAGTCCTACTTTAATTCACTGAGTGGTCCAAATTTCAAGTATAGTCCTACTTTGTAGACATAACGAGGAGTTGTTCGCGATTATTGCACAAAAAATCGACTTTATCAAAGAAAACCTAGACTATACTTGGAAAACGGACCACCCGCTTGTTCGCAATGGACCAAATTTCAAGTAGAGTCCTATTTTAGTTTGCTTAGTGGCCATAAGTAGTTTAAATGCCATAATCATTGAATACTCTCAATAGAATGAATGAAATTGTGCCCGGATGATGTGGTTTTTAAACACTCTCCCTGTATGCACCCGCTAGCCTCGTGCGTACCCGCCCGCCTCGTACGTGCGTACCCGCCCGCCTCGCATCAAAACACCCGCAACTCTGCAAAGAGCTGCGGGTGTAGCATTTTACTTACTAATCGATTCAATTCGCACCTTTAAATCCTGACACAAAATTCGAAACCTATATTATGATCTTCGAAACCTATATTATGATCTTCGAAACCTCCTCGAGCAATTTTTGTGCACTTTCACTTGATTCCTTTGTCAGCTTCATTATTTCATTGGATTTTAGAGTTACATCCGTCACCTTTTGCGCAATGTCCGTTGTGCCCTTGGCCCCTTCGCTTGCCGCCTGCGCTACTCCGTCAATGGTTTTTAAAACATCCTGTATCGTGGCTAAAAGTTCTTCTGAGGTCGAACTGAAATCCGTAACAAGGTTCTCTACAAATTTAGCGTCTTTACTGTATTTATCCGCTACATCAAGCATAGTATTATAATCATTATTCACATCGTTAGACACAAACCTGAGCAATTTATTTGAACTATTCGAAAGATCATTAACAGACCCCGTAACCTTGGCGGTGATATTCTGTATCTGAATTGCAGTATCCTTGGACTGTTCCGCCAGTTTCCTGATCTCTTCGGCTACAACAGAAAAGCCTTTGCCCGCATCACCTGCTCTGGCGGCTTCAATGGCTGCATTTAAAGAAAGCAAGTTCGTTTGTGAGGTTATTTGCATGATAGAATCCGTCAAAACACTTATTTGTTCTACCACTTTCGAGTTTTCAATAGCCTTATCCAGCTCTTCCCTTGTTTCCATCAAAATATCTGCAGCCTTTCTCTGTGCTTTATTAACATTTTCCTTTGTATCAACTGCTCTTTTATTGATTTCAATAACTTCTACTGTACCGTTTTGAGTACTTCTTGCTATAGCTTCTACAGCTTGTTCTATCTCTTGTGCGGATGCTGTCATCTCTTCTGATGCAGCTGCAGTTTCTTCCATATATGCTGACAATTCTTCAGTGCTTGCAGATACATCTTCTATATTGCCATATAATTCAGAGACATAGTCCGCGACATTATTTGCTGCATTTTGGCTGATATTTGATTCACTTTTTACATTAATAATAAGATTTCTTATCCCATCCTGCATTAATTTTGTGGACTTTGCCAGCAGCCCGACTTCATCCTGCATCCTCAAGTACTTCTCGGGCACCGGGTTTGTTAAATCGCCCTTTGCCAATATATTCATATGCTTTGAACATAATTCGATTGGCTTGGATATTCTTCTGCCGATATAAAGTGCAACTAATACGGATATAATTATCCCTATGAGCATCACAATAATTATTACATTAATGACCCTGTTCAAATTCTTAAGCACCTCTGCACTTGGTACATTTACACCTACGATTTGACCATTATCCATTCGATAATATCCAATTAAAGTTTGTTTTCCCTCATAATCCACTTCTAATACTGATGATTTTATATTATTCATTTCATCAGTTATATATTTGTACTTTCCGCTGTCCATGGTGCTGAAATTATCCTCAGGCGTTTTGCTTTTATCAACCAGAAAGGTAAAGTCATCACTTAATAAAAAAGCATTGCCGGTGTCAAACACTTTTGTAGATAATATTAATTTCTTCAGACTTTCAAAGGACATATCCAGCCCTGCTACTCCAACTAATTCATTTTTAGAATATACAGGCATTGTATAAGATATCATATTTATATTACTGACACTATCTGCATAGATCTTGGACCATACCCCTTTCTCAGCCTTTATAGGGTCATAATACCAGTCAAGATCCTCATTATCCTGTCTATACTCATCAAGATCATAAACATTAGTCTCAACGATACCTTCATTCTTACCTTCGTCAAAGATATAAGTTATATCAAAGCCTTTACTTCCGCTTGTAAATCCGGGGTCGAAATTGAAATACAGCCCTACTATACCTTCATTACTATCCGCCAGGCTTCTAACTATAGCGCTCAGTTCATTTTCATAATCATCCAGATAATTATCGTCTTTGACCCTGGAAACATCTATGCTCCCGAGTACTATTCCTGATAATTCCCTCACTGTATTTTCAGCCTTTGCAGTTGTAATAGAGTATTCATTTCCTCTGCTTGACGCAATATTTAAAAGCTTGTCCTTTGCTTCACTCTTAACGATGCGTGTAGATTGTATGATACTTATAATGCCTACTATAGATGATACTAAAACTGAACAAAACACTATCGCTGCCACTATTCTATAACTTAATTTTTTTAAGATAAGGTCCCCCTTTTGAAACAGTTATTTCTACACATTGATTTTTATTTATACCACAATAAATGTAACAAATAACTACCAAATACATCTTTATTATGACATATTTCTCATATGAAGGTATGTAAAATGATGCTATCTGCAGCCTGTTGTGTCATCAATGCATGGTTTATTTCACTAATATATCATGCTTTCATCCTGGTCCAGTGCCCATATGCTTCCTTTATCTTTATTCAGATACCTGACATTTTCATAATCACTTTTATCAACAACTACTATTCAGTTATTTCGAATTGGAAAATAGACCTGCTTCTCATCAACAAGAATTGTTCCAAGGTCAAAATCAGAACTGTTGTCAGTAAATTTTTCACCATCATGTAGTTCGATCCATGTTTTCATTGTCAGTACCCCCTCACAAGTCATATAACCTTGTTTATTAATCAGTAATACAAACACCCACGCCATCATTTGAATAAATGGGATTGTCGGGAGTCAAAAATAAAGTGATGTAATTCTCCAAATATCTTACTTGATCTTACCACAAAAATGCATATTATGAGTACTGTTAGAAAACTGCGATATCACAAAATTTTTCCTTATATATCTGTTCTTTGCTATTACTGATCTGCATCTTTCACGGCCCGGAAGCTTAAGTAGTCCTGCCCGTCTGTTTTCATTTTCTCATATACGCCGCCATGATACACAATGATGTACGCCTTACGCTCATCCTGACTTGATGTCACTGAAGTCCAGTAATATATAACTTTTGAGTGAATATCCCACATCGGGGATTCTTTGTCCGGGGTCCGTTCATAAACAGCTTTTGCCCCGGATGGATCCCATATTCCGCCTGTGTTTTGTCCATGGAGCATCATTGAGCGAACTGCTTCATCCGCAGTAGGTAATCGCCAGATATTTTGCTCTTCTTCCATGATCAAAGTTCCGTCTTCAGATAGATACTTGCAGATTCTCTGCGCCTCATCCCACGATGCCCCCTGGTCTGGCCAGCCTGGTCCTCTTGGCGCCCAGACCAATGTTAAGCCATTGCCTTGCACGGTTCTCATTCCAAAATCATTATCATTGATCCTTTGTGAAACCTTTATTCCCTGCGGTATTGAAATTGCCAGAACAGTTATCAGAGGTACGGTAATAAGAAGTCTGTAAGCCCATTTCTTTGGCTTTGGCTCTCCATAATAATAGCCCAGGCCAAGAGCAATTATTGGAATTACAATCATCAGTCCGACAATGCTGACGTTTGCTCCGAAAAAGAACCAGGCACTCATAATAGCAATTAGTAAATGCAATATAAGTCCGATTTTCTTCCACTTCAGAATAATGACAGCCAGGGTTACAAAAATTATTGTGATCAATAAATACTGGAAGAACAGCATGAACAGGTTCTCCCATATTGATGTGGAATACCACCCTTCATGGAAATTCTCAATAGCTCCCCAATAAGCCCAAACGCTCGAGAATGAAATCGTGATGAATACAACTATCCATCCAATGATTGATTTTTTATCCTTTTTCAAGGGTCTCATCCCCATTTTGTGTCATCAGTTTCAGAAGCAGCTTTGCCCGCATGCTGCATTTTTTGCATCTGTCCATGGAAACATTTCAATGGGTCTTTCGGTCATTCTTGTCACCCGGGTCTTCAAACTTTTGTTATGATTCTGCCATCTAATTAGGCTTGTGTTCCAGTTTTAGGTTATATCTGAACGTCGCATCACTGATCGGTTTATTGTACTCCTGTTCCGCCATGATCTCACTTCCATTGGTAAATGGCAGCTCAAAACAGAAAAGCATCTCCGACGAACCGAGCGCCACCGAAACATCCTGTGCAGCTCTGTCATTAAACGCCCACTTGCCGGTGTTGTCTACAAGTCCGGCGCCTGCCGGCGCTGCATACCCTCTCGCTGTGTATGTCTCTGTTTCAGCGCCGAACCGGTCTATATACACTTTTATTTCCTCTGCCTTGCAGGTGTTGAAGTTCTCCACAAACACCGTCACATTAAAATCGGTCAATGAAAGCTGCAGATCCTCAGCAGGCGATTTGAAGCCTGTGTATTTGCCAGTGCCAGTCCCTGTCTGGTAAGAAGCTCCGAACACATATGGTATTTCCACCTCGCCTTTCAGGTCATACACCACCTCCTGCACAGTCACAGTGGTGTCGAAGCGGACCATCATCCGCATCGCGTTTTCCACCTCACTGATATAATTACGGCCGCTGCCGCCAAGGAGCTCCGCTTCCTTCCCGATACGCAGGATGGCGTGGACGGCTTTGAAATCATGATTTTCACGCAGATCCTTCAGATATTTGTCCGCTGTCTTTTCCAACCATGTGGCGAGGGTTGAGAAGTAACTGTCGTAATCCAGTACCGCGCCGTAATTCTGGCACCAGGTCAGGCCTTGCAGCACTGCCCGGCTAACGGCCAGGCATTTGTCGGGCTGAAAGCTGTATTTCGCAATCAGCTTATCGGCTTTTTCACCATAACGGGAAGATAAGACCTTAAGCAGTTCTAATGCTTCATTATACTTATCATTTGTACCGACGACGAGCTCGTAGTTTTTTGCTGCCGCGTGGAGCTCCTCTGCGTATTGCTTCTCGGGGTCCATGAAATCCTTCATGAACATGTCAATCGCTGTTGTATCCGGCTCATCACAGCTCTCTTCGCTGCATTCGAAGGAAATATCCGGCGGAACAGGAACATTTACAGGTTCGCTAAGATATGCCTTTACCTTTTTTATGGACTCTTCCAGGGCTTTATTCGCAACAGACTGTTTCCCATTCATAGCAGAATCCTCATTGCTTCCCGCATCGTCAGGCGGCAACTGTGAATTTCCGTCAACGCTGTTTATCTGTACGCATGCACAAAGTAAAATCAAATAAGCAAGAGTGATTACAACAGCCATCATTCGAATCATTTTATTCATACTGACCTCCCGGATCACATTTGGTCCGATACCTGCTTTTTATCAATTATTTTCGGAGTTCATTCGTGAAGTGAATCAGCAATTCTATGGCAAGCTTCTGATTCAGGACAAAATCTTTGTTTGTTGACCCATTTTTACCCGCGAACATAGTATATCATATGCTGCCGATTTATTCCATTAAATGTTATCATAGGATAGGTACCCTTTGCTAAAACATATTTGGTGAAGTGATAGAGTTTTTGCAAAAGCTTGAATTAAAATAGATGATTTTACATATAGAGGCGGTGGTTCTGATTTCTCAAGATTGCAGTATGCAAAAAACACTTCTTCTGGGCGCCAAATACTTTTCCGGAGTATACATAACTCAGAAATAATCCGATTATATGCCATAATCATTGAATACGTATATCCACTTGGATGATTTTTCAATTAGGGGCAGCACACGCTTGTCTACTTGGATGATTTTTCAATTAGGGGCAGCACACGTATATCCACTTGGATGATTTTTCAATTAGGGGCAGCACACGTTTATCCACTTGGATGATTTTTCAATTAGGGGCAGGATAACTGCTTGTTTTATTGTATTTGTTCCATATTTGGTATACATAATTGTGCCTATGCAACATTATGTCGACATTGTTCGTAAAATTGCTGCCCCTAATTGAAAATTCATCCAGTTTGACTCACTCACCCTATATTTCCTAATAATTATTTCCCTGTTTTAGCCGCCAGATTTTAGCTACCCTGTTTAAGCCGCCTTTTATAGCCGCCATGTCCTGAGCCCATGGCAAGAGTTGAAGTATTTGAATCAGAAAGCCTATCGGCAATCGTTGTATATATGTCAAAGAACTGCCTCACTAAAAAACCGAGATGTAAATGTTCATCCCGGTTTTCAAATAACAGCAGTATAATAAGGCTCGGGGCCAGCCAACGCAACGCCCCACTCCGAGCAAATATAAAAAAGCGTGCATTAATTTAATGTTGGTTTTTTACTCTGCACGCCAACAATATCAGAAGAATGTTTCGCGCATTGTGAACCTACCATGCCATAGCGAATATCTCGCAAATACTAATCAATCGCCGCAAATTACTCTTCCAGCATGTTCTTGCATGTGGAGGTGATCTCTGATTTGTCACCATTATTCCAAATGAAGATGACATCATCTCCCACCTTCGGTCTGGCGGAATCATCACTATAGTCTTTGCTCAACTTTGCCGGGATTGTTAATTCCCAAAACTTCACATAATAAACATCCCCGTCCACAGCTTCGATGACTCCAAACCGCTTATCCAAAAGCATCAAAAACCCGTCTTTGATTTTTACCTTGCGGTATGCAGGATACTCTGCCTCGAGCTGCTCTATTTCCTCAGCATTATTACATTCCTTGAATACAGGGCTTTCTGATAATTTGCCATGAACCGAACTGAACGCTTCCTTATCAAGCGGCAAGCACATCAACGCATCGAAATTCTTACCTTCATCGTCAGTGATACCAAACTTGTCACAAGTCATAAAGCCTCTTTTGGGATAGTATGCAGGCTCTCCGGTAATAACAATTCCGGAATAACCGGCCACACTAGCCAAACCGATGGTCTCGTCAAGCAAAGCCCTTCCGATACCGGAGTTCTGCAAAGTTGGTTCTACTGATAATGGCCCGAATGTAATTATATCATGCTCTTTTTTACCTTCAACAACTTTAGCTTTTGTATAATAAATTGCCCCTACTACTTTCCCATCCAATTCAGCAACCCGGCTGATATTGGGCAAGTAATCCTGCGACTGTCTGATCTTTCTGACGAGAAGATGTTCATCGCATCCCGGACCATGAATATTCCAGAATGCCCTCATCGTCAGATGTTCTACCGCTTTGAAATCAGCAGGTGTTTCCCTCCTGATTATTAAATCATTCATAATTTATTCCTCCTGGCTAAAATCAGTTCGCTTTTTCCATATGCTACTTTACACTATCCTAAAATCAAACACTTATCAGTTACCTTATTTTTTCTCCCTGGCACGCTTGTCATTGATGATATCCATATGCTCTGCAGTTATCAGGCTGACTCCATTTTCTTTAGCCCAGGCGACGCAGCCTTTTAGTGCAGTGTTGAGAAAAATACGGGGAACCTTAACAAGTTTTGCACATGCATCATCCGTAAACTTTATTTCCGGATTGATCCGTTCTGCTGCATATCGAACGGAGTCAACCGAGCCCTCACGCATCGGTAAAAGCTCGGGGTGAGGTCTTCTAAAACGAGTATACCAGAAGTTCTTTGAATCGCGATATCCATAATCCACCGGCACCCGGGGAAAGTTTTTTGCAGTTACGCCATTCACTATAGCATTATGGAATTTTTCTTTCATTAATATCTTATCAACACGCAATATGAAGTGAGCGCCAAACTCACTGGTGATGCCGTTAAAGTTGTGATATGGCGGCGGATATCCATTCAGATTGCCGGGCTTGTCTTCCTGTGCACCATCCAATTCACTCATCCATGTGCATTCAAACACCTGAAAGCTCTCAGTCACTACTTTAGGAAACACTTCATCCGGGTGCTCTTTTGCCATCAGCCCATCTTCCAAAGTGAAGCTGCAATCTTTCATTTTCTCATCAGGTGTATCTCCGGGCCAACCGAGTCTGACTGTTTCTTTAAAATACTTTTTCTCATCAGTAATAAAATTGATTGAGCATTTACCGCTTGCCAAAAGGTGCTGCGCCGTGTTAGATGAGTTGCGGCACAACAGCAGCATCGCATAATAATCCCTGCCTGCTACATAGTATGGCTGCACCAGCGAGTAGGGGCCAAGACTTGTTGAACCATCCTCCGCAAGTGTTCCTACAAGCGCTGTCGGCATAGGGAAAAAAGCTGAAGTCTGATAAAAGTTGTCTACAATACGTAAATTCTTAAAACTGCTCATAACTACACCTTCCTTTATATCTCCCATGCGGGAGAGGGTTTCTCCGTGCGGTCATACTTGCTATCGTTCTTTATTGCTGTCGGTCATTCCCTTTATGCAGTCTTTCTTGCTATCGGTCTTTATTGCTATCTGTCATTCGTCATACTCGCAGTAACTGTCGCTAACACAAAATCATAGAAGTTCCAATCGCATCTCGGTATATTTTGACTGTTTATGTACAAAACCGAGCTTTTCATACAGTGGCTTGCCGGAATCGGTGGCAGATAACTCCAAGTAAGAAATATTCATTACCCTTGCCTCGCAGATCATCATAGTGAGCAATTTCGTTGCAATCCCCATGCAGCGATAGTCGGGGTAAGTAAACACATTCATTATCGTCGCTGTTTTACCTGATATAAACGCTGGATTTGCCGGCTTTTCCGAAACTGCCATAAACACAGATGAAACTGCCTGACCGCTGTATTCTGACAGAAGCGCAATAAAACTGCTGTTTAGATGCTTCGGAAAATAATCCTTCAACTGCATAACAACAGCTTCGGTTTCATCGTTGCTAAGCTCACCTCTGTCTGCGGATAAATAATCGAGACGCAGCCTAATAAGTGTATCAATATCTGTTTCACTTGCTTTTCTATATGTTATATCCATTTCATTCTACCATTCTCAAATTCAAATCTAAATCCCTCTGGACAATGAACATATGACAGGTTTGAATCTCCCCCACTTAATCGCGAGCGATTTGAAGTTGGGGGATTCTTGCTTCATCGAGGTCGTAACCTACTGTCTCCACAAGCGTGACTTCGGGTCATCCCAGCCCTAGTTTAACATATTTACTATCTATCAGGAAGCATTCATCTTCTTGCCTTGACTCAAGATATTGATGCTTGCATTGATATCCCTGTCATGCCTTGTCCCACACTCAGGGCATATCCACTCCCTTATGGCAAGGTTCCTCACTTCGGGATTCTTCTGCCCGCAGTTGCTGCATATCTGGCTGCTCGGATAGAATGTATCAACATGGTTCACTGTC
>JAEYRV010000023.1 GCA_023435305.1 Bacillota bacterium
GGCTTGAAAAATTCCTTTATTATTAAAATAATAAAGGAATTTTTCAAGCCTGACCCCGAATTAATCTTCCAGGTCGATCTCAAAAATCTTTTCCTTGATAGCTAGTTCCACTAAATCGGGATCAAACTGCCTTCCGGCATTATCGACCAGTTCCGCAATTGCTTCTTCATGCGTCATCGGTTTATGATAAGGCCTCTCGTTTGTCATCGCGTCGTAGGAATCTATAATGCACAGTATCCTTGATTGTATTGGTATAGCTTCACCCTTGATGCCCCTCGGGTATCCATTCCCGTCCCATCGTTCATGGTGAGCAAGTATATATTCCGAGACACGGACGAATTCGGGCACTGATTGCGTTATTCTACTGCCAATTTCAGAATGTCTTTTCATGACCTCCCATTCATCCTCGTCCAGTTTTCCGGGTTTATTCAAAATAGAATCCGGTATCCCGATTTTCCCGATGTCGTGTAAAACAGCCAGCAGCTCCAACTCATGCAGTGTGGTCTGCGGCAGATTCATGACCTCTCCCATATGCCTGCTGAGCTGTATTAGCCGATTGGCATGTTCTTCTGTCTCATGGCTCTTTTCGAATAATGTCTTCCTGAACGACTCCAGAATAGAGTTTCGATAGCTTCGACTATTCAGCATTTTTTGTGTGTACATCACTTCTTCAGCCGCATTGATAGTTTTTGCTATTCCTTCCTTATCATTTTTTCGGACCGCATATCCCAAAGAAATTGATAATTTAATACTCATGCCCGCCAGTTCTGTACACCTTCTGGTTATTTCCGAGCAAATCGCTTCCGCTTCCTCCGCACTTGAATCCGGCAGTAAAATAATGAATTCATCGCCGCCCCATCTCGCAACGACATCAGATTGACGGCAGGACTCCATCAGGATCTTTGAAGCCTCGATCAGGAATCTGTCTCCTTCATAATGGCCCAAGACATCATTGACCATCTTAAGTCCATTAATATCCCCCAGGATAATAGACAGCGGGCAGCTCTCCATTTCCTCGATCTTCTTGATTCTTTCTTCAAAATACCTTCTGTTATATAATGTTGTCAAACTGTCATGATAACTCAAATAAAGGATCTCATCCTGCTTGATCTTTTTGTCTGTAACATCCCGGAACACCATTACAACGCCCTGAATAATACCATCCTCGCTTAGGATCGGAGCTGCGCTGTCCTCGATAGTCCTTTTTATACCCTGTCTGGATACTATAATAGTATGGTTATCCATCTCAACAGCCTTTGATCCACGCAAAACTTCTTCGATGGGGTTTATTCCCTCCATACCTGTTATCTCATTTTTAAGAATCAATACATCATTTACATCTTCCCCCAGGGCATCTTCCGCACGCCAACCAGTCAATGCCTCAGCAACAGGATTGATGAATGTGACTTTCATGAATTGGTCAGTAGTAATTACAGCATCTCCGATTGCTAAAAGTGTAATTCTGAGCCGCTCCTTTTCATAGAACAGATCTTGTTCAGCCTGTTTTTTCTCGGTAATATCCTCGTATACCCCAAGAAGCCCAAAAACCTTTCCATTTTCATCCCTCAACGGAACTTTTGACGTTCTGACCCAGCCCAGGTCTCCATTTGAATAAAAGTGCAGCTCTTCGATATTGATTTTTGCAACTCCGCTGCTCATAATTTCTGCATCATCGGCTCTGTATTTCTCCGTTTGCTCAAAGGAAGGCGTATCATAATCATCCTTGCCTACGAGTTCCCCAGGTGAGCTTTTGCCGGCTTCCTCGGCAAAATACTGGTTGCATCCCAGAAAGTTGGATTTCAGATCCTTCCAGAAAATAGGCATCGGAATCGTATCTAAAACTTTCTGTAAAAGTTCATTGGATAGAATTAATCCCTTCCTGTTTTGCTTTGATTGTACTTTGAACCTATTAATGATAATACAAATGACAATTGAGATAATCGGTATTATGATTCCTGGAAGCATATACAATATTCCACTCGATATAACTCTCAGAAGTGTAAAAATAACAGAAACCACACAAAGTAAAATTGCAGCCCAATGGCCTCTCTTAATTGGTATCAATGTAATAAGTATAACTAATAATACCTGTACCTGCGATATAATTGCGGATACAGTAGATTTACTAAAAATATTAATGTATTCTTCTTCAATTGTCGACAGATAAGCTAAGAATATAAACAAAACTATATAGCAAAAAACACAAAAAAATAATTGAATCCAGTGCAAAGGTCTCGTTTTATCTACACTCTTTTTAGCAGCATTTTCTTTGTCGTCAATTCTCATCGTATTGCTTCCCTTCTTAAGTATTGCAGACGGTGTGATATATTTTACCATTTACCCTAAAAAAGTACATAAAAACATAATAATCCTCGAAATCAGTACATTTTCTCCAAGCTTCCACATAGGAGTTATATCCCGTACTAAACATAACAAGGGGGAATTTTTCGCCGCCTGCAATTGGTACGCCCTCATAATGATTTGCTTAATTCATTTCATCCTTATGTATCACCTATTCCACTATGAATACATGCATATCATTAGCTAATTCATTTGCAATAACTGCTAATTCTTCTGATAGTTTATGTATGGATTGTATGGACGCCAGTTGAGACTCAGTTGATGTGGCTACTTCCTCTGCGGAAGCTGCAACGCTCTCTGATATACAAGCTGTATTTCTTATGCTTTCAGTTACCTCCTCTTTACTTTGGCCTATATCTGTTACTGCGTTGTATATACTGCCTATACTTTCAACTATATCGCTAGTTGATGAAGCTATCTTAGAAAATACTTCTGTAGATGCTTTAACTGCTTCGTTTTGTTCCTTTATTGATTCGTCTGCTTTTGATACTATCTCGACAGACTCTTCTGTCTTTAAGAATATTTTATTCACTAACTCCTTTATATCCTTGGTAGCTGATGTCGACTGTTCTGCAAGTTTACGGACTTCAGATGCTATAACTTCAAATCCTTTGCTATCCCCGCCATATCTGGCTGCTTCTATAGAAGCATTCAATGCCAGTAGCTTTGTTTGGTCACCTATAGCATTCAATAACTGCGTTATTGAACTTATACTATTTATACTTACGCTTAAATCCTTCATTTCTCCAACTAATTGGGTCGTTATTTGCCTGACTCCATCTGTTTTCTCTTCCAAAGTGGTCATGGCCTTTATCCCATCATCCGTTAGATCTTTAAACTTTACTGATGTCTCTTCCATATGTTTGGTATCGTTTATAACTGTATCTATCTTATCTGCTAAGCTCTGTACTGCTCTAAGCCCTGTATCAGTATCCATTGCCTGCCCTGTCGCTCCAGCAGCTACCTGCTCCATAGCCATTGATACATCCTCTGATAACTCAGCCGCACTCTTAGCGGCCTTCTGTACATGCTGTACTGACTCGTTCACACTGTTTACAGTAGATTTGCTCTTGCCAATTAAGTCTCTCATTTGAAGTATCATCTTATTAAAGCTGTCTGTTAACCTACCTATTTCGTCCTTTCTTTTTATACCAGGAGTAGTCTTTAACTCTCCACTAGCTGCTCTTTGCATTGCACTAGTGATCGTCTTAATATTCCTCGTTATGCCTAGTGATACCAATACCCCAATTGCTACTGCCAGCACAGAAAATACTGCACCAGCTATTACTACTGTTTTTTGCATCACGTTGGACTTCTCTACTACTATTTCTTTTGGTATTAATGCTATAGCTACCCAGCCAGTTGCAGCTGACTTATTATAAGCTGTTATGCTGTTTATCCCATATTCATACTCAAATATGCCTGCATTACTGTTCTGTGCTCTCTCCACAACCTCAGCTGTAAGTTTACTTCTTTGAGAAGACTCAGTACCTCTTTCTCCTTCTCTTGTTATTATTTTTTGAGTTGGCGTTACAAGGAACATTGTATCCTTCGGTCCTATCTCTATGTTTAGCAGTACACTGCTGAATACATCATAATTCAGGTCCATTATCACCATGCCCTCGGATTTCCCTTGAGTCATGTATCTGCCAAGTGATATAGAATATTTTTTATTTGTATGCATCCCGGTATGTTCATTTATCCAGAAGTTCTTTTCGTTTGCCGCTTTAACATTCAAGTACCACTCAGACTTCAGTACAGCATCCATATCAATGCTTGGTTCGGCCCCATAATATACATGTGAATTATTTAATAATATGTATATGCCGTTTATATAATCATTTGATTCTACTATAGAAGCCAGCCTCTCTTCTGCTAATCTGTGTGTTTCATCAGAATCAGTTGACTCATCACTTACTAACTCTTGTATAGTCCTATCCATTGCTATACTTTCCATTAGTGCTTCTGTCCTGACCACTACAGTATCAAAATACCTGGTTGTCTGTTCTACTGTACTTGAAATGTTTAACTTTGCGCTCTCTACAAGTGCGTCTGAAGCCCCTGTAATTGCAATATAACCCAGTATAGTTGACGGCACTATAATAAGTAATAGAAATATAATTACAAGTCCAAGCAGCATACTTTTTTGCTTATGTACGTTTTTAGTCTTACCTTTCTCCCTGCTTCCCCATGTTACCATCTTTTTTAACTCATGCCTCTTACCCTTAGCCATAATAAGTCCCTCCGCTACTCGTATAAATATTTAGTTTCTACTGTAGAGTTCTGCTCCAAGGTGAAATAAACTAATTCTCCTTGATATATAGTCCTCATTAAGGGAAGTTGGTTATTGTCACTACTTTTATTACATATTTCGACTAATTCTACATTATCTCGAAAAATCCTCTTTATTCATGTTATGAATGGAGAATACCGGTGTGATCGAGCCGGAATATACAGAGAATATTATCGTCCAGACTGTCATCAAACACATTATGTCTACCATTCCCCATATAATACAAAAACCCCAGAGGCGTTTTTCCTCTGAGGTTTCATTTTGGTTGCGGGAGAAGGATTTGAACCTTCGACCTTCGGGTTATGAGCCCGACGAGCTACCGGACTGCTCCACCCCGCGATATATTTCGCTGCTGAGATCGTCTGCTTTTATGCTCTTATCTCGGCCGCGCTTATACAGTATAACACCGTAAACCCAATAATGCAAGCGGTATGACCATTTTTTTTGCGGTAATATATGCTATGCGATCCGGCGATAAATAATTGCATCCGAAAATCGCCGGCTCGCTTCTGTTTTCTCTACCTCAATACCTATGTCTATACTGCTGCATTTATACACATTATTTATCCGTGAATCTTCTTCAGCAGCCACGCCATATTCTGCCCAAGGTTCTCCATATTACGGATGCCCTCTTCATCGTTTTGCATATCGCCTGGCTGCAGCCCGAACAGGAAGTTCCAATAGGTTGAGCCCGGTATAATCATCTCGGTGATAGCAAAAAAGTTGTTGATCGCCGAATAAACAGAAACCGCGCCTCCGCGCCTGACAGCGATTACGCTGGCTCCAACCTTCCGGCGCAGCAGCCCTCCATTCGCTCCTGACACAAAGCCTGCCCTGTCAATAAGCGCCTTGACCTCTGTGGATACATTGCCATAATATGTCGGTGAGCCGATCAATATGCCATCTGCCTTACATATCTTCGCAAGCAGCTCATTCATATCGTCATCTCTCCTTGCGCATTTGCCATCCCGGTTTTTATGGCATATCCCGCAGGCCAGGCAGCCGAATACCTTTCGTCCGCCAAGCTGGATAAATTCAGTTTCGATACCTTCTTTTTCAAGCTCATCAAGAACTATGCGCAGACCCTGCGCTGTATTGCCCTTTGGTCTGGGGCTGCCGTTAAATGCTATTACCTTCATATCTTCACCTCGTAATAAAAATGATATGCCTTGCAGACTGGGAACTATATCCTTCCAACTCAGCCGAATTCTAACTTGTTATGTCAAGCTATATCGTGTTATCATTAATCATATCATTATCATATATAAATATGCCAGCAAAAAATGTACCCGCGAATGCAGTAATAAAACGCAGCAAAAGATGGAGGCATAAACATGAAAAGTATCAGGCAAAAGATGATATTACTCATCGGCATTATGTTATTGGTAACACTTCTCGGATTAGTTCTGCGATTCAACACAATCTCTACCAACAGCTTAATCAAAGTCTCAAACAACGCATTGGAAAGCCTGGCATTACAAGGTGCTGAAACTGTTTCAGCAAGGGTGACAAGTGTCTTGAACGAGCTTGGAGCCGTTGCAGAACGAGAAATTATTAAAGATGCAGATATCCCATGGGAAACAAAAAAAACAATACTGAAAGAAATAGTAGAAAAGGAAGGTCACCTGAGAATAGGCATTTCAGATCTGCAGGGTAATCTTATGACATCAGATGGCTCCAGTATCGATATAAGTGACCGGCCATTCTTTATATCGGCTGTTAATGGGCAGCCCGGGGTATCCGACCCTACTGTGGCAATGGGTAATAGTATAATACTTATCAACTATGCAGTCCCTGTGTATAATGGAACAAATATCTCTGCGGTACTTGTTGCCACCAGAGATGGCGGAGACCTGGGCGAGATGACCAATGCAATAACCTTTGGGGAATCCGGCAGAGCATTTATGATAAACAAACAGGGTACTACCATTGCACATAGCGACAGAAATCTCGTTATAAATATGGACAATGACTTTGAAAATATAAAAGACGACCCTCAGCTTGCTCAACTTGTGGAACTGGAGAAAAAGATGGTCGCCGGTGAGAGCGGTACAGGTGAATATTCATATAATGGAGTCGCCAAGGTAATGGGGTATGCACCGGTAAAGGGCACAGACTGGTCACTGGCATTAGCTGCTCCAAGAGACGAAATCCTGTCGGAGCTGTCCGTTATGAACAGAGATTTATCAATAATGTCGATCCTCTCTATGTTAGTTGGCCTAATCATTACATACGTAATAGCAAGAATGATTGCGAAGCCTGTCATATCTGTTTCCAATATACTGAAAATCATTGCTGACGGCGATTTTTCCGTAAAGATACCAGACAAACTGACAAAAAGCAAGGATGAAACAGGCCTTCTGGCCAGATCGGCCGCAGCAATGGTTGAAACCGTCGGAGAAGCTGTAAAGGGAGTCTATGAGGAATCAAATAATGTAGCTGAGGCTGCTTCCGTCACTAACAGCCTTATAAGTGGTTTGAATGCCGGAGTGGAGGACATCCTTGCAACAACAGAACAGCTTTCCGCCGGTATGGAGGAAACTGCAGCATCGGCGGAAGAAATGAATGCCACTTCTCTTGAAATAGACAGCGCTGTAGAAGATATAGCAAAGAGAGCTCAGGAAGGTTCAATTACCATCAGCATGATAAGTGAAAAAGCAAACTCCCTTAAGAAGAGTTTTATCGCATCACAAAGAGCAGGCGAGGAGAAATTTATAATGATCAAAAATGATCTTGATACAGCACTTGAGGAATCAAAAGCCGTAGAACAGATACACAGCCTTGCCGATTCGATCCTTCATATAACCTCACAGACCAACCTTTTATCTCTGAATGCCGCCATAGAAGCAGCCAGGGCGGGTGAAGCAGGAAGAGGCTTCGCAGTAGTCGCGGATCAGATAAGAAAGCTCGCTGAGGATTCAAAGGAGAGCGTTACAAGAATACAGCAGATAGCCGGCAGTGTGGTCAAATCGGTAGAGAATCTCTCAAACAGCTCCGGCGGTATGATGCAGTATCTTATGACCGATGTCAGTAAGGATTACGATATGATGCTCAATACAGTTGAAGATTATAGAAATGATGCTGACAGTATGAACTCTCTCATAATGGATTTCTCTGCAACTACCGAGCAGCTTGCCGCATCCATCCAGAACATGATCAAGGCCATCAATGATGTCGCTTTTGCTTCGGGAGAGGGCGCAGAAGGAACCGCCAACATATCGGAAAAGATGTCCGATGTCGCCGGAAAGGCATCTCAGGTATTGGAAAAAGCGAAGGACACAGCGGCAGGCTCTGCTCACCTTCAGGAGATCATGGCACGTTTCAGGATCTGATCATGAGGGGCTGTCATCGCAGAATAAAAAAGGGACCGGGCAACATTCAAAATGTTTCCGATCCCTTTTCTGATTTGTGTGAGCAACACCAAATTAATACAATGCAAAGATTTATCTGGCGTTTGTGCATTTCATTACGGGTAGAATTATGGAGTGCTACAAAAAAGTGGAGATGCAAAACACCCTCAGATACGATAAACTACATGGATAACGAGGAGATTACATGGATTCACTATACAATTTCATTTTTTGATTATTTGTGTCATCCAATATTTCTTATCTTACCACGTTCATATTTCCATCGTTGTCGATTTCCCAAATGCTGATGTCTTCAAGTAGGTGCCCATAAATCCGGCAATAGTATGAGGCCAGGGTTTCAGAATTGCTCGTTCGGATATCTTTTTTTATCGCGAGTATTTTGCGCGTGCCTTCTGGCAAACTACGCATATATAAGACTGCCTCATTAAGAGTTGACATCTTGGCACTGGGTACATTGTTACCATTCGTCCAGGTATAGCATTTACACTCAATCACAATTTTGCCGTCCTTAGACACAAGATCAAACCTGTGCTCTTTAGAGGGCCGTCCAACTAAAACGGCCTTCTCGTCAATAAACTTTGTGCCAAAGTGTTCTTCGGCGATCACTTTTACTAGTTCTTGAAAACCTCTGCCGATCTGTGGATTTTGCGAATTAGTGTTCATAACGTTCTCCTTGTATCCTCTTTAAAATCTCAGTATCCGCCGGACAAAAATCATACTGAGGTATTTCATCAGGTGTTATCCACCGAATGTCGCTGTGCTCAAGCAGTTTTAGCTTACCGTCTATTATAGAGGAACTAAAGAGTGTTAGGTGAACAGTAATATCCGGATACTCATGGACAACATATTGCAGACCTCTATTGCTTCTGCAACGCGTACAGTTCGTCTATACTCATACCGAAAAGCTCCTGTATGTTCGCTTTGAAAATGTCCATCGGCACATTCATAAAATCATTACCTAAGGCTTCGGTAAGCGCTGGGCGTAATGGATCAATATCGTTCGGGTTATACTCATATCTATCCTCGACAGGATAGTAGTTGAATGCTACCTTAGCGCCGTCTTTTTCCATGGAGATGATATACATGCTTGTATCCTCAAAATATAGAATCTCCGTCCGGTATCCCTTTACATTGGGTTCAACAAACGATATGCTCCAGTCAAGCGCATGCCCGTCCTCGACATCCTTATCCCATTCCAGTTTGTGTATATGAAGCTCTATGCCGTATCCTTCGTAATAATAAGTTCCCTTGTAATCGAGAAATTCGAATCCGAGTTTTTCATACGGGGATGCCAGCACTATATTTTCATCAAACGGCATACTGTATAGAGTACTAATAGCAATTCCAAGCGCCTCATGAATTGTATTGTCAAAGAAGGCAACGGGGGTAAGCAATATGTCCTCACCATCCGAATCACCAAACGCCTCCTGCACGATCGGCTCCATGACGGCGCGCTCACAACCAAAGCTACTTTCCGCAACATCATAGACATAGGTGTAGTTTTCTTCCGTGTTTACATTAAACATCCATACGACATAGGCGTTGTGTACGGGATAGAAGCCGACTGCATTCTTATAGCCGCTCACCGCTCCCGTAACAACGCGAATGCAATTTTGCCAATCCGGCTGCGGCGGATCGCCCCATTCGCTGTGATTCAGGCGTATGTCATATTCGCTCGTTTCGTACAACGCCAGCTTATCGCCATCGTTGAAGGTAAATCCGAGCTCTGCAAGCGTGGTCGGAGGGGGTAAAATTTCAAAATCCCTTCCTTCCAGATATGCATATATGCCATCAAGCGGCGCATAGTCAGAGGCAGGGCAGTCCGCCAAGTACAAATACCTTATCCTTGTCAGCCCGGACAGCGGCGAAAGGTCACTCACCCCCGTACCGGGAAGCGCAAGCACGGTCAGATTTGTCAACCCCGCAAGAGGTGCGATATTCGCAATCGGGTTGCCGCCCAGCGCCAGTACGGTGAGATTACTCAGCCCAGCCAGCGGCGATATGTCGGTTATCTCATGGAAAGAGAGGTCAAGTCTTTCGAGGTTTTTGAAGTATTCCAGACCGCCGATCTCCCGTACCGGCACAGCATCGGGAAGAAGCCGCTGCCATTCATAAGAAAGGTTCAGCACAGTCACAGCCTCAGCATCGGCAAGCGTAATGTCACCGTCTGGCTTGCACATCGCGGCGCGCACCATTGCCTCCAGCGTTGGGTCGGTAAATCCAACTGTCCGCGTCGGCTGTTGTGTAGTGGGCGATTGCGTATCCTCCGGTTCGGACACCGGCGACGAACAAGCCGCCAGAGCGCAAAGCATTGCCATGACTAACAGGATGATAAAAAGCTTTTTCATACTCTTTCTCCTTTGGGTCAGATTTTGTTATCTCCACCCGTCAGCTTGGGTTGAAAGGCAGTTCAGTTTGATCCGTTAATGACGAAATTTCCTTCTGACGAAGCTCGATAAACCTTTCATTCGCCGCATTCTTAACAGCCCCGGTGCGATCATATTCGTGATGGATTGCAATACTGGCAACCACCTGTATATCAGTCAACTTTCTAATCGCTATCGCTCGCGCGTAGCCCCATATATCGCTCTTTGCGATTTCTTCCAGCATTTTCTGATCAATTATCTTACGAACGGCATCTTCCGCTTCTTCGTATTATCACTTCGCCACACCGGTTTGAACAACCCCATTTTGACACCTCCGATTTCGTAAACTTTGCTGTACTGTTTACACGCAGAACACCCACACTTATATACCGACCAGCTTACACTTCATCAATCCAGTATGTGATGGATATTGTATTAAGCTCGGTATTGCTCATTTTCATCCGTTCATTTTGCAGCATCTCTTTTGCTTTTTCTTCCGCCTCGGTGTAGGTGCCTGAAAAAAGCAGTTTTGTTTGCAGATAGCTGTAATAGTCCGAGTCGTCCGAGATATGGTCGGGCGCATCGCACGCGCTTCCTATCGTGATACTATACGTCTTGCGCTGTTCCGTTGTTTTAGCTGTCATTTGCCTTTCCTCCTAAATCACCATCCGTGTGTATATGTGCTTGCCGAGCCGAATACAATCTTTACGTTCGGGCAGTTAGAAAACGGTTCGTTTCCGATGTTTGGGCGCACAAATTGATAGCTGATGTATACCCTCTCCAAAAGCGGGCAGTTGCAAAATGCGCCGTCCTCAACAACGATGCCGCCGGAGAAGGAACGAATCTTGATTGTCTTCAGATTTGCACAACTATCAAAAGCCTCGGTGTGTATCGTCACCGTTTCACGCTCTTTACAGCAGTACAACAGATTCTCAAGCCTTTGGCAGCCGCTGAAGCAGCCCTTGAGGAAGTGCGGTAGGTAATCCAAAGTAAGTCCGCGATACTCTTCGTCAGAATAACGTACCGGCGCTCTTTTGTTTCCCGTAGCGATAAAGCCGTGTTTTAGATGTCGATCTATATCAATTTTATCATGCCTCGGCTTCTTTGAAAACAATCCCATGATAACCTCCTCGCATTACTCAGATAAAGAACCCATCGGTATCAAAAGTATGGGTGAGCTCATCGTCGTTCATCGCGTGTTTAACCTTGTCGCGGATGGCGCTCCTTGACATATCCAGCCGCTTGAAACGATTACGCCCAGCTGAGTCTTTGTCCATGTGGATTAGCTGAATACGGCCTATGCCGGGATTCCGGCGGGCATACTCTGCGAAGCCCTTTGCTTTACCAAGACTGTCCGTGCGCGTCTGGTCGTGCGGCTCCAGAATATCGATTATGCATCCACTCTCTGCGTCTTTGCGGACAATGATGAAATCCGGGTAGGTCGGCTTCGTTATATCGCCTTGCTCATACGGAATACAGAGCGACCATGATTTTCTGGAAGGATTGCGAAGCCAGCAAACGAAGTCAGGCTGCGCCATTTCTTCGTCGAGCACACCTTCCTCCCAGTTGTTAAGGGCAATCTTCGCTTTACCTGTATCATCGGCAAACAGGTGGTTTGTGTATATGCGACCGCTCGTGCTGCGCTCACAGGTGATAGTTTCCGGTAGCATGAAAATGTGCTCACTGACAAGGTCGCCATCCTATACAATATCGTTATACTTTTTCTTGAAGCTGATGGGCAGGTTAATAGTACGACGACGGTATGTATCGTTCAAATCGTGAAAGCGGTCTTTTGCGTATGCGTTCAAAGCAGCGATGCAATCGCTGTCTGCGGCATAAAGGATGATGTCAATTTTGAAGCCGTTCGGATTATCCGCTTCTTGATACGCGCACCCATATTTATAGCCGATACCCTCATTAACGAGCTTAATGTCGGCAAGCCTGAACTGCCTGTCCAAATCGGATTTCTCGCGGACAGTATTGCGGAGTGTTTCCCATATTGTATAGGTTCTGCCATCGCCGTGCTTCGTCAGGTTACTGCTCTTGCCGAGCTTCTGTGTGTTCAAGAAGTAGATGTTCCCGTCGTCAAGCATCTCCTGATCGAAGAGCGGCCGAGGTCGTCGACCAGGCGGCGGAGAAAGAAAAAATAATTGTCCCCATGCCGCAAAAACCGACGGCTAACGGATTTTAGTCAAAGCCCGATGGCCTTACAGCCATCGGGCTTTTGCTGTGGTCGAGGTGAGAGGACCTATCGTCAGTCGCTTCGCTCCTTCTGACGGCTAAAAACAGTCCACAGGACTGTTTTTCCCGCACTCGTCTCTCGCTATCGCTCGGCCTCGCGCTACGCCTGGTTCAAGTCCTCTCTTTAAGCAAAAAAAGACATTCCGAAGAATGTCTTTTTTAATGGCAAATGACCAAACGATTGATACAATGCACCTGTTTTACAGCGAATGCACCCGCTTTCAGGCGCCGTTTTTTTAAGCTTACTGTCTGCGGCATAACGGACAAAAAGGACTAAAGGGACCAAATTGAATAAATCCACTAAAGCTGTACGTGCTGACCAGGAGAATGGTACAACCTTCAAGAGGCCAAATCTCTATATAAATATGATCCAACTGACAGCTTTTTTGTCAGTTACTGTTACTTTACAATAATAGCGCACCTAAATCCCAAAGGATTTCCTGGCATCCCTGGAGTATTGCTAAATGTAAAGATTCCTACACCGGGATCATTAATAGTAGATCCACCTCTATGGAGAAACACAGCATTGCCAAACATGAAGCTGGACTCGTCGCCAAACCATGATTTTTTTCCGATGCCACTGGAGGTCTCGAACATCGCATCCCCTTTGAATGCTTTGTTCAAGTCATAATTAGCTTCATTCGTGTCGTCAGCTTTGTTGTACGCATAGCCCCACTTTACTTGCAGTTTTATACCCTTCTACAATATTTATACTTTGGGTATAAGCAGCGACTTCGGCCTGTGCTTCCTCAAGATCCGCCGCGTTACGTATCAGCTTTTGAGCCAACGCCATCTGTTCGACAGCTGTTTTTGTATCTATGCCCAGTTGTTTTGCAAGCTGACTATAACGCTTTCCACCACTAAGCGCATCATACTGCTTCGTCAAATTTTCTGCCCAGGTTTGTGAATCCACCTTGGTCTCGGAGCTTGCCAGAAGAGTGACTGCGGAAACTGATTTGTCTGTCCACGCAAGTGTCGATAACTTTACTTTTGTTTTTTCGGAAGCAGCAGTTTGCTTAGCAAGCGAAGGGTCCAAATAGGCGATAACCGTATCTGTAATTTCCACAGCACCAGAGGCTAGTGCATCTGCTGTTTCCCATGCCAGAACAACATCATCAATGCTTTTGGCAATTTCTTCATTGGATATCGCCTTCACGTCGATGGATAAAAATTCTTCTGTTTTAATTCTGGCAAAGATATACTGACGTAAGGCTAGTGCTGTCGCAGAACTCGCAATCTTAATTCCATCAGGTTCAGGCTGTCTCTCAATGATGATCGGCTCGGAATTACTTGTACCATTGCTAATCTGTCCATTTTTATCTTTACCTGTCTTATCTGTACAAGCGCTTAGACTAAAAAGCATTATCCTGATCATAAAGAAACCTAAGAACCGCTGCCTGATTTTTCTTTGATTAGATTTTGCATTTACTTCTACACTTAAACTCATAATCGACACCCTCCCCATTAGGTTTTATATTTCCTGGCCCAAGACGTTACTTTATACTGTATGATCTAATTTTAGCTGACCCTTTGAAGGGTATACACGTCAGATATTGATATAATCAGTATGATATTCAACATCAAATTAGTGTCACACTTATGATTCAATACTGTGTTTCCGAACCATCAAAAAAATTAAGACACCCCAAACCAAAATCAGTGTGAGAGGACCACCTCTCAGACCCGTGTCATTTTCCATTGCGTTAAAATAGGGAAAGTTAATGAAATATCTTATTCGGACAGTCGATGTGCCGTCTGCCTTCACATAAGCCCCATCGCTGATATTTCTGGCAAATCCGTCGATCTTTTTTCCGTTCAGTAAAGTAAAAGTATAACTGGTAATATAGGTATAACCGCCCGGCCTATCGTCCACGCGCTCACCGCCTTCTCTGCGGATATGCGTGATATATGCCGTAGTTTCTTCGCCAAAAGCACCCAGCGCAACACTCATAGATCCCCATAGGATAAATGTCGCGCCCAGCAAGGAAATGAGAATTCGAGGCAAACGCTTTCTTTTCATTTACGGCTCACCGCATCTGTCCGACCTGTTCTCTGAAGGACAAAGTTCTCCACTAGCGCATAGTTGTCTTGCGTGCAAAACAGAGCGATCTGGTCCGTCCAACCGCCGCGCATTAGGATAGTGCGGCTTTGAGGTTTGTATTTTACCTTTGTAACGCGGCTCCACCGGATAAAAACCTCTTGTCGTGACTGTGCCAATAACCCCGCACCGGCGACTGTGGGCTTGCCGGTAAGTAAGCCCAGAATGACTGTAAGCGAGTTGATTACTCGGTTTCTTTGCCTGTTTTGCTTTCGTCCGGCAGAGCACACCTTTGTTGTCCAGCACGAACTCCGCTTCATATTTACCCCGGTATACCACCATAATCAACAGCCATGTCAGTATAAACAGCGCGGCGATGAGCCCGAGTGCATACAGCGTATCTCGGCTTCCCTTTGAAATAAGTACAATAATAAGAGAAACCAAACCGAAGGGGATTCCAATGGCAAGCCCAAGCTGTTTTAAAATAACCGTATTCTTAAATATGGATACGCTGATTTCCCAGTGGATCGCTTCTTGCATCGCTCATCACACTCCTCAATCCAAAGTAAATTGAAATACAAACCGCCCGCAACAAAGAACAGGATGATTTTTAAGATAGGCAAACACATAAATAGGAGAGAAGACTGTGCAAGCCTCGGTTCGGATCGTTCCAGCGCTTCTTAATCTGGCAAGCGGATAAGGTCCTTGCTGCGCAGTACCGTCAACTCGAAGGCAATAATTGCAATGGCAGCAAGGCTCAGGCCTAGTTCCATGTATGTCATAAAAAACCAAGTATTATTTTGATCTATGCCGGTTCTTAACCTTGCAAACAGTGTCCTACCGTCTTTTAGTGTGGCCGAAGGAAACGTTGTCTTTTATTCCGATCAGAAACAATAATGAGGCAAGCCCCAGCAAAATGATGCCGGGCAGGATATTCATCTCGCCGTCAGGCGCGTTGATATAGGGCATAAATTGAAAATACCGCACGGCGACAATTTGGTGCGTACCGTCGACCGCAGCCCGGATCCCATGAGGGAAGCTCTTTGTCGCCGAACCTGAATACTCCTTGCCGTCTGAGGCAGTAAACCGGTAAAACATTTCATACCTCATGGGATCGCGCGTATTACCATCGTCCTGCCCCGGCCCCACATGAATTCTCTGCTGATAATCAGTCACGATGCCCGTCGCACTCGCCCCGATGATGCCGAGAGCCATCTGGCTTATGGCAAAAGCGGTCAGTAGCAGTGAAAGGAGGATAGGCGCGACGCTTATTTTCGATTTCCTCCTTTGCCCGATAACCGCACCGGCGGGAGAAGCGGCGCGCGCCGCCTCCCCACCACCGGCCGCCCTGCCGCAAGAAGGGCAAAATTGCGCACACTCCCGGACTTGTTTGCCGCAGTTTGTGCAGAACATGTCGTTCACCTCTTTCTGTCTACCTGCTGCAGGTCAGGAGATCTGCTTCCACTCATATACGAAGTACGTGCCGTAACCGGTGCCGCCTATCCACAGCTCTTCCCGATCTCCTTCTGAGTAACCGGCGGGGATGATGGCGGATATCGTATCGCCGATCGACTTCACGCTTTTACTGCTGTATTTGACCGAAGAGTAAATTTCAAAATGGCTCTTTTTTGCCGCATTGCTAAACTTCACGTTTCCCCAATCGGCGCGTGCGCTTCCATGGCCGTCGAAATACGAAAGGTTATCATCAGTAAAAGCAAGATTAAAGCTTAAGCTAACCGTTTCGCCGCCCTTAATCACCGTGGGTGGGACTGAGAAAGTAAGTTGGGTAGCGAAGCTTTCTCCGTTGATTTGATCGGGGTCAGGATAGGTATCGGTATCACCGATATATTTCCAGGTGGAGGTATAGCTGCCCGGCGAGGCCGACGCGCTTACTTCATAAACACCACCCTTGTTTGTGTTGTCGATATTTGCCTGATAATTTTCGTTAATGGTCTCCACCAGCACCCAGGCATACTCCGGTTTGGGTTTGGTTTCGGGCACAGCTGACGGCTCGGTGCTGCTTTCGATCGGTGGCTGCTGCTCCGGCTTTTCCTTACCACTGCTCGAAATTAAGATGGTCGTGGTGGGGTAGGAAACCTTGAAAGATACCGTAACTTCCGGGCTGTCTTTACCTGCCGGATAAAGATCCAGCCTGTTCGGGGAGCCCGACTGCATATGTCCGAGAACGGTAAATGAAGTGTTCATCTCGCCACCTTTGGGCATCTTCCCGGTCCAGCTTTTTGCGTCGGCGCTGCTTGATATGGGTGCAAAGCGAACGGTATAACCCTCGTACTTATATTCACCCGCTTTTTCGGGCTGTTCGATGATTTGTACCTTGACGGTTTTGTTGAGCTCTTTTTGCATGGCGAGAAGCTGTTTTTCAAACTCACGCTGCGCCTGTTCCATCGCTTGATTGAGCAGATAATTTCGCGCGGAAGTCAGAGGTGCCTGCAAATGAGCCATCAGATATCCTCGGTACTGCTGGGTCAGCACCTCCCGGTCCTTCGTCCACTGCCGCTCATCAAAGGAATATTTTAATCCGGATACTGCGGCAATTTCCTTGACCTTGCCGTAATCCAAGCTCCAGAACCGGTCGCAAAAGCTGTCGATTTCCTGATTGATCAGCTGCTGTGCCGTTTCTGTGTCGTCTGCGTTTTCCCTGAGTATGCTTATAAATATCCTGCGCCACTCCTTCACGGAGCGCGGCGACTCCACGTCGTTGTAATACTGGTAGACACCCCCGAGATTTTCAAGCTTGAGCTCCATCATGTCGCTTTGCACCGTAGACAAGACCACATCGAATACAGCAACTCCGGCAAAGCCCACCTGCAAAGCGGCGGAGCCAAAATACCCCACGGCATTGTTGGCAATGTTTTTAACAAGATTTGAAAGCGTGCCGAGTTTTCCTTGGTCGTCAGAGAAGCTATAGGTAAAGTCATAGCAGGTCTGTACGGCGGCGAGAGCCAGCCCCAAATGCTGCGATCCACTTCCCAGCGCCTCTGCCAGCGCGCCCTCATACTGTCCGCCCAGTGTGATCGCGGTGACCGCTGTGCCGGTGTTGCCGACCACCGAGTTGATCGCTTCGAAGCCCGCTTCAAACGCCGCGTTTCCGGGCTGACCTGATTCCGCCAGCTCCTTGATTACTTCAAAGGACTTTCCCGAATTCAGCAGACCCGCAATGGCATATACATCGGTGATATAGGCCTTTCGGGTGTTTTCGTTTTTTACCTGAAACACACCATAGGTAGATAGGTGGGTGGTATAGATCAGCACCTGCCGGTTTTCGGCATCCACCTCGTAATAAACGCCCTCCCATTCGCCGGTGGATTGGTTATAATACTTCGCGCCAACGCATTCGCTTTCTGCACCCGCCTCGGAATATTTTGTGTCGTAGGGAATTGCAATGGTAATCACGTCATCAAAGTTTGTTTTGTCACCAAGTTCAAAATCATATGCAGTGACCTTTACACCGTTATTCTTATCGGTTTTTCCAGGGAGCTCTCGCACCTTCAGCGTTTCATCTCCCTCAAGGGCATGCTCCCCGAACTCGATTGTAACCCCGTATGCCGAGGCAGATGGGCTCTTTGGCGAGACTGTAAGTTCCTTGGCTTTTGCCGGATAATCCCGCTCAGTATAAACAAAGGTACTGAGATCCCCTATCGTGCCCTCGGCATTATCCGCCTCCTTGCCCAGCCTTGGAAGAATGGCTGCCCCTAACGCAATCACCAAAACAATCGCCACAGCGGAAAAAAGAAGTTTCTTTGGTAGAATTCTGGGTTTTGTAATCTCGGGAACAATATCCTCAGAGATGGTACGAACCTTTTTTACCGATGAAGTTTCAGCCTCCTGTGTTTTTGTTCCGCAGGTAGCGCAGAACTTTGTTTCTGGCTTGATCTGCGCACCACATTTCTTGCAAAATTTACTCATACTAAATCCCTCCCTCATTTCAGTAGCGGACATTTGCAGCGCCAGCAAACATCATCGCTTATCTGGCACAGCGTGGCGCAGGCGTTGCAGAAGATAATGCTGTCCCGCGATTTGTCGTATTTCTCATAGGAATTCAGCCCCGCGTGATGGCTCACTTAATATTACAATCTACTTGTTCATAAAAAAGATTAGGAACGCTCCGGCAATCATCAAAACCACCTGTCCCGCTCCGAGTCCTGTGTCCCGCTCCATGGCGTTAATATAAGGAAAAGCGGTAAAATACCGCACCCGCACGGTCGATGTTCCATCGGCTTTCAGATAGACCGAATCTCCAATCTTCTTTGTAAATCCGTTAATCTCTTTTCCATCGGGAAGGATAAATGAGTAACTGATATTGTAAGTATACCGCCCCGGCTTGCCATCCGTGCGTTCGCCTCCCTCACGCCGAATATCGGTGATAACGGCGGACGCGCTTTTTCCAACAAATCCGAGAATGGCCTGGGATGCACCCATAAAAATGAGGCCAATGCCCAGCAACGTGACCAGGACACGAGGAATCAGTCCCTTTTTCATAATCAGTCCCCCCTAAGGCTGCTCATTCCGGTAAACCCCATCCTCACCGAGCCGCAGTGTGATAAAGCTTTCGACATAAAAGGTCTTTGTCTTTCTGTCATAAGCGATGGTGAAATTTCTTTGGATGCTTTTATCTTCCACCCATATCACCGCTCCGACCCGTCCGGGGGAGCGGTGGGGTACCTGCATTTCCTCGTATATCAATTCCAGCGGCGCTATTTGTACATTGTTGGAGGCCGTTACTGCCTGCAAAATATGTTCATCGGTGGGGGTAGGCGCAAGCAGCGCACAGGAGCAAAGCAACAGCACGGTTAAAAGCACAGCCCAGATCAAGCCTGAACCTTATGCGGTCAAAAAAATTTTCCGCATATGCGATCACTTAAATGATTGAAAAACTTCCAGTATCTGCTCGCTTTTCGGATGTTCCGTAACCTGAAATTCAGCGACAACCGATCCGTTTTCAAGAACCGAGAATGTGTTTATTAGCAAAAACTCCTGATTATGCCAGGCGG
>JAEYRV010000024.1 GCA_023435305.1 Bacillota bacterium
CGCAATGCTTCGGGAAATATTCACATACCACTATTACACACCCCGAACAATTCATCACCCACCTACGCCCTCGCTTCCGCGAGATATGCTGCTTAGAGGTGGGCGTCTTCTTGTATTTAGAGATAAAGGTGAAATTCTCCTTGAACGTAAAGCTCTGTCCATCGCTAAAGCAGAGATCGGTCAAACCTTGAATATAAAAATACCGGATGGATGTATAACACCATTAAGCTTAACAGGCACCGTTCATGCTCCGGGATTAGCCCCTGCATGGATGGAGGGCTTTGCCTACGGTTTTATCACTCAAGATACTCTAGAGCTCTTGGGTGGTGTATCTTCCAGTACCGAACTAAAAATCCTTGTCTCAGAAAATCAAATGGATAAGCAGCACATCCAGTATAATGCCTATATGTTGAAGGAAGTACTCGAGAAAGATGGCATCAAGGTTACCCGCATTGAAATACCAAACCCGGGTAAGCATCCGCATTATACCCAGATGGCAGCTCTTCTGTATTTAATGGAGGTCTTCGGACTGCTTGCCCTGGTATTAAGCGGTGTATTGGTTGCCAATATGATTACTGCCATACTTGAACAGCAAACCCGTCAGATAGGCATTATGAAGGCTGTCGGTGCCAGTTCGCTGCAGATTGCAGGCTTGTATGAAGGAATGGTAGCAGTATTGGCGATTACTGCCATGGTTGTCAGCATACCTGCAGGAATTTTCGCAGGACGGGGCTATGCATGGATCGCCGCTTCCATATTAAATTTCATTATATTCAGCAACAGCATTCCGATAACCAACTACCTTCTTGAAATCGCGGTAGGTCTGCTGGTTCCTGTCCTCACCGCTGCCTGGCCCATTATTAAAGGCAGCAGGGTGACAGTCCGTGAAGCAATCAATGATTATGGTATCAGCCAGAATAAATATGGCGGCAATGCTGCAGCTCCACTTTCAGAAAAGCTCAAGCTCCTCCCACGTCCTTTCCTGCTGTCACTGCGCAACACCTTCAGGCGCAGGGGGAGATTGATATTTACCATACTGGTTATGGCTGCCGGGGGAACGGGTTTTATTGTAGCAATGAATGTTTATGCCTCCATGTATAATACTGTGGATGAAAAAATGAGATCGATTTCCTATGATATTCAGATTACATTTGATCAATCTCATCCGGTAGAGACGATTGAGAGTACCATCAGTGAAATACCCGGAGTAGTAGAGCTTGAAGCCTGGAATGGTACAAGCGCCTCCCATGTCCACATGGACGGGACTACAGGAAACAGCTTCAGCATCCTGGCTCCGCCCTCCACAACCGGGCTTATGTCGGCACCTCCCATGTATAACGGCAGATGGCTTGAGCCTGAAGACAAAAATGCACTGGTCATAAACCAAAAAGTTTTATCGAGCGACCCTGATATAAAAGCAGGTGACGAAATTCTTCTCAGGATTGGTCAGACAGAAACCAAATGGAGGGTTGTCGGTATCTCCAAGGAATTGATGGGCCTGCCTGCAGCTTATGTGAATTCCGAGTATCTTTCGCAAATCCTTGGAAAAGAGGGATATGCCAGGAATGCCGTGGTAGTTGTCAATATCCACGACTCCCAATCTCAGTTGGAAGCTGCTAAACGGATAGAACAAAAGCTAGCGGAAAAGGGTATGCATGTAAGCTCCCTTGTCAAATTTGCAGATTACCGTAAAGCCCTTGAAGACCATCTTTTGGTTATTGCCATCTTTCTGATCATCATGTCCATACTGGTAGTTATTGTGGGCGGATTGGGACTGGCAACAACAATAAGCATCAATACGCTGGAGAGAACAAGAGAAATTGGTGTAATGCGTTCAATAGGTGCCTCTCCCCGTTCACTGACAGTTGTCATCGTGACTGAAGGGATATTCATAGGGATACTGAGCTGGTTTGTTTCTATGGCATTGTCCTGGCCACTTAGCAGATATGTCAGCTACAGCTTCGGTATAATCTTCTTTGAAGCGCCGCTGGAATTTGCAGTATCCATACCGGGTTTTGTTATCTGGTTCCTAATTGTCATACTCTTTGCCGCACTGGCAAGCTTCTATCCTTCATGGAAAGCTGCTCAGATGCCGGTAAGAGATGCTTTGGCTTATGAATAGTGTAAGGGAGGTGGGCGAAATGTTTAAAAGGAATATAGTAAAAGTTCTAGTCATAGTAGGTATAATATTATGTATCCTTCTAATTATACATGTAATAGGCGGCAATGTTATGAGCATGATAAAGAACCATCTGGGATTATAACACCACGTCAATACCTGCCGTCCTCCCCACATCATAAAACCTTCAAGTTCCTTTGTCATGGACAGCAGCTGGGACCGGAACCTATCAGATATATCTTTGTCGGTAACGACACCGATCACCATTGCCAGAGTTGTAATTTTAACAAGAAGTTTTTCTTTTACTCTACTATTCCTGGCAGGGATTTGAGAATAAAAGTTGTACATCCCATTCAGCCTTCCGGCTTATATCTCCTTCAGGGTTCGAGAAATGAATTAAATCGTTCTTCCGGCTCTTGCCATTTTGTCAACAAGACAATTTAGCTCGTTCTCGGCATGTGCTTTAACCTTGATAAAGCTGATTCTTACATCTTTCCTGGCCTTTTCAAGGTAGTCTGCATACATAGTATAGCTGGGGCACGGGTTATGACGTTTTTTAATATTTTCACGATGTGAAAATATCTCTATGCCATCCCAATCATGGTAGATGTTAATTTGTGTAATACGTAATGAGCAAGCAGCTTTAATTGCTGTTTTGACGGCAATCATTTCAGCAATGTTTGAACCGTACTCTTGTTGCGATTTTAGCTTCTTCCTGAATGCAATACGGTATGGTCGTTTACCTGCTTCGATAAACAATACAACAGCACAACCTATTATGTTTGTAATTGGGTTGTAGCTACCATCGACATAGATATTCACTACTCGTTCTGCCATCGGAAAATCCTCCTAACAAAAAAGCCATTAGTTATCAGGTGATCGATACAATCACATAACAACTAATGGCTACATATAATATGCCAAGGTCAGACAGAAGTAACTTAAGTCCTTAAGACCCTGAGGAATAGGGGACGAAGTCTTATCCTATTCCGCACCGGATGAACTATATAGGTTCATCATATTCAATTTTGATTATTATACCATAAAATTTCCATATTGTGAAGATAACAAGCTTCTTATAGCAGATCACCCATGTGCTTCTTTCCATCTCTTTGAAAGATGTTCATAGCCTTCTTTACATTAACACTACAGTCCTGCATGCAAAACAAGCTTCGGATGTAACTAGCTGATATTGGATGGCATCAGTTCTTTCCCAGGGGAATAGGTAGCTGGGGGGGGTGCGCAAAATTTCAATTGTTGTATTAAAAATCTGTTCATTATTCATGATTTGAGCTGGATAATGCAATTGGAAGGGGGATTATGTAGCGCAAAAGCCCACAAATCACGATTTTAGGTGAAATTTTGCACACCCTGTCATAAAAGTAGCACTGCAATTATGGTTTAAAATTGACTCAATAGATAATTCTTCGGTTGCGGGAAGGCCTGATAAGTACAGTGGTCCAAATTTCAAGTATAGTCCTGTTTTTAGGAAATAATAGTTACATTTCACCATAAATAGATTACATAATTCATGTTTTCAATAGAATACGTTAACTCCGTTTGGGAAATATAGGACTAAACTTGAAAAACGGTGCAGCGTTGATTTGGCGTGAGGACTAAACTTGAAAAACGGTACAGCGCCAGTTGGATGTGCAGTAGTACTGGAAGTATGACGAACAAATTTTTGTTCTAGTTAGCTAAAGTTGAGTCCGGATTGGGTTTGTTATCTCCGCCTTTATCGCCATAAGGGAAACGCATTAGCTTATAATGCCTTTCAACTCCTGCCTCTTGATATAACTCATTAAGAATTTCTTCCTGTTTCTCGATCTCACTAAAACACTCGGGCAAAGTCAGTTCACTAAAATGCAGATGGCTGTAAGTATGATTTCCTATGATCGCACCCATTTTCAACGCATATATAGCTTCACTCCAATGTGTTTCAAGAAGCTGCCCGACTGAAAAAAGCATCGGGGTTATTCCTTTATCGCTCAAATAATCTATAATTTTCGGTGTGTTTTCTGTTGTCACATCATCAATTGTCAACTATGCTTTACTCATAAATTAGTCTCCCGTGTTTTACGTTTTTGCAAAAACAGGCTTTCTATTGCTTGTTCTTTGCTATCATATAACCCTCAATTTACTTTGTTGCCTCTAAAATCAAGTTTGCTATCTTCTTGCTGTGCAGGACATAGCTTGAATGCCCCTCGCCCTGCAGAATGGAGAGCCTGCTGCCTGGAATACTCTTCGCAATATGCTCCGTGTGGCTGCGTTTTATCATGTCGCGGCTTCCTGCCAGCACCGTGGTGGGGATAGTAATGCTCCGAAGCATTTCCACTGTGATATTTGGTTCTGTCAGCATCATGGTTATCTTCGGATCTTTAACGATTGCATTAATGAACTTGAACAGCCGCAGCCAGCCTGTTCGTATGCCCTGAGGCATGGTATTTGTTCCGCTGATTATCATTTTGGACAATAGCTGCGGGTATTTTACCGCAAGCAGCAGGCCCACAATACCGCCGTCGCTGAATCCATAAAGCACAGGTTTCTCCAGTTTAAGCTCATCAATAAAGCGTTTGATATCCTCAGCGAAATCTTCGTAGTGGTATTCGGAAACGGCACCGCTCTGCCCATGTCCGCGGCTGTCGATTGCATATACGGTAAAGTGTTCTGCCAGCAATGGGATCGCCTTATCAAAAATCTTGTGGGTTTCTCCATTTCCATGAAGCATGATCAGAGGCGCCCCTGCACCGGACACCTCATAGTAAAGATTCATATTATTCACATGGCACATCATTGGCACATACCTCCATATTTTTACTTATACCAGCAGCTAACCGATTTGTCTATATGTTATCAAAATTGACACCACCAGAAATAAAAATTTATTAGAAAACTGCTCCTGCATTTTGCTATAATAAATACAAATAAAACAATAGAAATGTGAGGAGAAACAACATGAAAGCGCTGTAATAGAATATGCGGCAAAAGATGTATCAATTTAAACAGCAAATAACAAGGAGCTAATTATGAAAAAGTACATATTAATTTTTGCACTAATATTCACCCTGATCCTGTCAGGCTGCACAGCAGATAAACCGACTGCAGGCAGCAACAGCCCGGAAGGTGATACGAAAATCACAGCCGATTCGTCTTCCGGTCAAAAAACAGAGAATAAACCTGTTATCAACGTAGAAAATGATATTGAACCTGTTGAAGCTAAGCCAGATGAAAATGCATCTGATTTTAAATACAGTATTTCCGACGATGGCTGTATGATCACAGGATACACCGGCACAAGCGATGAAGTCCGTATTCCGGCAAAAATTGAGGGCAAGCCTGTCACATCTTTATTTGGAGGCACATTTCTGAAAAACAAAACAATAAAAAAAGTAATTATTCCCGACACCGTGACAATGATAGGCGGTCATACATTTTACGAATGCACAGCGCTTGAGAGTGTAGAGATCCCGGGCAGTGTAAACATTATCGGAGATTTCGCATTTGCTTTTTGTCCGTCTCTTAAGAGCGTGAACATTCCCAGCAACAGCAATGCATCATCTATTGGTAACTCCGCTTTCTTCAAATGCACCGGACTTACGAGCGTGACCATCGGCGAAGGAGTTACATACATAGCTCTGCATGCGTTCCGCGGATGTACCTCATTGACGGATCTGTCCATACCAGACAGCTTAACGCTCCTTCAAGACCATGCATTTGCCAATTGCAATCTGTCGGATGATGAAACTATAGAAAAAATCAAGTCAATAAACCCCAAAGCGCTTGAGAGATATTTATTTGATTGATTACTTTGCCCACACTGCACAAAAAGCTGCTATCATATGATGGCAGCTTTTTGTGCGCTTATTCTGTCATATTTCTGTCGAAGCAAAAGCTCCTGGGATATTACTTTCCCGGAATGGCCTGGAACCTCCATTTCCCAAAACTTCTACTGCTGCAATTACTGTTTGTATTAGTTTACATTAGAAAAAAATATACACAACCTTATTAAAGCATGGGGAAATAGCTTTGTTAATTGTAGTTATTTTTGCCATAATATGTTATACTAATCTACATGATTAAATCCGTACAAGTTGCTGTTATGGCCGATAAGGCAATCAAAGGCAACTATGTTTTGCAAAGAAAGGATGAGCAAAATGAAGAAAGCATCAAGAAGCTGGGCTATTCTCTGTTGCATTGCGATGATCATCCAGTTGTTCACAGTCGTTCCCGCAGCCGCCGCATCCGAACCGGCAAAGGTCACGACCAAAAGCGCTCCCAGCCCATATTACAAACTGACCTCTACCGTTCAGGCGGGTAAGAAGTATGTAATCGTCTCCAATGGTTATGCCTTGACTAATGAAGCTGCCAATGTCTCAGCCGCCAACGGCGGTATCTCGCTGGCCTCCACCGCTGTCACCGTGGAAGATGGCAAGATAACTTCAGAAGTAACCGACAAAATGATCTGGGACTTCGCTGTAGGAACATCGAATGTGTCAGGGCCCTACACCACCGGTTTCTTCCTCACGAACGGTGACAGCATGTTCCTTTCCCGCGCCTCCAGCGGCAGAGTGGGTGTTGCTCCATTGAATACCAACACCTATGACGAAAATAACGTTGCGACAAAGCCCCATTACAGCTACTGGTCGTTTGAGGATCTAAGCGATGACGGCACCACCAAGTGCATGTTCATGTACAATATAACCGGTACAGAATATGTATTCTTCCTGCGCGGCTCCGCACAGGGATTCGACAGCCCCGGTGATCTAAAGGAAAATATGAGAACCAATATGTTGAAAAATCCCATGCAATTGTTTGAGGTTATGACCGGCGAGGATCCGGAGGATCCTGAAGATCCTGAAGATCCGGAGGATCCTGATGAGTCTGTGCTGCGTCACAAGCTGCTCTTTATGTCCGACACACACTCCGACATAACCGGCAGTACACCTAACTTCACAAACCTGCGTGCTATCCTGCCGCTCCTGAAGGCAGACGGTATCAATCCTGAGACCATCTCTTTCGGCGGAGACTATATCGAGGACGATAAAGCTTACCTCATCAACTGGGAGAATGTCTACACGACGCTGACCGGTGTTCTGGACACGACATATCCTGATGCTGAATATGTTTTCACGACGGGCAACCACGATAAGGAAACGGACGGCGGCATAAGCGATGCGGAATTCAAGCGTATATTCGGCTTTGACCGCGTCGGTGTCAGCTGCGTAAGCGACGATTACGAGATCTTCCATATCGGTGCACAGGGTAACAACACCAGCGGCGTCGACAAGGAAATATTCTACGAGGCCGACATTCAGGCACTTGACACCTATCTGGCCAGCAAAGTCGGATCCGGGAAGGTCATCTTTGTCCAGACACATTGGCCAATGCACCGTGCCTACAACTGGAAATGGCGCGACATAACCAATGCTGAAAAGATGATCGATACCCTGAATAAGTACGGCGACGATCTTGATATAGTGTTCCTGTGGGGGCACAATCACTATACAGATACCAACCGCCATACCATCAAACATCCAGGTGACTACATCCTCTATGCAGAAGGCGCATCCAAGACCATCAAGTTTACCTATGCCAATGTTGGCTGTATGAATGATTTTTACCCAACCCAAAAATCTTATAAAGAAACGACCGTAGGTCCAAGCGTCTGCCTATCGGTCAATATATACAACGACAAGCTGGTGTTCACCTATAACCGTATGACCGGCGGAAACACGAGCACTCCGGTTCTTACTCATGATGCCAATATCACAATCTCCGGCACAAGCTATGTGAACCCCGCCGTTACCGAGATTGTACTGAAAAATCCTTTGGACGGTCAAGTCCCTGGTGACTCAACCGTCGTTATTGATGGAACTCAAAAAGTAAAACCGGGAGAGGAATTCACATTGAATGTTATACTTGATAATAATATCAAAAGCGTATATGCAGGAGATATTATCCTAAATTACGACAATAGCCTTTTTGAGCTAAAGTCTTGCGATGAGACAGACGATCTGGTCAAGATTGTCGGTACTGAAACAGAACAGCCCGGAAAAGTCAGGGTACTTCTCGCCACTCAAGGGACGGCAATGATCGAAGGCAATGTTCCACTTTTCAATCTTGATTTTATAGCGAAGGATTCTGTTGCCGGTAAGTCAGGTTCCTTTACCATTACAAAAGCAGACTTAGGTATTATGCCTGGCGGTCTGGTATATTCGGCTTCAAGTACAGCTATTGATATACTTGTGGAGGAGTTATGGAAATCCGGAGATACCAACGATGACGATGTAATAAACATTGCCGACCTTGCTGTTTGTGCATATTACTATCTAGTAAGTGAAGGCGATCCGAATTGGAGTCTTGCCAGGTCATCAGATGTCAATAGTGATGGGATCGTAAATATTATTGACCTTTCATTTATTGCACAGCAAATATTGAGTGAATAAGGAATATAGGCTTATGATTTAAGAAATGCAATAGCTATTAATGTAAATGGTTACGATAAGAGGGTATGTCCATGGACATACCCTCTTATTTATCTTTGTATAAGTTATCTTAAATAAAGTCACCTATGGTTTATTTTTAGTAAAAATATTATTTGACTGATGACCAAGTCTGACCATCTTTTGAAAAGAGAAATCCTTTTTCACTTAAGACAACAAAATACTTTCCGTTCCACACAATTTTATTAAGCCAGTCTCCAACTCCGGAATCCGAAACATTCCATATATCCCCGTCACGTACTAAGATTAATCCCCTCTGCCCGACTGCAATAAATTTACTTCCGTCAGTAGCAACATCAAAAAGGCAAAGAGTATAATAATCAGGTATACTTTCAACATTGTTTATTTTTTCATCGAAGCTCCATAAATTATCTTCGCTCCTAAAACTAAGATATAAATGATCTCCTACAATAACAACTTTCCCTCCGCCTGATGCAATCCCGTATGAGCATGCGGTCCCATATGGATCATCACTAATAAAGCTCCACTCTGTGAGGTCAGGTGAACTGACAATAAAGTTACCACCCCCGGACACTATATAGTCCTTACCATCATATAACATACATTCAGGTGTGTATTCGTTATTTTGCGTTATCTCATCGTATATAGTTGGAAAAGAAATTTTACTCCACATTACACCATCATCCGACACCTTTATTGAGTCTCGGGTAAATGCAAACAGATGCCCGTTAACAGCTTCGATCTGCTTGTAATACTCATCACATTCTAATTTTTTAATCTGACCATCAATAGGTGAATATGGGTATAATGTGGTATTGGAAGAGCTATCTTTCCCCAAAATATAGAAAATCCCTTTAGCTGAAGTTACATCAAAAAAATCAATGTTTTTATCTATGATTATATATTCCCATTCGGTTGGATCTGTTGTTACAGAAATAAGGCCACCATCTCCGCAAGCAAGAATATATCCTTCTGAACTTGATATATCATTGAAGGTATATTCCGGGATATATCTTTTCTCCGAACAAGAACATAATGAACAAATGAATAATAATACTAGTAAAAAATGACTTATGCCCTATCCCAAGTATTGATTTACATTTCTCGGGACAGGGCATAAAGCAAGTTTAGATTTTATGTAATAATTGTGTATGTTTTATTAAGGCTAATAAAGATAATATTTAATCTGGTATATTTGATGCAATATACGCAAGATCCACAATGTCTATCTTATTATCACCGTTTACATCCGCGATCTTTGCTGTTGCCCAGTCTTCGGCTGAAGAATCCTTGCCATAATGGTAAGCAGCGATCGCAAGATCTCCTACATCTGTTATTCCATCGTCATTGATATCCGGAGACTTATTCGCTGCTGCCTTAAAGGCTTCAACCGCCGTATTCAGAGCCGTTATCGCATTATCTACCTGTGATTGTATCACACTGGGATTATCACTTACAGCTTTTGCGGCATTGATTGCTGCAAGCAGAGCATCCTTGGCTGACTGCGGATATTGACCGGGTTGTGTGCCTACGACTGCAGCATCATACAGGCTTTGGGCATTACTGACAGCCGAGATCAAAGCCGTCTTGTCAACAGACGGTGTACTGCCGCCTATTGAAATGCTCTTTGTGTCAAGTACTGCGTCAAGTATATCTCCCGAAGGAGCAACACCAAGTTTTGCCTGAGTCACTGCAATAGTCCCGGTAGTATTCACAACACCACTCTTCACCTTAAAGCTGACCTTCAGTATAGGTAAATCGCTTCCATTCACCCCACCTATATTAGCGGCAATTATTCTTATAGTACCTGTACCGGAAGGCTCACTATTGAGGATATTTATATCCTCATTCGCACCTGTTGTGGCAACATACTCGAATACATTGGGGTCATAGCTTAATGTTATATCCTCTGCATATATGTTTTGAGCCAAAGTATTCAGGCTTATTCCTACCGTAAATTCCGATCCGGGTTGTACACTTCCGCTTCCGGTTAAAAACACTTCAGGCCGCTCATCCGGCTGCTCCTCCTGATCGTATTTGAAGATCACCTCTACTCTTCCGCTTGTCTCACCCGGATATACCTTTACCTGGATGGTACCCCATTGAGTCGAACCTATGCCAAACTGTGTCAGGTTGAGTGCAGTGAGCGTGGGCTCAGTACCTGTCCCTATCAGTTGTTCTTCCGTCAGTTGTACCGGGCCCCAGATTCCAACCCCGAAAGTATGGTTCAAAGTGTAAGTACCAGGCGTGATGTCATTAAATACATACACCTCGTCTTTACCGTAGGTTTCATATGTCATTATTCTTTCCGTAGTTCTGGTGCCCCCTGTTGGTTGTCTTACAAAATCGAGTTCAGCGCCTCTGCCCCGAGTTTCAAACGTGTTCTCCACGTAACGGGGTGTTCCGCTTGAGAAAGCCTCTACTTCAAAATAATATTCCGGATCCACATTCAGGCTGCGAATGTCCAGGGAATTGTCCCAATAAACCATATAGCTGTTATACAGTTTGTCGGGTTCAATACCGTAGCGCACTAAATACCCTTCGGCGCCAGGCACCGGTTCCCACACCAAACTGGCTTTGCGGCGGTCTACTATGCTGCGGACAGCCGTTACTTTATCAACCTTTTTGAAAGTTGCCTTTTCCGGATTGCCAAAAACACGCAGCGCTTTTACGGCAAACTTTCCACTATCAGGCGTAAACACATTTGTCAGCTTCACATACCGTGCATTTACGCTGGTGGGGAGTTCGATGTAATCGCTTCGTAAGTCCTGGTTGTTATTGCTCTTGTCAATGATCAGGGTCCAGTTCACGTTATCATTGGATACTTCGACAGTATATGATTGATATTGGCTGAGTGCTCCGAATCCGCTGCTGACAGTTTTGTCCCAAAGTACCTGTATCCCGCGGATATCACTTACTTCGCCAAGGTCGACGGTCATATATTCGCCCGGATCGCCCGTTTGAGCGCTCCAGTATGACTTCGCATCCTCATCCACCGCGAATGCCGGCCAGTAATTCTCAAGCGTGGAAGATGTTTCGACCCGTTTGTCCAGGGACAAAAGCACCCATCCCGTATAATTATCGTTGACCGGATCCGCCTTGACGCCGGGCAGATATTGCGGATAATCGCCATATTCACAATTTCCGTGCATCACGCCATCTTCGTCGATACCTGAGGGATAGAGATTTATAAGCGTGTTGCCGTTTCCGCCATTCAGTGTGTAGCCTGCCATACATACAGTCCAAACATTATCATCCCTGTCCAGGAATATACTGCCGTGGCCGGCGCCCGGTGCTACACCTGTCGTCTTCATAGTAAGCGGGTTGTGTTCAGAATATTCATATGGACCCATTGGATCGTCTGCTACGTATACGCCATGGGAATAAGAGTAAAATTCGAGGCCGATGGATGCATACATCAGATAGTATTTACCCTTGTACTTGAGCGGATGGCCGCCTTCAGTCCATCCATATTCTTCGGGACGGTATTCCCTGTGGCTGAAATATGGAAAGATAAGGTCGTCTGAATATCTGGTTTCCCAGCCATGGTTATGGGGGTCGCCCCAAATTGCGACAACGGGTTCACTTATTTCCTTGAAGGTTGTTTTGTCTAATTCAACGACGCGGATCCCCAAAAGCTGCGACCATCCGTAGTACATAAACAGCCGCCCTGTTTCCTCATCGTAAAGCATGCTGGCATCGCCATAATTGTTGCTGGAGAATGTACCGGCATCATACCATATTCCACTTTTCGGATCGTCAGTGGTCCTTACTCTGTTATCCGTATTTCCGGCGTAGTTATACAATTTGCCGTCAATTTCCGTAATGCCCACTATCCCGCCCAGTAAATTCGGCGCATTGACATACGTCCAGTTTACGAAGTCATGTGACCACCAATAGCCACGCCTCATACTTGTAAACAGATAGTAGTCATCATTAAACATTTTGATAACAGGCTCACCGCCTCTCAGCACTCTCTCCGAGCCCTGAGTAAGCGAAATGGGATTGGTGTACGTGGTTGGGTTTTGCATGAACGACTTTCCCGTTGGCAATACCGGCTCACCAAACGTGGGCTGGTCGCCGCTGCTCCCTCCTGCCTGGGCCTGGACCCCGCCGCTCATAAAACAAGAGGTCACGATGATGAGCGACAAAAGAATACTTAGTAGCTTTTTCATCTGATTCTCCTTTCTGTGGTTATACTACCACTATTAAATTATAAATTCATAATACCATTTGTTGATATTTATGTCTTTATTTCCCATTCAAATATTGTGTACAGCAGAATCGGGAACGCCTGTAATTGTGCTGTATCAAAGCATAAAAGGCACTACAATATGTTTAAGTAATAGATCAACTTAGCAATATATCAATGGCATGTGCTATTATTTTCTGTTATTGTAAAAGAGAAAAAATTCATATCTTCCGAGCTGTTGAAAGGAAAAAACATGTTGGACTTAGTAGTGAAATACAATGAACTAACCGCAGGACAGTTTATTGAACTGTGGGAAACAGTATGGGGGCCGGGACCGTCCATCGAACAAACAGAATTAGCAATGCAGCATACTTTATTTAGAGTTTCCATATGGGATGGTGGCCATATTGTTGCTATGGCAAGAATGAATGGTGATATGGGACTTAATTATTATATAAAGGATGTTGTTGTCAGACCTGAATATCAGGGAAAAGGCATAGGAAGAATGCTGATAAACGAGTTGAAAAAATTCATTAACAATAATGGAGTTAAGGGAACAAACATTTTTGTAGAATTATGTGCTGCTCCGGATAAGATTCCATTTTATGAGAAGTTCGGATTTAAAGCGAACGAGGCACAAAGATTGAGTTTTTTCCATCATGTTGAATGAAGCTAGTATCGATTTATCGAGCAATCATGGTCAATGCTGTCCAAAGGAGAATTTGAGCGGTGGAATCGTTTGGTACGAGATTAAATAAGCTTAGATCTGTAAAATGCAGCTTAAGCACTCCCTTGATAAGTCGAGTGGTCCAAATTTCAAGTATAGTCCTATTTTGGGGAAATAATAGTGAAATTTCTCCATGAATGGATTACATAATGCCGACTATCATCAGAATATGTTAACTAAGCTTGGGAAATATAGGACTTTACTTGAATAACAGTGCAGCGCCGGTCGGATGTGCGGACTTTACTTGAATAACAGTGCAGCAAAACTTGATTCGGCAGACTGTATTTGATATGGTAAAGTGCATTATGGTACTAGATGAGATGATGAAACAAGTAAAAAACCCTGAAACGCTGTAAATCCAGCATCTCAAGGCTTTCGAGTTGGAGCCCTCAATCAGAGTCGAACTGATGACCTCATCCTTACCATGGATAAGTTCACATTTGTCATGAACGCCTATTTGAGCCGCTTTGCGGCTGGTTTATGATTTATAAAAACCCAATTATAACCCAACAGGGGTTATATGCAGATATCTGCCATATGATCTTGAATATCCCTGATAACTCAAAACCTCTGTAATCAAAAGCCCTGGCATAGTGTAGCTCACTTCCTATGTCAACTCCTACCACCATTGTCGATAAATCCATTTGCTTCAACTTCTCATTTTGGTTATACTTCATATTAGATGCCTCCTGTTTTTTTGATATGTGGTTACTTTGGCGGCAACTCACATTTCAAATTGTACAGCCTGGCATCTCTTTTTTCAAAGTTCATTTTATTTCATTACAGGAATGCTCCTTACTCCCATTGCAAAAAATTACATCCTTCAGCGGTATCCCAATACCAGGCTTGACATGGATGAAGCAGCAAGGTCTGTAAAATGGGGAAAATACGGAAGGTTCAAGTACGTGTATCCAAAGGAAACAGCTCAAAAGATGAAAACATATATTTCAGGATTGATCAGCGAAAGGTTTCCGGACGCTGTCATTGAGTACTTCACATGACCCATCCCTATCCCTGATGCGTGCTATTGCTATCCAAATTTATGATATAATGGTAACAAATTTAATTGTATGAACACTCATTATGAGGAGGCGATCATATGCTTATTTGCTTTTTATCTATGATCGATACAGAAGAAGATAGGGACAAGTTCATAATGATTTATAGCAAATACAAAAGTTTATTATTCTATGTCGCTAATAATATCCTTGCTGATCCCTCTTTATCTGAAGATGCAGTTCACCAAGCCTTTATTAAGATCATTGAGAACCTTGACAAAATAGAAAATATTAACTGTCACAAAACTAAAAGCTACATTGTTACTATAGTTAGGCACTGTGCAATCAACATATATAATTATCGAAAACGTTACTTGGAGGTTCCCTATGATGAATTTCATGATACTATTGCTGATAACATTGAATTTCAAGAAGATATGGGAAATCTGGCATACGCTGTCGCAAAGCTGCCGGTGATATATAAGACGGTATTAACACTAAAGTTTGTACATAATTATTCCAACCAGGAAATTGCAAATGAGCTTGAAATAACCGAGGCAACAGTCAGAAAGCGTATTGAAAGGGCTAAACTCAAGGTGCAGGAAATTCTTGATATGGAGAGTGTTTAAATGTCTTATAGTTTTTCTGAAGAGATGTTAAGAGATGCCGTTATTAAGGCAGATTTGCTTGAGATCAACGCATTACCTGAAAATATTATCGAGCATAAATTCTCAAGTAGATTTGAACGCAAAATGAAACACCTTATTAGTCGTAATAGAATAACGGAACCGTTTGTTATTGGTCGTCCGGTATATCTACGCAGAAGACTGATTGCTGTTCTCATTGCAATAATTCTATTGCTGGCATCTGTTATGAGTGTTTCAGCCATTCGTGAAAAGGTCTTTGAATTAATCATAGAAGTATATGAAAAATACACACAACTATTTTTTGAAAAATCTCAATCTACAAATACATCGAGTGAAAATTTTTCGATATATGTACCAACTTATATTCCTGATGGATTTTCACTTGTATATGAAGATATGGATGGCACAGTTTTATTGGAATATGAAAAGGGTAACGAATATATTTCATACAGACAGGTATGTCCTGATGAGGTATCAATGCACATCAATACGGAAGGTATTGAATTAGAGGACTTCATATTTAATGATCTGCCAGCAAAATACTATTCCAATGAAGGAGTGCAAAACCTAATCTGGTATGATAATAGTTATATGTATAGGGTATCTTCTACTCTGGATAAAACTACAGTCCTTAGGATCGCTGAAAGCATAGAACCAGAGGGTTAAATCATTTACCGAATGCTATAAAGAAAGAGTTTTGTAAAGAAATCAGTGCTAATGTCACAAAAGCCTCCTCTTATTTGTTATAAATAATAGAACAAAATAAGGAGGTCTGTTTATGTCGGTAAAAAAATTGCCTTTTATTGTATTATGTGCATTGGTATTATTCAATTTTCCCTTATCAGCACTGGCTTCTAGTGAAATACCCATGCATCTTCCCATAGGTATAAACTATGTTTACATCAATGAAGCCAGCAGTTCGCTTACCATTTCAAATGGGGTTGCCAATGTAAAAGGCTATGTACAAAGAACACCAGCAGGAACATATATTCAGATTACTTCGACTCTGCAGATTCATAATAATGGATCGTGGGTAGATGTCAAGAGCTGGTCAAAATCGTCTACATCATCATCGGCATCTATATCAGAAAAATATACAGTCTCTCAGGGAACATACAGGGTGTCTACATACTATTTGGTAGAAGGTCCAAATGGTACCGAGTCCGGTACTGTTTATAGTAAAACTGTGACATTTTAAGTACCGACATAATCACTTACGATATCCTATCCTATATAAGAAGGTGATACCAATGGTGTTATGATATCACTTTAATACTGTCTAAGAACTTACGGGAGGTGGATAATTTAAAATTAAGTAAGATCAACTTCTGTTATTCTTTAAAATACTAGATGATTGTATGATTCATTGTAGCGATCAACAGAGATATTCAGTAACTAAACTATTGAACCAATAATAAGTAAAGTTGAGAGGAGATACTATTTATGAAAAGAATAATATCAATATGTTTGATATTTGCTATTGCATTGTCCATTGGGTCCTTTACTTATGCAAATGATGAGGTAAAGAATGATAATGAGCTGAAAAAAATTAAAGTCAGTGAAAGTACAGTTATTATTGAAAGTAATGGAGCATCCAAATTTGTTGATGTCTTTGCAGAGTATACTGACGGCACAATAGTGAAAATAAATGAAAACGCCATATGGGAAACAAGTGACCAGGATGTTGCTTTAGCTTATGATGGAAGAATTATTGCAGTTGACAAAGGTTCGGCAACAATAACTGTGAAGTATGGAATGTTCAAAGAAGATATCGAAGTAAATGTACTAGAAAAAAGAAACTTAGAGGATTTACTTTATTTGGGAAATGATCAAAGATTAATGGCAAATGATGATCGGGATATCATAATGTATAAAGCAAGTGATATGTATAATTGCTATTGGACCCCATCAGTAAACGATATTAGAGGTTGGAGAAACAACTTTACATTTAAGGTTGGTAATACATATCATTTGCCATATTCACAAACAGCATATCAGGTAGATGACATTGGATTCATAAGTGCTTTTGTGAATTATCAAAGCAGTGGTTTTTATAATAATTACTCCAGGGTTATTAATGGGGAATCTATTATAATGCCTAAGTATGGTAACGATTGTTCTGGATTTGTTAGCTTCTGTTGGGGTATCTCAAGACATACGACAACTAGTTTCTTAGATGGTATTGATTCCGGGGATTTTAATAAAGTGGGAAATTATGATGTTGATAGCCCATCCTATAATGACCTAATAAATTCTTATCCCAGCCTTCAAAGGGGAGATGCAGTAGTAACCGAAGGACATACTTTTCTGATAGGAGCAGCTTATGATGACTATGTTATATGTTATGAGCAAACGCCGTTTTATCTGCAAATAACTGTATGGGATCATGAAGACCTGGCTAATAACTCATATAGACCTTTTTCAATACTTTAATAATCAGATGTCATCAATCTTAAGGATTTTATTTGACTAGACGATATATTATTTTCGAAGGTCTACAAAGTAATATAATATAATATAAATAGAAATACCTTTTATGAAAGGTATTTCCATTTATTAATTAGGGAGGATGGTTGCATTGAAAAATAAGTACTATAAATTACTTTATATACTGTTAATGACTGTAATAATTATCACAGGTTGTAACAATAAAAGTAAAATGAATACAACAGAGAATGGTTCTAAAAATGAGAATTTGGTGACATATACCGATAAAACATTTGATTTTAGCCTGGACTTCCCTGAAAAATGGGAGTATTCTATCAATCACAATATAGAAGCAACTAAGGAGATAGAAGCTACACCAGATTCTGGAATTGAGATATATGTAAACGAGAATAGAGAAAATAGAATATATGTATTTCAACAGCGTGGGCATATAAGCATACCTGACCCGAATGATTATGAAGTTGAAAGTATTAAAACATCAAGTGGACTTAACGGAGATCTATACAAAAGGAAAACAGATAATGTTGTTGAGATTAGATGCATAATAGATGAGTTTATTGGAGTAATAGTATTTATGGATTATGAAATTTATGATAAAAACAGTGAAGAAATAATGAATATTATTTATAGTATAAGAAAGTAGATGTTGCTGCTCGGGCTGTTTGACCGCCATTTGCTTGAATTCGTTGGCCACCAATTTTGCTCATTAACCCTGTCCGGTGGTTTTCCGGACAGGGTATCTCCTTACCAGGTGAATTCTTCCTCAATAATGTACCGTACAATCCTGTCTTTGACACTTGGAGAAAATGAAAAGCTTGGGAACCTTTGATAGAAGAGGATTCCAAGCTTTTAGTATTTGGTAAAAAAGTGCGCAATGTGTTAACGGGCCCGAGCAGCAACAATAATAAATTCTTTCTCCTCAGGAGAAAAGAATTCAGTTGCATGAAACTGATCAATGATCCGGTTGATCAACTCATCCGTTTCCTCCTTCGGCTGGCCGGAGCCCCAACATTCCCCTTTCAACGCACAAATACACAAAGCAACCGCCCGCTTAACTATTTCTTCAGTACTCCTTAATCGGACATCCTCGTCCCCAACGATAACCGGAAGCGTTTTACACAATGGAATCTCCTTCTCATTCAGAATCCGCTCTGTTCGGTCCTTCCGCTTCAATCCTGATTCCGTTGTATTCAAATTCCCATCAAGGAAGCTCGAAGGCGCTGTTACAACGAAATCATCAATCTCCGAATTTACATCCAGATCAAGGATAAGCTTTCCATTGTAGTCCAATATCTGCCGGCTGCCCCACATCATGAAACCCTCCAGTTCCTTTGTCATTGACAACAGTTGGGACCGGAACTGATCCGATATATCCTTGTCGGTAACGACACCAATCACCATTGCCAAAGTCGTTATCTTCACAAGGAGTTTCTCTTTTACTATGCTATTCCTGGCTGGCATTTGAGAAAAAAAGTTAAACATCCCATTCAGCATACCAGAAAATTTTTCATTTTCCGTTTTAACTGTCATGACATTAAACCCGTTCGTCGTTTTCCCGAACAGTTTTCTTTCCGTGATCTCGATTCTTGTTTTATTGGGGTTCACATTGATTTTAAAACCCTGGAACGTCCTTCCGACAAGCTCCATCAACTGATTCAGATCCGAAAATGAACTGTAAATCGCACAGTTTTTCATCATACCCTCCGGTTATATGTAATATACTTCACCTCAGCGACCGTATCTCCATTGGATAATACGCAAATGTATAAAATGGTCCAACTTATTAACTTCTTTAATAACTAAATTATAGGAATTCATGGATAAAACCCTCACGATTAAGTAAATTCTCTATACATACCATATTGTAGCATACATAATTAGTAAGGGTAGCAATAAGGGTAAACATGAAAAAGCTTCCAGGTAAAAACCTTAGAAGCTTTCACATTGTTGGAGCCCTCAATCAGAGTCGAACTGGTGACCTCATCCTTACCATGGAATGAATCAAATTTCCAATCAAGCTGTGCAATGCTTGATAATACTGTATTACAAGGCTTATCACCTTCGGGTATATATCAGAAAAAACCAATTGTAAACCAATTCACTTTTTCGGTTGCACAAAGGCTAAGCTCAGTAACTAAGAGCTACGGCAATTCACAAGAATTTTCAAATTACTATATTTAGACTCGCGTAACTTCAAAAAATCTTTGCGCTCTTCTTCGTTCTATATTCTCTACCGATACTCTACCAGTCAGCCATTTGAGTTTCTTTTTAAGACTATCTTGTAATGCTCGAAAAGTCACAGTTGTTTCCTGCTTTAAGCCTTTCTTCCTCACCATTTTTGATATATCACCCTCAACAAACAAAATGATATCAATAGTAAGAATAAACTCATTAGTGTTGTTTACATTGCCTTTCAATGCTTCAAAATATTCATCTAGTTCTCTATCTTGATTAATATGACTACCAAATACAGCAGCTACTGTTGATCGTACTTTCTTGGAAATCTCATCATCCAGTGTCTCAGTTTCTTTCCCATTAATCATCAAGCGTCTAATATTCCCTTTATCATTTTCATAGCCCTTAAAATCTTTTATTTCAATAAAAGTAAAATACTGATCATTATAGGCTAGAATGTCTACTCCTTTGTTTCCTGGCATGCAATCCTTAAATTTTCCATAATAATCTGTCTCATCAAATTTTATTGCCTTGACCCCTTCTGCAAACTCAAATTGAAGATTACCTTCTTTAATTATCATATAGCTTCTCCTGCTCTCGATTATATAAGTTCTCAAATTCTTCAACAATTGAGTTATGCTGTAGCTCATATGTCTGAGTGGCACTGTCTGAAACGATTCTACCGCTATCACTATCTTCATATAATGAGATAAAGTTTACACCAAGTTTAGTTTTTTTTGCGTCATACTGTGCAATCATCGAAAACTCCTGGAGAAGAAAATAGCTGTGTGTTGTAATAAATATCTGTACCCCCATTTTAGCAAGCTCCACTAATGCTTGTGATATGTACTTCATTCTATTGGGGTTTAGATTTGATTCAGGCTCATCCCAAAACAATATAGTATTAGGCCCAAGAGTACCATTAGATACAAGATGAAGAATTGTAGCTAACTTTCTATCCCCCTCAGCTACTAACCCCATCTCTATTTCTCCCATATCTTTCCCCTTAATGTAGAACTTGTTATCTTTCATCCTAACTTTACCCCTGATTATATCCTCGAATTTCTCTAATATCGCATTCTGTTCTTTTGAATTCTTACCCTTTGTCAATGGCTTAAGGAGTAGCTTGTTTAAATCATAATAGGTTTCTTCAAATGCTATATGGTAATTATCATAAATACTAAAAAAATTAGAAGCAGCTGAAATTATCTCCTTTGGAGGGATAAAGAGAGCTTGAATATCACTTTTAATATCTCTTAAGTCATCTATCAAATCTATGCTTTTTTCCATTTGTGTAGATATTCTCATTTGAATATTTTTATTCTGTTCAAAAGATACTTTAATGTTTGCATTTCCTCTACCTGCTTTCCGGCGTACAAGCCTTCCCACTCTTCCTTCATCAGGCATAAAAACCCCTATAATTTTTGAAGCTAACATCTCTTTTGCCTTCTCAATTGAAACCTTTCCGACTTTAGGGTTAACTAATTCGTTATTGATATCTTCTATGGTTTTCATTATACTATAGAGAGTCTTAAGGACAATCGTTTTACCAACTCCGTTGAATCCAGTTATTACATTTATATATGGTGAAAAATCTAATTTCAAATTATCGAACAGTGCAAATTCCTCGAATACAACACTCTTAATTTTCATTCATCTTTCCTCCAGTAATACCCATCTGATTATTTTGATTATATCATATTTCAAAAACATATAAACGTTAATGGGTAATTTTGTTTGATTCTTTTTCATTCACCTACGACATAAAGCTAATAATTTACAAAGCACTACTCTTAACTTTTACGCTTACTCTCCATACTTTTATCTTTAATATCCTGTAATTTTTTATCAAGTTCCATGTTATCGTGTGCTAAAAACAAATTTGTATATGTCTCATCCGGAGCAGGAATCAAATTGCTAAATGTACTCAAAGCTGTTTCACTTCCAACCAAATAAACAGGTATATTAGCCTTCTCTACAAAAGCACTATGGTCGTTTGCTCTAAATAGTTCAGTTAATTTAACATCAGTACAATAATTACACTCAACATATATTTGTAGTTGTTCTAAAAAAATGTCTATATAATCAGATAATCCTGGATTGCTCAAACCCTCATAATTATTTAATGATTCTGTCAAATATATACACCGATTATTCAATTCCTGCAGAATATAGTAATAATTCCAGTTTCCCGAGCCGTAACTTACCCCTCAATATCTTGTGGGATTTCCAAATTGCTCTGTGCATATTCAAATGACTTTGGATAAGTCATCACTGTAGTTCCTTTTAGGTGCCATTGAAAGGTGCGGAGCGACAAAGCAATCTTGTGTATTAAAGGCTAAAAGAGATATTAATTTGTGAGATGGCTGTACTTGCCGCCACTCACTCGCAAATGTGAGACGTGTCGATACTAATATGCCATAGGGGGCATATCAGTTGAAGTATTTTTCTATTACTTCCTTGTAAATAGTAAGCAAATATTGCGGGAACTCACCTTCATAGTGATAGTAGAGATCAAGATCTGAAGGTTCCACCGTTCCTTCCTTCACTTTTGCCTTGATTTCACCGGTTGGAATTACATATACTCCTTGGTAATCCCCGATCCTATAATAGCTCTCCGGTTCCTGATCATTACCGAGGAATAACAGATATTCCGAATCATTTTTCATCGGCTTGACCCATGATGAGGAAATAAACTGTTCGTTACCATCCGGATATGTCCATATGTAGTAACCTTCATGTAAAATAGGCTTGTCACTGACATTCACATCTCCCTTATATACCTGGGTTATTTCAATCTCCCGCTTGGTATAGCCGGTAATGGGTAAAAAGCTTTCTGTAGCCACGTCATATAAGGTACTGACTTCTTGCCCAAGATTTCCTTTTACAACAGCCCTGACAATTATATCTGCCCGGTCCTCCAATTCCTGGAGATTGTGATAGTAAGTCCTGTCTCCCGTGCCGAGACTTGTAACCTCAATATCGGACGGGATCTCCAAATCAGGTTCTCCATCTTCGGAATCACTTTCAGATATATCAGAGCCAGACTGCGTGTTTGCAGCCTTGACATCAGAGGATGTTACTGCATTTGACTGTCCATCCCTGGCCCCGCTTTCGTAAGGTATCACGGAATCGGTGGCTTGATTTGCATCACATGAGGCAGTCGAAAAGAGAAATAACAGGCAAGTAATAATTATTACTGCTTTTTTCATACAACAGCATCTCCTTTTCAAAGCCAATATTATGCTACTATATGTTATTATATCTAACACTTGCAAATAAAGGAATTACATTCTTATTGTATACAAGCTCCCGGTCAAATCCAAATCATTGTAGAATTTCCAGGAAGGGTTGAACACCAGAAGGTCCCGAAGTTTGAAGGAGTCAAAACAATGACAACACAATAATGAAGTTTTTAGCAGAAGCTCTGAAAAAACAGCATTTCTTGCATTGGGCAGACATGTCTTTTTGATGAGGCAGATAGACAACCACACATTCCCATTATACTTCTTTCACAATAGCGAATTATTGTCCATCAATCGATTGAAAGAAGGATGTTAATTTAAAAAAATTTATTATAATGTCTATTTTTACCAAACAAATTTCAAAAAGCTAATATAATATCATTGTAAAAATTCTTTATTGTTCATTTTATAAGTAAAGCATCCAACTTAGAGCTGGATGCTTGATCTATTAGCAGGAGTATGTGGCTTAAGCCATATGCTCTTTATTATTGTAGAAAGGAGTTCAATATGAAATGCAGCAAATACACATTGTATAACAGTAGTTAATTCACATTAAGTAAAGATGCAGATAGGCATCAATACTTTCATAAACAGCAGTATGCGAATGCTGAATAAAGCACAAATGTCCGCTTACTTTCATGTAAGCAGACATTTGTATAAAACACTATCGTTTCATATGGACAGTTCTGTATAGAATTATCTGAAACGATAGTGTGCTCACGACGAGTTGGTATAGCACACGAAGGGTGTTATATCAGGGAGGTATGAGCAGGATGTAGGGCATTTTTACGCAAACCCTGGTGGGGGTAAACAGCAAACAGCTCTGCTTGTTTGCTGTATTACCCCCACGCTCCTGGTCTAAAAGGCTCTGATTCCACTAATTTTGTAATAGTAAGTCGGCTTGTAGTTACACCGCCCGAATATGTCACCTCCATATCAGAAAAATAACCCAATAAAAACCCAACTGGGATGAGTTTAGATGATAAAAGATGAGGCTAGATGATATGATGGAATAAAATGAGAAAACCCTGAAACGCTTTAAATCCAGCATCTCAAGGCTTTCATGTTGGAGCCCTCAATCAGAGTCGAACTGATGACCTCATCCTTACCATCTATTTTCCAGCGATCTCATCTGTTCTCATCTAATTTCAGATGCCCTTATTTAAGCCAGTTTGGCTCATGCAAAAAAAACAGTACCACGTCTGGTTTCATCAAACTTTATCTGCATTGCAGCACCTATTGCAGCACTTTACTGCAATAAATAGTCCAAACTTTTTACAGCCTTACGTTTGATATTGCTTTGAACGTGAGTATAAATGTCTAGTGTATGAGCCAATTTGCTATGCCCCATAAGTACACTAACTGTTTTAGGCTGGACATCTTTTTGCTCGAAAAGCCTTGTTGCAAATGTATGCCGTAGTGAATGTGGTGTGGCACCTTCAATGCCTGCTTTCTTTAAAATCGTTTTAAAAGATCTTATTACGTTTCTCGGATTATATAGTGTCCCAAATTTCGTACAAAACACCAAATTGTTATTCTGATATAAGTCTCCAGCCAACCTTATATCATCTTCCTGACACTTTTTATAGGTTTTCAGTATTTCAATAGCAGATTTGGATATTTCAATTTCTCTGATACTTGCTTTTGTTTTAGGACTGTATTGAATAACAACTTTAGTCTTCTTAACAGCAGCAGGATCAAAATCACGTTTAACAATAACCGTTTTGGTTACGAAAATAATACCTTTCTGTAAATCCACATCATTCCAATTCAATGCAAGTATCTCACCCATCCGCATTCCAGTAACAAGTGCAAGTTTAAAAGCAATTGACAGAGCATTTGTTCCCAAAGCTGCAATAAACCTTTTTATTTCAGCAACAGAGAGTATTCTCTTTTCTTTTTGGGTGTGTTCTTTCATTTCAAGACCAAAGGTAGGATCTTGGAATATGAGCTTTTTTACTATAGCAGTTTTGATAGCTCCATGGAGGATATCCCTAACTTTTCTGATCAATGCAGTGGATTTTCCCTGCTCCTCCAAGGAATTTACTAGCCTTTGGATATGATCAAGATTCAGGTCTTTCAGACATATACTACCGAGGCTTGGCTTTAAATGTATTTTTATATTTGTTAGATAGCTTGCATAAGTGTTTGCTTTCAACTTATGCTTTTTATAGTCTTCAAGCCAGGTATCGAGCCATTCACCAACTGTCATTTCTGTGGATCTTTTTCCAGTCTCCTCAAGGGACTTTAAGAATTCATCCAGATTTTGTCTAGCTTCTTTAACTGTTTTCCCATAAACTGTTTTCCGTATGGGGTTACCATTTTCGTCTTTTCCTATTGTACGTTGGAAGTAATAACAATAGTCATTTTTATCATAATAATAAGTACCGTTGCTATCTTTTTTCCTTTTATATTTTTTATAGGGTCCGCCCTCTCCATTGGCCCTACTTTTAACTTTACTCATATACAAATTACCCCTTTCCTTAACACGCTATCGGATTTCGCATCCAGTCGATAAACGCCAGCGTCGGAATGACTATTCGCCTGCCTACTACCACGCTCGGAAAACCTTTCGAATGACATAGTATATAGGCATTAGCTTCACATACCTTCAAAATTCTGGCTACTTCTTGTACGGTAAGTGCCAAGGGCAATTCGTTAACATTACATATCTTGCATATCAATTTTTCAATGTCCATCTCATATATATCCTTTGCTATTTATTTAAAATCGCTCGATTAACAAAAGGATATATAAGGACAGCAACAATCTGCAGTGTGCTGACAAACACATTATAACCCATTTGGTAATATCGAGCAATTCTATGTCTTTATAAAATTGTTAATCTGGAGTCTGCATAACGATTTTCAGAAATCATAATAGGAAAAATAGCTTGATCTCGAATTTTAATCAGGAAAGTTGATAGGTCAATTCAGTCATCTTTTTGCGACAAATTACTTGGATAGAATGCTCATCCAGCATAGTAGTTGGAAAATAGAAGTAAATAGCATTTTCAGCCTCCACGCCATTTTTCAACATCTTATGTGACCAGGTGTGCTTAATATTAAATGCCTGATACTTGCTAGGAAATAGTTTTCCAAAATCAGGTTCTGTAAAAGTCTGCCCATCTACAACGAGGCGCAATGCTTTAAAATTATTAATTTCAACCGATTTTCCATCTTTCGTTCCTTTCACATCTCTCGTTTCCCTTACTATTTCTGGTGGTCTTCGCCCCTTGCCTTTTTCTTTTTCCTTAACTGAACCATTATAAAAGTTATTCAGGTTTTTGTAGTTTGCCATTTTGTTTTATCCTTTCTGCATTTGTTTGATGTGAAAAATATAGAACAAGACTTTTTACAGTTTCAAGTATTTCTTTTACTATATCGTTTACCGAATTCAAAAACTTTGTAACTGTAAAAAAGAATCTCCTTGCAATTGCTAGTTTTTATTAGTCTGACCCCGATTTCTAGGCAGCTTTGTTTTTTTCTTTGCATAATTAATAAAGGTCATATAGACCATCTCTTTTTTTTCAATATTTTAATAAGCGTTAGGAATCTCAAAATATAAGAATGAAGGGCTTTTTGTTCCCTTCATTATCTGTATAATAATATTTATTTATATCCAAGTCAAATTTTACTCATTAAAAATCTAAATTTTTTTATGCCTTTTCAAATTGACTTTCTCTCTTAAACAATACACTGGCGTGGCAGCCACCCGTTCTGCCCTTGGCTCATCTACACTATTCTAATATCCGATTATTTTACAAATGTCAATCATTCTGGAAGTATTAAATTTACGTCTCATAATTAATATGGTAAAATCCAAGAGAGGTATAAGCGAATGGAATACATAGATTTGCTGGAATATATAGCTGCACAACTTGATAAACTCATTCATAACACCGAAAAATTGAAAAAAGATGTGGAACTAATAAATGGTGGATTTGAGGAGTTAAAAGATGGCCAAAAGAAACTTAATTGTAGCCTGTCCGAAATAGATACAATGTGTCAAGCCGCACTTGATAGTAGCTTAAAACAATCTTGCAATCTGTCAAACATTGAGAAGATGCTTAAAAATAATAATGAAAAGCTCCTAGCCTTACTTAACGGCAATTCCACACAGGGAGCCTAATCTTTATCATTTTTTAAGTGTTGGTTATGGACATAGGTATTTAGAATATCATATCGCCCCTTTCCATGGCCCAAATATTGAGAGACGTAATTCATTGCTTCTTTTTTCGTACAACCAGTTTTGGCTTTCTGATCCCATAGTTCCTGTGCTTTGAGTTTTCGAATTGCATGAATACTGGTTAATGGATATTTGCTTTTCAGTCCAAGCTTTTTCAAGATGCGGTTTAGCTGCTGGTTGATAGATGCTGCCTTAATATCAAATAAGCTATCGCCAACATTTTTACCTTTGCATAGCTTCTCTAAAATTTGTCTATCTTCTTGCCTGATTGGAAGGGTTCTATGTCGCCCACCTTTGCCTATCACATGAAGAGTCCCTTTTTGCAAATCAACATCTTTAACCTTAAGCCTTGCAGCTTCGGCATCCCGCAGGCCAAATCGGTAACATATATCAATTGCACTAACAGCTTTCGATGTACAATGACTGCGACCATAAGCTAGAACTTTAATAAGATCTTCTTTATCCATCACCTGCACTCTTTGCTTTGCATTGTCTGGCGTTTTTTGGCTTGATGGAGCCAAAATACCATCTTTCCAATCGCATTTGAACTTAAATTTGTTTTGGCAAAGGATTTGAAGCTTACCAATACGACTAACATAATTCTTGAGGGTTGCAGTGCTGCAACTTTGAGACTTAAGATTTAAAAAGCCTTGCCAATGATCTGCCTTAACTTCCTTGATAAGCTTGATATCTGGATGATTTTCTCGCATGAATCCTTTAAATTCATATGCTACTTGTTGAAGGCTGTTCTTTTCATTGTAGCTGAAAACGATGTGCATATTTTCGCCTGTATGCTTGGCAGAATATTTATCCGCACCAGGGCGGAAGGCTTGCTGAATAGCAGAATCTATCTGATAGGCAAGATTATGTGATCCCATACGATCACCTCCATATTTCTTTCAATAATATCGATTACGATGAATTATCTGGGTATTTCTGCGAAATGCTAACGTTTTTAAACAGTTGTGTAAGGATTAACTCCCCTCCGACATGGATTAACTTTACGACTTCTTGCGTTAACCATGTCGTCGGCTCGTTAATCCTTACACTATACAGCATCCGCACAAAAAAAATAGAGCTGCTCGTTGAGCAAATATATTGCTGCTTGCATAATACAAAAAAACACTCACATCACTGCTCTATCAGTATGTGACGGTATTGTGTGTCATGGCTTTAAGCATTGAGCCGAAAGCCACAAAATTAATATGCGCTGATTTCAGCACAAAAAATAAAAGGCGATAAAATTTTGCCTTTTGTCAAACCTCTCCTTCTTTCATCTTTAAGATTTCCATTAGCTTTATGCAATTTGAATATATAAAAAGAAACAAGCAAAAATCAAGTTGTATTTTTGTTAACAGAAATCTGTAAAAGATATTCGAAACCGCTGAATTACAATAAAACTCATTCATTGATTCTGGGCATTTCGTCTGTGATTCTTATTTAGTTCAATATAAGCGAAAACGTACTTCTGGTTTCATGCCTTGTTAGAATAGATTATTAATTCCAAATGAATCAAAAGAAAATAACTGCCCTAATCATTGATGTAAAGCAGTTATTTCATATCCAAACGTACCAGTTTCATATTTGGTTTTCTATAATTTCACTACTTCCTTGGCCTCCCCAACCATTTCTTTGGAGATTATCCTTACACCATAGCTTTGACCAATCTCCAATAACTTTTCACATAAAATATTGATTTTTCTAGGGATGCCACCCGTTGCCTCAAAAATTTCTTGAATACAGTCTTTAAACGGATTAGGTTTGTCTGTCGGATACCCAGCTTTTGTTAATCGGAACCATATGTATTCTTCTGTGTCTTTGCAGTTCATTGGATCAATTTGATTGTACACTACATCTAACTTATTACGTTCAATCATCTCCTTGAGTTCTGCTCTACCAACCAAAATCAGGTAGAATGGTCTATTAAATTCTGAATAAATCTGTTTCAGTAAAACATCACTATATTGATGAGCATTATCAATTATAATGATAACTCGCTTATCCCCACTTATACTTGTTTTCATTTTATTTAATATTGCGTCAACGTCCGCTGTCCCAATATTATTCTTTGCTCCAGGAATCAATTGTTTCACTATATCTTTCTTTAAAGCATCAAAGCCCATACATTTTTCACAAATAAAAGCGACATTGTCCCCTCTTTCTCTCATTTGATCAATAGTTTGTATAACAGTTGCTGTTTTTCCAACCCCTTGTACTCCAATAACTGCCATTACCTTATTCCTTATGTAAGAATTAATAATTATTATGTTTTTACTCATATGAATCCCTCCGTCAAAATTGTTAGTTTTCCAAACCGTAAGTAAGGATAAAATTCCTGTGGGTCATCTCTGTAATAACTGCAGGAATTGTTTCAAAATTCATTAACCTTGCAATGCATAGTCTGCTAATCCCCGCCACCAAGGTATAATTTCCTTTACCATTTAACCTTACAGCAATAGGTAGATCGACTTTCCCTAATTTCCTTGCTTTTTTCAGTCCGCCTTTCAGGTTAATTACCCGTGCTTTAAGGTGAATCTCTTCTACTATTTCAACCCTATTTGTTGGTATTGTTGCAACTATGAAATTACGCTCATACCATTTTGTATTATCCGAGGTATTTATGCGGCTTTCGGAACATAAAATTTTCCTGTGTTTATCTGGCACACATGTATTTTTACCGTTATTCTCCCTAAAGTAAAAGTGATCGTGAATTGGCATTTGGCTTAATGCAAACTTTGCATTTTTATCAGTCTCCTTAAGGTTTGCATCTTTTTTACTAGCCTTTCGAGCAGTGATTATATAAGGGATATGCCTTAAGGTTTCTAGTAGATCCAGCAATTCAGATCTATATTTTTTACTTAACCCTATTGCAGGATTATCTTGTCCACCATAGATATCCTTCCCCTTCAAGAAATCAATCAAGTATTTATAATCGCTCCTTATTTCAACAGTTACAACATCAATGCCATTCCTGGCTAATATTTCTGGCAAATTGGACAATGCTTTTGTACAAGCAATGATTTCCATTTGCCCGCTATCAGCCGCATCACAGCTACCAAAACATATATGATGAACCGAATCGTTAACATTTAAAAAACCATTGAAGCCCCACCCACCTTTCCCGTTGTTATAAGATCCATCAATGTAAGCAATATATCGCTTTTTACTCATACTTCAGCTCCTTTTTCCATAAAAAAAGTACGCTTCCAAAACACACAAGTAAAAATTACTTAATGTAAAGACGGGCAAACAACCCGCCAATGTTTAGGAAAGCGTACTATCTTCCATGGCAATGTTTATTCAATTGTTTATATTCTATCATTCATACTCCTGTTTTGTAAACCAACTTGAAAATCATGATAAACATCCTCTACCTTCTGAATTGAAACAAGTAAAAATTTAATGACGATAAAGGAGATTTGTAACCTATGAAGGAGTTTATTATCAGGATAGGGAAGGACACCAACCCAATAAAAGCAGCCAAATCTATATGCGGACAGCTACTAGAGGGATCTGATGTCAAAGTTGACGCCATTGGAATGTTGGCAAACTATACCGCAATTAAAGCATTTATCCAGGTTCAGAAGGACTTGACCATGCATAAAATGTTAATTGCATTTATTCCTTCATTTTTAGATTTGGAGACCGACAATGGCCTCAAAACAACGGTACGCTGGGAAGTAAAAATCATCAATTAGGGGCATTTGCCCCTTTACATATCACTCATTCGTATTAAGATTCCTTCTCAACAATACCATCGCAACTAACATTTCCAATATTGAACTGTTCGTCATTTTCTTGCTTTCTATTTAGAAAAGTATAGTCAATTCCTGATTTAGCCATTATCACAACCTCTTTTGCTGCTCGTGTAATAGCAGTATAAAGAAGGTTTGCTGTAAGCAGCTTGTCCTTATTATCTAACACCACAAGCACCCTATCCCATTCTGATCCTTGACTCTTGTGAACCGTAAAGCATTCTGCTGGCTGAAACCAGTCAGCAGACTTATAAACATCATAGAAAAAAGTATGGTCACTTTGTTGATCCCAAAGTTCAATTTTTCCTGCCTCATATCCCGTTATAAATACTATATCTCCGTTATAAACTTGGTTTGCTACATCGTTTTGAAGTATCATTATTTTATCGCCAATATTGTAGTTATAATAAGCAGTGGTGGTTATACCATATTTATTACGGCTTAAATGCTGATTTATCTTTCTTACCATATCATTTGAGTTTGCAATGATTTGGAATCCATTTTTGTGATATTCTTCGACTTCTTCAATACTGTAAGTTTTATATGGTAACACAGAAGAGTTACTCTGTAAAACTTTATCAGCCATCACTAAAACCCCATCTACGCTCCTCAACACCTGTTTTAATTCAACATATTTTATTGCCTCATGTTTGATTAAACCCAGTTCAAAAATAATACTGTTACTCCCAACGGGGTTAAGCTGGTTTCTATCTCCACACAATATTATTTTCGTTTTTAAAGGTAATGCATTAAGAAGGTTTGCAAAAATCTCCTTATTTACCATTGAGATTTCGTCCACAAATACAAGATCAACATCTATAAGATTTTTCTCATTCTTAACGAAATCAGTCAACTCCGAGAACCTTGCACTGCAGTACCTATGAATAGTCTTTGCAACCTTCTGACCACATTTTTCATTTAACCTACTTACAGCCTTACCCGCAAATGATAAATACCCAACTTTCAATTCTTTAGGGAAACTCTTAAAGACTTCCGATACAATGGTCGTCTTGCCCGTTCCCGCTTTTCCCAGCAGAAATAGGAACTTTACCCTTTCATCATTCAAGTATTTAATAAACTCTGACTGCTCTGGCGTTTTTACCATACCATTAAACATTCTTGAATAATCCAACTGCAATGCAATACTCGGTTCATTTATCCTCTTCTCAATTTCTGATGATAAGAACTTTGTAATTATTTCACTTTTAAAATTTTCATATTCATGATAATTGATTTTTTGTTGGGCTTTTTTTATTCCTTTGACCCGATTTTTAGTCTGGACTTCATCTCGCTTTTTTCTTACCGCTTTCATAAAGGGGTTTTCATACCTCAAATCACTTCTGGGCAAGGTTTTGATATACTCATTTATTTCGGTACGTTTTTGTCTGAAAGTAAGCGGTATAAATGACTCTGGTGCAATTCTATCATATCGGGCTACAAACCTAAATTTTTTATCCCTTTCTTCATCCTCATCAAAAAGCCCCTTTTTAATATTATGGCTGCAACTGATAATATCATATTTCATTTTTCCGCTTTTTGAATCACTAGTGTTTTCAATGGTTTCTTTTAAAACATATTTAAGGGTATACTCACTTATTTGTCTTTCAACATAATCCTTATCTTCCGCCTTAATTCCTTCTATAAAATCTACCACATCTACGATAAGCCCTGGAAAGTACTTATTTAACATATGGTAATTAATATAATAGTTTGATAATACATGAAAGTGAGGATGGTCATTTTCCTGCCATTCAAGGGTTCGGAAAAATGCAAATTCCCGACCCAAATTTGACATTATTTTATCCCTACAATACTGCTCCAGTTTATTGTAGTTTTTAAAGTTTCTGCAATATCGCTTGTCCTGGCCATAATACCAATCAAACCCCTGCTTTCCCCGTTTAAACCGTTTTCTCTGTGCTTTAATATAATCTTGGATTTGCCTTCTGTGGTCAGATATAAACTGCCTTTTATCGAGTAGGCTCATATATTGCACACCTTCCTTCTGGGCTAACAATATACAGATGTGTTTGACATATCTTATATGAAACATCATGTTGACTTCTTCTTTAACCGTTTTGTTAATCATTTTGTAATACGATTCCCGTATTTTTTTGGTTTTTCTATTCTTTGATTTATAACTATCAAAATTATACTGTGACAATTCCGCCATCATTTTTGTGAAACGCCCATTCAGGTCATTATAGTCGTCACTGTCAATTGTTATCGTCGTGAAGTATTTCATTTTGAAAGTGTATATAGCATATCTTAAATGAGATTTAACATTTTTCTGTGCCTGCAGGAAACAGCTTGGACATATTAATTGTTTGCATCGGTACTGCATCAAGAAGTATTGATGGTCATCAAGGCGATCCTGCATAAGTTTCGACGTTTTACCACAACGTAGTACATCATATTCAATATCTGGGTTTTTAATTGTATAGTGCATGGTCACTACTCCTTTCAGATGGTCAAAAAATTCCGCAATCTAAAAAGGAGTAATGTAATCAAGTTAGGGTCTATATGATTTTTCACGATATCTTACTCCTTTGCTCTTTTAAGCAATGGAGCCTACAAAACATGTAAAATACTTGACTTTTGTTAGAAAGACCTGGTAGTATACATAAAGAATTGAATAGACTCCTAGATAGAGCAAGGGCTGCAATTGGCGTCGCACCCTTGCTCTTTTGCTTATGTAATGGGCTTTTTGGGGGAAACCTGAAAGGTAATATGTTATAGATAGTAAAAAAGCCATGAAATTGAGTACAGACTTGTTCTCAATCACATGGCTGGATTATGATACATCATTTATAGAGTTTTCAAGTTATTTTTGATTTATAAGAAAGAGTCAACTAGTTTCTTAAGAGTTTCCAGTTGAATGGCTAGCAGAGCAGCTTACTTTTTATATTCAATTCAGACGTTTATCTTCAATTTTTGTGCTATAATAATTATGATGAAACGAAAGCCGCTGTGATTGCAACACATCGACCTTCGGAATGTTTTTATAAAAATGGGATATTACGTGTTTGAATGCCTTGGGGATTTAGCGATCCGCCCAGGGCGTTTCTCTTTTTATCAATGATAAATCATATCAATACCAGTACATCCATGACATAAGCAGTCTAACAACAGCAATCTGCTCTTGTATATGCTCTTTTGAAAAGCCTTCATGAGAAGCACCCTCAAACCCTATTCCTTCGACATGCCATACCAACTTATTAAGCCGATGGTCGTTCAACTGTTTGACCTCAAATAGAAGATTTTCGGCTTCGAGCTTATTTTTTTGATGCCGCTCTGGTGCAACAAAATACAGGAACGGCATAGCAAGCTGCCGCCTATATCCTTTTGTCGTCCGTAGATAGTTGATGATCGATATCCTTAACATATTATACATGTAGCAACAAAAATCTCCTTACATAATAATAGATATAATAGCATAGTCCCAATATTGAATCGATTCGTAGGGATGGGATTAAGAAAATTCTTGCTAACTGGGTGTCTTTGTTGTTTCAATTCCTCCAACTGCCAGATTTAATAAACACAACATACTCCCCAAGAATGACTTTTCCAACTTGCCAACCTGCATCCAACCAATGATTAGCGTGAGGGTGCCTGCCATTTCTGCACCAAGCTCTATGCTTATATGTTGAATTGGGTAATTCTCCTTCAACAATTTGCTCCAACTGATTATACTTCAGTTTATGTTCACTCTCGCTTAAGTTCAATAAGTATTGCGTGAGCAGGCTATACAAAACTTCCTTATCAAATATACAATTTCTACTATAAACATATAAATCCTTCACAGAAACTGAAAATCTTGTAATATTCTAATAATGATTAGCCCTTATTTCAAATATTTCAATTCTTGTAGCATTCTTAAGAATAGTTTACACTATAAGGGCTTGACTTTAACATTGTATCAAAGGTGGAGAGACTATGAAAATTGTAGACGAGCTAATTGAAGGAATTTTTCAATCAGAAAGCAAAAATAGATTCTTGTGTAAAATCCTTATTGAAGGGAAGGAGTTTGAATGCTACTTGCCAAGCTCTTCAAAACTATCCCCTTTGATTAAACTTAAAGGCAAAAAGGTGCTACTTACTTTAAATAAAGGCACTAACATTAGAACAAAATATAGTGTTTTTGCCGTCCAGCATTATCGCAAGTACATCCTCTTAAATCTGAACATAGCAAATTGGATTCTTGAAGAGGATATAAGGAAAAATTACAAATTGTGTAACCCTTTCGAGAATATTTTTAAGGAAAAAACTATTGAGGGCTATAAGGCTGATTTTGTTCTACCTAGACAAAAAGCAATATTTGAAGCTAAAAGCATCATTTCTACAAAAAAAGCTGCGTTATTTCCATCTGTATATCCCAAAAGGGCTATCGAGCAATTACACAAAATTGAAACCCTATTAGATTTGGATTGGAACGTTCAATATTGCTTTGTTGCCTTAAGCCCTTATGTAAAAAATATTACTATGAATCTTAAATACGAAGACTATATTGAACAACTAAAAAAATGCCTACAAAAAGGTATGGAGGTAAAGGGATTAGGTTGCTCTTTTTATAATAATGAAGTTAGTGTAACTCATAATCTCAAAGTCATAATCTAGCCCTTGTGGTTAAGTGCAGTTACAAAAATCTCCTTATATATAATATTTATTATAACCCAGTACCAATTTTAAGGTACAAGAACAAGCAGATTCAAGAGCCGCTAACAAAGTGGTTCTACTTTTTAGGTCCATTTTTTATATCTTCATACTATTTTAGCAATTTTCAATAAAGATAATCTGTTGAAGGAAACTAATCTTTTTTGCAGACTATTGTCTGTAGACCATTAGAAATATTATCCATAGATTATAATTATAAGAATTTACATCATTTAGTATAGGAGAACAAAAACATGGCATTCAAAGATGATTGGAGCTTTTTAGATAAAATAACAATGGGAGCAATAGGAACACAAAAAGTAATAGAGTTACTTAATGAATCTGGTCATAGAATTATAGAGCTTGAAAGATATTGCACAAGTAATAAAATTTGGGCAACAAAAATTAAAAGACTCCGAATACCTGATTTAGTATGTCTAAAATGTGGCAGACGTATTGAATCAAGAGCAAAATCAAAATTAGGAATTATTATGTCTGATTCTCCGACGAACCAAGAAAGGCGATGGAATGCTGGCTTAAGGGAGGAAGATCTAGTATCATTTATTTATTGTAGTAAAGATACAAACGATAGATGGGTAGCAAGCAATACTATTAATATATTTAATATAGGGGATTTAGAAAGATGTGAGGAGCTATCAAGGTTAGGCCCTCCAAAATCAGCGTCTGAAGGTGCTGAACGTGATAGAACATGGAGCAGTTATGTACCTGGTTTTTCTTGTATAGTTGACGAGATAAATGGTACTCAAATCAAATTATTGAAGAATACTGGAGGGAGATTCACAAAAACAGTCCCCGAAGGTCATTCTATATATGTACAACAAAGTGATATAATCCCAGGAAATGCTATGATTGTTCATTCTGTTGTTTCGACGAATATTGACCCTCAATGTGATGAAAGAGATTATGACTTTATTGCAGATTTGCATTCCACAATAAAGGAAACGAAGTATACTGCTGTAAAAGCTTTAGGTTATCTGCATGAATTGTCGGAACAATCCATTCCTGAATTATATGCATTATTAGATGAAGAAGACCTTGATGAAAGAATAAGGTTAGAGATTTATTCGTCATTAGCAAGATTAGGTGAGGATGTTTGGGATAATATAGAGATGTACATTTCTTCTGATATTTCAGCTCCACTTAAAATGGAAACAGTATTTATCTTGGGAGAACTAGCAACCTATCCAGAAGCCCAGAATATTTTAAGGAGTATAATCGAAAGTACAGATAATTCAGGGGAATTAAGATCTGCTGCGATATGGTCATTAGGGCATATAAATGGATCATTGCCATTTATACTCAATTTTGTTGCTGACCATGATGATATTGTAGCAAATCATGCTATTGCATTAATCGAGAAAACTTCGTGTCCTGATTTAACACAAAATATCCTTGAAATAATGCAATTAGACAACATCCACGGAGCTATAGGTGCAAGGTTATTATCTACATGTACAAATTTTAATGATCGGGCGATTATAGAAAAGTACGTTAACAGTCAAGACAACTCTCTGAAGGGCTGGTTACTTTATACCATAGGTTTATCTGGAAGCGAACGTTTTAGGAATTTACTTAACGAAATTGACCCAAATGCTACAGAATCAATTAAAAAGCTAACACCGTTATGGGTTAATCAAAAAAACTATTTATCCAAAGATACACTTGACAATATCGAATTTTTGAAATTACAAAAAATCACATAACAAAGAGGGGCGAACCCCCCTCTTTGTTATGTAGATTATTCTAATAAGCTTATTTGCCCGTCTTCTTCAATTACGATATTTTCACCGTTCATTATTCTTGAGTAATACTGTGAAGCAATATCCTTTGTTTCAGAAAATCTAATTACAGAACCTGCAACATACTCTTTAACCTCATCAAATGCAAGCCATCTACGCTTTAAGCCTTCCGCCACAAAACCTGTTGTATTAGAACCTGCAAAAATATCTAGCACATAATCATCGACATCCGTAAGCATTTTTATGAAGAACTCTGGGAGCTTTGCTGGGAACCTCGCAGGATGCGCTTTAATTCCCATTTCTTTACATATTTTCAAGTAATGCGATGTACTCTCGGAATTAGGTATTTGCAGTAAGTTTGGTGGAATAGCTCCTCCATTATCTTTAGCAAACCCTAAAGAAATGTCATGACCAGATGGTCGCTCCTTTGGTTTATAAAACTTTTCAGCATTTTCAATAAGTTTAGACATTCTATCTGAATATGGGGCTAACACATTTCTTACGTCTGCTTTAGGGTATGGAGTTTTGGAAAACCACCATACGGTATTTACTGCATCCTTAACCCTAATTTTCCTTTTATTCACCCATTCGATAGGTGAAGGCAGTTTTGCGGGGTTAAACCAAAAAAATTCTTCGGCTAAATGATATCCAATTTCCTCACAGAACTTAATTAACACTTTATAATTGTATAAAGACCGTACTGGTAATCCTTTTTGATAAGCACCGCCTAAATCTAAAACAAAACTTCCAGTGTCCTTCAATTTTGGTAATAATGCTGTAGCAAACAAAGCCAGCCAATCAATATATTCATCTTGCTGCTTATTTCCATATTCCTTTTGTCTTTGTAGTGCAAATGGTGGTGATGTCATTACTAAATCGATTGAATCGTTGTCTAATTGTTCTATTAATTGTAGAGAATCTCCAATATAACTTTCTCCGAGTCTTGTTGTATATGCAGGTCTGTCGATCATTAATATCTCTCCTATGCCAGAATTGTAGACTATAGTCTGCTGACTATGCAAATACTATTATAATATAATAATTTGGATAAGTAAAATAGAAATTTAGGAGGAACAAAATGGAAAAAAAGAACCGTTCTTCCGAATACAAACAATATCTAAAATCAATAGGTATAAGAATTCGGCTTATTAGAGAACAAAAGAAGCTATCACAAGAAAAATTAAGTTTTGAAGCGGGAATACACCGTACATACTTAAGTGATTTAGAATTAGGAAATAGGAACCCATCAATAGGTACTTTATATTTAATCGCTAAAGCACTAAATGTTGATCTCGTAGATATTATCAGTGTTAAAGATCATGAAGAAATCACATAGGTACAATTCGATTCTGATTGATGGCACTATTTTTTAAGTTGTGGTCAATTATTATAAATATTTAGGGACTATTACATATCTTTTTATTCTTACATAAGTAAACAATGAATTATTTATTGGTAGTATTTTGATTCTTGTCATTATCCTCATGTTTTAATAGTTGGATATATTTCCCTGATATTTTTATGATTATAAAATATGATACAGTAATCAAAAAGATATTTACCCATGAAACAATCCCTACCAATGCCATTATTATTGATTTTGGTATATCATATAATTTATTTACAGGATCAGTACAGGCAACTAGAATATTTCCATCTCTGATTATTTTGATAATAAATCCCTTTCCAATATCCACTTTATATTGAGTAGAAATTTCAGGCACAAAATTCTGAATAATTTCAATAGCTAAAAAACACAGTAGAATTGCAACGAATATCCTTATATGCCATTTCATCCAAGAATAATAATTGAAAGACTTCAGTTTTAAAAGTAATTTGTTTTGTCTAATTGGTGCACCTGAATCTGGATCTTTTTCTTGCGGAATTTTCTTGAGATTTTGGTCTATGTTAAACGCTAAATTTACGCCAATATTTAATACATTAGTTATTACAGTAACGATCGATAAATTGCTTAATGTGCTAATCGAAAAGGAAGGTATTATCATTTTTTTATTGCTCCTTCCACATCCATTATGCTCCATCCGATATTTGCAAACTTTTCTTCATATTTATCAAAGCTATAACCTTTGTAGTTAGCTATACTACAATTTGAGGCTTGCTCCAAGCACGAGATCCATTCTTTAATGGCATCTTTTAAATTACTTGGGAAACAGCTAATCCCTCCACCTACAAAGAAGGCATATTTATAGTGGTTATAAAACTTCCTGAATAGGGCTGTAACAAGTTCTGCTCTACTTGCGTGATAATCATTTGTAATAGTGGGAAGTGTTGCCTTAATATGTTTGGCATTTGGAACTTCTGCAGATAGTACATTATGTATATAATAAATTGGTTCAAGAGCTTCTTTTATTTGATAACCTTCATGACCAAATCTTGACCAATTTGGAGAACCAGCATATATTATATCAGCTCCACAAAAACGAGCCATTTTAAGTACAAATTTTCTACTCAAATTTCTATAAGACCCAATAATATCGGGATAAACAGTAACTGCAATTTTGCGCTCATATTTTTCTTTAATCTCTAAAGCTACTGCACGTAATGTGTCAAAACCAGTTACTAAAACATCAAGCTTAACAATTTTAATCCCTTTTTTTGCAGCATAGTTAAGCCTTTTTATTGCCTCATTTTGTGGACCAGTAATGTTTACCGAGTACAAGGTAGAATATCTTTTTTGCAATGCTGATATTCTGTCAACTCTTTCTTCAAAAGGACAATAAACTGGGTCGATAAGTCTTTCATCATCTTCGACAATATCAATCTTTGCCTTGGAAGCCTCTTCGAATATTTTTGCATAATCTACCGCAGTTAATCCCATTCGTGGCTTAACTGAATAAGCTAATATTGGGCGATTTATACCCTTTAATGTTCTTGCAAGCAATTCATTATATATTCCCTCTATTCCGACATTGGGTCCTGGGAAGAGTTCAAGAATTTCTGGAGAAGTAATTTCAAAGTCATCAACAGTTAGGTTTTCACTAATTGTGTTATAGCGTAGAACATCCCCTGCGATGGTTCCAATGAAGTGATCTATTCCTTCTGATTTAAAATTAAAACTTTCATTTCTAAATTCAAGCATAAATCGTTTATCTGAATGCCTACCATTTGGTATATTCTCTATAGTAGGTTCAAACTCGTACCATCTATTAGCCGCTTCATCTCCACATAACTTTCTTACAGCATATAAATCATCCTTAAATGTGCCCCAGCTAATATCTTTTTTAAATCTTGATTTTATCTCCTGCTCACTCCCAGTATTTTTTGCTTCAAACTCATCATAAAAAACTCTAATACTCACTAATTATCACTCCCGTAGCTAAAGTACACAACAGTCATTTCATCGTCGTTCTTTAAATCAGTGTAGAACTTTCTTAAGGATTGAACTAAATCGTCCAAACTACTGAACCCATCATTTAATGCATTTTTATACGTCAAATTATTAAATCGAATATATTCAACTTGTGTAATTCTGACTAGTTCACTTTGGTTCTCTGAATATAAAATGCAAGGTCCCTCTTTATAGAAACGTTTACCAAACCTAATAGTGGATTTCTTATTACCATCTCGAATTAAATCAAAATATTCATCAGATAAAGATATAAATTCGGGAGAGTCAAGTTTTGTAATCTTAAAAACAATAAATTGAGACTCCTTATGTGAGGCTAAATTTAATATCTTACTCGATTTTTCTATAGCATCCTTTCTATCTAAAGCAATTGGAATTAGTTCACTATAATTGATTTGTTCAAAAACCTGATTAAGACTAGAACATATAATTACTTCTTTAATAGTACCCCAAATTGCATTTGAAGCATTCGAGTACCCACACCGTAGTTCCACTATTTTACCAGTTTTAATATGCTTCTCGGTGTATTGTCTGCCATATCTCCTCAATTCCCATTTTTTAAACCCACATTTAAACCATTCATACGGTTCTTTAGACAGTGGTATGAATACTCTATTTATTTTCATAAACTCACATCCGTTTTTCTATAAAAATACAGTTTCTTTGCTGGCTCAAGGATAACTCTATTTCCATGTTCGTTTGGCTGTAATAATTCTTTAGAAGGAAGAACTTCATTAAATAAAAGAAAGTTTGCTTTAGTAAGAAAAGCCTTATTAGGATCTGCAATAATTTCATTTGCTTTTTCCTTTGAGTAGGTAGTAAATACTTCAACATATTTTGCCGAAGGTATTCTTTTTATTCTCGCTACTTTTGTTACCTGATCAGCCAATATCGTACCTAATCCTAAATTACGGTATGGTGCATCTATTGCAATTCGGCTAACCCAAGCAACATTTAGTCTATCAATAACTACATTTCTTTTTTGTTTATACCAAGGACCCTCTAGCAAATCATTACATTTCATATCTTCTGCGATGTTTCTACGTCCCTTTGGGTTTGAATAAGTTAATTGATCTAAAACTAAACATCCAACCATTGAACCAACTTCTTCATTCCATGCTGGAGACCATTTGTCTTTACGATCCGTTATTGGAGAATTAATGATTGACTTCTGAATTTCAGGCTCAAGAAATTTAATAGCCAGTATCAAGCCACGTAGCGGAGTACTCATATAGTGTGAACGCATAATAATATTATAAGCTCTATACCTATCTGAATCGTCCATAACTTCCCATATCGCAAGGCCAATTTTGCCATATTTCTTACTTTCGATAGTTTCAGTTTTACTATATGCAGGAAGAATATCTATTTCAGTTCTATCAATTTTGGATTTCCCTTTTAAGCCAACAATCTCACCCTTATTCTGGGTTGCGTAAAAATCCCAGTTATTGATGGATAGCACACTTCCAAAAGGCAATACAATCGGGGAATTTATTTTATCAGTACTATGTATTAATAATCTACCTTTTAAAATAGGATTAACTAATTTAATACCCATAATTGCACCCGTCCCACGTATTTTATAGCTATAACTAGCTAAATTAATTATATATTTTTGTAATATTTTAGTCAATGTAGATATAATTTCCTCGCCAATCAAATAATTTATAACAGAATAAATTAAAAAGCGAGGTTTTCACCTCGCTTTTCCTATTGCAGCACTATTGCAGCATTGATATTAAATTATGTAACGCCGAATTGCCTGCAATGCCTTAAAATTGTGGAGCCCTCATCCAGATTCGAACTGGAGACCTCATCCTTACCATGGATGCGCTCTGCCAACTGAGCTATGAGGGCATATTCTGTTGCTGCACCGATAGTGCTGCTTCGCTGTCGGCGTGGTACGTTTGCAGTGTGTGGTCCTGCCTGCGAATCAATGGAGCGGGTGATGGGAATCGAACCCACGCGGTCAGCTTGGGAAGCTGATATTCTGCCATTGAATTACACCCGCATGATCTTTTTTCGACGGGCGAATTGTATTATAACACATCAGATTTGCCCTGTCTAGTATGTATATGCTGTATTTTTTGCCACGTTTTATGGCCTATCTGTGCTACCTGCGGTCTATCCACATTTCCTGCGGCTAATCGGTGTCTCCCGCCGCCCGGTTGTCATCTGTTCAGCCGCTTTACCTGCCCTGCTCTATCTTACCGTCTTCGAGGTATTTCTCCAGCTTGCGCTTTACGCGCTGGAGTGCATTGTCTATGGATTTTACATGTCTTTTCAGCTCGACTGCTATCTCCTGATAGGACCTGCCCTGCAGGTACTGGGACAGCACCTCCCATTCAAGGCTGCTGAGTATTTCTCCCATCTTGACCTCGATACCGGCAAATTCCTCCCTGTTGATCATCATTTCCTCAGGGTCGCTAATGCTCTCTTCGCTGATGACATCCATCAATGTACGATCGGAGTCTTCGTCGAAAATTGGCTTGTTGAGGGATATATATGAGTTGAGTGGGATGTGCTTCTGCCTGGTAGCCGTCTTTATGGCCGTTATGATCTGGCGGGTGATGCAAAGCTCTGCGAATGCTCTGAAGGATGACAGCTTGTCCCCTCTGAAATCCCTGATGGCTTTGTAGAGGCCTATCATGCCTTCCTGGATGATGTCCTCCCTGTCTGCGCCAATGAGAAAATATGTCCTTGCTTTTGCACGGACAAAGCTCTTGTACTTGTTGATAAGAAACTCGAGGGCCTTGTCATCTCCTGCTTTTGCGTCTCTGATGATATCCTCGTCCACTGCGGGATTATAGGTTATTTGTACCTCGGCTTGAGCATTCTGCTTCAAATATATGCCCCCTAATATGTAATGCAAATCGTGTTACGAACAGGCAATTTTCTGGGAGTTCACCTTACCTCATTATACGTTAATGCCTTCTTTTATGTCAAGCTGAAACTTGCTCCGGTGCGGTTTTCCAAGTTTTTGCGGCAACCGCCGGGTCATCTGGTAATCCTCACCCGTCTTACATTATTGGGAAATAATGTTTGTTTAAAATCACTCTATATAGATATCGGCAGTTTTAATTTCTTCTACATAACCAATTTTTGTATTTACAAAAAATCCTTCCTCCAGGCTCCTAACTGGTTGTCACTGTCATGTTGAGCCCGGAAGAAGGAATTTCATCATTGCTGTTTTATGTTTCTCTGCCTGACTATATCATAAATCACAATTGCGCCGGCGATTGCGGCGTTCAGCGATGATATGTCGCCCAGCATCGGTATATTGACGGTAAAATCACAGGCCTCTCTGACCAGCTTGCCCATGCCTTCGCCCTCACTCCCTATCACAAGGGCGATCCCACCTGTGAGATCGTGGTCATAATACGGCTTCTCTCCAGTGGAATCGGTTCCAGCCACCCATATATTCTTTGTCTTCAGATACTCTATAGTCTGCACGATGTTGGTGACACGAGCAACGGGTACATATTCGATTGCGCCTGCCGATGCTTTTGACACCACCGATGTGAGCCCGACGGCTCTGCGCTTCGGTATAATGACTCCATGCACGCCGGCGGCATTAGAAGTCCTGAGAATCGAGCCGAGGTTGTATGCATCGGTTATCTCATCAAGGATGATAATAAATGGCGGCCTGCCGCTTTCGGCTGCTGTCTTGAGTATATCGTCGACCTCAACATAATCCTTTGGAGAGGTCAGTGCAATAATGCCCTGATGGGCATGGGTATCAGACATTTCATCCAGCTTCGAGCGATCCACCTCCTGGATGATTATGTGGCTTTCCCTTGCCAGCGCTATTATTTGATTTATGGAGCCTTCTTTCTCTCCCTTTGAAACGTATATCCTGTTTATGCTGCGTCCCGATTTGACGGCTTCCATAACGGAATTTCTGCCCTCGAGCTTATCAAGGTTTTCAGCAAGCTGGTTGTCGGGCTTTTGCACATCCTGGAGGTCGGGCTTCTTTTCCATGTTCTTCTTAAAGGTCTTTGGAGGCTTGCGATCCTTAAAGCCGGCCGATTCCCTGTTCTGATCCCAACCTGTATCATTATCAGGTTTTTGGTTAAAGCTCTGATAAGGCTTGCGATCTGCACCACTGTATGGTTTACGATCTCTATCTCCATAAGGCTTACGATCATTATCACCGTATGGTTTACGATCCCTGTCTCCGTATGGTTTGCGATCTCTATCTCCGTATGGTTTGCGATCCCTGTCGCCATAGGGCTTGCGGTCCTTATCTCCGTATGGTTTGCGATCCCTGTCGCCATAAGGCTTACGATCATTATCTCCATAGGGTTTACGATCCCTGTCACCGTACGGTTTACGATCAGCACTGCCGTAGGGCTTGCGGTCCTTATCTCCGTAAGGCTTGCGGTCAGCGCCTCCGTCAGCGCTTCTGTTATTGCTCCAACCGGATTTACGGTCCGAACCCCATTCCTTCTTCTGTTCCGGCTTCCTGCCCGGTTTCCATTCTGTCTTCCTGCCTGTATTTCCTGGCCGTTTATACTCCGCCATAACTGCTTGCACCTTTAACCTTTCTGTTTTCCTTTATTTTTCTCTGTCCGTCTTTAATTATCCCGCGTTCAATGATCGTTCCCATCGGCTGCCCGGTTTTGTTCCACCGATATCTTCAGCAGCTCAAGAAGGCGGACGTAATCCTGTTTTATGTAAAGATAGCCCAGCAGTGTTTCAAACCCCGTGGCATACTTGTATTCTGTGACATCGGCATTTTTGGGGATCGTGCCTGATTTGGCGTTTCTGCCCCGTTTCACAATATCCAGTTCTTCAGGCTTGAGTGTCTCCATCAGTTTATGTATGATGTCGGATTGGGCTTTCGCCTTCACATACGATATGGACTGCTTGTGAAGCTTATGGACCGGTGCATTGCCCTTGCTCAGCAGCAGTGTACGCACATAAAGCTCATATACTGCATCGCCCACATATGCCAGTACCAAAGGCGAGTATGTGTTCAGATCACCGGCCTTGACAGCGAATTCCTGTCCAAGATTCTTAAATATTTCCTCGTTCATGTATTATTGCTACCATTCTAAAAAATGTGACCTCTTGAGTGTATTATATATTATAATGCAATTGTTCAAAAGAGAAATTTTCAAACATCTGATAATTCACTTTAATACGCCTTCTGTAAACCATAAGAAATCACAGGGATTTATCGTCTCCCTGTGATAATATGTGATGTTTCAGTGAATTTTACTCGTCAAAAATCCATATCCCGGAGCCATTTAACGATATCGTCTGTCATGACATCAGCCCCCATGCTGCCAGGGATCGGGGCCGCGCTGTTAATGTCCGCCACCGCGCTGATCCTGTCGGCCAGGCATTCGGAGTTGAACTTGCAGCCCTTCAGCAAAACCGAGAGTCCTTCGATATAGTCAGCGTCCATAGCATTTGAATAAACAACAGCATCTGTGACTATACCATCTTCCAGACGAAATCCTATTTCGAGGCTGCCCCATGGAAATATGTTTTCAATGTTTTTGTCAAATTCGACAGCTTTACCGTATCGCCATGCCCATGACGAATATTTACAGTACAGCTCTTCAAGCGCAGCCCGGCTTTCACTGCACTTTCTCAGACAATTTTCAACCTGTGCGGTGCTGGCGTATGCCTTTCTAAAAGCTTCGGTCAATGCATCAGCCAAAACCTCTACATTGAGATCAGGCTTTAGTTCAGAAAGGTTAACAACGTGTGAGCATGCCTGATTTGTGTCCTTTTCTGTAACATCCCCGGCGGCAATCTGCAGATATTCAGAAAGCTTGTCGATATCTGTGGAGACATATATCGTGCCATGATGACAGGCGTTGTCCTTCCTGAAGCAGAAGGCGCTGTCCGAGAACTTGCGGCCATTGGCGGTCAGTCCGCATACACCGCCTTTTTCAGCGGCAATGCCCAGGCCATTGACGGCCTCAAGGACTACTTCCATCTGCTTGTCCGGATTAAATGCGCCGCTGCCTGTTATAAAAGTGAAATTAAGATTGCCAAGGTCCTGATAAACGGTGCCACCGCCCGAGAGCCTCCTTGCGAGCTTTCCTCCGTCATTCTCCAGCAGTTCGGTCCTGCATTCCCTACAGGGGTTTTGGTTTCTGCCGATCAATACAGCGTTATCATTTTGCCAAAGATATAATATTGTTTCACCCTGCGATACCTGTTCCAGCAGATATTCCTCGACTGCCAGGTTCCACCAGGGGTCTGCTGATCTTGTCCGCACTATTCGAGTATTACATGCCATTTCCATCCTCCGGATCGGCGCCGGTTAGTTGATGCTGCCATGCCGTCTGATTACTTGAGATGTCCCGTGATACTGGTAGTGTCCCGGTGCGCCTTAACTATTATACTTAAACTTTCTTATGTTTTCAACAAAATGGTTCTCTTTTCTCTCTTTTATGTAACATTAGTATGTATACACCAATTTACCAAGGGCATGTCAAGAAAAGTCGACTGTAAACATTCAGGTGTATCCGAATATATTGTACTAGAAAACACTAACAAACCGGACAATTGGCTAAATATCAGTCCAGGTGATTTATGTGCAAAAAGTAAGGGGGTATTTATATGGCTGGGATCGAATCCGGACAGATCATTGATCCGAATTGCTTTCCGACACCAAACGAGCTGGTCTGCATACAGGTTCCAAAGGTTTTCGACCAGGTCGCACTAAGGGATTGTTCGACAAGAACCATCACTCTCATGCCGGGCTCAGGGGTCGTGAATCCTGTGTTTGCCTATGAGGGAGCAGACGATTTCGACATTACAGAAGTAAAGGTCATTTCCAGAACAGATTCATTGACAAAGCCAGGGTACAAAAGACTGAAATTATTCGTAAGGATACGGTACATAATCCATTATTCAGACGGCGTGAACCAGCTGACACAACCCGATGAAGCCAGCTTCAGCCTCACAGTCAACGAGATCTATTGTCCCGACTGCCTCACACAAATCGGGATCATTAGGTATCCGCCCGATACTATACCCGGCACTCTCGATGCCGATGGGCTCTCCATCAAAGTTGAAGCATTGGCTGAGGCATTCAACGATGTGGTTAACCCTGCTACAGGAGCTCTGTCCCTTGATATTGGAGTATTCCTTATTGTTAAGTGTGAGTGCGAAGTGCAGCTGTTGATTCCTGCATACGGATACTGTCCTGTCCCACCGGAACAGATAAATCCTGCTGCATTGAACTGCAATATTTTCAACAACAGGGATCTGACGCCCTTCCCCACGCAGTTTTATCCGGATCAAAAGCCAAACCTGCTCGATCTCGAGAATGCCTGCGTTGAGGACAGCTGAAGGATATAAGCCGAAGGATGTTACAAGCAATACTAAAATGGCGGGTGCGAATATATGACCCAATATTATGCACTGGTGCAGACAAAATCCCATGCCTTTTTTCTTGAGAGCCGCCTAAGGCAGGAAGGTGTACAATGTGAGCTGACCAACATACCCAGAGATATCATGACCGATTTATGTAATCTTGGCGTCCGTTTCACAGAAGCAGATATCTCTGCGGCACTGGATATTATAAGAAGATGCCGTCTGCCTGGCTGCAAAGTTTGTCGTGAAGGCTGGAACGGCGGCGGCATCTTTTATGAAGTGATCTATGCCGAGTGACCTGAGTAAGCGGATAAATACCATTTTACGGTGTCCATTATTCTCTCCTCAAATCGCCTGCTGCATTTGAAGCCGAGCCTTTCCATCGCCTTCCTGCTGTCGAGTGCATAGCGGAAGTCATGGCCGGGACGGTCATTTACCATCTGCACCAGATCCAGAGGTTTGTTCATGATGGCGAGAATGTGTTTTGCCAGGTCGATGTTGGAAAACTCCTCTGAGGATCCGATGTTATATATTTCACCCGTTACCCCTTCGAACATGGCCTTGGCAATGGCGTCACAGTGATCCTGTACATAGATCCATTCCCTGATATTTAATCCGTCTCCATAGATGGGTATGGGTTTATTTTCCATTGCACTAAGGATACAGGTAGGAATGAATTTCTCAGGGTTCTGGCATGGTCCGTAATTGTTGCAGCATCTGGTTATGATTGCCGGAAAGCCATACGTTTTTATATATGCGCGCACCATCAGATCAGCGGATGCCTTCGATGCAGAGTACGGGCTGTTCGGCAGCAGAGGTGATTCCTCGGTGAATGGCTCCTGATCGTTGGTAATACTGCCATATACCTCATCCGTGGACACCTGCAGAAATATCTTTCCTTCGTAACCGGCATCCCTCCAACTGCGGCGTGCTGCATCCATTAATGTCATTACTCCGATTATGTTGGTCACCGCAAATATCCCCGGGTCACCGATACTTCGATCCACATGAGACTCCGCGGCAAAGTTGACGACCGCATCCGGCCTGTACTGTTCCATAATACTGCCCACCAGCTCTGCATCACAAATATCGCCTTGTATAAAGCTATAACATGGATGACATTCAACATCCTTCAAATACTCGGGATTCGCGGCATATGTGAGTTTATCAAGATTGATGATATGGTATCCATCATATCTCTCCAGATGCCTGTTGATGAAATTGCTGCCAATAAATCCGGCTCCGCCCGTGACAAGGATCGTTTTCATAAGCCACCTCTAAAAAATGATTTTGCTATCGTCACCGATACAAAGATATATGGAATATTCCCGATCAGGAGCCTGTATTTGCTCTGAGTCCTGCTTTTCTATTACTGTATGTTTCCCAATCAGGCTGGCAGAGATCCTGCCCTTAAGATTTGTGATCCTCGCTCCTTCCATTATGACACTGTTATCTATATCACACCCGGCAAGAACACAATTGTCTCCAATCACAGTATAAGGCCCCAGATGGCATCCGGTGATGCTGACATGACTGCCCAGCACCACAGGACCGGACAGGTGACTGTCCGATATGAGGACATCTTCCCCTGCCAGGACTATTCCCTGCTTTGTTGAATCGTTCATTTTCGGCTCTCTGCCTGTGCTGCATACGCTGTCTGAATCCGTTTTGATATCGTCCATGATGAGCCGGTTCGCTTCCAGAAAATCATCAATGCTGCCGGTATCCTTCCACCAGCCTTCAGACAGTGCATATCCGACCACTCCTCCCAGCTCGATCTGCTTCTGTATGGCATCTGTTATCTCCAGCTCTCCCCTGGCAGATGGGATGGTGTGGTCTATGGCATCCATTATGGTATGGTCAAATATATATATCCCGGTAATGATCAGATTGCTCGGAGGAACTGCCGGCTTTTCCACCAGATGGACGACCCGTTCACGGTTGATCACAGCCACGCCATATCGGGACGGATCCTCTGATATATGAAGAAGAATGAGCGAATTAACTGGTTTTTTGTAATAATCACGGATGACATCCGTCAATTCCATCCGGAACAGGTTATCTCCCAGGATCATAATAAATGGGGCATCCTGCAGAAAGTCCGCGGCTGTTTTCACAGCATGGGCCAGACCAAGGGGCTGAGGCTGGTAAATATATGTGATGGCCACATTCCACGCTTTCCCGTCTCCCACAGCCAGCTCGATCTCACAATGGTTGTCGCCTACAATGATCCCGATATCCTTGATTTCTGTTCTGGCCAGCTTATCAATAATATGAAAAAGGATGGGCCTGTTTGCCGCCGGCAGCAGCTGCTTGGCTCCGGAGTAGGTAAAGGGCCTGAATCTGGTGCCTGATCCACCGCTTAAGATGAGTGCCTTCATACAATTACCTCAATAAGTGTTTTATGTATACTTCAATATATTCCTGCCCACAGTGAAGTGTGTATTTTTACATCCACACATCACAAGAATTTAGGCCGCTTCTGGAACGTTATAATCTGCTTTACATAATATATATAGAACTTGTTGTTCTCAAATGAGAGCATCTTTAAACGATCAAGGGAGGAAAACCAATGTCATTGCCATTTGTAAGCTTCATCACCTTCAACAGACTGGGACTGTCGGCAAGGAATCTACAGGCGCTGCTTAAAACAGAAGATGATTTTGAGCTTCACATTATAGACAGCAATTCCCGGGATGATTCATGGGCTTACATCGAAAGCCTTAATGACAGCCGGATAAAGTCCAGGACCAGACTACCGCTGAACCGGGGGCCGATCTATGCTGTCAATCACAATCTGGCAAAAAGAAAGCCGGATCAATATTTTATTGCCCTCGACAGCGATGTGCTCCTCCTCACACCGGACTGGATCACTAAATTCATGAGGGTTTTTGATACCTTCCCAGAGGTTGGTATGCTGGGCGTCCCGCGAACAAGTCCATATAAGGAATTCATACCGCCGGTCATCCCGATGGAGAAAAACGGGATTCGGTATTTACAGCTCAAGGACGGCATCGTTGGGGCCTCGCTGGATTTTGTACCCGGCCATTGTCAGTGCCTTCGTCCCGAGCTGATCAATATCCTCGGCTACTGGAGTGAGGAGAATTATTTCGGAGATGCCGAGCTGTCCGTGCGCATCAACCAATATACACCTTATAGGGCCGGTTTTGTCACCGATATTTCGATCAGCATGGAGCAGTCGATTCCATGCGCGGACTGCCCGGTTAAGAAATTATGTCACCTTGATAAAATTGAGAATACCTGCTTCAGCATCCGCGACACTTATCACAAGAATGAATCCTTTGTTGAAAAAAACACCTGGAAATATACTGCGACCTTCGATGAACTCAAGCAAGGGAAAAGGCCGGTATACTGCGCTTCCGTCCACGACCCCGAGTCCATCAGGAATCATATGTACAATGCGGAATGGGCAGAGGATAACTTCAACTTTTATGTAATCAACGCCAACTGATGAAGAAGAGGTGAAACAGCATGACGCCGCCGATGGTCAGCTTCGTAACATGGAACAGACTCGGTTTGACAGCCCGCAATCTGAAGGCGCTGCTTGAGACCAATGAGGATTTCGAGCTTTATCTGGCAGACAACGGCTCCCGGGACGGGACCTGGGACTATTTATCCAGCCTGTCGGATCCCCGGATCAGGAGCAGGATAAGGTTCGACGCTAACCACGGTCCGGTATACGCCGCAAATTACCACCTTTCCAGTCGAAGAAAAGACCAGTATTTCATTACAGTGGATAGTGATGTCAACATTCATTGTCCTAATTGGATCAGCAAATTCACGGAGGTGTTCAGGGCATTTCCTGAGGTGGGTTTGCTGGGTGCTGTTACTAAGGAATACCTGAACAAATACAGACAGCCCATGGTGCTTCACAGGAAGGGGTCCGCCTGCTTCCTTGAGATTGTGAATGGATTTGTGGAAGGCTGCTGCCAGTGCCTTCGTCCCGAGTTGATAGAGAAGATCGGCTATTGGAACGAGGAATGCTGTACCGGAGATATGGAATTAAGCTACAGGGTCCTCAATCACACACCTTTTATGGCCGGTTTCAATCCATCAATTGAGATAGATCAGCTGCAGTACATCCCATGCAGCAGCTGCAATGCCGTCGAATACTGCAGCATCTGTGAGAAGAGTGAAAGAGGCGGCTGTTTCCTGATACACGAAAGGAATTACAGGAATCCTCAGTTCAGAAACCATTTTCGCTACAAGTATCTGAAGTTCATTCGGGAGCTTGATGATGGCAGCAGAGGAGCCTTCTGCGGTTCAATGCACGATGAGGATTCCATGGTACGGAACCGATATGATCTGCGCAGCGCCTCTGAGAATTTCAGATATTATGAAAACCGATCCGGCGGGAGCTGAAGGTCATATTCTCAGCGCTGCGTCAATATGTAATGAATGGAGGGATAAAATGAATGGACCAGAACCTTTTCCACATCCCATATATGTAACTCAACCCCTCTTGCCTGATTTGCAGGATTATTGCGATATGCTCAGGCAAGTCTGGGAAAGCAGGCTTCTTACCAACAACGGCCCGATGGCAAAGCGCCTGGAGTCTGAACTGGCCAATTATCTTTGTGTGCCCCATCTGTCTCTTTTCTCAAACGGTACAATAGCTTTACAGATTGCCTGCAGATTGCTGAGGCTAAAGGGAGAAGTCATCACAACTCCTTTTACATTCGCAGCCACGACCCATGCTTTATATTTAAACGATCTGAAACCGGTCTTCTGCGATGTTGAAGAAGAAACCCTCACCATGGATCCGGATCGTGTGGAAGAATTGATAACCCCGGACACATGTGCCATACTTCCTGTCCATGTATATGGAAACCCCTGTAAAGTCGAAAGACTTCAAAAAATCGCAGATAAACACGGATTGAAAATAATTTATGATGCAGCCCATGCCTTTGGTGTGGAGATAGACGGCATCCCCGTAGGGTCCTATGGTGATATATCCATGTTCAGTCTGCACGCAACAAAGATCTACCACACTATCGAGGGAGGCGCTCTTACATTTAAGAGTCCGGGGCTGAAGGAAAGAGCGTATCAATTGCGTAACTTCGGTATTGTTAAGGAGGATCACATCAACGAACCGGGCACCAACGGAAAGCTCAATGAAATACAGGCAGCGATGGGGCTGCTGTTGCTGGATAAGGTGGATGAGGAAATCATTCGCAGAAAGGAGATTACATACCTTTACCGGGATCTGCTGAGAAATGTGCCCGGCATCCGTACAGGTGAGGATCAGGACGGTGTAAAACATAATTATCCGTATTTCGTCATTCGGGTGGATCATAAGGAATATGGCCTCAGCCGTGATGAACTGCAAAAGGGTCTTCGCGAATATAATGTCTTTTCCAGGAGGTACTTCTATCCATTGTGCAGCCATTTCAGATGTTACCGGGATCTGTATTCTGCCCGAGCCGGAAACCTGCCTGTTGCGGAGCGTTCTGCGGAGGAGGTTCTTGTTCTCCCGCTGTATGGCGGCCTGAAAAACGAAGATGTAGAAAAAATCTGCTCTGTCATCGGGCATATCAGATCGGGAGGAAATGGGTGATATTGTATGGAAGATTTGATCCTGTATGGTTCAGGCGGAATGGCCAGAGAAGTGGTGGAGCTTGTCGCTGATATCAATGATATCAGGCCCACCTGGAGGATCCTTGGATATATTGACGATGTCAAAGGTGACAGCAGTGAGCTGGTGAATGGTTTCCCGCTGCTGGGAACGTGGAAGATGCTGAAGGATGTACCGGGTCAGCCCTATGTCATTATCGCAGTGAGCAATCCATCCGACAAGGAGGCCATTTTCAGAAGGATCAGGAATTTGCCCATCAGGTTTCCAACATTGATCCATCCCTCGGCTAAGGTGGCACGTAATGCGCGGATCGGTGAAGGCTCCATTATCGGAATGGATTGTATTGTTTCGACCGATGTCAGAATAGGAAATCATGTTTTCCTTAATATGCGAACTATCGTTGGCCACGATACAGTCATAATGGATTACAGCTCATGTCTGGTCGGCTGCATCATTGCAGGCGGTGTCGTTATAAAGGGCAGCGCTCTGCTTGGCTCCGGATGTATCATCATGGAAAAGACTGCGATAGGCAGCAAAAGCAAAGTTTCGATGGGCTCTGTTGTAAGCTTCGACGTACCGGATCATCATGTGGTAATGAGTCGGCCGTCAAAAAGTATGTATTTCGGAGAGTGATGGGTTGCATGAAAGATATTTTAATTATCGGTGCAGGGAATTTCGGCCGTGAAGTGGCTCAGCTCATACATGACATCAATCAGGACAAAAACCGGTGGAACATATTGGGCTTCATTGATGAAACTCCAGAAAAACACGCAACAGTGATCCACAGCATACCGGTCCTGGGGGGGCCGGAATGGCTTGAGCGGAACAGCCGGGGTTCTGTCTCGGCTGTTTTTGCCATCGGAAATCCCCGGAATAAATACCGGCTTATCAGCAGGCTAAATAAATTTGGTCTGGATTACCCTATCCTGATCCACCCGGGAGCTATTATAAGCAGTTATTCAAGCATAGGTGCCGGCAGCATCATTTGCTGGGGGTGCTTTATATCTGTCGATATTCGCATCGGAAACCATGTGGCAATCAACCCGGGCTGCGGTATCGGGCACGATGCTGCGATCATGGACTATTCCACACTCTACTGGAACGTGACGCTTTCCGGCAACGTAACCATACAGGAAGGCTGCGAGATCGGTTCAAAGGTGTCCGTGATACCTCAAAGAAAAGTCGGACGCTGGAGCACTATCGGAGCCGGCGCCGTGGTGGTAAAGGATATACCGGAATTCTCTACAGCGGTAGGTGTTCCTGCTAAGCAGATCAAAGTTAATCTATTCGATCCCGACTCCGACGGTGATCCCAGCTTGTCCACTCCCAACTGAAGAAAAAGCAGGGCAAGGAGGCTGTAAATGCTGGCATACCCTGCTTTTCACCATATTTCTTCGATAATTCTCATGTAGTTGCGTCCCCGGCCCTTTCGGTTTCTCCATTCTCAGCCGGAACATTTTTTCTCGCCTTGAACAGCCTCTTTTGAAGTAGTGCCCTGTTGTGTAGAACACTTTTATCCTCGGGCCTGTATTTCCCTGCTTCCTCGTTATGTTCGAAGGCTTTATGGTATTCTCCCAGGTTGTAGTAGCAGACGCATAGCTGAAGATGAGGATACCATGTGTAATAAGCTTTATAAGTAAAACTCCAGCGTTCAGGCTCAGGCTTCTGCGATGCTGCCTCCTCGTACCAGAAGATCGCTGTCCGGTAATCCCTTCTGCGCTGGAACACCTGTCCGATCCGGCAACATGCTTCAGCTCGCGGCGCAGTGTACCGGAAGGATCTCAACAGTGAATCCAGTTCATTATCAGTCTCATTGAGAAAACGGTAGCAATCCGCCATGAAAATGCAGGCGAAGATCTTGTCCTCCACCCATCCTTCCTCCATTGAAAGGTTTTTTTCATAGCTTTCAATGGCCTTTCTGTAATGTCCGTTTTCTCTAAGTTCATTTCCATAGTAGAAGAAGTCTCTGGCGGAAAATTCGTCACCACGGGCCAGCTTCTTTTCATACATGGACATTGTCCGTCCGACGGCATGACGCAATTTTTTATGGGTGACTGCGATTTCGGAATCGATCACCTTACCGCTGACGTTCAAATATTGATGGCAATCTCCATACCATTTGAAGTTCCTGTCCTTTCTGAGCAGACGATGGCGGCGAAATTGAAGTGTGACATTTCCGAACTCGTCGGATCCGAAGTTGTAGTACATCGAAACGGCATCCACAGACGGATCCAGTGTCTCCTTCAGCTCCTTGAGCAGGATGCGGTCTTTATCAAGCAATACATCATCGGCATCCAGAAACAGTATATATTCCTTTGTTGCATGGCGGAAGGATTCATTTCTGGCGGCAGCAAAGCTGTTGATCCATTCAAAGTCAAAAATGCGGTCGGTGTATCGGGCGGCTATTTCCTTGGTACGGTCGGTGGAGCCGGTATCTACGATGTTGATTTCGTCTACAAGATCATAGACTGTGTCCAGACAGCGGGCCAGCAGTGCTTCTTCATTTTTCACGATCATGCATAAGCTTATTGTAATCATGATTTAACCCTTTCATATACAGAAAATAATAGCGATGCCTGCCTGATGACAGGCATCGCTGTAACTCATCGCTACCGTTATGGTCCGGTAGGTCCGGTTGCGCCAGTTGCTCCGGTTGCGCCGGTTGCGCCGGTTGCTCCAGTTGCGCCGGTTGCTCCAGTTGCTCCAGTTGCTCCAGTTGCTCCAGTCGGGCCAGTCGGGCCGGTCGGGCCAGTCGGGCCGGTAGGTCCGGTCGGGCCGGTAGGTCCAGTTGGGCCAGTTGCTCCTGTTGCGCCAGTAGGTCCAGTAGGGCCAGTAGCGCCGGTAGATCCAGTCGGGCCAGTCGGGCCAGTCGGGCCGGTTGCTCCGGTCGGTCCTGTCGGGCCGGTAGGTCCGGTTGCGCCAGTAGGTCCGGTTGCTCCAGTCGGGCCAGTCGGGCCGGTAGGTCCAGTTGCTCCGGTTGCGCCAGTAGGTCCAGTAGGGCCAGTAGCGCCGGTTGCTCCTGTCGGTCCTGTAGCTCCAGTAGCTCCTGTCGGTCCGGTCGGGCCGGTAGCACCTGTTGCGCCGGTCGGGCCAGTAGGTCCGGTAGGTCCGGTTGCTCCGGTTGCGCCAGTAGGTCCAGTCGGGCCAGTAGTGCCGGTTGCTCCTGTCGGTCCTGTAGCTCCAGTAGCTCCTGTCGGTCCTGTCGGGCCGGTAGCACCTGTTGCGCCGGTCGGGCCAGTCGGGCCGGTAGGTCCGGTTGCTCCAGTCGGGCCGGTAGGTCCGGTAGGTCCGGTTGCTCCAGTAGGTCCGGTAGGTCCAGTTGCGCCTGTCGGGCCGGTAGGGCCGGTTGCTCCGGTAGGTCCGGTTGCTCCAGTCGGGCCGGTAGATCCGGTCGGGCCGGTAGATCCGGTTGCGCCAGTTGCTCCGGTAGGTCCGGTTGCACCAGTCGGGCCAGTTGCGCCAGTAGGTCCAGTAGGTCCGGTAGGTCCGGTCGGTCCAGTCGGGCCAGTCGGGCCGGTAGGTCCGGTTGCTCCGGTAGGTCCAGTCGGGCCAGTTGCTCCGGTAGGGCCAGTTGCGCCAGTAGGTCCGGTTGCGCCTGTCGGGCCGGTAGGTCCGGTTGCTCCAGTCGGGCCGGTAGGTCCAGTCGGGCCGGTAGGTCCAGTTGCTCCGGTAGGGCCGGTTGCGCCGGTAGGTCCGGTTGCGCCGGTCGGGCCGGTAGGTCCGGTTGCGCCTGCGCCCTCAACTGAGATGAGTGACACATCGTCCACTATGACATTGGCAGTGCCGGCTTCGGGTATCGTACTGATGAATATGAAAGCCTGGTCGGCTCCCGGAGGCGCCTCATCAGTCACCTGATAGACCTCGATCCAGTTATTGTTCAATACATCCGGAAGTCTTCCAGTCGGTATTATTGTGATAAGACCGGTGTCTAAAAAATTGAAAGCCGCATCATAATATGAGATCAGTATGACCACCTGCGGGCTGGGCAATGGCCCGACCCTCGCAAGAGACACCTTGAATTCATACCTCTCCCCCGGCAAAACCGGGACGACCTGAGCAATAAAAGAATTTGACAGTCCTCCTGCCAACTGTGCAGAAAAGATTCCGGAATGGCTGTACTGTGCTGTAACAACTGCATCCACAGCAACCCAGGGAGGAAGTGACCCTGTTTCAAACCCTCCGTTGACAATCAACTCCTCAAATGGCATTTTTCCACCTCCTTTTTGTTTTTAATGGCTGGAAATGAAGCATTTGCCAACCTCATGGTATTATATGTAAACCAGCCTGATTATGTTAACTATTCATTTGTGATTTTTTATCCCGACGCCGCCCACCGCTCCAACAAACACCGGCAGCTTGTATTTTTGCACACTTGGCGTTTCGTTGTCATAAAATAGGAAAGAATGAATAGAGAGGATATATCAAATGATCCCGTTAGTTGATCTGAAAGCCCAGTACCAGCAGATAAAAGATGAAATAAACCAGGCGATAACTGATGTCCTTGAGAGTTCACACTTTATTATGGGAAAGAAAGTAACAGAGCTGGAGAATGAAATAGCCCGCTATATCGGCACCAGGCATGCTGTTTCCTGTGCAAACGGTACGGATGCACTGGTCCTGTCGCTTCACGCCTGCGGCATCGGGGAAGGCGACGAGGTAATCACCTCACCCTTTACGTTTTTTGCTACAGCAGAAGCCATTTCCAGAGTCGGGGCAAAGCCCGTGTTTTCGGATGTCGATCAGGATACCTTCAATATAGATGCCCGACAGTTCCATAATGTGATTACTCCAAGAACAAAAGCAATAATTCCTGTCCACATGTATGGGCAGCCGGCAGATATGGATGAGTTGCGCATGACAGCGGACAAATACGGTCTGCTCATTATTGAGGACGCCTGTCAGGCCTTTGGAGCCAGTTATAAGGGACAGAAAGCCGGATCAATGGGAAATGCCGGCTGCTTTTCTTTTTTTCCGTCAAAAAACCTGGGAGCTTATGGCGATGGTGGATTGATCACTACAAATGATGACCACATTGCTTCGGAAGCTAAAAGTCTTCGGGTGCATGGCTCTGCCAGAGGCAGGACACAGGGGGCTCCGGCGTCGCTTATTGCTGCTCTCCCGGGTGATCCGGGATTTGATATTTCAAAGTATTATAACTCCCGTATCGGCTACAACTCCAGACTGGATGAACTGCAAGCAGCTATACTGCTGGTCAAGCTAAAGTATATAGATCAGTGGAATGAGACAAGGAGGGAAATCGCTCATTTCTATAATGAGTACCTCCGGGACACATCACTTATCCTGCCGAAACTGCCGGAGAACGCGCAAGGGGTGTTTCATTTATATGTGGTTCAGTCGGAGAACCGCAACGAACTGTTAAGGATACTGAAGGACAAGGGCATCTCAACGGGGATCCACTACCCCATACCCCTTCACTTGCAGAAAGCTTATGAAGGCCTTGGCTATCATCCCGGTGATTTTCCTGTGACGGAAAGACTGTCTGAACGTATTTTATCCATCCCCATATACCCTGAATTGACGGCGGCTCAGATGGAATATATCGCGAAAACACTGTTCAACGCTGCAAAGTAATGCTGTAACAATCTCGAATAGGAGGGCTGTGCTGTGGATTCTTCTTTTTTTGTTCACGAATCCAGCTATATAGACGAACCCTGCATCATAGGCGCCAATACAAAGATATGGCATTTCTGCCATGTGATGAGCCCATGTGTTATCGGTGAGGACTGCAATATCGGTCAGAATGTTGTAGTATCTCCATACGTGAAAATCGGCAACCGATGTAAAATACAAAACAATGTTTCGCTATATACAGGTGTTACTTGTGAAGACGATGTTTTTCTGGGTCCATCCTGCGTATTTACTAATGTGATCAATCCTCGGTCTGCCATTGACAGAAAGAGTGAATACAGACCGACCATCATAAAAAAAGGCGCATCCATCGGGGCAAACGCCACCATTGTCTGCGGCCACACCATCGGATGTCATGCCTTTATCGGCGCCGGCAGCGTGGTTACAAAGGATGTGCCGGATTTTGCGCTGGTGATGGGAAATCCGGCAAGGTTGTCGGGTTGGATGTGCATCTGCGGTGAGAAGCTCCGGTTTGAGGACAGCAACAATGCTGTCTGTCCAAAATGCAGCCGGTATTATTTAAAAGAGGGAAATACCGTAACCTGCATAACAGATGACACTTATCTACACTGAGCCTGCTGTACTTTATATTCTCGCATGTGGATTTTGATACTGGCCGTGATTTTGTGTTTTTGATCCAAATTGAATAGAAAACTGCGGACATCTGTGTAGACAGCCCAAGCACATTGAACACGTACCTTTCACTCACACAGGCCGACGCGATTTGATCTCGATAGCATTATCAGGACACTTTTCTGCACACAGTCCGCATCCCTGCTCCTGATATTCAAGTTGGGGCAAAAAAATTATGAAAAAGACTATCTTCCAAATAAGATCCTGCCTTGAAAAACAAACTCTGTTTCGTTAAATTGATATTGTTCTTTCAGATCAGGCCCACAAGAGGCCGACCCAATACCATTTTGCTTGTAATCAAGGCACAGGAGCGTGCACCCGGATTCGACCAGCTCATAATTGTGCTTCTTGTTCCCCAGTTCTTCCTGAGTATAATGGGAGGCATTAAATGAAAACCCACTATCCGAGGTAATCTCGATCCTGTCCTCTCCATTGGAGATCCTCAGATATTCTGTACCGAAATGGCTTCCATTTTCCTGAGGCCGGATATAATCCTCGTGCATCCTGGTCACAGTATCCGTGAAACGGCCAAGATACGATGCCTGACGTTTATCAATATAGCTCTCATAGGGGCCATAACCGAAATATGTCACTTCCTCAAGTTCCTTCGCCAGGAACAATCTCAGGCCAAAGCGCGGTAGCATTGGGAATACCGGGTCCTTTTTACACGAGATATGGAATTCCACACCCCCTGATGCATCTATCGAAAAAATCGCCTGAATATCCAGTATTCGTTGTATGAAAACCGCAGACAGGCTCAAAACAGAACGAATAACAACCTTGCCCTGTACCTGTTCAACAAAGGTTTCATAAACCCTGACCCGGGCGCGATCATACCCCGCCTTCAGCCAGGTATCCTTCAGCCGGCCATCATTGTCTGTCAACGCCCGCCAGATGTTATATTCCATTGGCTCCTTCAAAAATGATTTGTTCCTGTAATTCAACTGCTGGAAATTTCCTGTCAGCTTACTGAATGAATATTCAAATTTATTGCCTTTCACGATAATCCCGGTATCTGTCTGTCGATAACAAAGCATTTCAACATCATGCTGACTGACTGTACTCTTCTCAGTCCAATCAATAGGCGCCTTCTGGATCTCGAATTGCTCATATCCCAGAACATGCCCTGTTTTTACCATCGGAGTTTTTTCCTTTTGTAAATAAATCAGTCGGACATGGAAAATACCATCATCCGGGATTCTGTAATCGATTTTCACATCGGCATAAGATCTTGGCCTCACAGATGGTATGTCTATAAATCCGGTTTCGATCACATCGCCATTCCTTGTGAGCTCATACCGGATCTTCACAAAATCCGCCAAATCAACAAAATCGAGTTTATTCTCCAATCTGAATTTTCCGGTCTGCCCATCCAGCAGTTTTGCTCTGACCGGTCTTATGACGTTTTTATACTCAAGAAGTCCCGTATGGACACGGCGATCCGGATAAACCAGCCCATCCATGCAAAAATTGCCGGAATGGGGAAACTCCTTGAAGTCACCGCCATAAAAATACTTCTCCCTGCCTTCGATGGTCTTTCCCATATAGATCGCATGATCGCACCATTCCCATACGAAGCCTCCGCAAATACGGTCTTCCCGATAGATAAGCTTCATGTAATCCTCGGCATCTCCCGGACCATTCCCCATGGCGTGGATATATTCACACAGGATATAGGGCTTTTTGTTTTGGGGATCCTGCAAGTAGGCTTCGATGGTCTCCGTTGTATCATACATTTTGCTGTAAACATCAAGCATGGTCCCATCATTGATGTGTCCGCCTGTCTGATGACAAAACCCTTCATAATGGATCAGCCTTGTGGAGTCGTATTCCTTCACCCATCGCCCTGCGTCCTCGAAAGCCGGTCCATATCCCGCTTCATTTCCCAATGACCAGAAAATCACCGAAGCATTGTTTTTATCACGGATCACGTTCCTCTGCACCCTGTCCAGTATGGGCTGATAAAACCTCTCATCCTGTGCCAGTAGGCCGTATGTCTCGCCATATCCTCCGCCGAAAATGCTGACACAGCTATGACATTCCACATCCGATTCACTGATCACATAAAAGCCATATTCGCTGCACAGCTGGACAAACCACGGCGCATTTGGATAATGACTTGTCCGGACAGCATTGATATTGTGCTGCTTCATTAAAGTAAGATCCCTGATTGCCTGTTCTCTGCTTATTGTATACCCTGTGACCGGATCACTGTCGTGACGGTTGACACCTTTGAATTTGACTTTGGTATTATTTATGTACACTATGCCTTCTCTTATCTCAACTTTTCGTATTCCAACCCTTTGAACGATCCTCTCGTCCGGACATTCCAAAACCAATGTATAAAGGACAGGCTGTTCCGCATTCCACAATATCGGATCATTCACCTCAAGTTTTAGCGACCTTCCCTCCTGATGAAAAATACCGGCCTCGTTCCCCGACGGATCCTCCAATACACCATTCACCGGAAGCCATTCGTCCAAAAACTCCAGATCAACACTTATTTCAGCCTTTTGACAGGTATCATCCACAATTGTTTTTACAAAATAGTCCCTTATGTGCTGCAATGGGCGTAAAAGTATATAAACATCCCTGAAGATCCCGGACATCCGGAACTTGTCCTGATCCTCCAAATAGCTGCCGTCACACCATTTCAGCACCAGAACCGCCAGAACATTATCACCTTCAACAGTAAACGGGGATATATCAAATTCTGACGTTGAATGAGATACCTGACTGTATCCGACAAAATCACCGTTCACCCAAACATAGAAACATGAGTCAACTCCTTCGAAGTTGAGGTATTGTTTATAACCCTGCTGCACCTTCGTTATCGTAAACCGCCTGATATATGCGCCACATGGATTATTTGTCGGCACATAGGGCGGATCGAATGGGAAAGGATACTCTACATTTGTATATTGATGCCTGTCATAACCCTGTGTCTGCCAGCAGGATGGAACCGGGATCTTTTTAAAACTGCTGAAATCAAAGTCAGGCTGGAAAAAGTCTTCCGGTACCTGATACAGATTCTCAAAGTATGAAAACTCCCATGACCCATTAAGAACTATCTGCCTTTCGGAGAGATCACCAGAAACAGGGTTTCTCTTCCGGTCAGGAGGATATGGGATGTAATAGGCTCTGTTCTCCATCGTTCCGATGTGAAGTGATTTTGTATCTTCATAATAGTTGACAAGTTTCATTTTAAAATCAGCATCTGCTGCAACAATTAGTTGATTGGATGCTTACTCCTTCTTCCAGTTTCCATTACTTGAATTACAGTTCTCTTTCTATACTATCAAAACCTTCATCAGTTTCAACAAAAATTAAAAGCCAGCTTCTGAAAAATCACTGATGTCCGGTCAGAAGCATATTATGTAGCGTTATGTAAATTATAGAATTACGGTGATCAATAATGACTAGTCAAAAAATCAAATTCGGCCTGGTTGGATGCGGAAGGATATCCAGCCGGCATATCGCAGCGATGGCTGCATTCCGTGAAAACGCAGTTTTGACATGTGTATGCGACCTCATCGCCGACAGAGCGGCGGTAAAAGCCGCCGAATATATAAGGGAAGCGTCCTGCAGAGGCAAAGGAAGTATAATGAAGCCGCGGATATATCTGAATCTGGACGATATGCTGGAGAATGAGGATATTGATGTGCTTTCCATCTGCACGCCTAGCGGGCTGCATCCCATACATGGTATAAAGGCGGCCGGAAAGCACATCCATGTATTGACTGAAAAGCCAATGGGTATCGATTTGCCATCCGCCGACAAACTGATAAAGGCATGTGAGGAAAACAAGGTCCGGCTGTTTGTAATGATGCAAAACAGACTCAACAGTACCGTCCGGTTACTGAAGCGTTCAATGGATAAAGGCCGTTTCGGCAGGATCCACATGCTTTTGTCCAACGTTCTGTGGCAGCGGCCCCAAAGCTATTATGATCAGGCACCCTGGAGGGGCACATGGGAAATGGACGGGGGAGCCTTCTGCAATCAGGCGATACATTATGTCGACATGCTGCAATGGCTTGGAGGTCCTGTCGAAACTGCTGCTGCCCTGACAGGGACACTTGGAAGACAGATCGAAGCAGAAGACACAGGTTCTGCAGTTATTCGTTATAAAAGCGGCGCCATCGGAAGCCTTAATGTCACGATGCTGACCTTTCCCAGGAATGTCGAGGGAAGCATTTCAGTTCTCGGTGAAAAAGGAACCGTCAAGATTGGCGGTATGGCATTGAACCGGATCGAAAAATGGGAATTTGAAACTTCAGATGATGATGATCTGCTGGCAGCCGAATCATGCTATGAGCCTGCAGATGTTTATGGTTACGGTCATACGGCCTACTATTCCAATGTGCTGGATGTCCTGGGAGGAAAGGCCGAACCCTGTGCCGACGGACCGGAGGGACGCAAATCTCTTGAGCTTGTTTGTGCCATATATCGCTCGGCCAGAGAAGGCGAAGTGGTTTTTCTGCCTGATGATAGTATCAATCACATTGACAGCAGCATATATATGACTAGGTAAACACATTATGTATACAAATAACCTAATTCTTATGAGCAGATCAAATTGCCAAAGCAACATAAAATATTAAAGAAAGAAGGACTGATAAATGACTCCTCCATTTGTTAATTTCACCGCGTTCAACAGACTTGGTCTGACGGCACAAAGCCTCAAATCCATTCTCGATACGCCGGATGAGTTCGAAATGCATATCATCGACAGCAATTCGACGGATGATACATGGGAGTATCTGCAAACTGTCAAAGATCCAAGGATAAAATCCATGCTGAAACTGCCCGTCAATGCGGGGCCTATCCCGGCGCTGAATCTCAACCTCACAAAAAGAAGGCCCGATCAGTATTTTTTCAACATTGACAGCGATGTGGTCGTTAAGACACGGGACTGGATCAAACGCTTCATGAAGGTTTTCAGGGCTTTCCCTGAAGTCGGCCTGCTGGGTGTTCAAAGAGTTGCCCCCTATATCCCAATATATACGGAGGTCATACCGAAGGTAAAGGGTGATGCATGTTACCTGGAGCTGAAAAACGGCAATGTGGATGTCATCCTTGACTTCGTTCATGGATGCTTTATGTGCATGCGTCCCGAGCTGATCGAAAAAATTGGCTACTGGAGCGAGGAAACCTGTTGGGGAGACGCCGAGCTGACACCGAGAGTGATGCATTATACCAAATTTAAAACCGGATATATGAGCGATCCGAACAAAGTCCCGCTGATCGACATTGGAATGGACCAGGAAATCAGCTGTAATAAATGTCTTGCCAGGGGTGTATGCAAGTTCAATAAAACCACTGAAACATGCTTCACTATACGTACAAGAAGATACCAGAACGAATCCTTTGTGAACAAATTCAAATGGAAGTATCTGGAGTTTTTCAAGGAGCTGGAGCAGGGGAAAAGGACTGCCTGGTGCGGATCGATATATGATCCTGCCTCAACAGCCAATCATGTATATAACAGGGAATGGGCCCTGGAGAACATGAACTACTACATCCAAAACAGCAACTAAATACAGGGGCAGGAGATGTCACATTTCCTGCCCGAAACCTTACTGGCAGATCAGCCTCGTAAATTCTTTCGTTTGATTTGGATCATCTGATAAATATCTCCCAGATTTTCAAATTCGACAGCTTCATCCATTGAAAATTCGACTCCGTATTTTCCCTCCAGTTCGCCAATGATCATCCAGTGATTCAGCGAATCCCATTCAGGCATTGTGGCTGCCGTTGAATCCTCCTTCAAAAGAGCCGGATCTATCTTCAGCAGACCGGCAACAAATTTCACGAATTCCGCATCCATGATTCCTCAATCCTCCCCTGTCAGGATCCGTATATGTTCAATTCTGAAAATCTCCTGCCCCGGATCCAGTTCAAAAACAGAGCACCTTTCATCCGATCTCACCGGCTTGAAGCCGGCCTTTTTATAGAATCCTTCATTTGCCCTGTTTTTTTGTGTCGGTATATACTCCGCAAAAACCCTCTGTATATTCTTTTTCTCCCGTAAATATCGAATTACCTCACCAAGAAAGGCATATTCCACATCCCGGCCAAGCACTCTGCAGCTCAAAAGAAATGTGTCCAGCCAGGCCGTGTCCTCCTCCGGCCTTGCTATACAGCACCCGGTGATACCATTGTCCCCAAACCTGTCGGTCACGGAACAACAGAGAATACAATAATTACCATCTTCGGTCATTTGCCTGAGCTGTGATAAAAGATACCGTCTCGTCGTCATATTGAATTGGTTGGTTTTCAATGTCAGCTGAGATACTCTCGGAAGCATGAAGTCATTGGCCGGAACTACCTCCATGACCATTGCCAGGCCGGTAAGAAAATCCTTCAGATTACCCGCCTGTGTAAGGTAATATGCCCGCTCCCTGTTCTGTGCCGCCATTTCATTCCGCCGCCTGTCCTCCTCCGTGATCTGCAGCATTTCAAACAGCGGCAGGGTCCGTAAGGTATCGCCATAGGCGGCAGCATCAGCAGGTACATCAACTACGGTTACCTCGGGAAGAATACTTTTTATAAGCTCCCTTTCAACAGGATTATCATCAAAAAACACCAGACTGTCTGTTCCGATATTGAGCTCCGAAGCGATCTCCTTCAGATTTGTCGCTTTATCCGCCCAATTGATACGCATGGCGGCAAAATGCTTCTCTCTGAGCAGCATGTGAGGATGCTTGTTTATGATCTCCAGTGCGTCCTCCGGATTGTTCCTGCTGGCTGCGGCAATGAAAATACCCCTCCGGTAAAGATTGAGCACCTCCTGTTGGAAATCGTAATAACATCTTCCCTTTCCCGTCACATCCAGACACACGCCTTCCAGACCGTCTTCTGCGGCAATGCCGCCCCAAAGCGTATTGTCCAGGTCCAGTACAAGGCACTTCTTATTCATTGAAAGCATGGGCAGGATGTACCGCATATATTCTCCCGCCAGTCTTTTCGATGCAGCCAGGGACATGGCGCAGCCGGCGAGGTAATACATTTTATTGTCCAGCATTTCTTTCTGTCCTATCAGCGAGCAGAACCCATCAAAGTCATAAACATATACATCCTCCAGCTTCAGGACAGCACTCTCCAGTTCGAGATTCGTCTGCGTAATACGGCGTTTGAGTCCGGATTCAAGACGGTTGTCCTGTATCCCTAACGGAACATGGTAGGGGATCATAAAATTGTTCAAAATGATTTTCGTACCGCAATATTGCCTTATTCTGCCCAACAGGGACATAATATTGCCGGCAATATCCTCCGGCAGCCGGAAGTCCTTAGTAAATAATATCCGGCTGTCGAGAAGCAAAATGGTCAGGTCCGGCATAAAGGCATAAAATCTGCTTTCCGGATCCATTATCTGTTGAATGTACTGATTGTATGGCGCATTATAAACCTTAGTGCCTATACCCGCCCGGGTGCTTTCCTCCCGCAGCGCCATCCCGATATATTCCGTGGTAAAATTGCCGAGAAGGGCTATTCTAAAATCCGATTTGTTCAAAAAGCTTCTCCTCCATTCACCGGTATGTTTGCACCGCTGATAAATGACGCACTGTCAGATATCAGAAAGTGCACTGCATCAGCAACATCCGAGGGCGTCGTCATTCTTTTCATCGGGTGCGTGGCCGCATATGCCTGCATATATTTTCGGGGCAAATGGCCAGTAAGGTCTGTATCCATCATCCCGGGCGATATGGCATTTACATTTATGCCGTATCCGGAAAGCTCAACTGCTGCCGACTTGGTCATCCCAAGAAGGGCATACTTGGCGGTAATATAGAAGGAGAGCTTAGGAGGCGGCAGATTCAGCACATACGAGGACAGTATGTTGATGATCCTTCCTGAGCCCTGCTCTTTCATTATACTTGCCGCTTCCCTGATATGGAGAAAGGCCCCCTTCACATTCGTATCGATCAGATCCTGATACATGCTCCAGTCAGCCTTCATTAGCTCGCATGGCAGGAATGGGCTGCATGCATTATTTATAAGAGCGTCCAGTCTCCCGCTCCGGGAGCGTATAATATCGTAACAGGCCTTTATGCTGTCCTCATCTCTCTGTTCGCATAATATACCGTGCACCCACTCCGGATGAAATTTCTGCTCCATGCCGGTTTGCTCCCCGCCGGAAGGCTGATGAACAAAGGTATAGTATATTTCGTTATCGTTTTCAGACGCCAGCCTTTCAACTATGGAAGAACCCAAACCTCTGCTTCCGCCTGTAACAAGAATCACTTTACCGCTCATATCCGGCAGCTCAACTCCTCATCCCGGCATTCAGACTATTTTACCGTGACAATCACCCTGCCGCGGGCAATGACAGCATTTGCATCATTGTTTATGGCAACTGACATTGTAATGATATCGTTTCCGAGGATACCCTTGTTTTTTATGTCCAGTACTCTTCCCATAACCGTCAGTTCATCACCGATCCTCACAGGACGTATAAAATCGAAGGACTGTGAAAGCCAGACAGATCCGGGTCCGGGCAGATACATCCCGATCAAAGTCGACACCATTGACAGTATCAGCATGCCATGGCCCATCCTTTGACCCAGATTGTGACGGCGGCAGTAGTCTTCATCCATATGCACGGGATTGTAATCTCCGCTTAGCCTGGCAAAGTCCATCACCATTTCTTCCGTTATCACTCTGGAAAACGAATGGGAGCTTCCGGCTTGCAGCTCGCGGTCTTCGACACATGGCTCCCTTATTTCCTCCATGCTCTGCTCCCCCATCTGTTGCTGCTTCTGTCATCATAATACTCCCGCAAAAGCGATTGTGTTCCTGCCTGGGGAGCGTCCGATAATCAAAAAAGATCCTTGGAGCACTTGGTTTCAAGTGTTTCAAGGATCTTTTGCTGTTTACCATTATATGACGGTATGCCGTTATACCTGCAGACGTATTATTTGCTGTCTTTAAATACGACCTTCGGACCTTGTGGTGTGTCTTCGACCGTTATTCCCATTTGACTCAGCTTATCCCTTATCTCATCGGCCTGCTTCCAGTTCTTATCCTTTCTGGCCTGCTGTCTGAGGTTTACCAGCTCCTGTATCTCAGGGCTGATGTCAGGTGCACTCTCATCAGCCTTTGCCTGGGCCTTTTCAAAATCCAGTCCAAATATGCTGTCCATTTTGAGAAGCAGCTTGTAAAGCTCCTGGGACTTTGTTCCGTACCTGGCAGCATTCCAGGCTACGCCCATTGCTCTTGGTATGTTGAGGTCATCATTTATTGCAGCCTCGAATTCGGTCTCGAAACCCTTTATTGTTCCTTCATCGATCCTGACCTGAGGATCTGCCGTCTTATGGGCCAGAACCCCCTCCAGCAGCCTGTCCAGAGCCGTCTGTGCCGCTTTTAACCCATCCCATGTGAAATTCAGCTTGCTTCTGTAATTGGCATTGAGGCACATATATCTGTAGGCCAGAGGGCTGAAGCCCTTTTCCTTGAGATCAGCCACTGTGTATGTGGTCCCGAGGCTCTTGGACATCTTGCCATTGTCCACAAGGAGAAATTCGCCATGGAGCCAGTAATGCACCGCAGGCTTGCCCAACAGCGCCTCGCTCTGTGCTATTTCATTCTCGTGGTGTACAGGTATGTGATCGACTCCTCCTGTATGGATGTCGAATTCATCTCCAAGGTACTTCCTTCCCATGGCGGAGCATTCTATGTGCCACCCCGGATAACCCATGCCCCAGCGGCTTGGCCACTGCATTATATGCTCCTTCGGCGCCTTCTTCCAGAGGGCGAAGTCAGCCGGATGCCTTTTTTCTTCGTTCACATCGACCCTTGCGCCTGCTATCTGTCCTTCCAGATCGAGTCCCGACAGCTTTCCGTAGCCTTCGAATTTCATGATATCAAAATAGATGCCATCGCTTGTTTCATAAGCATAGCCCTTATCAACAAGGCCTTCGACGAATTCCAGCATCTCTGCTATATGCTCTGTCGCTTTTGGTATATATTCCGGCTTGCCTATATTCAGCTCCTGAAGATCGTTCATAAATATACCTGTGTAATACTCGGCTATCTCCCATGGGGATTTCTGTGTCTGGCGGGATGTCTTGACCATTTTGTCCTCGCCCTCGTCTGAATCTGATACCAGATGTCCCACATCAGTAATGTTCATTACATTCTTAAGGTGGTACCCATTATATTTCAGGACCCTTCTGAGTATATCCATGAATATGTAGGCCCTCATGTTTCCTATATGAGCATACTGATAAACAGTAGGTCCGCAGGTGTATATGCTGACCGTATCGTCATTAATGGGTTTGAACTCTTCCTTCTGCCTTGTGAGTGTGTTATAAAGCTTCATCGTTAATTCCCCTCCCGATTTTCTTCCGGTATATTGATCTTCTCGGCTTGTATATTTTGCGGCCCGCCCCGCACTTCTGATTCAAGATGCTCTATACGCATAAGCATCTTGCACAGTTCCTGTGCCACAGGGTCCGGTATATGGATCTGATCCAGTTCGATGGAAGGCATCAGCTTTTTGCCTGAGTGCCTGACGACCCTGGCCTTCAGTCCTGCAACGGTAGTGTTGGGTTCAACGTCGTCAAGCACGATGGATCCTGCTCCTATCATAGCATTATCACCTATATTGATCGGTCCGAGCAGCTTTGCTCCTGTACCGATCAGAACATTGTCACCGACAGTCGGGTGTCTTTTTCCCGTGTCCTTGCCCGTGCCTCCCAATGTAACACCATGGTATATCGTACAGTTGCTGCCGACTTCAGCAGTCTCACCTATTACTATTCCCATGCCATGGTCGATAAAGAGTCCTCTGCCAAGCTTTGCACCCGGATGTATCTCGACTCCGGTGGCAGAGCGGCCAACCTGTGATACCCACCTGGCAAGGAAAAACCGTTTCCTTGTGTACAGCCAGTGAGAAATCCGATGATATATTAGAGCATGGAAGCCCGGATACAGCAGAAAGACCTCCAGCACGTTTTTTGCAGCCGGGTCTCTTTGGGCTATCGATCTCGCATCATCAAGCAATCCCTTGAACATAATCTGCTCCTTAATAAAAAAAATATTTCCTGTTCTAATACAAAATAAAAACTCCGCCCCTGCAATAGAGGCGAAGTCGTTCGCGGTCCCACTCTAATACGGCGCTGCTCCAGCCGACAGTTCCTGTACTTTGACTGTGGCCTCGTCGGGCGCCGATCTCAAATGCATAACGGTGCAGCTTCCGTGAAACCCTACTTGTGCTTTCGGGTTTCAGGCTCGCCGGGGCACTTCGTCCAACGTCCTCACAAGCTCCGCTTTCAGCCTCTGGCGGCGCCTCTCTGCTGCAGTTGATCGGATTACTCTTCCGGGTCATTGCTTTTTATACTAATATATGATGCCAAATTTATTTCGGCTCATTAATTTTATCAAAATATTGCTCAAAAGTAAACAAATAAGAATCTCCGGCTCGTATAAACGGATCGTTGTAAATGAATAATAGTAGTGACGGCATTTTGTATTTTTATATATCCTTTGAAAGGAAGTGATATGTTTGGCTGAAAATGTTGAAAGAACTCAGCATTTTAGTTTTGGGAGTTTTATTGTCAGATGGCTTGTGGGAGCAATAGTACTGGCTGTTACGGCATTTCTCACTCCCGGGTTCACTATCTCAGGCATCTGGCCGCTGATTATAGCCGCTGCTGTAATTGCGATCCTTGACTATCTGGTTCAAAGAATCCTGGGCATCGACGCCACACCTTTCGGCAGAGGTCTGACAGGCTTTATCGTTGCCGCCGTAATAATCTATGCCGTCAAATTCATTGTTGCAGGCTATGATGTAACCATACTCGGCGCAATTCTGGGCGCAGTCGTTTATGGCATAATCAACCTGCTCGTTCCTGGCAGGACCATGTGATAATAGCGAGAGTGCGCTCATACCGGCCATATATGGTCCAATAGAATTGCAGGGGGCGTCCGGCCCCCTCAATTGTACATATTGCGTCATAATAAAGGGATGGCAGCGCCATCCCTTTATTATGGATCGTATCATTCATCGCCGCTCATAGATCTTTCGATATCTTCAGCCCCGGGGAAATCCGCTTTTTGAGGCGGGAAAAATTCGTCTATGGGGAAGTCGATGGTGTCAAACAATCCACATGCATCATCTTCAGTCGAAGCTACGCACTTTTTGTTAGGTACACAGAAATCAAATGCAGGTATCAGAAGCTGTACGAATCTTGCCAGTTTGATTATGGAGAAGAGGCCGACAGTGGCCACTACACGCCTTACTATCACAAGGTGTCTGTCTTCATCAGAGCCTCTTGCCAGATCAGAATCGTCGATCTCAACATCCTCGATCAGGTCGGCAACAGACCCGGGTATGGCTCTGTCGCAGCCCTCATCGCAGTTGTTTTCAAGGACCTCTATTATCTTTGCATTCAGAGTTATAGGCTCAGCTACCTCTACCTTGGATATGGGCAGGTTATCCTGCTGAAGTGCGGAATTTCCCTGCTGGTCGATACCCTGATCCACAAAGTGAGATTTGAAGATCTTGACATTGCCTTCCGAGCCGAAAAGAATTACCTTCTTGTCGAACAGGATCAATCCGGGAACTGTTATTACCTTTATACCGCCATTGGATCTGGGTACAAAGAAGTCCAGCGTGATCCTGATGAAAAACTTGATGTCCACTGTATAGAAGCCCCTCTTGAACGGAACCTCCTCAACATCCGAGTATACCTTGATCACTTCGGCTCGTCTTGCCTTGACATTGATGGCCTGGCATATCAGCCAGTTTATTTTTTCCGGATTTCTGAAATAAACTCTGGCATCTTCCACACAATCCTTTTCCTTGCAGGAATCATAGATTTTCTCCACCTGTATACAAACTGCTTCCCTGATCCTGCATAGATCCTTGTCATCTATAAGGCCAGGGAGCACTTTATCATGTTTATAGCTCATATCTAAATCCCCCTTCACGTTAAGCTATATTTTTGATTTCCCTCTCATTTTCATAATATGTTGCACGTAAATATTTGTGATACGTTATCAAAATAATTGAGCGCGATCCGCCATAAATGAGTCATACAGCTTCATATATATAATAAAGAACAGGTTTATGAATGTGAGAGCAGCGTCATGTACAATTATTTCAACAGGCACTATATTTTCAGGCGGTCAGACGGAGAAATGCGGGACATTTTCTGCGATGGCAGACAGAATCTGTGCTCATCCAGGCTCAACGGCAAAAACGGTCTGCCGGACTCAATCGTGATCGCCAGGAATGTTCATCCATACTTCTATGCAGAGCTGGATGAACACAATGTATACCATGTAGTTTTTCAGGATAATGAAGGCAACATAAACTACATATATATGGATGGCCAGTGGAGCAAGGCGATGCCCGTACTAGGCAGCAAGACACCCGCGGTCTATAACAAGCAGCTCTATATCGCACCTCTTAAAAACAACATCTACATTTTTTATGTACTCCAGCATGATAACTCTTTTTTGCTTGCATATCAGACAGCCAGCAAGAATAAAGCCAGTACGCCGAAAATAGTGGATTATGTATCCGGCAGCAACATCCCCTGCTCTCTCATATATGATCAAAACGAGAACATATATGCCTTTTATCAGTCCTATGACGGCAAATATCTGCAGCTTGGTTATAAAAAGATGGATACGGCCAGAAAGCACTGGAGTGATTTTATATCGGTCACCAAGTTTATGGGCAACTGTGAATATCCTCATGCAATAATCGATGCAAATGGGACTATACACCTCTGCTATCAGAGGAGGACCCAGAAGCAGTATGAATTGGTCTATCAGCAAAAAGGCAGGGATAAAAACCTGTGGTCGGCAGAGACAGTGCTTCACTCCTCGGTATACCCCTTTGAAAACTACTCTGTCGTACAGACAAAGGATAAAACAACAGTCTATTGGATAAGGGATGATGTGATATATTACGTTGCAGCGATGTTAAACAGCGATGTCTGGAGCAGGCCCGCCAGATACGTCAGTCAGCCGGGCCGCCAGCTGCAGTGTATCTGCTGGAAGGAACAGAACAGCCCGGTTGTTCAGGACCGGCAGGGCTCATCATCATCTGCTGCATCTCAAACTCCTTCTCCGGGAATATTCCCCGGCACTTTATCAAACGGAGTAAGACTGGCCTTCCTCGATACACCTGTCTCAAAGGCAGGTCCCCAACTGTCACTGGCCGAACCCTCCGGCAGGGAAACCGGTACATATTCGGAGGATATGAGGGATAGGGCAATGAGCCTGCTGAAAGAGCTGCAGGAGGATATCAATGAAATAAGCACGGGCTGGTCCGGAACAAAAAAGGAGCTGGCAAGGATGACAAACGCATATATGGATATGAGCAGAGAGCTTGGAAAACTATCACTCCGGCTCAATCTGGTCGAAAACAAATTGAAGGAGATCAGCAATCCATATAAGTCGGCAGTTGTCATAGCCGAAGACAAGGCCTCCGAAAGCACCGCCATGCCTGAGCAGGGATCAGCCCTGGATGTGAATAAGTCGGGGCTTGAAACTCGCAGTTCGTTATCTGAAGGTCTCCCAAAGCCTTCCGAAAATCCGGGCCTGTCCCTGGATCCCGAAGCCCGAAAAATATGGGAGGAATGGCAGGAGCCAAAGGAATGGTCCGAAGGCTCCTGAATACCACCGTCTTGTATCATGCGCCGGTTTTAATACCGGCGTTTTTTTTGCCTTTTTGCCTCGTTATGTTACCAGCGGAAGCAGTATAACAGCTCTGAACCGCTTCCATTCCAGCAAACTGTCAAATCGGTAAAATATATGGAACACTTATTATGTAACCATAATAAGATATATCATAATCCATTTGCAAAGGAGTGTATATATGAGATATCAGGATGCATTTGTGGGCTCCAGGGAGGAGTTCGGAGATTTTATAAGAAAGGCAGTCCCGGATCTGTTTGCCGGAAGACTCGTTGTCGAAGGAAAGCAGATACAGCTGCCCGAGGATGCAGACATCGACTACAAGGTCAAATATGATGAGGGCATCGACGGCGGTTCGGTGACGATCAAAGCCTCCTGGGACATAGAGACTGAAGAAGAAGATACATCACAGGACGACTGACGACAGCCAGACACTGTAATAATCCCCCTGACTGCAGCGAAAGCCGATTTCCCTCAATGAACTTTCGCTGCAGTTTTTTTCAATACTCTGTTCTATGAAAGAAGGTATGTATTTTGGCATATACGGCAAATGAACCACTGGACTATGTATTGTCCCAATACCCTTTCAAAGTATCGGACATCCGCAATGAATCCTACAAGGATAAAAAAGGTGTATGGTGGATAAAGACAGATAAAGGAATGTACATCCTCAAAAAAATGTCAAATTCCGAAGAAATAATCAGATTTCTGCTGCATGCAGTAAATCATCTTAGCTCAAACGGCGTTTCGCTGCCAAAGACAGTTAAAACATCGGATGGCAGGGACTACGTCAATGTAAACGGAACATGCTTTGTACTATCGACCGCATTGGAAGGAAAAAATCCTTCCTATTCTTCCCCCAGAGAGCTTGACAGTCTCATGAGGGAACTGGCAAAGTTCCATAAGGCTTCCAGGGGTTACTCTCCGCCGTCCGACTGCAAACCCAAGTTTCATCTGGGTCTGTGGATCGAAGATTACAGGCGGCAGATCGAGGAAATAAACGAATACAATAAAGCCGAGCTGGCAAAGAAGGAACACGATGCCATCGGCAATACCATAATGGCGGAATTCCCCTACTTCTACGAACGTGCAAATGCTGCTATCGCAGGCCTCGACGGGCAGGAATACAGAGTCTGGTCGGAAACGGCCCTCAAATCCGGCTCGCTGTGTCACCAGGACTTCGCTGCAGGGAATCTGCTGATAAATCCATCCGGATCTGTTCATGTCATCGATACGGATTCCATCACCATAGACATACCGGCCAGGGACCTGCGAAAGATACTCAACAAGGTGATGAAGAAATCAGGGAAATGGGACACCGGTCTGACTGCAGGCATGCTGAGGTCCTATCAGTCGGTCAACCCGCTGACGCGTGCCCAGTGGAACATCGTAAAGCTTGACCTGATGTTCCCCCACCTCTTTATAGGCGCGGTAAACAAATATATATATAAGAGAGATGCCGAATGGAATGATGATAAATATCTAAAGAGGATACAGGAAATGGCACGTTTCGAGAAAACCATCACAAACCTGCTCAATGAGTTCGATTCCATCATTCCATCGTAGAAGCATCAGAAAGGATGACGAGATCTTGAAGAATGAAAAAATAGCAGCCGGTACCGGCAAATCCGATGAACAGACAGCCATGAGTGTTCTGCGGGAATACGGGATACAGCCTGAAAGTCTCACTGTGATACAGAGCGGCGGCATTAAAACAGTATGGAAGCTAAGAGCATCAGGAAGATGGCTTTGCCTTAAAAGGCTCAGACAAACTATAGACAAGGCACAATTCTCTGTAAACGCTCAAATATATGTAAAGAACTCGGGAGGGTTGGTACCCGGTGTCATTCCAAGCTTGAAAAATCAGCCCATCGCAGAATATGAAGGTCAGCTGTTTGTGCTTTATGAGTGGATCGACGGAAGTGATCTCAATTTTAGCAATGCCGCCGACCTGAAAAAAGCAATACAGGGACTGGCACGCTTCCATCTGGCATCAAAGGGCTTCAGACCCGCCGGCGATGCGCGGGTATCTACAAAAGTGGGCAAATGGCCCGAACAATACACTTCCATGAAGAACAAGCTGACTGCCTGGAAGGATACGGCAGCGTCCCGTCCGGTCCAGCCTGCCTATACGGCATACCTCAGGCATACGGATGCAATGACGGCCCTTGCCGATACGGCGCTGGCACAGCTCTCTGCATCCAGCTACGATAAACTGAGCTCCGAAGGTTCGGGCTCCCTTGTTCTGTGTCACCAGGACTATGGCAAAGGCAATGCCCTTTCCACTGCTGATGGCATCTATATCATCGATCTGGATGGTGTCACCTTTGATCTGCCTGCCAGGGATCTGAGAAAAATCATTGGGAAACAGGCTCAAAACCTCGGCCAGTGGCGTGCTGAAACCATAACTAATATACTCGGCTGGTACTCGGAGGTCAATCCTCAGAGCAGGGCTGAAACAGAAATCCTGCTGACCGACCTACTCTATCCTCACTGGTATTATGGGTTGGTGAAGAACCGGTTCCAGAATGAAAAGCCGCTCAAGGCGGAAGAAATCGAAAGAGCAGCGAGGCTGGAGGAATCAAAGGTCCGGGTCCTGTCAGAATTGCTCAAAAAGGGGTGATCCGAGTGAAAATAGCCCTAATCTGCACCGAGAAGCTTCCTGTTCCTCCGATTGCAGGAGGAGCAGTACAGCTGTATATCGATGGGATTGCTCCGCACCTTGCGGCAAAGCATGATATAACCATATTCAGTATACAATACCCGGGACTTCCCGACAGAGAAACAGTCAACGGTATAAGGCTAATAAGGCTCCCGGGAGGCAGCGGTGCAAATTATATAAACAGCCTGAAATCAGCCCTGGACAGATCCTTTGATCTTATCCACGTGTTCAACCGGCCCCGATATGTACTGGAACTGATGAAAGTCCTGCCGGAATCCAAATTCAGTCTCAGCCTTCACAATGAAATGTTCCACCCGGAAAAAATAACTGATGAGGAAGCAGTGTCATGTATCAAAAAGCTCGAGTTCATCAATACGGTCAGCAAGTATATCGCAGATACAGTGAAAGAACGCTTTCCCCAGGCTGCAGATAAACTGCGTGTAGTTTACTCCGGTGCCGATGCCGGAATGTTCAAGCCTTCATGGACCCCTGAAGGGCTCAGTGATAAGCTTGCGCTAAAAGTGAAGTATAAGCTGCAGGATCATAGGGTCATTCTTTACGTTGGAAGATTCAGTCCGAAAAAAGGCGTTCATGTGATGCTCAATGCGGTAAAAAAGGTAATGGTGAAAAATCCTGATACCGCATTAGTGGTCATCGGCAGCAAATGGTACGGAAGCAACGAAACAGATGACTATACAAAAGAGATCCGGGCGATTGCGGAGCAGCTGCCCGGTCCGGTGGTATTCACGGGCTTTCTTCCGCCAGATCAGGTGTGCAGACACTACAGCATGGCCGATGTTTTCGTTTGTGCCTCCCAATGGAATGAGCCGCTGGCCAGAGTGCATTACGAAGCGATGGCGGCCGGTCTCCCGATCATAACGACGAACAGAGGCGGAAACGCAGAGGTCATCAGAAATTTAGAAACCGGCATCATTATAGATGACTACTCAAATGCTGATAAGATGGCTGAAGGAATTATGTACCTGCTCGGCAATCCATCAAAATGCATTGAGATGGGTAAAGCAGCACGCGAAATGGCAGAGCGGCAATTCAACTGGAAACGGGTCGCAAGCGAAGTTATTCCCGGGAACTCAGGCCTGCCGGCAAATGCCGTCATACAGAATAAAACGGCCCTGGTCCCTCTTCCTGATACGGTTCAAAAAACACCGGTTCAAAATGCACCTGAAACGAAACCATCCTACGATAATTTCAAAGTAAGTACGGAAGATGATACAAAAGGTAGTCTAAAGAATGCCACAATCAGCGCTGATACCTCAAACAGTATTGATACCATGGGAAGTACTAATACCACAGTCAGTACTAATCCTGTAAGCAGCACTGATAACGCAAATGCTCAGGCCGCGCCCGCCCCGGACAGGAGCAGATTCGGCTGGAAAAGGAATGTCAGGATCTACCCGGATTCGTGGCAGCATAAACAATAATTCAACGCAGGAGGGTTTAGTATGCACCGCATCGCAATCATCGGAGCAGGCTACGTCGGGCTGGTCACAGGAGCCTGCCTGGCTTCTTCTGGTATGCCTGTACACTGCTGTGATATAGATACAGAGAAAATAGGGAAGCTCTCAAGAGGAATACTTCCGATTTATGAACCGGGTCTGGAGGAACTGATAAGCGATTGTTCAAAGCCCGGAAAGCAGCTTGTTTTTACAACTGATCTGAAAAAAGCGGTCACAAATTCGGATATACTGTTCATTGCTGTAAACACACCGACACTGGAAAACTCCCGGTGCGACCTGACTCATGTGTTTGAAGCAGCTGTATCGATAGCAGGAGTCATGGACGGCTACAAAATCATTGTGATCAAAAGCACTGTCCCCGTCGGGACCTGCAGACTGGTCAAACAAAGGATCTCAGATGAACTATCCCGTCTTGGAAAGAGTTATGGCTTCGACATTGTTTCAAATCCCGAATTCCTCAGAGAGGGCAGCGCCATCAGCGATTTCTTCAATGCCGACCGGGTCGTGATAGGCGCCGACAACCATGACGCGGCAGATATTATAAAGTCAGTATATACTGAAAACGCAAAGTGCTGCTGCCCTATGGTTGTAACAAGTCTGGAGTCGTCAGAGATGATCAAGTATGCATCCAATGCCTTCCTGGCATGCAAAATCAGCTTCATAAATGAGATCGCCAGTATATGTGAGCACTGTGGGGCCAACGTTTCGGAGGTCTCCGAGGGCATGGGGCTTGACAACAGGATCGGCAGACAGTTTCTCAATCCCGGACCCGGTTTTGGCGGCAGCTGTTTTCCGAAGGATGTCATGGCTCTGGCGGGAGCAGCCGAGAGCTATGGCCTGGAGCCAAAACTTCTTCGCAGTATTATGACGGTCAATTCGGAGCAGACAGCCCGAATGATCAGAAAGATAGAAGAAGCCGCCGGCGGGCTTGACGGTAAAACCGTATCGATCCTTGGGGTCTCATTCAAGCCGGGCACAGACGATATACGCTATTCTCCTTCCGTAGCGATAATAAAGGATCTTGTTTCGCGGAATGCAGCAGTTCGTGTATATGATCCAAAGGCACTGGGAAATTTGAAGAAGGAAAACCCTGAGCTTAAGGTGCGTTATTGCAAAAACCCATACAGCTGCTGCAGCCGTAGTGATTGTGTTGTTCTTGCAACGGAATGGGAAGAATTTGCGGATCTGGATTTTGAAAAACTAAAGTCCATAGTCAGACAGCCTGTCCTGCTGGATCTTCGGAACATGTACCCGCCGGACTATGTAAAAAAGTTAGGGTTTTATTATGAAGGAGTAGGTAAAAAATGAATACAGTGCTTGTCACCGGCAGCGCCGGCTTTATCGGCTCCAGCTTATGTGAAAGGCTTCTGATGCTGGGGAACGAAGTGATCGGGATCGACAATTTTTACTGCAACTATGATCCGGGACTTAAACGGGAAAATATCTGCTTTGTCTTAAGATGCTCCAATTATAAGCTGATAAAGGGAGATATTTTGGACACAGCACTACTTGAACGGGTTTTTAGTGAAAACAGCATCGATACGGTTATACACCTGGCCGCTCTGGCAGGTGTCAGAAAGTCCATAGAGTGCCCTCTGGATTACGTTGATGTAGATATCAAGGGCACCGTCGGGCTGCTGGAGCTCTGCAGAAAGCACAAGGTCAGCAAGTTCATCTTCGCTTCCTCATCATCTGTATATGGCAGCCTGGAGCCTCCTTTTACAGAGGAGATGCCTCTGGGGACTCCCCAATCACCATATGCTGCTTCAAAGTTATCCGGCGAGTTATTCTGCAGGACTTACAATTCATTGTACGGCATACCCGTCGTATGTCTGAGATTTTTTACAGTCTATGGCCCGAGGCAGAGGCCTGATATGGCCATTCGAATATTTACCGAAGAAGCCATCGCCAACAGGAGCATCGAAATATTTGGAGACGGCACCAGCGCAAGGGATTATACCTATATCGATGATATAGTGGATGGGATCATCGCATCAGCCGAGCTGGAATGCGATTTTGAGATCATTAATCTTGGTAATTCCAAACCGGCAGGCATACTCGATGTTGTCAGGCTTATACAAAAATCTTCCGGAACGAGAACTGACATAGATTTCCTGCCTGTGCAGGCCGGTGACGTTGAGATCACCTGTGCCGACATCAGTAAGGCTGAGCGGCTGCTTGGATACTCGCCAAAGATAGATTTGGAGACTGGTATCGAAAAGTTTGTAAAATGGTATCTGGATTGTCTGGAAAGACAATAGAGACAAGGCATTAACCTTATCTCTATCGCTGTGTGCTTCGTCGCAGCTTATCACCTTGACGCCAGTCTCTTAATTTTTTTGCTGAATTCTGTCCAGCGGTAGTCATCCTCCTCATCAGACTCCAACCCGGCCGATGCCTCCTCCCGATCCGCTTCTATGCTTCGCGATACCTGCAGGTGATATGCATTATGTCTGGCAATACACCTTACAGCCATACCTTCATCCCATTTAATTATGTCCATTTCCATACACTCACATCCTGTCTTCTGGTTAACTTAACGTATCTTATTTTCATAATATGTTTCCATTAACATTATTGTGCCAGATGAACTATTTTCATATGGGATTAATATAATGAACCAGAAATGTCCTAACCTAGAAGAGAGAAGTGATATCATGCAAGAGCGCAGATCCATGCTGCCCGAATCATTAAGAGCTGTCGCAAATATGCTCGAGGATATACAGCGTGCTCAAAGGCTGACAGAATCCAGGCTCTCTGGCCATGGCGCCGAGCTTGAAAACCTCAGGGCAGAGCTCCAGCGGCAGATAAACGTTCAGGAGCGTTATGCCAAGGAGATATACAGGCTGAAGCAGGAGCTGGACTCATTGAAATCTGCTCAAGCCGTTCAGGATACGAAGCCTCAAAAAGAGGCCCCTGCGGCAGAAAACAATCCTGCCCCTGTGAAACCTCCAACAGAAAGAGCTCCATTCATACCTGAGACATTCTATAAAACTGCGGCTGCGCCAAGGACAATGAATAATTACATATCCGCCTCCGTACCGCTTGGCCGCGAAGCACAGGTGAATTCCGAGGAAGGTAATGTGTCTGACAAGACTGCAAATGAGAATTCACAGCCTGTTATCCCGGGAACCGGCTTCTCACATATCACTATCGATTTTTTACGTAAACTGGCTGAGAAATGATCGACAGAACTCTTAAGTCCTTCCAGTCCGGTGGGGAGCCATTCCTTCACCGGCTGGATTGCGCTGTCTTTCCGTTATTTATGTAAATAATTATCATTATCCCCCTCTTTATATGCACAACTTTTTATCGGGTTCATAAAATATTAGTAGACATAACTTTACGGGTTGCAACCGGCCCGGCGCTGTGTTATCTCCTGCAGCAGCTGAGGCAAAGGAGATGGTATGAATGAAAATAGTACTGACGACCGGTGGAGCCGGCTTTATCGGCAGTAACTTCATCAAATATTTTTTAAGAAGGAATAAAAACTATATCATAGTCAATATCGACAAGCAGGCATATCCGGCAGAGCTGGGACGACTGGCTGATCTTGAGAATTCACCAAGGTATCACCATATCAAAGGGGATGTATGCAACCAGGACCTCATCGAATATGTATTCCGTAAATTCCGGCCTTCCTGGATCATAAATTTCTGTACCGAATCCGAGCAGCAGAAAAATCCGGGGAAATTTATTTATTCAAGTACCTCAAGCTTTTCCGCTACGCTGTCTCTTCTTGAAGGCGCCCGTAATATATGGAACAGGACGCCTCTGGCGGAGAAAAGATTTATTCAGGTTTCAACCGATGATGTCTATGGCTTTTCGTCCAATGAAAATGCTGAGCTTGATGAGTCTGCTGTTTTCAGGCCGACAGACCCATATTCCGCCATCAGGGCAGGGGCCGACCTGATGGTTTCGGCCTACAACACGGCTTACAATATACCCACAGTTATCCTTCGGTGCTGCAGCATATACGGTCCATGGCAGAGCCTGGATTGTACCGTCCCGTCTATTATCGAAAGCATCCTGGCGGGCAAAGAACCTCAGGTGAGAAGCGATAGCCCTTCAAAAGAATGGCTTCACGTAACAGACCTGAGCTCTGCTATTACCAGAGCTTTATTCTTTGCAAGTCCGGGCGGTATATATAATATCGGTTCAGGTGATGTCGCTGCACCATCAGAGCTTTCGGCAATACTTACAGGGCTTGCAGGAAAACAGTCCGCAAATCCTCCTGTACCGATGAAGGGAAGAACTGCGGTAAAAATGCTCCGGCTGGACTCTAAAAAAGCCATAAGAAAATTGAGATGGGCAAAAAGCTACTCCCTCGAGGAAGGACTGTCTAATACACTTAAATGGTACGAGAATTATCACCCCGAGATATAGCTATATTGTTGCTGACCACAACACCGCATAAATCAAAAACCGCCTTGAACGATCGCTCAGGCGGTTTTCATTTATCTTCATATCGTCTGCTCATAATACTCACTGGCGTTGGCATTGATAACTTCCTTATACAACCGGCATCCGGGCAGTCCGGATTCTCTGATCACTCTCCTGCAGATGATGAAATACTTTTCACTGAACCTCACACCCATGCTGCATGGGCCGTTGGAGATCTGGGCGGGGATATAGCAAATGCTGCATGTGACTCCGGCATTCTTAAGCCTTTCGGCAAGAAGGAAAGCATGGGTTTTAGATTGTGGAACAGCGATATATTGATTCATAAATTCACCTCATACTCATATCTCACCTTTACCAACCGCAGTCAAGTATGCATACATGCGTCTTCCTGCCTGTTATTGCACTTCCCCTTCACTACAGTCGAGGATATTCCTTTTCTGGTCAGGGTAAAATGCAGTCGGGAATGGAGTGCACTTTTTATCCCTGAAGCTGCGGCAGTTGAGATCCGCAATATTGGGCTGTTCCGGCGGTACAGGGCAGTATCCGTATGCAGGTATCAGCAGCTGAACAACACATTCACATTTGATAATGAAGAAAGCTCCAATATCAAGAGACAGTACTCCTGTTGCAGAGTTGACAATATCATTGAATGCTTCCGCCAATGCTTCAACTTTAATGGACAGTCCGTCAGCATCGATAGTTCCGGGCACTGTGTCGGACGGATAACGGATTATGCCTATTTGTGCAAGGCAGTCGGGGCAATAGATCTCATTGATCGTAAGGTTAAAGCTTGCCTCATCAGTCTGCGAAAGCTGATTCACTCCATCCGTATAGTGGATGGTGTATCTGATCCTGACAAACAATTTCAACTTTTTATATCCCGGTTTTGTCATGGAATCAGTTTTGGAAATGACCTTTACTTCTGTAATGTCAAAATCGTCTGCGCCCTCAAAGGCGAATACTGGGTTCACGACCCCAGAGCCTGGTATAAGAGTGACCGTTCTGGTTACACAGTCTCTTAGCGCAACCTGGTCAAAGACCTTGGGAACCTGTATGCAAACAAGTTCATTGGGCGTTGGGAAGTGTTCCGGATTGATTATCTGACCGGCTTCATACTTCATAATATAACCTCCTTATATTAAGCTTGAATTAATAATGCTCCGAATTCTTTGGTTTGTTGCCCGTTTTCATCGGATGATAACTATCTGTTATCATTATATTTTTCAAGCCGAAAAAGGTTACATTATTAGCGGGATTATGTTCACGATATTATAACGCATCGTTTCATGGGATATCCTGCTTATATGTCGATGACATTGATGCCATGCTCCTTGATGAATTTCAAAAACCTGTCCCTTTCAACATTGTACAAAAGGCCAAATGTCAGCCTGCCGCCGTATTTACCGTCAATATTGACCCGATAGGTAAAATCTTTTTTGTGAATTTCGATTTTTTCCATATCGTCTGCAGGTATAAATTTTGTTCCAACATACAGATTATGCTGATCCACGAATACGAATCTATTCGAATACAAGCTAAAGAATGGGAGAAAGGCAAATAAATAAATACCGTTGAATCCTTCAGGATAACCGTAGCCGGGCGTGAGTGTGAAAACAGCCAGACCGGTATTGAAGCACATAACAAATCCAATAATGAAAATGAACAAGGGCATCATTGTACCTGCTATCCTTATGATTTCCGGCTGCCTGTACATATACTTCAGGATAAAGAGTTCCCTGATGAGAAAACATAAACATGGATAAAAAATCAGCTGGAATATGATCTCGAGGATTTTTCTTATGACATTATCACCATTCATCACTATCCCAATTATGTTGATCATCGCTGTCACCATTATGATACCGAACAGTATATACCCGATGACTCTTATTGATATCTTCAACGAATTGAAAGAAATAGCCTTGGTTTTCATTGACATATGCCGGACCTCTACACAAATATATTTTACATGCCTTCCTTATACTACCATATGATATCACAATACTTTCTATGGGTAAACAATCATCCTTGGAAGCAATATTTCTGCATCCACAGGGAATGCTATACCTTCTATGCCCGTTGGACACGTTACATCTTCGGGGCATGCTGTACCTTCTATGCCGGATGTACACCTTACATCTTCCGGGCACGCTGAGTGCACTGTGCAAAAATGTAGACTTCTGGGCAGAATTTCTCGATTTTATTGAATTATTACCACATTTATCCCTCATAATTAGAGTTAGTAATGCATTATGTCAATTATGGCACCCCATAAGCGCCCAGAAGTCACGTTTTTTGCACAGTCCGCTAATGGATTAACCTATATAGGAATGAAGTGAGGGCATATAATCAATGGTAAAAGAAAAAGAGGACCGCCAATAATGACAGATCCTCTTACTTTTTAAACCCGAAAAGCCGTTCCCCTATATTTTGACACCTAGCCCTGAGCTAGGTGGGTGCCCTGCCGGAGGTTTCAACCTTCCACCGCCGTTGCATGCATTCGCATGTCGGAATTAACTTGTGGCCTGGTATTCACCTTCAAACTTACCGGACTCCCGTATTATGAATGTAGGTTCAAAATAATAGGTTTATCCGAGCAATTCAGGTCAGGTCCTATTTGATTTTCACAGGCTCATGTCCTGCAATCACTGCGATCTGGCTGCTTGCGCCGCTCGCTTTCTGTGAATTAATTATATCATTGCCGCCTCGTCTAAACAATGAACGGTAATCGCAATTAAACCTGTAATGCGCAAATTAGTTCGCTCAGTCTCTGTTTTCCTTGATTATTCAAATGATTCGACACTTCATTAGGAACTTTATGGAAGTATATGCGTCTGTTCATATTTCTTTTTAAACCGACAAAATCAATACCGGATCAATATATTTTCACATAATTGTTCCTGGTCAGCTGAGGTTCGATCCTGTATATTTCCCTGATGACGGTCTTATTGAGCAATGCCTCCTGCAGCACCAGCCCTTTGAACTCCAGCGGGAACTTGAGACAGTAGCCGCAGCCGGTCCTGGCTATATGACAGGGAGTCGGGACGACCTCGAAAACATATCCCTTCCTCTCAAGAATCGTGCAGAGCTTGAGAGCATAATTGCCCGAATCCATTATTGCAATAGCGAACACAAGTGTCACTCTCCTCAACGCAGTAAAGCGTTCCTACTTCTTTATCATAATATTGGGAGAGTGCACATACTGTGCCTAAATCCCGATTTTATGCTCCCTCGCATAGTAAAACAGGTACTGCTGTGCGAAGCCTGCATACTGGCCGAATTTCTCCGCCGCGAACCGCTGGATCTCCGGAAACCCCGCCTCACGCTTGAAGTAGAGCTCCTCCATCACTCTTTTGACCCACACATCTACAGGAAATACATCATACTTTATTCCGCCATACAGCAGTGCGCAGTCCGCCACTTTGTTCCCAACTCCCTTGAAACGCAGCAGCTCCTTTCGCGCATCATCAGTCTCCATCCCGGACAGCCTATCGTGGTCATACCCGTTCACAGCTACCTCTGCCGCCGTCGTGTGAATATACTCGCAGCGGTATCCGGCCCTGCATTCTCCGATTTGCTCAAGACTGCACTGCGAAAGGCTGCGGGCGTCCGGAAAACCGTAAAACGTCCTGTCACTGTATTTGATCTCTTTTCCAAAAAGCCTGGACATCTGTAAAATAATACTCATTATCCTCGGTATCCTGTTGTTTGCGGACAGGATGAAGGAAATCAGCGCCTCCCAGGGTTCCTGACGCAGCAGTCTGATCCCGCTGCCGAATTCCACAGCTTCTCCCATGGTGGCGTCGATGGCAACTGCCTTCTTTATCTCGCTGTAATCCCTGCCCAGATCAAAGTAATCAAACCAGATCTGCTCGAAATCATCTGCGGTGACATTGTCAAGTGTCAATACACCCGGCCTGTACGATACATTTGCAGCCTTACCCCTGACAACGCCGGTATATGAGCCGTCAGGCTCCCTGTACCACCTGAAGCATTGTCCGCACTCAAATATGTGGACAGGATCGAAATCCCTGACTCCCTCAACAACGACGCCTGTCCCCTTCTGAATCAATTCATATCCCTTATACAGCATGTTATCCTCCAATTCTTCAATACTGTATATTCCCATCTATAAATGATATAATCATCTTAAAATCTGATTCTAGTGTTCCCAGCAATACCGGCGAATCCAAATCACGCTTATGCAGGATAAAATAAACCGCAAGGAGATAAGCGCATGAAGGAAAAAATATATACGATACCTGTAAACGAAGCCTTCGATCAGGACTGCGAATGTCCTCTCTGCCTTCTGGAAAGCAAACTGGAAAACGAGTATATCGATTACTATCTGGGTCCGTCTCTGATGGAGCCTGACTGCAGGATCGAGACAAACAAGAAGGGCTTTTGCAGAAGGCATTACGAGCAGCTTTACAACAGGCAGGAAAACAGGCTGGGCCTCGGGCTCGTGACAGATACGCACATCAAGGAACAATTGGGGAAAATACGGGAAGCCGGTAAGGAATTGATCGACGCAGCGAATGATTCCAAATCCTCCGGTTCACTGTTGGGCTCTCTTGCCGGCAAGCTCGGAGTAAAAGGTCTGAACGCCTCAGGTCCTTCCGCAAAGCTGATCGAACTGCTTGACGGACTGGAGAAAAGCTGTACTATATGCGGCAGGCTTGAACATACGATGGACAGGTACCTTGATGTAGTAATGTATCTTTGGTCCAAGGAGGAGGATTTCAGAAAGAAGTTTTCCGAGAAGAAGGGCTTCTGTCTGGTCCACCTTAAAACGCTGATCCTGGCGGCGGAAAAATATCTTGGTCCAAATGAGTGCCGCAAATTTCTCGGCATACTGCTGGAGCAGCAGACAGAAAACCTGGACAGGATCGAAAAGGAGCTTGAGTGGTTTACAAAGAAGTTCGATTACAGATATAATGATGCTCCCTGGGGCAATTCAAAGGATGCCCTTCCGCGAAGCATACAGAAGCTGAAGAGCTACTCCAACTTGAGGTGATGTTTGATAAAAGTTCCAGTCTGCTTTTGGAATGCGGACCGGAACTTTTTATTGCATGTTTGGCGCCGCAGATCCTCAGAGCCGCAGATCCTCAGGGCCGCAGACCCTCACAGTTGGATGTATGAGTTCCCGTCAAGGGGTATCAGCACCTGAAGGGGCACTGTACCATCCATGCGGCCGACTACATATATGGTGTAGAATCTTCCCGGCATCAGATGTATGTTCGGCACATACAGAAGACGATTGTCGGTGCCGCTCTGCTGTATATGGAAAACATAAGTCCCGGCGGGTATCTGCGTATAATTTGTTGCCATTCCATAGGCTGCATCGCCAAAGAGTTCCGTTCCGTTGGAAAGCACCAGATCCATATCCGGCCCGCCAGGCACCAGATTTGCAAAACGCAGGTAAAGCTGTCCCTGGGGTATCTGGATCACAGTCTCAAAAAATGTTTTTATGGATAAGCTCCCGGGGTTGCCGATAACGGCCGCTGTGTTTATGGACTGCCCCGGCACCTCAACTACGGTATCCAGCAGCACAGGGCCTATAGTCCCGGCTCTGAACACTTGAATATGATATGTCGCAGGAATGATCTGCAGATATTCGGTAAACCCTTTATACGGCAAGTCTGAGGCGATCAGGCTATTATTGGCGTAAACATCAACGGCCGGTATCCCGGGGGCTGCATGGAACAGCCTCAGGTAGGAGTATGGCTGTCTTGCCATTTGAGCACGCTGCCTCATGCACGGCAGCTCTGCCGGCAGATACGCACAGGGCGGAAGCCTGGGACCGGCGGTGTTTCTGCTGCCTGCAATACTTTGATAAAAGTTGTTTATATCCATTGCATTATCCCCTTTCAAATAACCTCAACAGCCTGAGGACGCAATAAAAAATACCAGGGAACTGAAATCCCTGGTATCATTATATTTTTTAGCTGCTGGAAAGGTTACCTCGCCAGCTTATATATATTGACGATATCACTCTTCGAAAGCTTTTTGAAACCGCCGACGGTACCGGACCCGGCACATTTCTCAGCCATTTCCTCAAACCTGTCCTCCTTAATGCCAGCATCGGCCAGACGGGTCGGAAGCCCGATGCTCCTGAAGAAGGCCTCGAGTCTTGCAATGCCCTCCAGCGCGGTCTTCTCAGGATTGTTGAAGTCCTGTTCCACCTTCCACACCCTGACGGCATACTGTACAAAGCGGTTCAAATTGACCTTGTAAACATATTTCATCCATGCCGGAAAAACAATTGCAAGCCCTGCTCCATGAGCAATATCGTATATCCCGCTGAGCTCATGCTCTATCATGTGGGATGCCCAATCCTCTTCCCTGCCGGTACCCAGAAGGTCATTGTGGGCAATGGTGCCAGCCCACATAATCTCTGCAAAGGTGTTATAGTCATTAGGATTTGCAAGTGCATAAGGAACGTTGTTTATCATCGTGGTCAATGTTGCTTCACTAAGTCTGTCTGTCAGCTCGACATTAGGCGTATTGGTAAAGTACCTCTCCATGATATGGGCCATTATATCAGCTGAACCGCAAGCTATCTGATAAGCAGGCAGTGTGAAGCAAACCTCCGGATCCAATATTGAAAACTGCGGGCGCAGAAAATCGTACCCAATATCCCTCTTTAGCTGTCCCTCTTCCTTAGTCACGACAGAAGCACCACTGCTTTCACTTCCGGCAGCGGGTATCGTCAGCACCACGCCAATAGGCAGCGCTTTTGCAGCATAATCCTTTCTCAGATACAGATCCCACACATCGCCGTCATAACACACCCCGACTGCTATGCCCTTTGCCGAATCTATTACGCTTCCGCCCCCGACGGCAAGTATGAAATCGATCCCGTTTTTCCGGCAAAGCTCTATACCTTCATATATAAGGCTGAGCCTGGGATTTGGTTTTACACCGCCAAGCTCGACAAATTCTACGCCTGCATCCCGGAGGGACTTCACGACCTTGTCATACAGCCCTGTCTTTTTTATGCTGCCGCTTCCGTAATGCAGCAATACTTTTTTCGAATAGGCGGCGGTCTCCTTGCCAACCGAATTTTCAGTTCCCTTCCCAAATATTATCTTTGTCGTATTTTGAAATGTGAAGTTGTTCATTTTAAGCCTCCTGTGAACTTATTATCGCCGGTGTTTGCCAAAACCTAAGCATTCGGCCGACAAACCCGCATTTCATAATATACCCTGTTTAAAAGCTGAAAAACACTTTAAAACTACAGTACAAAAGAATTTCGCTATTTCTCTACGATAAGGCTTTTCACTGTGACATTCATCTGCCTGATATTAAGATCCGTCAGCTTTTCGACTTCATCAGACACCTTCTGCTGCAGATCCTGAACAAGTGTGCGTATCGGGAAGCCGTATATCAGCACCAGGTCTATCTCCATATATGTGCCGTCCGGGCGGTTTTCAGCCCTGAAACGCGATATTTTGCTTACGCCCTCGATACTTGTCACAATATGCTCGACTATCTGGTAGATGGTGTAATCGGAGATGGTGTAATTCCCGAGATAGCTGAAGGTAGGCCTGACCACCGATTTTTCCTCTTCCAGCTGAAAGTTGACCTTGCCCTTTCGGCGGAAAATCCTCAACGGATCCAGAAAATATCCCGAAAAATCCTTCTTTATCTCAAATGTCGGGACAGGGATGACATGCTTCCCCTGTTCCCTTCTTGTTGCAATGGCCTGCTTTATTTCAAATTCATCGGCTACGTCCTCTATGTAGACTCTTTCAGTTATTTCCGGAAGCTCGAGCCGCTGGGCTATCCTGTCGACCATGCCGTCAGAAGTCCCCAGTATCAGTATCGCTTCAGGCCTGCTCCGTCTGATGGCGTCGATGACCTCCCTGGCATGGCTGTCATCATTGAAAAGAGCGCGTTTGATGGAACCGATCCTGGTCTTCTCCCTCTTGGCCGAGGTTCCGGCCAGGACCTGATTGACCATAATAAACAAGCCATCATCTATAATATAATCTATTCCTCTCTCCCTTGCGACCCACGATGCACGATGGCTCTTGCCCGTGCCGCTGGCCCCGACGAAACTGACGATCCTCAAACGGCAAACCTCCCGCTGTCCTCATTTGTATATATATTAACAGATGATGCCTCCCGTGGCAAACAAAAGCCTCATAAAATGGGAAAAAGAGAGTCTCAGACTCTCTTTTCTTTCCCCGGATCTCTTCATTTGTGTCGTTTCAATACTTGTCTTTTGTTGTTAAATGCTTTATCTTTAGTAAAATATATAAAATATATTTTTAACTATATTATGTACCGCTTCAGAGCTTTTTATACACTATGTTGTATTACACGTATATTTTATCATCTAATATCAATATGTCAATAAGTAAATCAAATTTTTTTTGTAAAAAATGCGAAATGTTTGGTTGATGATGTCATAAAAAAGGAGCTCTGAAAAAAGCTCCCTTTTCCATACCAATGAAACAAAACCCTCGTGCCAGGCATGCTATTTCTTCGTCTCGCTTTTTACCATTTTAACGGAACAGATATCACAGCCCTGGCATACGATGACTCTTCCATAGAAGACATTCTTGATGGTCTCCATCAACTCCCTGTTTCTGAACTGTCCGCTGCAGTGTATCACCACTTTGCGGGGCGCAAACGTGATGAGAGAGCTTACAAGAAGATCATCATAGTTGATCTCGCCCTCTGTTATCTCGTTCACATACTCCTGTATACACTCATTCGTGATCTCTTTTTTGGAACTGTCCAGCAGTATATATCTGTTATCATATCCAACGATGACATGAACTGTGTCGATTTTTGGTTCCTGTATATCTACAAAATACCTCAATAATCGAATAAATTCCTTATATTCCCTGTCCATGAGGAAATCATCCACCGCTTTATCAACAACCTCCTCCAGATCCTTGATATATTCCTTCAGTCTGAAGTTGACGAACCCGTCCAGCATTATGCTGTTCGAATTGTCAAAATAGTCAAGCAAACGTCTGATTATCACATTCCTTCTTCTGATCTGGAAAAGGCTGTTTATAAAGGTTTTGTCTTCATTCTTTATTACATTCAGCGCTCTTTGCAGTATCTCCTTTTTCTCCGCCGTATTGAAGTAGCAGAAATTGCTGTTTATGATCCTCGAAATCAGTCTCTCTTCATACTGTCTGATGATATAATCCGCCAGAGCGTTTGAAATATAAGTTTTAAGGACTTTGTAGGATTCCAGGGATTTTTCTCTATAAAACCTGCCGTCGTTGACTGTACAGATAATGGAAGCCGAGCCTTCAGAATTTATTTCATTGATGGAATAACTGATCTTCTTGTTTTTCAGTTGCCGGAGTTCGTTATTGATATGCTGCATTACCACATCAGCGCTGCCGTTCACTCCAATGCAAAGAAACTGCATCAACTTCACATCCCTTCAAGTGCTAGTATATGTCCAAGCAAAATGTTGTATGCAGCACAGGTCATATGCAAATTGTTCCACGTATTTTACATATTTGCCTGCATTTGCCATTCAGTTCGGTTCAATATATTATATGTAGAATGGAATGGTTAGTTACTATGATCTGCGGTCATCAGCGGCAGAATTGAACCTATGTCAGTGACACGGCCCTTTGAGAGTTCGACGGCAGTGATGTTTCTTTCAGAAAGAAATGCCAAAAATGATTCATATCCCTTGAGCGCCGCGAGGCTTCCGTTTATTGCGCAAACCGAGCTCGAAAGCATTCCGCAGGCGCCCCCTATGAAGCCGTGATCCAGCCCTGGCAGCCTGATCGAATCTCCGCACTCGAGCAGCAGCACATCGAGTCCTTTCTTCCTGGCCTCCCGGGCTATACCCGGGTCGGAGGTGACTATGGAATTCCCGTCTACGGGCAGAACAGAGCATTTTGCATAACCCTGTGCCACATGTACGGCCTGGATGCCCATACTGTCCATGTATTCCCTGATTCTTACATCAGTGTGCTTTAGGTTGTGAAAATACCATTTTCCGACACGGGCCGCATTATATGCTATATCACCGGGATACTCCGGCTTGAGCCGGCTTTCACCCATGACCATCTGAAAGCCGCGGGCCGCGAGCTCCGAGACAGCATCGGGGTCGGCTCCCGGGGCGTAAACGATCAGATTGCCGCCCACATGGTGAAAAAGCATGTCCGGATGGCTGTGGACAGCATCATATAAATGTGGATGGTGACGTATTTTGATGATTTCCACACCCAGCGATTTCAACTCGTTTTCGGCTTCGGCACCGATCCTTGCGTCGACTGCGGCAAGACACACATTTCCGGCGGGCAGATTCGGTTCTGCAACATACTTCATACTTTCGGCCTCCAACAACAATCTACACCAGGATAAATGAATATGTCAACGGCAATAAAAATGAAGTTTTATTTAATGGAACAAATGAAAGTTTTTATACATAATATACAAGGCAGCATCAGTACTAACTGGCGTTTGCCGCGGCTGGCGCCGGTTATTTAAATAAAAGGCCGGCGGCCTTCCGGCCCCGGTCTTTTTGTTTACAATGTATTTTTTTATTGACTTTTTAAAATAATAATTAAAAGTGATTTATCAGACAGTAATGTATCTCATGAATTGTGCGGAAAACCATGGAGGATCTCTCATGACAATGATCAATTGCTCCTCAAACTGCATCCACCAGCAAGACGGCAAGTGCATGCTGGAGGAAGCCATTTCCGAGTCGGTATCGTTGGACGGCGACTGTGTTTTCTATAAAGACAGGTCCGACAGGACCAAGCCTGCCTTAATATGTAAGCAGCCGGATGAATGATAATAAAACCAGTGGAGATAATATAGCAATAAAAAGCAAAGGAGATGTGTTAATGAACAGGACACCATTGGACAGGCTTGCTCTTGTGCTTGTTATCATCGGCGCTCTGAATTGGCTCCTTGTCGGCATTGCTGGATTCGATCTGGTAACTGCGATATTCGGCGGGAACCTATTCAACGGCTCGATGACTATATTCAGCAGAATAGTGTTTGCTCTTGTAGGCATAGCAGGCTTATACTCTATAACACTGCTTTTCAGGGAAAGCCCGGCGGCTGAAAGGGATTGAACCAAGTAACATAATTTACCGTAATAAATACCCGGAGTTCTGCAAATCATAAGAATACGCTGCAAAGTAAAAATCGGCGGCGAAAAAACGAGGAGGGAACTATAAATGGCAAACAACAGGAGTAAGACATCTTTTGAAAACATGAAGTATGAAATAGCCAGCCAGGTAGGAGTCAACCTGAAGCAGGGCTATAATGGCGACCTCGCTTCGAGAGACGCCGGAAAGATAGGCGGCAACATTGTAAAGAAAGTATTTGAAGCTTATACCGGCAACACTTATCAACTCGAAAAGAAGTAAATGAGGGCGGCATACCAAACTCAATAATCATTGCTTAAAAAGCACAAGGGCTGTCGGTCATCCGGCAGCCCTTGTGCTTTTTCATTATTTTATCAAATCCTGCATAAAACCTGCATCTGACAAATACCTATAAACCGGTGATATTATCATGTACAGGTTTTTTTATTTATCTGCGGCCTTTTTGGCAGTACTGGCACTGCTCTACATACCGGAGCTGTTCCCCGGCTGCTCCTGCTGCGGGAAGAAGAAATTCAGACCCTTCATCAGGATACACAGGGCGGTAAGCCTCAATCCCGGCTACGGCGGCTGCCGTTCGGTATGCAGAAAATGCTGCCTCAAATATGATCTGAAGGATCTTGCCGATCTCGACCGTTTTATCGAAGTCAGAAGAAAGGTTAGAATGGAACGTCTGACGAAAGGTCTCTGACTAATCTTTTTTCCACCTGCCTGTATAATATCTTTCTGCAGACCTGTATTCATTGTAGCTTATACAACGAGACCCCTTGTGTACAGTAATCGTGCACAAGGGGTCCATTATCCTCAAATAAATCTCTAAGCTTACTCTTCGTCGTCTTCCTCATCCTGCTCCCAGTTGTGGTAGACATTCTGGACATCGTCCATATCTTCGAGGTTGTCGATGAGTTTGTCCATCATTTCGATTTGCTTTGCATCGGTGAGCTGTGCCATCGTGGCCGGTATCATCGATACTTCTGCTTCCACGAACTCGTAGCCCTTTGCTTCCAAAGCTTCTCTTACTGCCGAGAAGCTGGCTGGGTCGGTGGTGATCTCATAGTATTCATCTTCCGACTTCATGTCCTCTGCTCCCGCTTCAAGGGCTTCCATCATAAGGTCGTCCTCCGAAATCTTATCGGCCTTTTCTATCAGTATGACGCCCTTCTTGTTGAACATGAATGAAACGCTGCCTGACTGTCCGAGATTGCCTCCGAACTTGTCAAAATAATGCCTTATATCGCCTGCAGTCCTGTTTCTGTTGTCAGTGGCAGCTTCAACTATTACAGCTACTCCGCCCGGACCGTAGCCTTCATATGTTATCTCTTCGTAGCTGGCTCCATCGCCTTCACCCGCTGCCTTCTTTATGCTCCTTGCAATATTATCGTTAGGCATGTTTGCAGCCTTACATTTAGCTATTACGTCCTTTAGCCTTGAGTTCGCGTCAGGATTTGCTCCTCCCGATTTTACAGCGATGGCGATCTCCCTGCCGAGCTTTGTGAATACCTTTCCCCTCTGCGCGTCTGTCTTACCCTTTTTGATCTTGATATTTGCCCATTTTGAATGGCCTGACATAAAAATACCTCCACTATCTAAACTTTATTTCCATATTTTAGAAAATATGTTTACACTCTTTTGATCGAGATGTAGAATATAACTGAATTTGTTATTAAATGGTATATTTTATTTTTAAAGGAAATTTGTTTTCCGCACATATATGATACCATATACTTTTTAAAAGATAAAGGGTGAGCTTGATTGAATATTGATACGAATACTTTTGTTTTACCGGCCATGGCCGCACTGTTTGCCGTATTGACTATCATGTTCATATTTTTAAGAAAATCACTGCACAATGAAAGCAAGCTGGCCCGACAGCTCAATGAGGCTATAGAGAGCTCCAACAGAAGGTGTGAATTTTTTTCAAACATGGCCCATGAGCTTAGAACTCCATTGAGTGTCATTCTTGGCGCTATTCAGCTGCTGGAGATGAACATGGGCGAACAGCTCCATAACGAGCGAACAGCCAGAAACCTGAATACGATAAAGTACAACAGCTACAGACTTCTGAGGCTGACAAACAACCTGCTGGATCTGGCAAGGTCAGAGTCGGGCTATCTTGCGTTGAAGCCTGCCAATTGTGAACTGAATACTCTTATCGATGAGATAGTACAATCTGTCCGGCCTTTTGCCGAGAAAAAGCAGTTGGAACTGCTCTGTATCAAATCGCCAAAACCTATATGCATCGCGTTGGATATTGAAAAAACAGAGCGAATCATGCTGAACTTATTGTCAAATGCAATCAAATTTTCAAATCCCGGTAGTTCTGTAACTGTATCAACCTTTGATTCGGACGGCAGAGCATATATTTCGGTAAAGGACACGGGAGCCGGAATACCCGCCCACATGCAGCGGGAGATATTTGACAGGTACAAACAGTCCGGACAGTGTCCGAAGGCTGAAAATGAAGGCAGCGGAATTGGTTTATCGCTGGTCAAGACCTTCGTTGAGCTTCACAAGGGAAATATTAAACTGATAAGTGAAGTAGATAAGGGCAGCGAATTCATAATAGATCTGCCCCTGGTGATTGCCGGGAGTAACGATGAAAACAATAAATGCAGTGGTTTCGGGCATGGGGCCGTTGAGGCCGCGAAGGTCGAGTTTTCAGGCACTTACTCAATTCCTACCTGAGCGCCACAAGCACACATGCCAGCACATATTTCAAACCTTTGGCCTTTGTGAACTCAAGCAGCTCATCATCATATGTACCGGGCTGGAACCAGATATTTTCAATGCCGAGTCCGGCAGCCTCCTCCAGTATCGGCCTGCCTCTCTTGGGTGACACCACCATATCGATCACTTCGGGCTTCTGGGGCAGCGACGTAAGATCCTTGTAGCATGGATTGCCTTCCAGACTCTCATATTTGGGGTTTACAGGGTAAACTGTATACCCTCTTGATAACAGCTTTCTATATATCCTGTTGCCGAATTTCTCCGGGTCGTCATTTGCTCCTATTACAGCCCATACCCTCTTCTCGAGCATCTTCTCTTCAAGCATCATTTCCCTGCCTCCTTAGTCACGTACACCTTTTCACCAATCGAAATCAATGCTCTGCCATTTGACGCTTCTGTGACAACAGCTGTAAATGCTTCAATATCATCAACCGGCACATATACCTTCATATTGACATCCTCTGTGTAGACAGTGTCCTTTACCATATATCCCTGAGCCGCTATGGCAGACTGCAGCTTTCCGAGCAGGGTATAGTCAAGCAGGATATCTGCCTGGGCACATAGCTGCTTCCTTATGATACCGGCAGCTTCCAACCCCAGCGCAGCACATTTGCCATATGCGCGGACAAGTCCCGATGCACCAAGCAGTGTGCCGCCAAAGTACCTTGTGACCACAACTGCACAGTCCTGCAGGTCGAACCTCTTGATAGCTTCGAGTACCGGCAGGCCTGCGGTTCCGGACGGTTCACCATCATCGCTGAACTTTTGCAGCATATTGTCGGCACATATGTAGTATGCGTAAACATTATGCGTCGCATTCCAGTACTTCGCCTTCAGACTGCTTATGAAAGCCTGTGCCTCATCTTCAGTGGCAACCGGCCTGACTGTCGCTATAAAACGGGATTTTTTCTCCTCTGTTTCTGCAACAGCTTCCCCCGATATTGTATAAAAATCTTTTCTCATATAAGACCTACAGCGATCCATCCCCGTCCCGATCTTTCCATAGTGAGCAATGTCCTCAGAGATGGTGGACTTCCGCCGGCTCCTCTAAAAAACAAATGGCAGCAGGTGTCTGCTACCATCTATTTTACTATTTAAATATTATTTCGCAATATTATGATTCTCAACATCTCTGCTTGCATACTGATCCTATATCTTAAACGGCTACTGAGGTTATTTCCTTGTACCTTCTATAGGACAGGTTCAAAAGCGCTTTGTCCTGACTGTAAGTAACCATCTTCATGGCCTCTTCGACTTCAAAATACCCCGCATCCAGGAATTTTTCATTATCAATGATTTTAAAATAAAGATTGTTTGACTTCATGATGTACCATATTATTTTGTTGCATACCGGTTTCTGACGTGTTACAGAAAAGAACTCATAGTTGGTGTGCCCTGCTGTTGAAATGATTTCTGCAGCTATATCTCCTTCATCCTTCACTCTTTTGAGAGCTACTTCGTTAGGGAGTTCGCCGCTTCGGATGACGCCCTTGGGAAAAACCCATTCGTCTTTTTCGTTCTTAAGGAGAAACACCTTGCTCCCGCAGAAGACTATGCCCCCCGCGCAGTTTCTGACTAACATATAAAGGTCCCTTCCTTTCAACCGGTTGGCTTTGCTGGTAAACAAAGACATTGCCGTTATTATAATATTATGATACCCTAAATGAACATTTTATTCAACTTTGTTAGGGTCTTACTTAGTTTTCTCTAAATGATTTATATATATAACTTGTCACTAAATTAACTGATATCGTTGTATTTCTGCCTCCATCCTTTTTTAGGAAAACCTGCGGGATTTCTGATACCTAGCGACGATCATCTGTTTTCCAGCACCTTCGTGATTCGTCCGAACAGCTCCTGCCTATCCCACTCAAGACCTCTGAACGATATAGTTCCGGCCTTTTCCTCCGGAGCGAGCAGATCCTTGCCATCTGTCCTGATGCTGTAGCTGACTCCGGAAATATTCAGGACTGTAGGGGCTATATCAATGAATGACGCAACCTGCTTGTCCTCCTTATACTTCATGCCGTCAGGAGTTATTATAAACAAAGGTACAAACTCATATCTGTAGTCGTCTATCATCATGAAAGCTTCCTTGTGCGCCTCGTTTTCGACCTGGGGCGTGTGATCGCCGAATATTATCATATATGCATTGTCATATTTACTGCGTATTTGAGTTACATACTCCATTATGGTTCGGTCGACATATGCCATTGAGTTGTAATAGTCTCTTAGCTTCTTGTCTTTCACATTATCAAAGGCAGGATCGTTATAGTAATTTGACACATTGGTGAACGGCCCGTGGCTTGACATTGTTATGACATAGGACAGCACCGGTGCTTCTGATCCGCTGACTGTGCTCAGCGAAAAGTCAAAAACCTGGCTGTCCGGCGCGCCCCAGCCCACATCCTCCATTTGCATTCGGGCGATATCATAAAATTCGTCAAAGCCGAATCTCTTTAGCGCGATGTCCCTGTTATAGTATCTGCCGATATTGCCATGAAACGCATAAGCATTGTAAGGCCCGTCAGTAAGCCGCTTCACGAAGGAGTTGGGGTAATCGTATGATATCAGCTTGATGGAGGTATAATAGGTCAGCGGTTCCACCGTATTGATAACTGAAAATTCACAGTCCGAGGTGCCCCCGTAGAAATGGTAGCTGACCATGTACGGATAATATACGCTTTCGCTGGTGAGTGAATTCAGGAAAGGCATGATTTGGCTGCCCTCATGCTTTTTATTGACGATTTCCGATTCCAGTGCCTCCACCTGTATGATAAATATGTCTGGATTGCTCTGAGCCTCCTTATCATTGGTACGTTCAGGCCCATACCGGAAGCTTTCGATCAGCTGCTGCTCATTGCCCATCTTGGCGACACTTACTATGCTGTTCGTAAATGTTCCATAACGCTGGACTATGTATGATTCACCAAGGCGCAGACCATTTGCTATCTGGGTAATAAATATCTCGTCCTTATAGTGACCATATTGCGCAGCAGCCGTTATAATCATCGACATTACAACAACTGCCGCCACAGGGACCTTGAGCTTGATCCTGAGTCTTTGTACTCTTGGATAGAGCGCTAAAACGAGTATAAAAAATGGTAAATCCATTACGGCTGCCAAAAGTATCGGGTTATTCGGAGATGAGGCATTGAGTACCGCTGTTGCGCCCTCGTAAAAGTTCGATATAAATTGTTCAACATGCAGATAATTATGAAAATACATATAATACGACATGTTTATTACTATATACAAGGTCTGGATTATATAGAATACGACAAACAGAGTCCGTTTCCTGAAGCGGAACAGCACGGGATAGGTGATCAGCACGATAAGTCCCGTCATTAGAAACTTGTATCTGAACATCCATTTATCAGCGTTTGGCACAAGCACATGGTTGAATACCGTCACTTTCAGTATGGATGCCAGAATGAAAAACAACGCCGCTGCCGCTGCAAAAATATCCTTTCTGGTTTCAAACAAATCACTGATCCAGAGCTTCGTTTTTGATAGAATCGATCCTCTCATTGTTTGCTCCTGTAGCATATAATATATCATTTTTCGTTTAATTATAAACTAACACGGGCGACCTGTCGATAAATAGTGTACAATATCCATTTGATATTTTCGGGATGAGGTGTAAATGCCATGGATGGCAAGGTTTTATTACTGGAATATTCGGCGTACGAACGCCAGAAAATACGTCATATACTGAGTACTGCCGGCAGCTTCGAAGTGATCGATGTCGGCGATATCAGCCAGTTCAATCTGCTTGATCTGGATATACAGGATCTTAAGCTGATAATAATGGACCTGTCATTTCCGACTGAAACCGCCGGTCTTGATGTACTGTCGAAAATATCCCGTTCAGCATGCAGGGGCGTACCCATTATTGTGATTTCCCAGTCTGACAGCCTGGAGCTCAGAGATAAAGCCCTGAAATTTTCAGCACGGGATTATATAGTAAAGCCCTATAATGTAAATAGGCTCGAAGCATCGATAAAGGGCATTGTCCGGACCAATACCGCATTTTATTACGATACGGCAAGCATCGGCAATATTACTATGTCATTCGACTCTTATATAGAACGAGAGATCCGGTTTGCAAAGCGCACCAATACAACTCTCTCATTAATACTGATAACGACCCTGCAGTTGGAGCAGAAGCAGGATGCTGGCGAACCGGTAACGGAAAGGCTAAGAGAGTCGGTTTTTTCCATCGCTGCAGCCAAGTCAAGAGAAGTGCTGCGTTTGACAGATACGATAGTGATGAATGGAACCCGCGACATCATTATTGTCCTTCCCTGTACCGAAGTAATCGGAGCACGGCAGGTCTGTGAAAAGATCATAAAGCTGTCGGAACCGGAATTCAAAATCCTCAGCACTGATATAAGCCAACAGGTATATCCTGTTTACGTGACCTATCCCGAAGATGGCGATAGTTTTCAGCAGCTCATGGAAGTTGCATTCAAAAAAGTATCCGATAAGGAAATGCTTGAAAAAATAACTTCAATTCCGACAGATGCCAGAAAATATGCCAATAAGAGCTATAACAGATACAAGCGCTGGTTTTGATCACCATACATCCATTCAGCTATTTCATCGATCTGGAGCGTCAACTGCTCCGCCTCAGGGCTATTGTCCGGCAGCTCAAGCAGTCTTGCGGCATTCCGGCTTATCAGAGCCTGTGTTTCCATGTCCGCTTTCGCTATCGGCAGCTGCTCCAGCATGGATTTATTAATAGAAAGGTATTTACCTGACAGATGTCTCTCATGAAATTTTTCACTGATATAACGTGACATGAAGCTGCTGTTGAGTATCCCCAGTAAAAACAACGGGTCAAAATCGCCGAATTCATATACCGCATATGTTCCGACTCCAAGCGCAAGCGGCCGGCGGCTGTAATACGCCCGCATCTCACTTGTCATACCGGCGATACAGATTTTATCCCTTAGCCAAAGGCGCCATTTGCTGTCTGCTATTCCATCGCCCTTGGATATGTATGGCTTTTCATATACGGTTCCCATATACCTGACTTTTTCATACCTTATTGAATATCTGCCAATACAGCCGCTTACCACAAATGGTATCGCTCCGTCTTTATCCGCTGCATCCTCCGGCTCTTCACAAATATGCTGCGTCAGGATACTGGCCTGGAAGCCAGCCGCTCCTGCCGCTATTTTAATATTGTGATCTGCAAAAGTATCGTATGACCTGAGTTTATTTCTTATATGAAATGTGCGGCTACGCAGATCACTCAAATTATCCGCCTTGTATTCGGCAAAATTCGCCGTCCCGTATTTATTGCCCGTGATTATTATGGGGTAGACACCGACCCTGGAGAATACCTCCAGGTCAGAGACGCTTATGCTTTGCCGCAGACCGTTTTGCTTCAGGTTCTCAAGTACCGGCGCAGCATATTGCGACACCAGAAATTTGTTTGGTATGATCCAGCAAAATACGCCATTTTCCTTTGTATTTCGAATACCATCCAGTAAAAAGGCCGTGTAAATATCAAAAGCTCCTGTCAGCTGCGGGAATTTTTCTCTCAGTGCCTGTCTGGTACTCTTTCCGTCCCTTGCACCTTCTACGGCTGATATATAAGGAGGGTTCCCGATAACGATATCAAAGCTGCCGCCATCATATTCAAGAAGGCTGTCGGCACAAATCACATTATGTTCAAAGCTGTCATAACCGGGCATTGTATGCTCACCGCCATGCAGCGGGGTCATCCCGGTTTGTGTACCGTTCTTTATTTCATGACTGCCGGCGGAAACAAGCCTTTGCCAGAGTCTGAGCACTGTTATCTCAACAGATATAGGGTCCGTATCTGCCGCGAAAATACTTTTTCGCACAGCGTCCTTCAACAGATGTGCAGTCGTCCTCTCTTCAGCGGATATATAGGGCGTTATCCTTTCCCGCAGCTTTACTATCTCGTCCAGCATGGCTATGGCAAAGGCTCCGCACCCAACAGAAGGATCAAATATCCTGACATTAGCAAGGGCATTGTCGATGTTTACTGCATTCTCATTCAGATCACCCTGTAATGAATCATTGATCCCGCCGGATGATAATTGATTGATGAAACCAGCTGTTTTTTCGAATGTTAAGCCGGTACGATTCGAGATATGATGCGCAAGGCTTTCCCTGCACATGAACCGGACTATTTCAGACGGTGTATAAAATGCCCCGGCGCTTTTCCTGTCCCGGACCTTCATGCTTTTTTCATACAGCTTTGCCAGCATATCCGGGTCTCCTGCCTCGTATGCGCATGCAGCGCCCGGTATTTTTTCACACAGCCGCCTTAAGGCTTCCATATATTCTGGATCACAGATAAACGGCATAGATGGTACCTCTCCGGCAATTATTTGGTGCCTGTATGGCCGAATCCCCCGCCTCTGTCCTCTCCGATTTCACGCGGGTTCGGATGCTCAATGAAATTGGCCCTCTTATATTCACAGAATACCATTTGAGCTATTCTTTCACCCTTTTTTATATATATGGTACCATAGGGATTACCAAGCTCATCGATATATATTTTTTCCTTTACAATATCAAGCCGTGACGCTTCTTTCAGCGGCATCCCACAATGCTGAGTCAGATACGTCTCTAAACTGACTTCCTTGTAGTTACTGAAAAGATCCTCCAGCACCTTTGGTTCTGCAGCTATCTGATATGGAAGATTTGCAATATTATATGTGTTTTGCAGCAGCACGCCCACTGTGTCACGGTAGTCACTGTCGATCGTACCAGGTCCGTTTGGGAGTCTCAGCTGTGTTTTCAGCGACAGCCCGCTTCTTGGCCTTATCTGTGCTTCCATATCAGGATCGATTGCCATTGTAAAATCAAGGGGCATTATCTTGGTCTCGCCCGGCCTGATTGCCATATCCTTCGTGGCAAACAAATCGCATCCTGCCGCATGCTTCGACGCATACTGCGGTATTTTGCCATCTCCTGTTACATTGATATATACATCCGCCATATTTATCCTCCTATAGGGGACAGTTCTCCCATTTTTCATATAGTAGCAGGAGAACCGTCCAATGTTCTCTTTACCCCACAGAAATAACAGAACCGTCCCACTTCGTTATACTCCTCTGTAATAGTGGCCTTTCGTAAAGCCTGAGACTTTTATCCTGTCCACGAGTCTGCCAAAGGCTGCTGTTCCGCCGGCGCCGCCGGATGCAGATGCCCTGTACAGCTTGACCAGCTCCTTTATGGTGCCCGGATCTTCGTCCCATATATAGAGCCTGAATATGTTAATGCCTGCCTTAATCAGGCTGGGCATACTATCGGGCACAAACAGCACATTTGAGTTGAGTATGGTGCTCCTGCAGTCAATATTGTCACATAAAACGGGGAAATCCATTCCAAGCCTGTCCTCCAGCACATAGCTCCCCTTATTGCAGCAGCCGCTGCATTTTGAGGATGTTCTGAAACCGCCCTCAACACTTCCAACAGGACAATATTCGCTTGTCATCAGAGGCAGCCTTCCATACACCGCCGCTTCCAAATCAGGCCTGCGATGCCCGCCTTGATCCTTCCATGGAGATATATCGGTCATATTCTTCAATTCTTTCAGCATTTCAAATATCTGCTGTACTGTGAGCTCGGCTGATATCGCAGTACTCTCAATGCCGTGTGCAGCAGCTTCAAGGACCGAATGCGCATTAAACAGGTTAAGCGGCATATCACCTGCGAGTCTCAAGCCGGATATACCCCTCAGCTTATGCAGCATGCCGATATTCGCAGCAAGAATACCATCGATACTATCCTCCGAAGTGTTTACCCATATGCCTTTTTCAGACGCGGCATCTTTTTTTGTATGCTTTTGTAGAAACCTATCCACAACTCTTTCATTATTTCCCGACGATATTGAAGGCAGCCAATAAAAGACCTCAGCACCTGAATCCCTGGCTGCTTTAACCACTTCCGCGCATCCAGGTCTGCCGTCAGCAGATACCGGCAGATACACTCTGTCGGCTCCGAGGCCGACCAGATCCATATCTCTGTCATATCTATAGAAATAAAGTGAAATCAATGGGTCGGCCGTTACCTGATCCCTTGGGCCATTGCCTTTGCTTTGACCTGTATTTTTACTTGTGTCTTCATTTTTGCCTGGATCTGCGTTTTTGCCTGGATCTGCATCATACGCTGTTCTTGATATACTGCAGCTTCGGTCGGAATACCTGCCGGCTCTTTCATTATACAGAGCATCAAGCGCCTTTCTTCTGACCTCGTTTATTTCACTTACAGGTATCACCAGACCATCGTCCATATCAACAGTCAGTTCAGAAAAAAGGAACGGTGTTGATCCTGTTTTGCTTATCTGCTCACTGAGGCGTTCCTCCGTCAACGGCCTGTTGACAGCGGCTTCTGGCAGAACTGTCCCCTCAGCCCGCACTACGTGTCCGGCTCTGTCATCTGCAACAAGTGTCAGAGGCTGCCCGTCTTTGAAAACAACAGTTCCTTTAATAGCGATCCGTTTGGTGTTTCTGCCTGTGAATGATTCACGGGCGGCCTTGATGAGCTCCATGTCAGTTGTTTTGTACAGCTTTCTTCCCGGGTTTATATTTCCTTTGAAATAGCCTATTTCAACAAAGTCGCCTCTGGCGGCCGTACCGACACTTTTTCCGCCTGTTCTTATAATACTGACCGTTCCCCCTGGGCTGTCAGAGCCCCCTGTCCATATCTCTACTCCGTCACCGATCGAAAGCTTGTCCTCCAGCTTGAGGCTGACTGTTTGGCGGCTGCCGTCGTATGATGCTGTCGTTCCGAGGAAAACGCCGCTGTTATTTGGCTTTTCATATGTCATCATGTCAGAGCCGCTTTTTCCAAGCAGATAACCGGAGGAGAAACCTCCCCTGTTGAATATCTGAAGCAGGTCATGGCGGTCCCTTTCGTCGATCTCAAGCTCAGTGCCTTCACCATTTTCCTGCTGTTCTAAAGCTATATCAAGATATTTTCTATATATCCGCACAACAGTAGCAACATATTCAGGGCTCTTCATCCTGCCCTCGATCTTGAGCGACTTGATCCCCGAAGCAGCAATCACTCCAAGCTGATCCAGGGCGCACATGTCCTTTGGGCTGAGGATGTAGCCCGACCCGGCCTGCGTTTTTGCATCCTTCTGATTGACGGGGTAACCCGACCCGGCCTGCGATGTCCCTGTGGCCTTTGCCCGTAGTCCGGCAGTCCGTGTCTGATGTGCCTCTGTTTGCAAGCCTGCATCCTTGACGATCATGTTGCTGCTTCCAAGCAGTTTGTACGGCAGTCTGCACGGCTGTGCGCATTTGCCCCTGTTGCCGCTTCTTCCGCCGATCATGCTGCTCATCAGGCATTGACCCGAATAGCATACACACAGGGCTCCATGTATGAACATTTCAATCTCAAGCCTTGTATTACGTGCAATCAAAGCTGCCTGCTCCAATGTCAGCTCCCTGGCCAGCACGACTCTTTGAAAACCCATATCCTCCAACGCCAGAGCGCCCTCCAGATCATACACCGTCATCTGGGTACTGCCATGCAGCGGCAACTCAGGCAAATTGTCACGCAGAGCGCGTGCAAGGCCGATATCCTGCACAATGATTCCGTCTATCCCTGCATCACAGGCTTCTTCGGCATATGCAAGGGCTTGAGTGATTTCATCATCTCTCAACAGAGTATTGAGCGTCAGATAAATACTGGCATCTCTTGCATGAGCGTAACGCAGCTCCTCACGCAGAGCCTCCATATCAAAATTGTCCGCCTGCTGCCTTGCATTGAACAGCTTGCCGCCAAGGTATACAGCGTCCGCTCCATTCTCAACTGCCGCATGCAGCGCTTCACTGTTCCCTGCCGGAGCCAGCAGCTCGATCCTGTTTTTCATAATAACTCCCGTTTCTGTCAGCACACAATGCATCTATTTAAGCAGTTTCACCACTAAAGGCACTATATCGACTAACGATTTTACAGTAATTGCAGCTCTATCAGGTATATTACCATACAATATCGTTGGCACAAGGTTCTTTGTGTGAGTCTTTACTGATATATCTTCAATATTTCCATGATCGCTTGTTATAAACAGCAAATCTTTGCCGGGATCAATTATTTCGATCAGTGCGCCTATAAACGAATCCAGCCGCTCTATTATTTCGACAGCAAGCTCCATATTCATCTTATGGCCGACGAGATCTGTCAGGAAAAACTCAAACAGTGTAAAGTCATTTTCAGCTGCGATGGCATAATATCGCTCCGCCGCCTCTGCCGGTGTTATTATTCTGGTATCGTATCCGCTTTCCGCGACGATCCGGCCCGTTATATCATGATATATGGACCTGCCGAGCTTGTAATCCTCAACCTTGCGGAAGGGAAGTCCGACGGACATGGTCATGACTGAAGTAACAGATGGTTTGTACCGCTTTTGCTTCGGGTCATTCATCACATCGAGGTATTCCTGCCTGTACGCGTTGGCATTGGCGACCCTGAAGCCCTTCCTCTGAAGCATCGTAAACATGTTGTCCCGGCAGATGATATCCCTGAGTTCCCTGGTAGGCTGCGCATTTACATGCCGGCCGACAGCCTTGGGGGCATTGACACCGGTAAAAATCGTTGTCTGACCGGTAGCGCTTTGCGGAAGCCCATCCACGCCGAGAAGAGCATCGGTGGGTATAACCAGACCGTCGCAAAAAAGTCTGTCGAAGGCTGGTGTTTTTGCTGCATATATCGGATTCTTAGCCGGATCATTTTCTCCGATGCCGAATCCATCGATGAATATGAACAGTATCTTCATCTCATTTGCCCTTCCCGTAATATGATATAAAAAACGCTCTGCAGGGAAACCCCCATGCAAAGCGGCTGAAAATTTCTTTGGTTTATGCCGTACCCGTTCCGGTTCGGATCCACTACGGCTGCCCTTATTCCTTGGCACGTTCTGCCTTATCCAGCGAAATGCGCACCTCTCTGATTTCCGTTTCCTTCTTTGCCAGTTCCAGCTTGAAGTCGGCATTCTGGCTGTTCAGTGCAATATTTTCCTGATGGAGTTCTTTATTCTCTTCCTTTAGCTTTTCCAGCTGCTCTGTCATTTTTTTCAGTTCTTTTTTCAGATTCTGCTCGGATTCATAGCACTTGAAAAAGTCATCACTAACGTTTATTGCCGTCAGGACAGCAGCCATCGAAGTACTCAACTTATTGCTGACTCTCATTATGTCTGTCATTTTTTTGTCTACATAGAGTCCTATTCTATGTATATACTCTATCGGCTCAGTTCCAACCAAAGTATAATCCTTGCCGGCTATCCTAAGTTCGACCTTGTTTTTGGCAGTCAATGCAATCAGCATCCTTTCGGCGTTATCCGAATACAGCTTATGATAACTATGCGCATCTTAGAGATAATTTATAAGGAGACTGTCTCCAAAAATGGTATTCTGGAAACGTCTCCTTACATTATACTATATTTCGCTAAAAAAGAATATGTTTTAATATTTTTTGACTATTTATTGTTCACCAGCGTCCGATGCCTTTGTTTCATTGCCTCCGGCGTAGTTCTTAAGTATATTTGTTATGTCTACTCCCGTGAGACCTTTTACTGTTTCAGGCAGCTGCGCCATGATATTGGTGATATCCTTCGTGATCTTTGATGCGCCGGAATCTCCGATCATGACTATCTTTTCTGTCTTTGACAACGGCTGCGATATAGCAGAAGCTATCTCAGGCAGCTTTTCGATTACCATCTGTGCTATAGCCGCATCATTAAACAGCTTGTAAGCTTCAGCCTTCTTAGCCAGAGCCTCGGCCTCAGCCTGACCCTTTGCCTTGATTATCTCGGCTTCAGCTTCACCTCTTGCTCTGATGATCTCAGCATCTGCAAGACCTGCCAGCTTTATGGCCTCGGCCTTAGCAGCTCCCTCAGCCTTGATTGCGAACGACTGACCTTCAGCTTCCTTTGACTTCTTGATCCTGTCAGCTTCGGATGCGATCTCAGTCTTATACTTCTCTGCATCTGCCGGCTTCCTGATCATTGCGTCCAGTTCCTTCTCTTTTCTGAGAGCTTCCTGTTCCTGCAGTTCGATTTCCTTCTGTTTCTTTATGATTTCGACCTGCATAGCTTCCTTCTGGACTTCCTGCTCTATGACAAATTTCTTCTTGTCGTACGCAAGGTCGGATTCAGCCTTTCTCTCATTGATGGATGCCTGATAGTCAGCCATCTTCATTTCCTTGTCCCTATTGGCTTCTGCTACCTTGGTCTCAGCCAGGTACTTGGCTGTCTGGCCCGCCTGCATTGCTTCAGCGCTCTTGATGTCGGCGTCTCTCTTTGCTTCAGCCTGACCAATGACGGCATCTCTCTGTACTCTTGCGATCTGTGCCTTACCGAGGCTTTCCAGGTATCCGTTTTTATCAGCGATCTCTCTGATCGTAAACGAAATTATTTTCAAACCCATGTTGGCCAGGTCGCCAGCTGCAAGCTCCTGGACCTTCTGAGCAAATGCGTCTCTGTTCTGGTTGATCTCTTCAACTGTAAGATTACCAACTATAGAACGGAGATGTCCTTCCAGCGTCTGAGTAGCGATCCTTCTGATCTCGTCCTCCTTCAGACTTAGAAACTGCTCTGCTGCTGTCGCTATCGCTTCCTGTGTTGAGTCGATCTTTACCTGCGCTATACCGTCAACAGTGACCTGAACACCTTGCGATGTGTATGCACTGGAGTTAACGTCGAGCGGCATTGTTCTGAGTGATATGGTCTTTGATATTTCAAGTATCGGCCACACAAATGTAGCTCCGCCCTTGACTATCCTGAAACCAACCACCTGGCCGTTGGCAAGTCTCTTTTTACGGCCTGAAACTATCAACGCCTCATCCGGACCGACCTTGACATATCTTCCTACAAATACTGAGATCAGTATGAAGATGACAATGACAAGAACGATTGCGATCCCTATGGGTATTAGATATTCCATTGCAAATCCCCCTTTTTAGTGTTTATTTCCAGCATTTCTGCGTGGTTTACCATCATCAGCATTCCCGGGATCCTCTATGCTCTCCCGGCCATCTATTTCTCCCTCATCAACAGGACTGTCCGTATCTCCATAATCTCCCGGATCGCTCGTATCTCCCGGATCTCCCGGATTGCTCGTATCTCCCGGATCTCCCGGATTGCTCGGATCTCCCGGATCTCCCGGATCCTTTCCAGCCCCGGGTCCCCAATCCGCCCGGCTTGTTTCCGGGACATTGTCAAAAACAACATCATCAAGAGTCAGCTTTTGCTGCACCACTGCTACACTTCCTGATATCTCCCTGATAATGACATCGGCGCCTCTTCGGATCGCCTCTCCGTCCAATGATCTGGCTGTCAATGTGGACCTTATGCCATTTGCTTTATATGCGATCTCTCCGAGTCCATTTTCAGGAACCGGTGTAATGATCTCTGCTTCAAATCCGATGAGTTCATCAAGCGAGAATACCGAATTCGACTGAGACCCATACATAAACTTTACCACGCCGAAAAACAGCGCGACCCCTATAGCACCTGCAAATCCCAGTGCAACTATAGTACTCATCAGACCATCGAGTCCGAAGCCCGTCATGGATATGAGTCCTATTGCTCCGAATGTAGTAATGGCACTGGCTATTACCAGTGGGCTGAAGGGTGAAGGAGAATCCGCATCATCTCCATGAGCATGATGTGCTCCGTCATGGCCCGCATCCATGCAATGGTCACAGCTGATATCATGACCTATGTCTACGCCATGGCCTGCCCCGATATCATGGCCTATATCCACACCGTGGCCCACCCCGATATCATGGCCTATGTCAACACCGTGGCCTGCCCCGATATCATGGCCTATATCTGCTCCATGGTCAATGCCGCCATCGTGACCGCTGTCTCCATGACCGCCCAGCAGGAATGATGCAGCTGAATAAAATATCCCAAATGCAAGACATCCAATAAATACGTACAGCAGAGAACATCACCTCCGTTCGATCAGCGTTCGTGTATATTTTACCATATATACCATCATAATGGTATGCCATTTTCGTCAGATAACACAACCTACAAGCAACCCAATAACTCAGGTATAAGTTGAGTTACATACTATATACGCACCCATTGCCGAAATAGTTTATCAATCAAAATAAAAAACGCAATTATCCTCATAATAACGCATCATAACGCATCGTTATATAAACCTTCGCGCCTATTTTATTGTAGCTGGCCGACTGTCTATGATAACTGCACGACCACTTATGATAGCTGATACCAGATGATAGCTGATACCAGAGTGCTAACAATAGCTATTCCCTGACTATATCATTATTGTAACAGCTGGCCTATTATACAAGCGGGTCCGCCTTCAGAAGTTGATAATCTTGCTATCCTCCGGATTTATATAAAGGAGCCAATAGCCAAACGCGCCATATCGTTGCCTGTTTCCTTCAGCCTGCACCCATTTGCTCATCTCTCCAAAGGGTGAGGGATCCACCATATACATTCCCGGGACTCCGCATATAAGATATCTCTGACCTGTCTTATGCATAAATACCCCGACGATGAGATGCTTGTATTTGTAGTGAGCCATCATTACTGCCGGATTGAACATAAGCGGCGATCTTATGTTGTTTTGATAAAACATGTTGTTGAGGTTGACAGGGTTTGTAACCCTCCACCACATGTAGTCGCTTCTCTTGCTATGGAACGGGTCGCATATGTCAAAGCTCTTGTAAAACTCCTCTTCAAGTCCATCAAGATTTCCTTCAGCCTGTGCTTCTACCGTGCTGGGTGCATCGCGCCTGCTTATTTGACAGGAACTGCATGGCTCAAATTTATTGGCACCATTGAGGACTGCTCCGCAAATATTTCCATTCAGGTAGACACATTCGGTATTAATTTTGCCCGTACTGCCAGGATACTTGTATTCTGTACCGGGAGGCTGCTGTACCTGTTGTTTGTACTTTTCTGCATCGTTGTCTGTTGCTTGTGGGACGGTATTTGAATAGGAATCTTCGTGCTCGTTCTGCGGCTTTGCAGTTGAAACATCTTGATTTTTTTGCACCATATTATTGACTGTTTCAGGCTGAATTGCATTCACATCCGCATAATCGGCAATACCTTCCTGTTCGTTCGCCTCCACCTCGTTATCTCCCTTAAGTGACTCCATCTGAGCAGTAATTTCCGCTTTGTTGCCCGCCTCCACCTCGCCATCTGTCTCCGCGGTCTCCGCGGTCTCCGCTGTCTCTGCGGTCTCTGCTGTCTCTGCGGTCTCTGCTGTCTCTGCGGTCTCCGGCTGTATATTCATCTCCACTACACTTTCTGTCTCCAGAGTCTTCATCTGTATATTCATCTCCGCTACACTATCCACCTCCGGAGTCTCAGGCTGATAATCCAGCTCATCAGAAGACTCGGCTCCAGTCTTTGGCAATACCTTGTATTCAGGCACTAACTTCTCAGAAAGTTCAAATTGCGGCGGGTACTCTGTCTTTGACCCTGGTTGGTAATAATCCTCGTGTTGAAAAGTGTTGTTAGTCTGCTCAGCTTCCAATTTCTTTTGCATAGCCTTACGAAAACCGCCCCGCCAATCCGTGCGGCCATTACGGTAGCCTGCCAACGGGCATGTGACACTGGCTCCTGCTCTTCTCTCCGTTTCGACTAAAACAGCAAATGTATCAAACTCATCAACGGAGTAAACCGAACCATCGACATATCCCTGGTCAAATACCATCTCCAGTTCAGCTTTCCCGCCGGAATGTCTGAATTCACCTGCTCTGACATACTCCATTGCACCCTCGCGGGTCCGGATCAGGTACAATACATATCCAAATCTCCCGTTACCATTCCTGAGGTTTTGTATAACAGCCGAAAGCCTCTCTCTCCTGTCACGAACTTCAATCAGCAGATGACCGGACGGCTTTTTCCCTTCCTCATATCCGCTGTCCTCATTCGAAAATATAATGAAATTCCTGTGATATTTTTTTGAAGCGGCAGAAACCATATGACCCCTCCTTAAATAACAATGCAATTAATTCATAATTGCAAACCATCACTTCATATAATCTATGTATATGTATCCAGAAAACGAAAAATCACACGGGCCATAGCAGCTTATTTGGTCCGTGCTTCTCTGAATCAGACTGATTAGCTGAAACCTGCTGATTAATGTCATGCATTTTTCGGGATTCTATTAACTGGCCTTTGCATATGACTCCTGCCCCGGATTAAAGACAAAGCAGCTAAGAACTGGCATTACTATTGGGCCCTTACTTATTGGACAATATAGGGGAGTGTGCAAAAACCACGTCATTTGGGCACGCTTCCATTGATTCTATTGATGATATTCAATGGTTCCTTCAAATTTTATTGTAAGTATTCAATTATTACGGCAAATAATCAGATTATTATCGACTTATGTAGACTCCAGAATATATTGAGCGCCCAGAACTTGCACTTTTTGCACACCGCGGTCTTGGGAAATCAGAACTACTGCTCTTATTTGTAAAATCATCCATTTTGCATATATCTACTATATTTATATGGTTAATCATCTATGCGGGATACTTATACTGCCTTTATTTATAATCCGGCACCAGTGTGGCTCCTGCTGGACTGATTATATTGCACGTTTACCTCAACGGCTCCTCATTGAGGGTATGGGAAAGTTAAGCAGATCGTATGGAGTCATTTAAAACGGTAGTGGTCCAAAATTCAATTAAAGTCTAAAATATTTTCGTTTTTATTGAATGTATTCAATAATTAGGGAACATAAATGGGGGAATAACGTTTTATGTAGATCAGTAACACATGTGACTAGGACTTTACTTGATTTTTGGACCACTCAGTAAGCTAAAGTAGGACTCTACTTGATTTTTGGACCATTCAATAAGCCAAAGAAGGACTTTACTTGAATTTCGGACCACTCAGTAAATCAGAGTAGGACTCTACTTGAAATTCGGTGCATCACGAAAAGGTGGATGGACCATTTTTTTAGTACAGTCCTGGTTTTTCCTGTAAAATCGGATTTTTCGAATAATAATTGCTAACGGCTCCCGGTTATGTCAACGAGTTACGACTCTACGGGGTTGCGAATCATTCGCTAAACCCGACCAGGACTTTACTTGATTTTCGAGCCACTCATAAACTTGGCTAGGACTTTACTGGATTTTCGGACCACTCACTAAATAAGAGTAGGATCCTACTTGACATTCGCCGACATTCAAATATTTCTCACAATAATAATTTGCAGGATTCGTGTTTCGAAATTGCAAAATGTCATCCTTATCACCAGCGAGCAATTCCGGATTAATATCCTAAGGACAGCCTTCATTACCCCTTTTTACGGTGTGGGTGCATGTCACATTTACAATGTCCAACACAATTCCGCGATACGCATAAGGCTTGAAATGAAGTTTCTCATGCATATTTGCAATAAGAAAGCTGCCACCCGTTTCCAGATGTCTTTATGACTTTACGCTGAAGGACCCGGAATTTATTTTTTGAATAACCACTTGTTGAATATTTCATAACTATGTGTTAAGATAATTAGTGAAAAAATTAACCAAGTACATATGATAATATGGGGACACTTTAGACGTCCCTAACTAGAAAAGATTTTGAAGGTAATAATATTATTAATATACCCGGCCGAAAGGAGAGTTAAAATTGACTAAGAATCAGAAATTACTGGATTGGGTGAAAGAAATGGCTGATATGTGTCAGCCTGACAAAATTTACTGGTGCGATGGATCAGAGGAAGAAAACAACCGCCTGCTCAAGGAAATGGTGGACAGCGGAATGGCTACCCCACTGAATCCCGAAAAGAGGCCCGGAAGCTATCTTTTCCGCAGCGATCCGTCAGACGTTGCCCGTGTTGAGGACAGAACCTTTATTGCATCGAAGAAGAAGGAAGATGCAGGCCCGACAAACAACTGGGTCGATCCCGAAGAACTCAAGGCTACTATGAGGGGCTTATACACAGGCTGCATGAAGGGCAGAACAATGTATGTAATTCCTTTCTCAATGGGACCTATAGGCTCACCGATATCCAAGATCGGTATTGAACTGACTGATAGTGCATACGTTGTTACCAATATGCGCATCATGACTCGTATAGGCACTGCAGTTCTGGACGTGCTCGGAGACGGTGAATTTGTTCCGTGTCTGCATTCCGTCGGCGCTCCGCTGGAACCAGGCCAGAAGGATTCCTCATGGCCCTGCGCTCCGATCGAGAAGAAATACATCAGCCATTTCCCTGAAGATAGAACTATATGGTCCTACGGTTCAGGCTACGGCGGAAACGCACTGCTCGGAAAGAAGTGCTTCGCACTTCGTATAGCTTCCGCACAGGCGCGCGATGAAGGCTGGATGGCAGAACATATGCTCATTCTTCGCCTTACAAATCCCGAAGGCGAAAAATATTACGTAACAGGCGCATTCCCAAGCGCATGCGGAAAAACCAACCTGGCAATGCTTATACCGACTATTCCGGGCTGGAAGGTCGAGACTATCGGCGACGATATAGCGTGGATGAAGTTCGGAAGCGACGGACGCCTTTACGCTATAAACCCGGAAGCCGGCTTCTTCGGCGTTGCTCCGGGAACATCCATGGATTCCAACCCCAATGCAATGCACAGCTGTGAAAAGAACACCATATTCACTAATGTTGGTTTGACCGATGATGGCGATGTTTGGTGGGAAGGCATCGGCACTGATGCTCCCGATCATCTGATAGATTGGAAGGGAAATGACTGGACTCCTACTTCAAAGGACAAGGCTGCTCATCCCAATGCTCGCTTTACCGCTCCTGCAAAGCAGTGCCCTGTTATAGCTCCCGAGTGGGAAGACCCCAAGGGTGTGCCGATCTCGGCAATACTCGTCGGCGGCCGCCGTCCCAGCACTATACCGCTGGTTCATGAAAGCTTTGACTGGAACCACGGCGTATTCATGGGTTCAATAATGGGCTCAGAAATAACTGCAGCTGCAATTTCCGACAATATAGGTCAGGTTCGCCGCGATCCGTTCGCTATGCTGCCTTTCATAGGCTACCATGTAGGCGACTATCTGCAGCACTGGCTTGATATAGGCACAAAGACCTCGGCTGACAAGCTTCCGAAGATTTTCTATGTCAACTGGTTCCGCAAGGATGCCAGCGGAAAGTGGCTGTGGCCCGGTTTCGGCGAAAACAGCCGTGTTCTGAAATGGGTCATCGAAAGAGTATCCGGCAAAGGCAAGGCAGTCAAGACTCCTATCGGTTACATGCCGACTGAAGATGCTATCGACACCAACGGCCTGGATGTATCTGCATCCGATATGGCAGAACTGCTGAAGATCAATAATGAAGAGTGGCTCAAGGAAGTTGCATCGATCAAGGACCACTACGTAAAATATGGCGAAAAGCTGCCGAAGGAACTGTATGCACAGCTCGATGCTCTTGAAAAGAGACTGAATGGCTAAAACAAGTAAAAATGATAAAGGAGTCCGGTTCATTCCGGGCTCCTTTTTTTATATCTACTAAAGTCGCTCTAATCGGCAGGGCCTGTTTGTTCCGATCATGTTTTTAAGCACCTGGCACTGTATGCTTGGAAACACGATCGAAATAAACAGCGTTGACGGCGAACAATTTAAATCATCAAACAGAGATGGATGGTGAAAGCAGAGGGCACTACTCACTTTTTCAACTTTTGAACAATATTTATGAGAAGAATACTCTTTTTTATTGCTCATTGTCTATGGAATTGACCCGCGGGACAATGAAATAGGCTTTCCAGAACATGGTTTCGTTCAAAAGCTGCAAAAACGAGTAGTCCCATAAGGGTTTTCTGTAAAATATATAACTTTTCATTCAGTCTGTCGGGCAATCAGAGGGAGATAACTGCATTATTCGTACCGCTGCTCATATATCAGGTTCGACAGCTGAGCGAATTGCTGGATCGACAGCGTTTCTCCGCGACGGTTCCTGTCTATGCCTGTTTCGTCAAGGAGTTCGCCGATCCTCTCCTTGCCCACCCCAAGATAGCTTGCGTTGCTCAAAGCATTGACCAGAGTTTTTCTTCTCTGCCCGAATGCAGCCTTGACTACTTTGAAAAATAAGTCCTTATCCTTAAGCTCCACTGGCGGTGATTTATACAGCTCCAGCTTTACGACCGAAGAATCGACCTCCGGCTGTGGTACAAAGCTGTGGGGATAAACCTTCATCACTACTGAAGGCTTTGAATAATACTGAACAGCGACAGACAGGGCTCCATAGTCCTTTCCTCCCGGATCGGCTCCCATTCTGTCAGCAACCTCCTTTTGGACCATGAATACCATGCATTCCGCTTCTATTCCGCTTTCGAGAAGCTTCATTATGACCGGCGTAGTTATATAATAAGGAAGGTTGGCCACTATCTTCAGTCTGCGTGCAGTGCCATCCTCATTTGTCATGTATGGCATGAGCTCTGCACTAACATCCAGCTTCAAAATATCATCATTTATAATATGAACATTCCTGTACCCGATCAGATTGCTTTGCAGAACCGGTATGAGACGTTTATCGAGCTCTACAGCCACGACACAGCCTGCTTCTTCTGCAAGAACCGCTGTAAGGCTCCCAAGGCCCGGACCAACTTCCAGAACGACATCGTTGCGGTCAAGCTCAGCTGCTTGTCCTATTTGCCGCAGTATGGCTTCATCTGTCAGAAAATTCTGGCCAAGTGCTTTGGCCGGGCGCAGATCGAGTTTTTTAAGGATATTCCTGGCATCCGGAATCATTCTTTCATTCCTTTCTCATTTCTGTGAAAAATATGCCGGGGCCAAAGCCCCGGCTGTGATAGTCCCCTATTGCTATTATTTCTTTAATTAGTACTTCGAATCAGATGATCATTCGTTGAGTATGTACACTTTTACTTTTTTGACACCGAATCTGTCCACATAATCCTGGGAATCGTAGTACAGATCGATTTTATTTCCCTTTATCGCCCCTCCTACGTCGCCGGCTATGCAAAAGCCGTAATCCGGTGTGTCTCCGACTATTTCGACGTACATCTTTGTATGCAGCGGTATGACCTTCGGATCAACAGCTATGACCCCTTTCCTGGCTTTCATGCCCGTTGCACAGATTCCAAACTGAGGATGTCCCGGCGCCTTTCCTGTGTCCTTGAACGAGGCGGTATATGCTGTGGCCTTCATGTCCATAACCTTTTTGTACCTGACTACGTCACCTCTTGATGTCGTATGGTTCAGGACCGTTCCGAACTCCATGATCATATTGATCGGTTCCAGCAGGATCTTCTCATCGAGAAATTGCTTTGAGATTTCCCTGCCGTCCTCCATGACCACTTTGTAAAGCTTCTCCAGCACGCCTGCCTGGCCGGGCTGGACCACCTTTTCCGTCCCCTCGTCCATTCTTTTGTTGGCCTTCCTTTGTAACGAGTAAGGGATGCTTTCCGTTTCCCCTACTACCTGCTCTGTTACCCTGACTATTTTCAGCTCCATCCCGCCGGTGATGCTGTCATCAAGATCCGCTCCCTCCAGCCGGTCATCGCTGTCCGGCTTTACAGGACTGTCGTTTATGAGCTCTTTAACCGTGTCCTTATATGTCATTAATTCTGTCGTTTTGTTATCAGCAGTTATGTATACGGGAACCGCTCTTTTAATGTAGATCTCATTGGTGCTTGTCTTTTGTAAACTGGTTTCCAACGGTACGCTGACGTAATCATGCTCGCTTACAGCGATGCCGTTTTGCTCCAGAAGTTCTTCAAAGGTATTTTTCATCGTCGTGCAGGTAATCACATTGCCATTATCATTTATAACAACATCCTTCTCCTGCCAGGTATATACGCCGATACTGGCACCTGCCAGGACTACTGCCGCAGCCGCCAGGACGAGCAGCTGCATTTTTAATGAAAATAACCTTTTAATATTTTCAGCAAGTGGAAACAATAAAAACCCTCCTGTTAAAATATTAATAAGGGACCGTCAGCTATTTTATTCTATGAATGCAAGTTTGTCAAATTTGTTGCCATAAGTCCCCTATATTTGGGATTATATACGCCGGAAAGAGGAAATATACCTATTTCCCTGCTTCAGAGTGAAATGACACAAAATAGAGGAGCTGCAGCAGCAGCTCCCCCGGGCATGGCCTGATGATAAGTTCGGCAGAAATATCGTCAGAAGGTCAATAATTCATTCCCCCCATGGGGAAGTACGGATTGCTCATCGATGCCGGCAATGTGCCCATTACAGGCATTCCATACATGCTGTTCTCAGCAGCGCCCATAACGGGGGCCGTATTTCCCATATATGGCATCATATTGCCCGCTGCCGGGCTCACACCCGGAAGCATTGGACTGTTCATCATGTTCATGCCCATTACGTTAGCTCCATATGTCATCGGGCACTGCATATTCATCAGGTACGGGCAGCACATGATCGGTATCTGATTCATCATTGACGGCATCATACCGCCGGGTCCGGCCTGGACAGGCATATTCTCAGGCATCGGCTGCATCGGCTGCATCGACGGGACGTTTTGCATGGTCCCGGCGGGCATGACATCCGGCATTGAATGAGCCGGCGACACATTTGGCATCGACTGAGTCGGTGATACCTCTGATATGGGCTTTGCCGGCATTACCTTCGGCATGCTCTGCACAGGTGATACATCTGATATGGGTTTGGCTGGCGTTACCTTCGGCATGTTCTGCGCAGGTGACACCTCAGGAGATTTCTGGGCAGGTGTTGACTGCGCAGGTGATGGCTTGGGCGAGGCCTGCATATGCTGTTTAGCGCCGACCTGCGGCATGGTTCCCTTAGGTGCGGCATTCATAATATCTTTCATCTTCACATCTTCTTTCATACAATGATTCCTCCGGATCTGGAACACTTCATTATCATTATATGAGCGCGATAATATAATGTGAGGATTTTATGTAACTCACACCCGTCAGGCGTTTGCGGCCCAAAGACCTCAGATGTAGATAATGGATGAAATTATGAAAGACTTCTTTTCTCTGGAATAATCGATTTTGACGTACATCTCATTTTCGCCGTCAGAAAACTTCAGATTGTCTGTCTCGGCGTTTTCGACCAGCTTCACATTGTATTTCACGAAAAGATATACCTCACCGTTGCCCGCGCCTCTGAGCTTGTCCAGCTTGACCTCCGTTATTTCCACCCTGCTTACGGAGCTTGTCATCAGATCAATATAGGTATTGAGCTTGATCGGCCGGTCCTTCTCAGGCACAGCGGCATATTCGATGTTGTACGCATCTTCAAAATCCCCCTGGGTCAGCGCTTCTGCCCATGCGGTAATCGGCTTGGATAATGATTCTATATTGGCATTTTCTTTCAGGATATTTATGAAATCGATCCTCTCCCTGAGGCTGGCCTCTGTCCGCTCAACCTCAGCTGCAACACCTTCTTTATCCTTTTGCAGCTGCTGCTTATCTTTTTCGAGCTGCTGTATCTGATCCTTCAAACTGCTGACTTCATCCACAAGCGAGGAGATCTCTCTCTTCTGAGCACTGATGCTGGCATCATTGCTTGTGTTGACAGACTGCAGATTTTTTATTTCGGCTGATTTGCTCTCTCTGTCCCATAAAAGATAGTTGAACGCTATAAACAGGGCAATTAAAAGAACAAAGACCATTACAAGGATAAATTTTTTCATTTTACACCACCGATTCAATCATTTTATTTGATGCCGAATAATCTCATCGCATTGGATGTCGTGGTCTCACAGATATAATCGAGGGATTTGCCTTTGATCTTCGCTACTTTATCTGCTACCAGCCTGACATTGGCTGATTCGTTTCTTTTGCCCCTGTAAGGCTCCGGCGTCAGATAAGGCGAATCCGTTTCAACCAGAAGCATGTCGTCGGGTACATATTTGACTACGTCGATCAGCTTTCTGGCGTTTTTGAACGTCACAGGGCCTGCAATGGATATCATGAAGCCCATGTCCAATATCTGTCTTGCCATTTCCACACTGCCGGTATAGCAATGCAGAACTCCTCCCGTCTCCCTTGCATTCTCACTTTTGAGGATGCTCAAAGTATCCTCGTGAGCATCTCTGTCATGAACGATTATTGGAAGTTTGACGTTTCTGGCAAGCGATATTTGCTTTGCAAACCAAATTTTCTGAGCTTCCCGGGGTGCATTGTCATAAAAGTAGTCCAGTCCTATCTCTCCGATAGCGACTACCTTTGGGTGTGCAGCAAAATCCGCCAGCGCCGATATGATGCTGTTGTTAAGATCCGCCGCATTATGCGGATGGACGCCTACTGCCGCATAGAAAATACTGTGTTTCTGGGCAAGCGAGATATTCTCGACTGATGATGCAATGTCTGAAGAAGCCGTCAATATGTAGCCGACACCGCTCTGGATCGCCCTTGATATGGTTTCTGGAAGGTCGTGCTGATACTGCTCGTCATAATAATGCGCGTGCGTGTCAAATAGCATATCTTACCTCGCATTAAGCCCATATAAGTATTATGTTAATTATATATTATTATTGTCGTTACTGCAACAAAGCATCATTGGGACTGCCAACGCCGTTTGTGATATTCCTGTTTGACCAGGAAATGCAACCTCTGCAAACGGCGCTGTCATTCTCTTATTACGATTTCTTTCACTTTATTTAGCTTACTTTGGAGCCACTGTCGATAGGACCGTCAAGGGTGGCAACCACCAGCGTTTCATCATTCGAGGCGGCCAGTATCATCCCCTGTGATTCGATGCCCCTCAGCTTCACAGGCTTCAGGTTTGCTACAAGGATTATGGATTTGCCCACGAGGCTCTCGGGAGCATAGTGCTTCGCAATTCCCGACACTACCTGTCTGGTCTCAGCGCCAAGCTCCACCTTGAGCTTGAGCAGCTTGTCAGAGCCCTCGACCTTTTCAGCCTCGAGCACTTTTGCAACTCTGAGATCCAGCTTCGCAAAATCATCTATCGTGATCTGTGCTTTCTCATTACCCTGACCATCAGCAGAATTTCCAGCCTTCGCGGATTTTTCCCCTGCGCTCTGTGCTTCTTTGTTATTGCCTGCTGCCTGCTTTTGCTCTGCAGGCTGGCCGCCGCCTGAAGCGTTATTTTTCTGAACCTGAGACATGGCCTCAAGTTCCTCAAGCTCTTTCTTCATATCGATTCTTGGGAAGATCACATCACCCTTTTGAACAGCTGCTCCGGCAGGATAACCGCCCCACTGCTTTGCGCTGTCCCATTCACAGGCCCCTTCTTCCGCCAGTCCGAGCTGCTGCCTTATTTTTACCGGAGTCTCAGGCATAAATGGCTGTATCAGTATTGATACTATCCTCAGGCTCTCAGCCAGGTTATACATGACAGCTGCAAGACGAGGCTTGTTTTCTTCGGATTTGGCCAATACCCAAGGCATGGTCTCATCTATATATTTATTGGTTCTTGAGATAGCTTTCCATATCTCGGACAATGCTGTACTGAACTGGAGCTTGTCCATCAGCTCCTCCACTCTCTGGGGCAGCTGTGCGTAAACTTCCTTCAGTTCACTGTCGAACTCGCCTGCCATCTGCACCTGCGGCAATACGCCTCCGAAATACTTATCTATCATTGCCACGGTCCTGCTCAACAGATTTCCGAGGTCGTTTGCCAGATCAGAATTGATCCTCTGGATCAGAGCTTCATTGGAAAAAATACCGTCGGAGCCGAACGGAACCTCCCTGAGCAGGAAGTATCTGATCGCATCGAGTCCATATTTGTTTATCAATACAACCGGATCGACAACATTTCCTACCGATTTGGACATTTTTCCGCCTTCAAGGAGCAGCCAGCCATGTCCGAATATCTGCTTTGGCAGCGGCTCGCCAAGGGCCATGAGCATTGCAGGCCATATGATCGTGTGGAATCTGACTATCTCCTTGCCTACAAGGTGGACATCAGCCGGCCAGTATTTGCGGTATACCGAGTCATCCTCAGACAGATACCCCAGGGCCGTGATATAGTTTGAAAGCGCATCGATCCACACATAAACTACATGCTTGTCATCAAATGTGACAGGGATGCCCCAGTTGAAGGTGGTCCTTGATACGCAGAGGTCTTCAAGTCCCGGCCTCAGGAAGTTGTTCAGCATCTCATTCTGCCTTGAGACGGGCTGGATGAAATCTGGATTTTCTTCAATATGCTTTATAAGCCTGTCCTGATATTTCGACAATCTGAAGAAATAGCTCTCTTCCTTCGTCAACTCAACTTCTCTGCCGCAGTCCGGGCATTTGCCCTCCTTGAGCTGCGTCTTCGTCCAGAAGGATTCACATGGGGTGCAATACCATCCCTCATATTCGCTCTTGTAAATGTCGCCTTTATCATACAGCGTCTTAAATATTTTCTGGACAGCGGACTCATGCTCCTTGTCGGTTGTCCTTATAAACCTGTCATTGGTGATCTTCATAAGCTTCCAGAGCTCTTTTATCCCGGAGACGATCTCATCCACATACTGCTGCGGAGTCACACCAGCGGCCTCAGCCTTGCGCTGTATCTTCTGTCCGTGCTCATCTGTTCCTGTGAGGAACATGACATCATAGCCCCTGAGCCTTTTGTACCTGGAAATGGCATCTGCTGCCACCGTAGTATATGAATGTCCTATATGCAGCTTATCACTGGGATAGTAGATAGGCGTGGTGATATAAAAAGTCTTCTTCTCCATTTTTCAACTGCCTCCATGATCTGGTTTTATATTACCCCGTGTCACATGAAATATCCATTGCTTCCATATCGATGCCGGCTGGATTTCCAGCAGGATCTGTACGGGGCAGAGCCTCAATATATTTTACTATACCGTTTAACCGTATTTTTTTCAAGCAATATTTGGGACAAGAGCATCCTGTCAGAATAATTCGCCAGGGTACAGGAATAAAATTTATATAGGGGGACTGCCCTCTTAAATAGATAGACAAGCCTTCAGCATATAAAAGGGGGATGTATCCATGAGCCAATTCAATGATGCCGTACCATATTTCTTCCGGTGCTATACAAAAGTGCTGCCCGAAGCCCGCAGACAGGAGGATCTGATAATCCGGAGACAGCGGCTGTGCGCCCCCGTCCCTGTCCTTAAAAATGGCAGCGGCGGTGGCCACGGCCGCTACCGCGATTGGGCCCGTGACCGTGATTGGGCCCGTGACCGTGATTGCGCCCGTGACCGTGATTGCGCCTGTGACCGTGATTGGGCCCGTGACCGTGATTGGGCCCGTGACCGCAACGAAAGGCATCCTGGCAAGTTTGCGACCGATAAACTGTGCTGCTTCATGTACTCACTTTTTCCGCATACAGACACGAAGGGCTTCCTGTCATTTATTCTGTCGTTGCACGCAATTGACGAGGTGCTTGAAAGCCATAGGGAGCGAAAGGACATAAGAGATGAGCATGATATACGCAGACTTTTCAGCTGTCTCTCTAGTGCCGTTGATCCATCACGAAACAGTGTCTGCAATATGTCCGAGTCAGTCAAGAACTCATTTAGAACCGCTGATATACCAGGAAACAGTGTCTGCAATACGGCTGAGTCAGCCAAGAACTCATCCCTAGTAGCAGATCCACCTGATGAAACTACAAGTGAGCGTCAACTGATAAAGTGCAACGCCGATCAGTGCAGACTTCAACTTGCCTTACTCCCATCATTTATACAGGCGGCAGGCAAGATCAAAAAGTATATGCAGTTGTATGTGGATCTTCAATCCTACCGGCATTACCCACAGATCATCAGCGTAGAAGCGCTGAAAACATGGAGCAGCAACCATCTTAAACGCTATCAGGACCTATCCTGGTGGGAGTTTTGCGCCTCTGCCGACACATTTATCGGAATAGCCGTCATGTATACGGCGGCCTCTATGCCGGGTATCACCTCCGAAGAGATAAGACTATTGGATGAGTTGTGCTTTCCCTGGCTGTCCGGTCTCGTTTCCCTCCTCGACTCTGCCGTCAGTGCCAGGTTGACAGTAGGAACTGACAATCTTAATTTTTCATCATTTTACAGTAACCTTAAGGAATGCGAGGACAGAATAATGTACTTTGCCAGCCAGGCAGAAGAGGCTTGTATGAAGCTTAAGGACAGCAGCCTTTACCTGCCTGTGATAAAGGCAATGATGGCACTTTACATATCAGACCCAGAAACAAACTTCAGTATGCTCAAACTGACGGCCTCAAACATATCAAAAAGGTTTTCTCTTCGCACATACAGAAGCACCGCCCTTCTATCCCGCTGCCTCCATCTGCTGTAATACGGGGACAGTCCTTGCAGAGACGGTTCTCCCAGCGGGGGCGGTTCTAGCAGGGACAGTTCTCCCAATAGGGGACAGTTCTCCCAATGGGGGACAGTTCTCTCAGCTTGGACAGTTCTAACAGGGACAGTTCTCCCAATGGGGGACAGTTATTGCGAGGAAGGTAATGCGGCGGGGAGTTTTAGTCACATGTGCTAAAGCGCGGTGTGCAAAAAACCCTAGTTCTGGGCGCTAAACGGGTTAAAGAGTCTACATAAACATAAATACAACTGTTTTATGTTGTCTTGCAATGGAATATTATCAATAAAATAGATGAAATCCTGCCCAGAACTCAAATATTTTGCACACCCCGATATCAGTTAGATATTTTAGGTGATAGTTAGAGGATAGCAAGAGCTACTACTACTTGAACAAATGGTCTCAGTGGTTCAAACCGTCCCCAATATGAGAACCGTCCCCATGTATTCATGCTGCTAATACGGCGGTGAGAACCGTCCCCATATACTCTCGCAGCTAATACAGCGGGGAACCCTATTCGAGATGAAATTCAAAATACATCGGGAACACAAAGCGCTGGAAAACGTCTTCAGAGAAGGAAATGCATCAAACGGCATCATCTGCCAAAGACAAGTGCACAAATCCAGGCTGAGGCTATAACGCTGACACCATCAGCTATCAATGCTGCCAGCAGCGTGTACCTGATGTTTCTGATACCAGCCGATCCATAATATACAGCCAGGGTATAAAATATAGTCTCTGTTGAACCCATCATTGTACTGACTACTCTTCCCACATATGAATCAGGTCCCTGCTCACGGATGATATCGGATACTAGCGCCAGTGAGGCGCTGCCGGAAACCGGCCTGAGCAGCGCAAGCGGCATGGCTTCCGCCGGGACTCCCAACAGGGAGGCTGCCGGTTTCAGCAGCCAGACAACAAAGTCCAGTGCTCCAGATGCTCTGAACACACCAACTGCAGTCAGAATCCCAACCAGTGACGGCAGTATTTTGATGACCGTTCTGACGCCCTCGGAAGCGCCATCGGTAAAGGCATCAAAGACTCTGACATTACGCAGAAGTCCGGCACCGAGTATGGCCAGTATGATAACCGGCATAGCATATAGAGATATAGCTGTAAAAACATTGACCCCCATTGTCTGTCACTATCCTGTTTTAAATTTCCCATCTGATTTTCGCCTATAACTACTGCCGGCACTATTTCCGTCTGATTCGTGTTCATATTTGCTGCCACCACTATTTCTGCCCGTTCTTTGCCTATAACTACTCCCCGCACTATTTCTGCCTGCTCTTTGCCTATAACTACTCCCCGCACTATTTCCAGCTATTACAGTAATACCGGCACTTTCCCCGTTGCTCCTTCTGACGGATCGAGCCGGCCAGAAACGTGAAAGCACCTTTACTGCTATAATACCGGCAATCATCGCACATAATGATGCGGCCCATATACAGGCTGTTATCTCAGCTGGCGCGGCGGAGCCTGCATCGCTCCTTATCGCAATCACCGTCGCGGGGATGAGCTGAATTGCAGATGTATTCAGTACAAGGAACATACACATCGCATCTGACGCAGTATCCTTGCTGTCATTTACTTTTTGCAGTTCTTCCATTGCTTTGACTCCCAAAGGAGTTGCCGCGTTGCCCAGACCCATGAAATTAGCGGCAAGGTTCATCACCACCGCTCCCATTGCACTGTCTTTACCGGAAAGCCTGGGAAAGAATATCCGCAGTACAGGATCGGCCAGCTCGGCGATAATTCTTATCAAGCCGGCCTTCTCCATGATTTTCATTAATCCTGACCAGAGACAGATGATCCCAAGTAGTCCGATGGCCAGCTCAACAGCTCTTCCTGCCGATGTAAACGCCGCCTGGGTGACCTCCTGGATTCTGCCGTTGATCATTCCTATAATAAATCCGACAGCCAGTAGACCTGACCATATGTAATTCACACCGTGACCTCCTTCTCAGCAGATATTTATTAACAGGTACTCATTCAGCAAATACTCATTCAGCAGATACTTATTTATATGATGAAATGCTATAATAATTACTCGGCGAGCAACAAGTAGAGGTTTGTCGAAATTTGTAACATTTTCGACGTCCAATTCCCAGTTGTTTTACGGATATTTTTTTATGTTTCACAGTCATGAAATATATGTCAACGACTGGTCCGACCACTGCAAACCTTAATTATTGCGGGTTTCACAAAATTGCATGATACTTTTATAACATTTTTTTCTTATTTTTCCATAACATTTTTTTGAATATCTTTAAATTAATTGTTGACGATTACTGGAATTTATGTTAGGATTATTTCATAAAAGATTGTCGAATAATGCTAATTTGGGAGGAAAGAGATATGAAATCTACCGGTATAGTTAGAAAAGTTGACGAACTTGGAAGAGTTGTACTTCCTATAGAGTTGAGAAGAACTCTTGACATCGCGGAAAAGGATGCTCTTGAGATCTATGTAGATGGCGCTACGATCATTTTGAAGAAATATGAGCCCGCCTGCATTTTCTGCGGAGATGCAAAGGATGTCACCGTTTACAAGGGCAAGAATATATGCCCGGCATGCATGAAGGAACTTAAGAAGTAATTTCATCAGACTCGATCGGACCCGGTATTATGTGCCGGGTCTTTTTTATTCAGTGTCTCCCCTGTTTTCGACGAGGCTGTTGTAAACCTCTCGTTTGCTTATTCCCCTGTCCTCAGATACTTTTTTCATAGCTGCCTTTTTATCCATGCCTTTGTCCATATATAGGGCAACATGCTCCTCCAGGCTGATCTCCATCCAGCTGTTTGTTTTCTCCTGCTCGATGGCAAGCTCATCTGCGCCTTCGAGTACGAGGACAAATTCCCCCTTTGGCGTTTCGCTTTCATATCGTTCGATGGCCTCGTCCAGGGTAGTTCGCCAGATTTCTTCAAATTTCTTCGTCAATTCCCTGGCAAGACATATCCGCCTGTTCCCCAGCACCGACCTGAGATCCTTAAGTGTATGTATCAGCTTGTGAGGAGCCTCGTAAAACACAAGTGTCCTTGTGTCTTCTATAATCGCCTTGAGCCTTTCATTTCTGACTCTTTTATTGACAGGCAGGAAGCCCTCAAAACCAAATCTGCCCGATGGCAGCCCAGACAGCACAACACCTGCGATCACCGCAGCAGGTCCGGGTACCATAGTCACTGTGATCCCATTCTCTGCGGCCAGTCTGACAAGATCCTCCCCGGGATCTGATATCCCCGGCGAGCCGGCATCCGACACCAGTGCCACATTTTTTCCTGCAGTCAGCTGCTCAATGAGATAGACACCCTTTTCTGCCTTATTATGCTCGAAGTAGCTCACAAGCTTATTCTTGATTTCGAAATGATTCAACAGCTTCAAGGTCTGCCTGGTATCCTCGGCTGCTATTATGTCGGCCTCCTTCAGGACTCTGATCGCACGCAGCGTAATGTCCTCCAGATTGCCGATAGGCGTTGCTACCAAATAAAGAGTACCTGTATCGCTCAATTTCTCAACTGCCTTTCCTGCCGCATCCAACCCTTCTCCAGGTATGGACTTGATCCGGCAAACGAAATTAATGCTCGCCGCTGTCTGGACTAATACACCGATCACCGGCATTGTCCCTGTTGTATATTTCGTCGATTTCCTGTGAATAGCTGCCCTGGCTGTCATATACGTATAACGGCTCCTGGACTCTCAGCTCCGGATTCCCGTTTTTTGTGCCGCAGATCAATATAAGGTTGGGCTTCTTACCCGGTGAAGGATGTACAAATCTCAGCAGCTTGGGTTCAATGGAGTTTTCCCGCATGGTGCATATAATGTCCGCAAGTCTCTGGGGCCTGTGCACCATTGAGAATTTTCCACCCGGTCTGAGCAGCTTCCCGGCAGCTGATACTACGTCTGCCAGGGTACAAAGCAGTTCGTGCCTGGATATAGCCTTGGAATCCGCCGGATTGAGCAGGCCGCCCCCTTTTGTCATATACGGTGGATTTGTCACAACAGCATCAAAGCTGGAAGCTCCGAACATACCTGCCGCATCTCTGATATCGCCCTGTACGATGCTCACCTTTTCGCCAAGCCCGTTGAGTTCAACACTGCGTGCCGCCATCCCGGCAATTTCAGGCTGGATTTCAAGTCCGACCACCTTTCCGGGGTTTTTCTTTGCGGCCAGCAACACAGCTATAATGCCGGTGCCGGTGCCAAGATCTATGACTGAACCGCCCTTGTTCACCTGTGCAAAATGAGACAACAGGACCGCATCTACTCCAAAGCGGAAGCCGTCGGTTTTTTGTATGAGTCTGAGCCCCTTGTACTGGAGGTCATCGATTCTCTCATCAGCCTTCAAAATTACTTCCAAACAACCCATCCTTTTTCCGAATAAAATAAGGAGCCATGCTTCAGCAAAAGCTGCCGCCTGACCCCTCACACTTCAAATCACTTATTCCGGCTTCGGAGCGTCAACCGGGCAGACGTTTGCACATGAACCGCAATCTATGCATGCTCCTTCATCAATTTCATATTTACCATCACCTGCTGATATGCATGAAACCGGGCATTCTGCTTCGCATGCGCCGCAGCTGATACAATCATCATTTATACGATATGCCATTAGGGTACACCTCCTCAAATCCATTTTGTTTACTTAATATAAATAAACCGTTACCATTTTAACATTATTATCTTACAATTTAAATACTTTTTCGAAACAATTTGCGCCACTTATGCTCATTTAGTCCTCAAGAGCCTTTAATTCCTCTATTATGGCATCATTATCGTCCCTTACGGTCACATCCTTGATCAGCTTTATCTCATTGAATTTATAGGCTCTCAGGTCCGTATCATTGCCCTTGTCCAGCTTGACCTTCACGGTCTCCTTTATCAGATAGGTCTCCACGACCACTCCCTGGCCGTCGGGTGTTTCTACGATAGCTCCTGTTTTCGGGGCTCTCTTTATGATATACTCATATGCTTCCTGTTCATATTTCAAACAGCACATCAACCTGCCGCAGGTCCCGGAGATTTTTGTCGGATTAAGAGAAAGTCCCTGCTCCTTGGCCATCTTTATTGAAACAGGCTGGAATTCGCCTAAATATGAGCTGCAGCAAAGTACGCGGCCGCATATACCGATCCCGCCCATCATTTTGGATTCGTCCCTGACACCTATCTGCCTCAGCTCTATGCGCGTCTTGAAAACGGAGGCCAAATCCTTGACCAACTCTCTGAAGTCTACTCTTCCGTCCGCTGTAAAATAGAACAGTATCTTATTATTGTCAAATGTATATTCCACATCTATCAGCTTCATATCAAGATCGTGGTCTTTGATTTTCTGAAGGCATGTAGCAAAAGCTTCCTTCTCTTTCCTGCTGTTTTCGGAAGCATGCCTGACATCTTCCTCATTGGCGATCCTCATTACCTTTTTCAGCGGCGCTACTATTTCGTCATCATTCACATCCCGCACCGGTATTACTACTTCTCCGAACTCGATACCTCTTGCTGTCTCAACGATCACGTTTGCGCCTTCATCTATCTGCAACTGATCAGGGTCAAAGTAATATACCTTTCCGGCCTTCTTGAATCTGACTCCAACCACCTTTACCATTCAATGATCCTCCCGTAGTCTTATCAACAGATTATCTATGACAAGCTGATAATTCGCATTTTGTTTGAGAGCCCTTCGTGCCGCACCTATTGCGTCAATATTGCTTATGAGCCTGTTACTGCGGTATTTGCGGGCATTATTTAATATAATATCCTTTTTGTCTGAATTAATCAACATATTTTCTGTTCCTGTCTCACTCATTACCAGCAGGTCTCTGTAGTACAGCAGCATTATTTCAAAAAGCATATCGGTATTTTCTTTGTTATTGTCCATGAATGCAGAAAAATCCAGGATGCTTCTGGCCTTGCCCTGAGCGACCCATGGCAGCAGTTCGAGCATTTGCTCCCTGAGACTTGAAAAATCACCCGTGCCTGCCAGCTCCAACGCCGTCCCAATATTGCCGTCGGAATAATCCGCCGCCAGTCCAAACGTCCCGTCATCTCTGCCGTACCTGTCCTCCAGAGCCTTGCATACCTGTTCACGGGAATATTTACCGAACTTCAGGTGCTGCGCCCGTGAGCGCACTGTTTCCAATAGCTTGTCGTAATTTGTTGTCAGAAGAATGACAACCGCATATCCCGGCGGTTCCTCGAAGGTCTTGAGCAGGCAGTTTTGTGCCTGTTCTGTCATTTTTGCCGCCTCTTCAATTATGTAGACCTTACGCCTTGAATACATAGGCTTCAGGATGATATCGCTCTGTATTTCTCTGACCAGATCGACTCCGATACTCAGCTCCTCACAAATGATGCTGTGATAATCCGGATTGCTGTCGTTTTCCAGCATCAGGCATGGTTTGCAGCTGCCGCATGCAGTGTTGTCCTGCGGAGCTTCACACAGCAAAAGACCGGCAAATATGCGGGCAATCGTTTTCTTACCGATCCCTGCCGGTCCGGAGAATATATATGCATGTCCTATCCTGCCTTCGGAAAGCGACCGCTCAAGGCTGCCGATGACTTCCCTCTGGCCGATCACATCTTTGAAGTCCATATTGTACACCTCTAGCCGGATATGGGTCTCGTTCACTTTACATGAACAGATCCAGTATCAGTCCCCTGATATCCGCCAGCCTCTGAAGAAGGCTGATATTGTCCTTTTCTCCCTGCAGCACATCCTGTGTAAGCAGGTCAAGCTCACTGTTTATGTTTTTTATGACGGCAAAAACCTTATGCCTGCCTCTTCTGTCCAGTAGACTCTTCTTTGAAAACTTCCTGGAATTGCCCAGCGCAACATCAAGGAATTCGGCAATAAGCTTTTTATATACCTTCAATTCCCGAATATCGATTTTTTTTGCTAGGAGATCACCTTGTTTGACAATATCCTGCACCAATCTCTCAAGATGCTGCTCATAATTGCTGTCCTCAGCTCTTGACAGTTGGTTTTTGAACTCCCCGCCCCTGCCGGGCTTTATTTTCATATCGTCCTTCACAGGCAGACCTGGCAGGCCTGCTGTGTTACCGAGAGTATCACTTATCTTCAAGAAGTACCTCCCGGCGCTGAGCCAATGACTGCGCCTTATGCCTTTTCAAAACGTTCAACATCCAGTACGAATATGGTAGCTCCGCCGACGACCACCTCTACCGGATAGGGTATAAACATTCCGCCCATGCCGTTGGGTGTCATGCTCGAATTGATTACCTGCTTCCTGCTCTTTGACTTCTTCTTTATGACATCGATCACGTTGTCAAGATGTTCTTCGTCGACGCCTACCAGCAGTGTGGTATTTCCCGCCTTCAGGAAGCCTCCGGTCGAGCAGAGCTTTGTAACTCCGAATCCGTTCCTGTTCAGTTCTTCCATCACCTTTGAGCCATCTTCATCGTGAACAATAGCGAATACAAGTTTCATTCTCCTACCTCCTTATTAAAAATGATCTAAATTTATTCAAACCTGCCGGATAAAGCCGAGAGTCATATCCAACTGACGCCTGACATCCTTCCAGACCTCCTCGACGGGTTTAGATGCATCGATCGTTTTTATTCTTTCGGGGTATTTTGCCGCCAATTCCTTATATCCGTTATAAACTCTTCTGTGGAAGTCGATCACTTCATTTTCTATCCTGTCACCGACAGCTGCTTTCATTCTTCTCTTTAGCCCAATTTCCGGATCAAGATCGAAAAAGAATGTAATATCGGGCATTGTGCCGTCTACTGCTGTAGATGTGATTTTCGCCAGCATATCCATGTCCAGACCTCTGCCATAGCCCTGGTATGCAAAAAACGAATCTACATAGCGGTCGCATATGACCGTCTGGCAGTCGGCGACAGAAGGCTTGATGACCTGCTCCACCAACTGCGCCCTTGCTGCAGAGTACAGGAGCAGCTCAGTTATGCTGTGCATTTCTGTAAAAGCAGGGTCCAGTATAATGGAACGTATATTTTCCCCGATACGCGTACCTCCGGGCTCTCTCGTCAGCAGGACCCTGCAGCCCGAGGCCGTCAGGTGCTCCATCATGTTCCTTATCTGAGTTGTCTTTCCGCTGCCATCAGTGCCTTCGATAGTAATAAAAAGTCCTCTGTCCATAGGTACACCTTTCTCTGCAGGAAGCAATTCTCCATAGCTGAGAAACTTCCCTCTATATATACATTATACTCTATTACGGCGGCCTATGCACCCCTTTTTTCCTCACCGCATCTTTAGAACCATAACCGTCCCATCGCTGCTCACGCCGTGCGCACGGCCCCCGGCGCCGATCACGCCGGTCAAAAGTTCCACAGTATCATGCGATATGGGCTCACCCGGGCATACAAGCGGTATCCCGGGAGGGTATGGAGCTATGATCCCTTTGCTTATTCTGCCCGCTGCATTTTCCAGTTTGATTCTTTCTGCTTCAGAATTCAATATTTCCAGCGGTTCCAGTTCACAGCCGCTATTTCCCATATTAACGTGTATATTTCTCATACAGCCATGAATACGGCTGCCAAAGCCGGCAAAAGCATCCTCTTGCTTCAGACGCTCATTCTCGGTCTTACCAATAAGCTTATCCCCGGTCCGCCTTAGCTGTTCCAGTGCAGAAAACAGCGCTTCGATCCTCTCCGGGCTGTCAGCTGCAGTACATATACAAACTACATTAGAGGCATCGGACATTTCAACCTGTATATTAAACTTTTGCCTTAAGATACTCTCTGCTTCATAGCCAGCAATGCCCAACATGCCTGTATTTAAAGTGAGTCGGGTCGTATCGAGCTCAAAACCTGGTATGTCAGCACTATCAAGAATAAGTCCGCCTGCTCCGAATCTGCTCTTTTGTGCCTCCAACGAGTCAAGCACCCTGTCGAGCAGCTGTTCGCCCCGATTTTGCATTATTGCTCTTGCAATGTCAAGGAAGGCCATGATTATATAAGAAGGGCTGGTTGTCTGATACATATCCAGAAAATATTCCAGTCTTTCGATATCCACCCTGTCCGTGCCGGTATGCAGATATGCCCCCTGTGTAAACGCAGACAGCGTCTTATGAGCGCTTTGGATGCAGATATCCGCCCCCGCCCCGAGTGCACAGACCGGCAGCCTTTTATTGAAAATAAGATGAGGGCCGTGGGCTTCATCCACTATAAGTATTTTGTTTTTAGAATGAACGATTTTTGCGATTTCCCCGATATCACAGCATATGCCGTAATAATTCGGCCTTGTGATAAGAACGCCCTGTGCATCAGGCGCCTCGCTCAGCGCCCTTTCCACTTCACGGGGAGTGATGCCGGTGCATATGTTAAATGTATTTGAATACTCAGGTATAATATAATATGGCCTTACCCCGGCCAGCAGCATGCCGTTGATAACAGAGCTGTGGCTGTCCCTGCCCGCAACAAGACGCTGTCCCGGTCTGCATACAGCCGATATGGCCGCGTGAAGGCCAACAGTACTGCCATTGACAAGAAAGTAGCTGTTTTTTGCTCCGAACGCCTCCGCTGCAAGCTTTTGGGCATCACTTAAAATACCGGACGGGTTGTGGAGATCGTCCATGCCCGGTATTTCTGTAAGATCCAGTTTTTCAATTTCCGAAAGGAATTCTTCAGGTATGCCGCTGCCAAGCTTATGGCCGGGCATGTGGAAGGGAAGCGCACCGGAGTCTGTAAAAGCCTTTATGGCATTGTAAACAGGTGTGTTCCAATTATTGATATTGATTCTCCCCTTCAGGCTTCAGCCTTGTTTTTTTCGTATATGATCCTGAGTCCTTCAAGCACAAGGCGACCGTTGACCTCATCTATGGATTCCGTCTCGGGTGCGATAAATTTAGCAAGTCCGCCGGTCGCGATCACTTTTATATTGTCTTCCTTCATCTCCTGCTTGATCTTGCTGACAAGATGGTTGATCTGACCTACATATCCGTGGAAGACACCTGACTGCATACTGACGGAGGTGTTGCGGCCTATGACTGCATCGTGCTTTGCCAGGTCTATCCTTGGGAGCTTGGCAGTCCTCTGGTACAAGGCTTCGGCGGATATGAGAATGCCCGGGCAGATCGCTCCGCCAAGGAACTCTCCCTTTGATGATATTGCGTTGAATGTGGTAGCGGTGCCGAAGTCAACCACTATCACAGGTCCGCCATACAGCTCATAGGCTGCCACGGCATTTACGATCCTGTCTGCGCCCAGCTCGCGGGGATTCTCATATTTTATATTGATGCCGGTCTTTATTCCCGGTCCTATTAAAATCGGATCTTTTTTGATGTATCTCTCTATGGCGTGTTCAAATGAGAACATGATGGGAGGCACGACTGAGGAAATAATTACAGCTTCGATATCAGAAATATCGAGTTTTTCGTAGTTGAAAAAGTTTACAAAGTACATACCAAACTCATCTGCAGTCCAACCTCTGTTGGTGGCCAGCTTCCAATGAGCTATGAGTTTCTTTTCCCTGTACACTCCAAAACGTATATTGGTATTTCCAACATTTATCGCAAGCAGCAATTGTCATTCCTCCAAATCAAGCCTTTATCGCGACGCAAGACATCAAACGGCTTATCATAAAAACTTGAGGCTTTTTATCTCCTTGATCTCAAGCTCAATTTCCTTCTCCAGCCTTACTATATCCTGCTTTATGTCATCAATCGTTTCTTCAGCCCGGACTCTCTGCACATTTGAGTGACGGCTGTAGGAAGACCTTGCCTGTGCATCCTTGTCAGCGTCCCTGTTCCGATCCCGGTAATATCCTCTGGGCTGAGAATTGTCCCTGTTGTGGCCATCATGGTTTCTGGGGCTGTGGTTGTTGTTTCTCTGTCCGGATTGATATTGGCCCTGGTTCTGGCCTGAACGTGCTTCTTTATTTTGAGCCTGAGCATCTCTGTTCGGCGCATTTTGCGTATCAGCATTTTTGGGGCCGTTTTGCTGACGGCCTTGATACTGGCCTTTTGCATTAAAGTTCTGATGGTTCGGCCGGCTGCGCTGCTGCTGCTCGGCTTTAGGCTGCTGCTCGTTTCTGGGCTGCGCATTTTGAACCTTCTCACTGTTTGTAACACCATTGGTCACGGTCTGATTCTCATTACTCTTTCTGACCATTGTAAACCTCCATTAATAGTAAAGCAATGTATCTATTGTATTTTAAATGCATCAACAAGTCAACCCCAGCAGTCTGGCGGCGTTACCGCCCATTATCGCGCTTCTGGACTCCTCGGTCAGGTCCATTTTCCTTAACCTTTCAGTTTCGGCATACTGATTGCCCCAGGGTGAGTCGGATGCAAAAAGCAGCTTCTGACAGCCATGTCCGGAGAGTATCCGGATGAATTGCTCCCGGCTCATTACATTCAGACTGAACGAGGTATCAAAGAATATATCCTCTCCTACCAGATAACGCTCCACGTCATCCCAGTAATCAAAGCCTCCCATATGGGCCGCAACTATTTTAGCACCTGGTATTGTCCTAAGGACCCGCTTCAGCCTGTCGGGCGTGCAGTGATAGGGCTCCGGCATCCCCAGATCGACGCCTGCGTGGAAGATGATTATAAGGCCCAGTTCAGCCGCTTTTTCATATATGGGATACATTCTATGGTCATCTACATAAAAGTTCTGGTATTCAGGATGAAATTTTATTCCCTTCAGGCCTGCGGCCTTCATGTTGGTCAATTGTTCCTCCCAATCCAGGTTATCCGGGTGCACGGAACCAAATGCAATGATTTCATCATCCTGGATGGAAGACGACCACTGTGTTATTTTCCCTGTCTGGGTCGGCTTAGTTGCTATATTGAGTATCAATGACTTGTCGATGCCCGCCTTTTTCATCGATGCTTTTATAGCAGCAACGGTGCCATCGGACATCAGAGGCAGATTCGCGGCTTTGGACAATGCTTCCGTAGCCCTTTGAGCGATGTTGTCAGGAAAACAATGAACATGAAAATCAATTACCATACTACTGCTCCAATCATTTATCGATAAATATGGCGTGAAAGCATCCGGCTTTCATACATAACCATATATGCCTCTTACTGAAACCTCTCCGGAGATCAACTCGCGGCGTATCCCGTCACTGCAGTCCACCACAAGCCTGCCATCCTCAGTAATATCTATAGCAGTTCCTGTAAATTCAGCATCTCTGAGTGTAAAGCGCACCTCTTTGCCGATGGTCGCCGAGTATTCCCTCCACATGTCAAGTACACTGCTGTTTTTTCCATTGATGATATCAATCAGAACAGAATCCAGTTCACCAAGCACAGCACGCACCAATTCAAGCCTTCCTGCATTACTGTACCTGACATACTCATGCCCGGACTGTTTTTCAAGTTGATTTGACTCCATCAGGATCGACGATGCCCTGTCCTGTAATTCATCAGGGAAGTCGGAGGCCTCATGTGAATAGTTGATGCCTATGCCGAGTATTATATAATTCACTCTATCGGATTCGGAATTCATCTCAAGCAATATCCCACATATCTTCTTGCCACTGGCTACAATGTCGTTGGGCCATTTGATGCCTGTCTTCAGACCGGTTGCTCTGTAAATAGCCCTGACTGTTGCCACCGCTGCCGCCAGTGTGAATATCTGTGTCTCTGCGGGAGCCATAGGCGGCCTTAAAACTACGGACATGTATATGCCCTTGTCAGGTGGCGATTCCCATCTTCTGCCCAGTCTTCCCTTGCCCTGTGTCTGATGCAGGGCTATGACGGTCAGTCCGTCGGCACACCCCTCGGCGGCCAGTTTCGCGGCCTGGGTATTTGTCGAAGGGAGCGAATCGCAACACATCACTTCTCTGCCTACTATCCTTGTCCCAAGGTCATTTGTTACTTCAAATGGATTGAGCAGCCCTTCTGCGGGAATAAGTCTGTAGCCCTTCCTTGACGCCGCCTCTATAGAGTAGCCCTCAGCCCTCAGCTCCTCCATGTGTTTCCATACGGCTGTTCTTGAAAATCCAAAACGCTCCCCCAGTTCCTCGCCGGTGACAAAACCGGGAGCAGCTTCCTTCAGAAGCTTCAGTATATCATATTTCATCATGGCCTCCAGGTTTCGGCGTTTTGAATGAATATACCCTTTGTTCCCCGTTTACCCTGAACGCAGTATATGTACCGTCGCATCCGCCAATGCATTGGGCCTTTCCGGTATCACTCAGCCACTTGAAATAAAGATAGAGCAGTGTATCATTCAGATCACAATGCTCGTCCTTCAATTGTTCCATCAGATTGTTGAAATACAGCTCCTGTGAATTTTCATAAAGCACAGGCGTGTCAAGCATTTTCCCTGACATGTTGATATTATCGCCCAGTATCGTGCTTGTGACAAGGACCTCGGGGAATCTGTATTCGCCGAAGGTATAGCTGCCAATTGGCACAATGGAATTCTTGTAAAGCTCCATAGCCTGGGGATAGGACAGACCGGCCTCATACAGGCTGCGATCCGCGACAAAGCAGTATTTGGCATCGATCTCCAGCTTGAGGCACCGATAGGCACCGGAAATGTATTTTTCATATTCATCTCGCGGATTGAGCAATGCGGCAATACATTTCCTGTTGCTGCCGTCAATAACCGTTTCCCGGCTATACCACTCCGATAGCTTTATGCCGCATTCTATGGCATTTCCTGCCTTATCGGCAGGTGTATAAAAATAGACCTCTACCAACACTTCACCTCCAGCACCCTACTGCCTGAACTGTTAACCGGCTACCCTGATATCCCTGCAGTCCGGCTTATCTTGCCTGGACTGTGATCCGGCAGCCCTGCTGTCCCTACAATCCGGCTTTATCTTACCTGGACTGTGAACCTGCAGTCCTGCTGTCCCTACAGCTCAGCTTATCTATCCTGGACTTTTCTATATATTTCTTCTATGTCTTGTGTCTGAACAGGCTTTATATTGTATCCTGTGCTGCGCTGCTTCATTGTTATGGCTGCGAACTGCGTTATCTCTTCATCGCTCAGATCTGGCGCCTTTCCTATCAGCGATGCTATAAAAGTATCAAATCCGTCGATACCGGTCAAGCCTAACAGTGCAAGAATATTCTCTATCTTGTCGGCCGCATGCTCATAGTTGAATCTCAGATACTCAGCCATCAGGTAACCATTTGCCTTGCCATGGGGAATATCCTTGAAATAAGTGTAGTTATATCCGGCACCATGCACTATAGTAGTACCTGTATGAGCAATGACCATCCCCCCCAGCATCGATGCGTAGAGAAGCGTCCCTCGGTCTTCACGGCTTATCTGTCCGCTTGCAAGATGTTCCCTGCATGTGCCGAAAAGCCTGATGCCCTCCTGCGCGAGGATGTCGCCGGCAGGCGTGCTTCTATTGCTCAGATAGCCCTCGACACAATGCGAAAGGGCATCTATCGCTGTATTCACCGTCACCGCCGGCGGTTGGCTTTCCGTATAGCCCGGGTCAAGGAATGCAATCGTTGGAAACGTATCAGGCGTACCAAAGCTTCCCTTTGTCATTAATTCGTTTCTGGTCAATACGGAATATGGTGTGACCTCGCTTCCGGTGCCGGCTGTAGTAGGTATTGCAATAATCGGCAGAGGCTTGTTTTTAAAGCTGTTGCTAAACAGCTGCTCGGGCTCTATGTCGTTAGTGGCAAGCACAGCTACGGCTTTTGCCGCATCGAGAGGCGAGCCGCCGCCTATACCGACCACAAAAGCTGCTCCGAATTGCCTGGCCGCTGCTCCACCTTCTGCTGCATTGTCGGTAGAAGGGTTGTTTTCGACTTTGTCAAATATATGAAAGTCAATATCGAGCCTCTTCAAGGCATCACATATATCGTCCAGCGCTCCGCTGATCTTTGCCGACCTGCCCCCGGTGACTATTATCGCCCTATTACCGAAAGCCGCCAACTCGTTTTCGTACTGCTTTATGCAACCTTCTCCAAAATATGCCTTGACAGGCATGTGAAACTTAAACTGCATAGTACCCTCCGATATCATTATTGATATTCCTCATCTGACAGAGTGCCTCTCCATGTAGAGGAGTATCTCCCTTTACTTGATTTTCATTCTTCATATGAGATGGTTCCCATGTCAGAGACATTTCTCATCAGAAAAACCATCTTCTCGTGAAAAAGTGCCCCCACACCCCAATTAAAAGAAGTCATCCCTCAGCAATAAGGAACTCCTCCCGTAAGACGAGTGTCCCTATACCTCATTCAAAAGAAGACATTCGTCAGCTATTAAGGAATTCCTTCTGTAAGAGGTGTATCTCTGTACCTTTTTCTCACCATATATTATACCTTATTACCTACGGGCTGTCGATTGTTCAACCGTTTATATATACCCTCAGCCTCAGGTGAGCTGGAGGGGGAATTACACTTGAAATATGGACCAGCCAATTATCCATGTGTGGACCGAATTTCAGGTAAAGTCCTGCTTTACTTGTCTCAGTGGACCGAATTTCAGGTAAAGTCCTACTTTGTTTACATAAGCCGTGACCATGCCTCGTTATTGTGCAAAAAATTAACTTTTATCAAGATATCATAGACTTTACTTAAAATTTGGACCAACTGACATTAATGATTGGACCGAATTTCAGGTAAAGTCCTACTTGGTTTACATAATCGAAAAGCACGTGCTATTATTGTGCAGAATATCATCTTTCATCATGAAAACCTGGACCGTTGAAAAAATATTGACTTACCAATTATCCATGTGTGGACCAAAATTCAACTAAAGTCCTATTCTGATTATCTTCGCGGACAAAATTCAAGTATAGCCCTCACATTGTTATTACAATTCCAGAAAAAAATTTTCCAGTATATTTTATGAAAAAAAACATCTATTGAATATCTTGGGAATATTACTTATAATAGTTATGTAAATATTGTACGGGGTAGAAAGTGGTATCCATGGACTCATACGCTAATTTTTAGAATGGAGGTATTACAATGGCATTTCTGGAGAACATCGGCAAAAAGATCGGCGAAACTGCACAGGCGGCTGCAAAAAAATCAAGTGAAATAGTAGAGACTACTAAACTGAATGCGAATATCAACGCCGAAGAAGACAAAATACATAAGCTTTATTCTCAGATGGGCAAGGCTGTGTATCAAAAGTTCACTGAAACAGGAAATACTGATGATTACTTAAGAGAAGCATGCGAGCAGATCATAACACATGAGCAGAACATAAAAGGGCTGAAAGAAAAAATCGCAGAGGTAAAGGGCATCAAATCATGTGTCGGCTGCGGAGCTGAAATGGATAGGGCACAGATTTTCTGCGCCAAATGCGGAGCTAAGAATGAAATCGTACAGGCTGAACCTGAGGCAGCTGCAGAAGCTGCTACAACACCATGTCCTTCATGCGGTTCACCTTTGGCGCCCGGCTCGGCTTTCTGCACAAACTGCGGAACAAAACTGTAAGATTTACAAGCGAACAATGGTGGGTTATTTCCCAATCCGATAGAAATAAAAAAAAGGCATTGTCCCGAAAGGACGAAGCCTCTTTTTTTATACATTTTTAGTCTGCCGGCCGGTGCCGTTAAGACAGATAATGCGGTTCAGTCCATCGACCGTGAAAGCATCGCCCGCCGGCCGGTGCGGTAAAGGCTGCTAAAACAGATACCGCAGGTATGCAGCCTCTATATCACATAATCCTGCTGCAGTTCTTTTGCGAAATCCATAAATTTAAGGATTTCATTGCGCAATGCCGTAAAATCGCTTGATGCACGGTTACGCGGATAGCTCTGGGGCACATCGACGATTTTGCTGATCCTTCCGGGCCGCGGCGACATTATCACTATCCTCTGACTTAGGTAAATTGCCTCATCGACGTCGTGGGTGACCATGATCATCGTATTGCCCCGCGATCTCCAAAGACGGACCAGCTCGTCCTGCAAATTCATCCGCGTAAAGCTGTCGAGGGCGCCGAGGGGCTCGTCAAGCAGCAGCACATCCGGCGAAACCGCCAGCGCCCGGACGAGAGCGGCGCGCTGCCGCATTCCGCCCGACAGTTGATGCGGGTAATTCGCCGTAAACTCAGTCAGCCCCGCTACAGCAAGCCATTTGTCAATATCACATTTACAGCCGTTGTACTGCCTTGACATTTTCAACGCAAACTCGATATTCTGCCGCACTGTCAGCCAGGCGAACAGTGTATGTTCCTGGAATACAAGCCCGCGTTTCGGGCTTGTGCCGCAGATCCTCCCGCCGTTGAACAATGCCTCTCCCTGTGTCGGGATCTCAAGTCCGGCTATGATGCGCAATAACGTACTCTTGCCGCAGCCGCTGGCACCGAGCAATGTGACAAATTCTCCCGTGCGTATATCCACACTGACATTGTCCAGGGCGTGGAGCGTATCGTCTGCTCCCTGCCGGGCAAAAACCTTTGAAAGATTCCTGATCTCCACATTTCCGCTCATACGTTTTCCTCCTTCCAGCGGAGCACACGCTTTTTGATGAGCGTCAGCCCGAGATTTACAACTGTAAATGTAAGGCAGATGATTATCACCGCCGCATACATCTTCGCGAATTCGGCCCAGCCTCGCTGCCAATTGATATACCAGCCAAGCCCTGATTCAACACCAAGCATTTCGGCGACCATCAGTGCAGTACAGGCTATGCCCATCCCCTGGGTCAGACCATTGAAAATGCTCGGCATCGCTGCCGGTATCGCGACTTTAAAAACCAACTCAAACTTGCTGGCACCAAATGTCCTTGCCACCTCGAAGTTACTCTTGTTCACATTGGACACACCATTGAGCGCTGACATCGTCACGGGGTACCATACGCCCAGTGCGATCATAAATACACTGCCGCCAAATAGCGAGCTGGCAACGATCAATATGATGGATATCCAGGTTGTAGACGGGATCGGGCCCAGCAGCTTTATAAGCGGCATGACCCAGTAGCGGATCTTCCTGCTCCAGCCAGCTCCGACACCGCAGAACAGTCCGGCTATCACACCCGACAGATATCCGGAGAACAACAGGACAAGGGAGTGGGCGATACAATCGAGCAACATCTTCCTGTCCTCAACAATGGCAAGCAGGATACGGTCTACCCACGGAAAATATGGCAATTGAAGTATGCCTGTTTTCAACGTGGCAATGTCATATAGTATCAGAATTATAGCAATTGCACAGTACAATGGGGCAGAATACACCAGTTTCTCGTATTTTTTCTCTGAAAAGAATGACCATATGAGATTTACAACTAAAGCAGCTGCGATGATTCCGAGAAAATCAGCGTATGTATTGCTGACAGGATATGCAAGCTTATTTGCCGCATACTTGGGGAAATTCGGCATGAATTTATATTCCAGAATGTGAGCTGCAATAAGCAGCAGGGGCAGGAATGTCAGCGCCCTTTCAAGAGTCCGCCGAAGCTTTGATTTCGGCGAACTCTCCAGTCTGTGCAGTTCCCATGTGGTTAATTTCATGAGGGACACCTCACTTTTATTTTACTTATTCAATATCAAGGGGAGCCCAGATTTGTGATTTGACATCAGCAGGATCCAGGCTGCTGCTGATCACACCGAGCTTCTGGTAATCGGTCACGGAAAGGTCGAGGGTCGCCTCGGTCAGGTCGTTGGGCAGACCCCATCGGAAAAGCTTCATGAGCTGCAGAGCATATTCCCTTGTTCCGCTTATGTATCCATTATCAAGCATTATCTGTGCAGCCTCTTCCTTGTTGGCATCACTTTCACCGATCCAGAGAGAGGCTTTGTAAATTGCACGGCCGATTTTCTCACTTGTTACCGGATTCTCAGCCAGGAATGGTCCCGATATTCCAAGTACGCAGCACGCCTCGCTCTTGAAATCTTCATCATCATGCAGTGAACGGATACGGCGGAGTGTGCCGTCCTGCACCCATTTCTCAGCCAGCTGGTCACCAAATACCGCCACCTGGGCTTCTCCCTTCTGGAGGATCAGGAGTGTCTGGTCGGCCGGGAAGTCCTTCCATGTGAAGTCTTCGGGTACAAAGCCATCATGGGCGATAAAGCGGTATCCGATATTGTGGTATGTGCCTCCGATGCCGCCATTTATAGCGATGATCTGGCCCTTGGCATCTGCAAAGCTCTTTATAGGTGAATCTGCAAGGACAAACGCTGATGCGCAGCCTGTGTGGAGCCCGACGGTGAATTTCAGATCAACGCCGTTAGTGATCGGTTTCAGCCAGCCCGCGACCATTCCGGCAGTTGTGTCTATCTTACCGGCTGCAAGGGCATCACGCGCATTATCGTGTGTACCGCCTGTCTTGGTAAGCTCAGCAGTTAAGCCCTCAGCCTCAAAAAAACCTTTATGATATGCAATAGGTATTGCCGCCTGGCAAAGTCCTCCGTCATAGCCTATGTGGATCGCGCGGTTCGCAGCAGGCTCAGCCTTGAATGCAGTTTCCTTATCAACAGCCTGGTCAGCCGGAGTTGACGCTGCCTCTTTGTCAGCAGCTTGCCCTCCTGATACAGGCGCTGTTTCCTTATCGCCGCCGGTACCTGATTTTTGTGAGCAGCCTGCAATGGATAACAACAGTGTGAGTATAAGCAGAACAGATATTATTCGTTTCATAAAAGTAATCTCCTTTTTATCAATCTTGATAGTGCTTTGGACATTTTAATAAGCAACATTACATTATCAATCAATCTTTTATATATTTGAAGGTGTCGCCTTCAAAGTATGCCGGTTTATACGGCAGCCTGATATGCTTTGAGAGTCTTTCGCGGTAGGACGTGTTCCTGAATTCAAACACGATCCGCCGCAGGATCTGATAGAGCCCTGTATAACCGAAAAATGCACTGTCAACACTCCATAGCTGAACGGACGGGACGCCTAATTTCGCAATATATCCCTGTGTTCCGTTGTGTGAAATGACAATGTCGGGTTTGAGTGTCTTTATCTGATGTGTCAGCTCAAACAGCTGATTGCTCACAGCAACCGGCGTATCGGGCAAATCCTTGCTCACATCTTCGAAGATCGGCTCAGCTCCGTCGTCGTAATGGTAGGCGCGAATACCGAGAACATCCAGTCCAAGCTCTGCCAGCATAATTGCCTCCGCTCCAACTCGCACCACCCCGCCGCATATCAGCACTTTCTTTCCTTTGACCTGATAAACAAAGGGCTCGATAGCTTTTTGAGCCAGCTTCTCTTCATAATCAGCCAGCGCATTCGCTTCCTTCTCGAGTCCGAAGTGTTTTGCGATCGAAAGCAGCCACTGCCTTGTGTGTCTGAAACCTATCGGCATGCCTGCAATAACATAGGGTGTGCCGAATTTTTCTTCAAGATATTTCAGCATATAATCGTCATGGACATTGCACATACTGATATTTAAGGCCGCTTCAGACACCATCCGCAATTCGTCGCGGCTTGAATACTCTGCAAAGAATCGTACATTGAGTCCCAAGGCCGTCAGCAGGCGCTTGACCTCATCTTCATCGCTCGTTCCGATACTCGTTGCATTCCAAACATTAACAGTGCGTGATTTAGCAAACTGATACTTTTTCTCAGCAAGCTCTGCCTCTGGTGATGACTGCAGCAGAGGCCGGAAGTCGATCCACGGTTTTGGGGAAAGCTCCAGCCCTCGCAATATCCCGTGATAGAATGAGTCATATGCGCTTGCTACTACACGGCTCCTGAAACCCGGACAGTGAAGGCTCACTACATCCGCATTTACACGCAGACGCGCCTGCCGCACCACCTCCTCCGCATCATCGCCGATAATGCTCGGCGCACAAGTAACCACAACAAATATGATTTCGGGACGGAACTCCCTGTCAGCATATTCGATCGTTTCCAACAGTTTTTTCTCACCGCCGCCGATGACATCCGCCTCGGTGAGATTTGTTGACAGCCACGGTACGGCTTTCGGCTGTTTGCCGCGGCGCGCTTTACCCTTGGCAGTCTGTACCGACAACGAATGCAGCATCGCGCCGCAGCCTCCCGGAGCGTGCATCACGATGGCAGCGTTCTCCACCGTAGTTGCCATCATAAGCGTCAGTGACATCTGGCATGCATTGGCCTGCCAAAACCCTCTGCCCTTTTGCAGCAAGCACCCGCCGCGTCCGCAGTTTACCAGATCACAGGCATTGCCGTGATAGCTGTCCCCTATTTTCAGTCTTGAATCCCGCACAGGCGGTGCGGATTGTTCATAAAACCCCATAATCTCACCCCTTTACGGACATGATCTGTCCGACTAGATCTTCAAACAAGTGCAGTCCGCCGCGATACCCCGCATAGCCTTTGTCGGCTATCAGCCTGTCATATACCGGGAAGCTTACGGACAGATGCTTTGCGCCCCGTTCGTTCGCTGTTCTCTTTTCTAGTGTACTGCCGATGATGTAAAGCGGAGTAATATCATCGAAGTAACGCTGGCCCCTGCTGTTTGGATGGTTTTTATTAATAGCTCTGACGATCTCCTGAACACCGGTGCGGAACTGCAGCGGATAATCATCGGAAAGAGCTGCTTTCTGTTCATCTGTCAGTTTGTCTGTGACAAAGCTGTCGACCACGATCCAGCCCAGTTCACCGGATACAAACTTCACAAGCGGTAAAGCATAGTTGGAGTTAGTGACAGTTATAGCATAGAACTTCAGATCCTGGTCACAAAATGCATCGGCTGTCCGCTCAAAATACCCGTAAAATATCCTGTTCTCCCTTTCAATGACAGGCTCGGCGTCCAGACTGAATCGCTGAGCAATGTCACGCAGGAATTTATCCGTCGCTTCAGGTCCGATGGGCAGATCACTTATAAGGTACGGTGTCCCGTGACGCTGTTCAAACTTTTCGGCAAAAGCTTTGCCCCACACCCGTGAAAGTACTATGTTCAATGAAGCTGACGGCGCAGATGTGATGTTCCCGAAGGTCTGATCAGGCGTGAAGAATGTATTGACTTCAAGCCCCAGTTCAGTGAGCAGACGCTTAATTTCTTCCAGGTCTCCCCGAAAAAATGGGTCATAACCGGGCACGAGCCCAAATATATTTACCAGCTTTGGATTTTTACTTTCGGCTTTTGGCAGGTACCTGTTGAATATCCCATCCAACACTATCTCGTAACCATGGTAGCTGTCGCCCTTAAAGCTCGGAGTGCTGATAGCTGTCACAGGCTCTCCCTCGTCACGAAATTCACTTGTCACACCGCCTGCATCATCGCCTATCATCTCAGTCATACAACCCGTTGCTACTACATACAGCTTGCCGTCGATGAGTTCGAGGGTATTACGGATCTGCTCATGAAGTCTGTCCGTACCTCCAAAAACTATCTCCGTTTCGGTCACGCCGGTGCTCGGAGCCTGACTGCCATTACAATAACCTCCGCCCAGATAACCCGATCCAAACGAAACAGCATTGGCAAGATTGCCGCCGCAGCCGAGAGCGGTGTGAATGATCGGTATGACATCCGGCATACTGCCGATGGTGGACAATGCGCCCGCAAGAGCGCAGGCCGTACGCGGGCGTTCAATGAAATCCGACATTTTAACTCCTCCTAATACTGATACAATACCGTTGACAGATAGCGTTCACCTGTGTCCGGAAGTATCGTAACAATAGTCTTTCCTTTGTTCCCGGCGCGTTTGCCGACAGCAGCAGCCGCAAATGCAGCCGCGCCGCTTGATATACCAACGAGCAATCCCTCGGAGCGTCCCAGCTCGCGTGAGGTTTCTATTGCTTCGTCGCTTCGGACGGTAAACACTTCATCGATCACACGCGCATCATAAACAAGCGGCACAAACCCGGCGCCGATCCCCTGGATCCTGTGCGTTCCAGGCTGACCACCCGACAACACGGGCGACTCAAATGGCTCTACAGCAATGATCTGTATATTGGGATCCTTCTCCTTAAGATTCTTTCCGACGCCTGTAACCGTTCCTCCCGTGCCGACACCAGCAATAAATATGTCGATTTTGCCGTCCGTATCCTGCCATATCTCCTCTGCTGTCTTCTTGTAATGTATTGCCGGGTTGGCTGGATTTTCGAACTGCTGCAGTATAATACTGTCGGGGATCTGAGCATTTAGCTCCTCTGCACGTCGAACAGCGCCTCTCATCCCATCTGCTCCCGGGGTAATCACTACATCCGCACCCAGGGCTTTAACAAGGTTGCGGCGTTCAACGCTCATAGTGTCCGGCATCGTGATCACTGCCTTGTAGCCAAGTGCCGCTGCGACAAACGCTATGCCGATACCAGTGTTGCCGCTTGTCGGTTCGATAATAGTTGTATTTCGGGTGAGTCTTCCGTTCTCTTCCGCATCTCTGATCATCGAATAGGCAATGCGGTCTTTTATACTGCCGAGAGGGTTAAAGTATTCCAGTTTGAACAGGATAACACCATCAGCACTTTTAGCATTCAGAAAATTATGCGGTTTCAATAGTGGTGTGTTGCCGATTAGCTCGGTTAAACTGTTAGCGAATTTTCCCATTATATTGACCTCCTTTATTATTAAGCGATCATTATCCGCCGCCGGGCGGCTTATCCGTGACTAAAGGTCTCAAGCTCACGGTTTTGATATAACTCCTTCGACAGGTCCGATACACCCGGTATGCCGCAGGCATCCGCTCTGCAGTGCTTGCAGTGGCGAAACTGCTCTATGAAATGTCCGGCTTCCTGCCTCACTCTTTCTATTTGTTCACAGGTCGGCGGCGGCAGGTCCGAGAATTCATTTTGCGGTATCAGGGGTATGATATTGTGTCGCACCGCTCCTGCTTCGCTGACTGCTTTTGCGATCTCGGCAACATGTGTATCGTTTATACCTGGGATCAGTACAGTGTTCACCTTGACGGTTATACCGATGTCCGTACACTCCCGTATCCCTTTCAGCTGTGCGGCGATCAAATCACGGCCATCCTTCACCCAGGATACTACTTTTTCCAGCACATCGGTCCTTACAGCATTCACCGTGACAGTTACTGTTTTCACGCCCGCATTCCACAGCTCCTGTGCCTTGCCCGGCAGGTTCAGCCCATTTGTCGACAGGCACTTGATCAAATCCGGATACGCTGCGTGAACACTCCTGAATGTATCTAATGCATGATTCGTTGCCAGCGTGTCTCCGGGACCCGCAATACCGACTACCGTTATCTGCGGACAGAGCTCGAGAGCCCTCTTTACTATTTCAACCGCTTCCTCCGGCTTGATCAGCCCTGCCGCCACACCCGGGCGGTTCTCGCTGGTGTTGCTTGCCCTCGTACAGAACCGGCACTGGATATTACACCCGGGGGAAACCGGCAAATGCAGCCTGCCGTTCTTATTGTGTGCCTTCTCGCTGAAGCACGGGTGGTCGTCCATCACCTCTCTGCGTTTATGTCCGCCGAATGGGGCCCTGTTAAGGTATTTGACATAGGCATCGAGCAGTTCCTCAATAAACCCGTGCTTTTCGAGAACCTGTATCCCAATGCTGCCGAACCGGCTCTGTACATAATTCCCTGCCTTGACGCAGAACAACGCTTTGCAGTCGGAAACCAGTTCTATACTCTTACTGAGCTTCTCATCATCATGTTCTCCAAGCAGGCAGGGACTATCATTCTCCCGGATTTCAAGATAACGGCGGGCATGTGTGATGTCGTCTATCTCTACGATCACGAATCGCAGTGCGTGGCCAAAATGTTGACTGACATATACTCCGTCATTTGACGCAAATGCTATTTTCATAAACGCAACTCCTATATGCCTGACTTTGTGCCTGACTTTGTGCCTGACTTTGGGCCCGACTATATGCCCGACTATATACCGCCTACAACTACACCCGTTTCAAGTTCAAGCAGCTTGTCGCTCCAGCCTGCCGCCCACTGCCGGAGTTCGTCAAGCTCAAGAGGTGTCGGGACCTTGCTTTCCTCGTGGCTGATGATCCGTTCGGCAAGCTGATGGTAGACCTGCGCCTGTTGACTGTCGGGAGCGGATTCTATTGTGGTCTTTCCCTTTAGCTCTGATTGTGTGACTGTTATCGAACGTGGCACATACTGCATGATCTGAGTTTTTGTCCTTGCTGCAAAATCATCCACGATTTCGCGGGAATAGCCCTGATTGATAGAGTTGGCAATTATTCCGCCAAGCAGTGCGCCACCATTGTTGGAATACTTTTTGATGCCTTTGAAAAGGTTATTACTTGCGTAGATGCTCATAAAGTCGCCGCTTGAAACCGTGAATACATGCTGTGCAATGCCCTCGCGTATGGGTACTGCAAACCCTCCGCAGACCACATCTCCCAGAACGTCATAGATCACATAATCAAGGTCGAGTTCTTCGAATATCTTCTGCTGCTTGAACAGCTCCACCGCCGTGATGATCCCTCGGCCGGCGCAGCCCACTCCAGGTGCAGGTCCTCCTGCCTCCACGCAATAGATGCCGTTGAACCCCTGAAATATGACATCATGAGCATTAACGGAGCCCTTTTCTCTGAGGGTATCCAGAACGGTAGGTATGTAGGAGCCGTCCCTGAGAGTATTTGTACTGTCGGCCTTCGGGTCGCACCCAAACTGCATTACCTTGTAGCCCGCGACCGACAGTGCAGCGGAGAGGTTGCTTGTAGTAGTCGATTTCCCAATACCGCCTTTACCATAAATTGCGATCTGCTTGATTTTTTTCGCCATTATTCATTCGCCCCCAATTATGCATATATGTATAGTATGTTTTTAATCATAAAAATAGCGTTTGGATCTTGTGATCGTTCGGTATCCAAACGCCCGATTCAAACCTTCTGTTCAGGGCCTTCGAAAATCCGAAGTGCAAATGCGACAACAGGCAGTACAGGTACGGCAGCGCATATGGCTGCGCATACAGCTGCGCATGGATATTGCATTTACATCGTTCTTCTTCAGGTCTGAAATCAACATATCGGCAACCTCACAATTAGAATATTACTTTGGAATATGGTATTTTATTTCACATATATGATTAGTATGAATTATATGTTACACAATTCACAATCCATTGTCAATAGATTTATTGAAAAAATATTTATATTAACCGGCAGAATTTGCTTTTTTATTCAATGGAAAATGTATGCTCATGGATTTTACCTCCAATACTTTACGGCACCTTTCAATGACCTCAACCGCAGGCTCGAACTCCTCATAAAACATGATTATCATTTCTCCCGGCACAGCATCCATTATCGCCGCCTCCAGAGCCTTAGCCTCCTGATAGATAACTCTGACCGAATCTTTATCCATTCCTTCAGACATTACAGCGCCATACAGCAAATCGGCGACCTCTCCCGCATCTCTTCCTCTCAGGTCGCTGTCCTCCTTTATATAGACCTTTGAGAATGATCTGCTGCAAAGTCTGCCTACCTCATAGATGCTCTCATCCCTTCTGTCTCCGGGCATGCCTATCACGCCGGTATACAACGCTGCATCAAAACGCTGCAGCATCTCGATTGCAGCAGTGTATCCTGCAATATTGTGACCATAATCGAGCATAACAGAAAATCCGTTCATTTCAAAAAGGTTGAACCTGCCGGGGTTGGATGAGGTATCGGGCCTGAAACCCAATATACCTTCTCTTATCCTTTCAGCCGGTGTTCCCATCGCATGTAATGAGGAAACTGCCGCCAGTGTATTTTCAATATTACATGAAGCTTTACCGCCAAAGGTGATTGGAATGTCCTCTATGCGTGCAATAAGGATCTCATTTCCGTTCGCTGAAATATATACAGCATCATCCTTGACATAGACTGCCTTGTTTCCTTCCTTGACCGACCTTTGAAGCAGCAGGTTGTCATATTTGGTCGCAAACAGCAACGGTTTGCAGCTTATCCTCTCCAGAATAAACGGAGTCATTTTATCATCCGCATTCAGAACCGCTGTACCGCCGGGTTTTACAGCTTCAGCCACAAGCGACTTCACCTTTGCCAGATCTTCCAGAGTATCTACTCCATCTATACCAAGGTGATCGTCACTAATATTTACTATGACCCCAACATCGGCCAGATCATATCCCAGTCCACGCTTTATGATGCCTCCCCGGGCGGTTTCCAGCACGGCTGCCTCCACAGTTGTATCCTTCAGTACACGTGCAGCACTCAAAACTCCTGTGTTGTCACCTTTCAGGATGCATTTGCCTCCGATATATATGCCGTTGGTGCTTGTCATTCCAACCACTGTACCATCAAGGCCCAGAGTATGGGCTATCATTCTGGTGACTGTAGTCTTTCCGTTTGTGCCGGTAACGGATATGATAGGTATGCTGGATGGCTTCCCATTCGGATAAAGGCACTCCAGTATATCTCCTGCAACATTTCTCGGTGTGCCTTCCGTCGGGTATATATGCATTCTCAGGCCCGGCGCCGCATTCACTTCGATCAGTGCTCCATTCTTCTCATCCAACGGCTTTGATATATCATTACAGGTAATATCTATGCCTGCGATGTCAAGCTCCATAAGCTGAGCTGCTTTTACAGCCAATTCGGCATTGTATGGGTGGACTTCATCAGTACAATCCCTTGCCGTACCGCCTGTGCTTAGATTGCCATTGAAGCGTAGCATCACTTTTTCACCGGCTGCAGGTATACTGTCTTCGCTATAGCCGCTTTTTGCCAGCACCTGCCTTGACATGTCATCAATCCTGATTATTGTAAGCGGCTTTTCATGATCCGCACCTCTTAATGGATTACGGTTTTCGATTTCTACCAGCTGTCTGATCGTATTGATACCGTCGCCCACTACAAAAGGCGCTCTGCGCTCCGCTGCAGCCACCATTCTTCCGCCTGCTACAAGGAGCCTGTGATCCTTTCCGGGTATATGCCTTTCGACCAATACGGCATGACTGTATCTGGCAGCTGTTTCAAATGCTTGTTCAAGCTCTTTTATATTGGTGATGTTGGTGAAAACTCCCTTCCCCTGGTTTGCATCGAAGGGTTTGACAACTACAGGCCACCCGATAGCTGCAGCCGCGACAGCAGCTGATCTCAGGGTATAGGCAATATCTCCCCTGGGGACCGGTATTCCGGCTTCGTATAATATTTGCTTTGTCAAATGCTTATTGCCTGCTATATCCACTGCCACACAGCCACACCTGTCAGACAGGGATGCCTCCAGGTATCTGGTGTATTTGCCATTGCCCAATTGAAGTACGCTGGAATGCTCGAGGCAGGTAACAGGAATATTTCTACTGAGCGCCTCCTTATAGATAGCTCCGGTAGAGGTACCCAGATCCGATTCAGCTGCCATTCTCCTCAAATGTCCGCAAATGGCTTCAATATCCGGCATTTCGCCGGAAATGAGCATATTGATGATTTCGACGGATGCCAGCAGACACTCTATTGCAAACTTTTCATTTTTGAATTCGAAGACCAGATAATAGACCGAGGGCTTATCGGTGGCCCTGCTCTTCCCATAGTTCACTTCATGTCCCATGAGTCCCTGCATTTCAAGCACCATATGCTCGGTCACATGTGTCAGGTAGGTCCCTTCCCTGAGTCTTTCAACAAATCCCCCCTCGTATCCGAGGGAGCAAACATGAGTCTTCAGACCCGGCAGCATTTTCAGCAGCCGTTCATTAAATCCGTCTATCTGATTTACAGGTGTATCGAAATAATCTCCAAGATCCACAACAGCCTTGATAACAGGTTTATGACTATGGATATTCCTGCCTTTGTAAGACTGTATACTTATTATATCCACGAATTTTCCTCCTAATTCTCCCGCAGAACCTTCCGTTCCGCCATGTCATAACCGTATCCGGCAGGCAGAACATGCAGTACAACATTGGCAATTGCAAGGTTCTCATCCGGTTTCAGCTCGGATACATTGGAACTCTTGATATGCCTTCCGTCTACAACTGTGACGGAGTTACTGCCCAGCACTTCAAAATGGTCATCGGGAAATACCCTTACCGCAGTATCTTCGTCGATGCCGATGCCAAGGATCGACGGATTCTCAGCCACTCCGCACAGCAGCCTGCCTATTCTTCCCCTCTGATGAAAGTGCTGGTCCACGAGGGCTCTTTCCAGGAGCCCCAGTCCCGGCGCCATTTTGAGCGTACACTTTCTTGCGGCATCGTTGTTGTTGCCGTCTACGATCATGGTCCTGCTCATCGCCGAAGCTCCTGCGCTTGTGCCTGCGATAACGGCGCCTGTCTTATAGGCATCGTGCAATGCCTCATATACTCTGGTGCCGCCCAGTATGCTCGTCAACCTCAGCTGATCGCCTCCGGTGAAAAATATGCCTGTCGAGTTGGATATGAGCTTTGCGTTGATTTCCTGATCCGCATCATCGCGTGTATTAATGTCTAAAAAAGCGGTTTCCTGCGCTCCCATGCCAACGAAAAGGGACTTGTATTGGTTTCCCGCTTCAGCCGGTTTTTCTGTCGCAGTCGTGATAATTGTGATCTTCGCATTTGAAGCGCCTGAGAGGTTTATAAATGACTTAAGAATAAAGCATTCTCCTGCCTTATCCTCTGCGCCGCCGATTATTATTAAGTTTCCCAAATTCATAGTGCTCACCGTCTCCCCCTGCCTGCGTCAGATAAATATACTGTTAAGCATCAGACCAACAGCCATAAGCAGAATACTTGCGGCAACCAAAGGCATTCCGGCTCGGCTTCCGTTTTTACTGATCCGTATGCCCAGGATAATTGCAACAGCACCAAAGATGAACGGGTATCTCACTAGTGATGCTGCAGCGGCCAACCAACCTGCGGCTGTGCATACAATAGTTGCTGCACTTTGGACGGTTCTGCTTTTATTGCTTGTTTGGTCCATTTTATCCATCGTATCACCTCAGTATTTATTCTTTAAAACTCGTCTATTGTATATGCATACCAATGTGTGCTAATTTATCACATTTCCGTTCACGAGAAGCATATTACCTCTCGAGATAAGCATTTCCGGCATGAATGAAGCCTTTCCGACCACAAGTATGTCTGCATCGCTCCCGATTGCGATCCTGCCTTTTACAGGATACAGCTTCAGGACCCTGGCAACATTTTCTGTAACAGTTTTCAGTACCTGTGTCAGGGGCAATCCATTATCCTTGACTGCTGTTCTGAAGTCATTAAACAGAGCCATGACACTCCCGACCTCAGTGTGGGAATCCCCTGCGCCGCTGCCATTACCATCAGAGGTTACCGTGACTTTTTCAAGACCTGTCCCTGTGCCGATCAGCCTTCTGAGACAATCAGGCACTCCTATGCCCGTATCGGTGCTCTCTCCTGCTGTCAGGTCGATATTCCCGCCGCTGTTGTGATATGACACAGCCTGCTCGAACAGAGCCTTGTTCCGGTTCAGATGGGTCGGGACGAACATTGAAATGGGGAAATCCGTGGCCTCAAGCAGATCCAGCAACGGTTGAAGGCCCGATTTACCGTCGCCTACGTGCAGGTGCACTACCCCTGCCTTCTGTCCAAGCATCCCTCCGGTGATAGCTTCATGCGCAAGTTTTGCCAGCTCATCCCGGGTCGGATAAGAGGATCTGTAATCAGAAATGGCTATTTCACCCGCTCCTATTACTTTATCTATGATGGCTATATCAGTGAGCACCCTTCCCGTGATCGTAACAGGCGGCACTCCATAGTTCCCGGTATACGTATAGGCTGTCAGACCGTCAGCATCAAGCGAGCGGGCTTTCATCAGCAGCCCCTGCATGCTCTTGCCGACTCCATCATCTCCAAGGATACCAATCACAGTGGTTATTCCTGCTTTTATCAGCTCTGCTGCGGCAAGCGGGCCGATTATACTTTTAGGCCCCTGCTCACCTCCGCCGCCTGTGATATGCACATGCTGGTCAATAAAGCCCGGAAGCGCAAGCATGTCACTGCAGTCCATTACTTCAGCCTGCAAATGCGCTGGTATTTCTATGCATGGAGATATTTGTGCGATTTTGTCAAATGCTATAAGAATATCTTGCTTTCCTTTATATTCAGGTGCATACAGTTCAACATTTTTTAACAGTTTGAACATACTGTGATTTTCTCCCGGCCTGAGATTTTTTATACGCCTTTAACACTGCAGTTCACTGCTCTGATATAGTATTTTGCGCCATTACACCGACCTATATACATCCGAAATTTAGGCAATTTTCGCCGCTAAATGTTAAATTTCTATTAAATTTTTAATGTTATGACATTATAATGTTATTTATTAACAGTAATGTCATTTTTTGATTTGATTATTTAACTTAAAAATGCTACACTGTTCTCTATTATGTAAAGCAAAATAGACGAAGGGTGATAAAAATTGATAGCCAATTACAGCAGCTTAACATCAAAGCAGAAGAAGGTTTATTCAGTAATCGAAAGTTATATCAAAGTAAACGGAATACCCCCGACAGTCCGTGAAATAGGCGAACTGGTCGGCGAGAAAACTCCGGGTGCCGTACAGGGAATACTTAACCGACTGGAGCAAAAAGGCGTGATAAAGAGGCAGCTTGGCGCTGCAAGGTCGATCCAGCTTGTTTCACAGGATGACCAGATGTACAGCAAGCCGGTATTCATCCCAAAAATCAAGAAAATCACTAAAAGAAATCTGGATGATCTCACCAGCATTTATAATATTGAAAGATACACGCCATTTGCACCGGAAGTGCTTGGCGAAAGCGGATGCTTCTTCCTGATAGACGCTCCCGGTGACGGTCTCGAAGAAAGCGGTTTCACGGAAGATGATACAATACTTGTCAATACAGCGGCAGACCCTGATGATGGAGATGTCGTACTGGTGTTTTATGAGACACGTGCACTGCTCAGAAGGTATTATTCCGAAGAAAACGGCACTATTACTCTTAAAGCAGATTCAAGCATACTCGACAAGGAAAACTTCGAGCCTGACGAAATAACAGTAATAGGTAAGGTCGAAGGCAGATATTCGAAATTCTGATATGTCCTTTTAAATGCAAAAAAATCCGGCTCATATGAGCCGGATTTTTCTATTGTTTGTTATTATTTTTCTGCAGGTACTGTAGCGTACATGAAGTACTTGTAACCCAGAGGTGAGGAGTAGAAGCCCTCGATCTTCTGGTTGAGCAGGTACAGATCCACATAATAGTAGATCGGTGCAAGCATGCTTTCAGCGAAGATGATGTCTTCTGCTTCATGCATCAGCTTGTAGCGCTCTGCTGTATCAGTTGAAGACTTGACCTTCTTGATGAGCTCGTCATACTGAGCATTGCTCCACTGAGCATCGTTGTTTCCGCTGCCGGTGATCCACATGTCAAGGAAAGATATAGGATCATTGTAGTCAGCGAGCCAGCCGTTACGTGCGATGAAGTATTCGCCGTTCTTACGGGTGTTGAGGAATGTGCCCCACTCCTGGGAAACCAGCGTAACATTGACGCCGATCTTCTTCCACATATCCTGGAGAGCTTCACCTATCTTCTGATGTCCTGTGCTTTCATTGTACAGGTACTCGATTGTCGGAAGTCCTTTTCCATCCGGATAGCCTGCTTCGGCAAGAAGCTTCTTTGCCTCTGCAAGATTGGCCTCATATGCTGCCTTTGTAGGATCATAGTAATCTCCGCCTACATCACGGAATTCCTTTGTCGGATCTGCATCAGTCAATCCTGTGGGAACGAATGCGCCTGCAGGTTCCTGTCCGGACTGGCCTATGTTCACGCATATGAAATCGCGGTCAATAGCAAGGGTCAATGCTTTACGAACCTTGGGATCATTAAGCGGAGCCTTCTGTGTATTGAAGGATACGTAATATGTTCCCAGCTGTCCTGCGAGGAAGAATTCAGGTTTATTTCTCCATGCCTCTATTTCATCATTTGGCATATTGTCTGCAAAGAGTATTTCGCCCTTCTGGAAAGCGTTCAATATTGCGTTGTCATCTTCCATAAGGACAAACTTGATCTTAGGAGTGCCCAGGTTCTTATAATCCCAGTAGTTCTTGTTCTTTTCATAGATCATGTGGGATCCGGGAACCCATTCAGTCATCTTGTAAGGACCATTGCCTATATAGGTCTTGGGATCTACTGCCCAGGCATCGCCATTGGCTTCGATAAGATCCTGACGTACAGGTGAATAGGTCGGGAATGCGCAGAGTTCAAGAAAATATGGAACTGCATTCTTCAGCTTGACTACAAAGGTTTTGTCATCAGGCGCACTGATATTGAGGGTGCCTTCATCATAACCGTCAATTACTTCGTACATGTAAGCGTAGTCGGCTGCTGTTTCAGGGTCTATGGCACGATTCCAGGAATATACGAAATCACTTGCCTTGAGAGCTTTTCCATCACTCCATTTCAAACCATCACGGAGGTGGAAGGTGTAAGTTGTTCCATCTTCACTGATGTCATAGCTCTTTGCCTGACCAGGAACAGGAGTACCGTTCTTGTCGAGTGTCATAAGGCCTTCAAAACCATGGATGATCAGCGTTGCTCCGTCAACCGAGGAGTTCAGTGCCGGATCGATCGTGTCCGGATCAGGTCCTACACAAACTGTCAGGACATCTGCTTTTCCCGCATTGGCTCCGCCGCACGCGGTGAAAAGCATACTGAATACCAGTACAAATGAGATCAGAAGTGCTGCTTTCCGTTTCATATAATTTCCTCCTATAATTTTTCAGTACTATATGTACCGTATTTATTAAAATGCAACCATTCAGGAGCCGCATACCAAATAATATCGTCTATTTGTTATAATCCCCCTGAATGGCTTCATTTAATACATAATAATTTGTATGTCAGTTTATCTTGTCAATATGATGACATGCAACGCTGTGTCCCGGCGAAACCTCTTTGAATTCAGGTTCCTGCTGTGCGCAAAGCTCGGTAGCATACCTGCATCTTGTCCTGAACCTGCAGCCTGACGGCGGGTTCAGCGGACTGGGCACATCGCCCTCCAGCACTATCCTTTGCTTCTTGCGGCTTTCCTCAGGATCTGCAACAGGTATTGCAGAAATAAGCGATTTGGTATACGGGTGCAGATTGTGGAAGGTCAACTCGTAGCTGTCAGCGAGCTCAACCAGCTTGCCCAGATACATTACTCCTATCCTGTTGCTTATATGCTTGACTACATTAAGATCATGGGCAATGAACAGATAAGTCAGCCCCAGATCCTGCTGAAGTTCTTCAAACATATTTACCACCTGTGCCTGTATTGAAACGTCCAACGCCGATATAGGCTCATCGCATACGATAAACTCCGGATCCACAGCAAGTGCCCTTGCTATACCGATTCGCTGGCGCTGTCCGCCTGAGAACTCGTGAGGATAGCGGTTGGCGTGTTCACTGTTCAGTCCGACACGCTCCAGCATCGCATAGATCTTTTCCTTACGTTCGTTTTTGTTGGACGTCAGCTTATGGATATCAATAGCCTCACCAACTATATCGCCAACCGTCATACGCGGATCAAGGCTGGCATAGGGATCCTGGAAAACGATCTGCATCTTGCGCCTGTAAGGCAGCATGTCAGCTTTTGTGATATCCTTGCCATCGTAGATTATCTGTCCGCTTGTGGGCTCATAAAGTCTTAAAAGCGTACGGCCAGTGGTGGTCTTTCCGCAACCGCTCTCACCGACAAGTCCCAGCGTTTCGCCCTTATCTATATAAAAACTCACATCATCGACTGCTTTTACATACATTGGGTTAAACATGCTTCCGCCTGCGCGGAAATACTGCTTCAGGTTTTTTACCTCAACAAGTCTGCTCATGCTTTATCCCTCCCTTGCACAGCCTCTTCCTTCTGCAGGAGCCAGCATGCGCTGTAATGATCCTCCGAAATATGGGTATATTCCGGCATCTTCTTCAAGCATATCTTCATACAGCTGTCACAGCGCGGAGCAAATGGGCATCCAGCAGGCGGATTGAGCATATCCACCGGTGTGCCTTCTATCGGGACCAGCTTTTTATGATCCTTGTCGGTCAGCTTCGGTATGCTGCGGAGCAGACCCTTTGTGTATTCATGCTTGGGATTGTAGAATATTTCATCTGTTGTTCCATATTCAACTATTTTCCCTGCGTACATGACAGCAATTTTCTTGCACATATTTGCTACTATGCCCAAGTCATGAGTAATCATAATTATGGACATACCAATTTTATTCTTCAGCTCTATCATCAATTCCAATATCTGAGCCTGTATTGTAACATCCAGCGCTGTTGTCGGCTCGTCCGCTATGAGCAGCTTGGGTTCACAGGCAAGGGCTATGGCTATCATGACCCTCTGCCGCATGCCTCCCGAAAGCTCATGAGGATATTGCTTCAGACGCTTCTCCGGCTCGTTTATGCCTACCAGCTTTAAAAGTTCTATAGCACGTTCATGTGCCTGCTTTTTATCCTTGTCGGTATGGAGCAGGATAACCTCGGTTATCTGGTTTCCGATGGTATATACGGGGTTCAGGCTCGTCATCGGATCCTGGAAAATGATACTGACTTCATTTCCACGCATCTTGCGCATGTCGTTTTCTGTCATGTCATTTATCCTGTGCCCGTTAAAATCAATAGTACCTCCCACGATACGTCCGGGATGGGCAGTAAGCCCCATCAGCGAATATGCGGTAACACTCTTGCCGCTTCCGCTTTCACCGACAATGCCCAGAACATCGCCTTCCTCCATCTGTATCGAAACGTCATTCAATGCCTTTACCTCTCCGGCAGGTGTAAAGAAGGAAAGACGCAGGTTCTTTATATCAAGCAGTGTATTTCCCATTTCATTCACCTCAGTTCTTCAGTTTCGGGTCAAACGCATCTCTTAATCCATCCCCGATCAGGTTGAACGACAGTATGATCAAGCTGATCATGATCGCCGGTGCCAGCAGCCTGTACGGATAAGAGGTGATGCCGCCTATGGCCTGTGAAGCCATGGATCCAAGGCTCGGCATCGGTGCTGCAACGCCTATTCCAATAAAGCTAAGGAAGCTCTCTGTAAAAATTGATGCCGGTATCTGCAGTGTTGTTGTAACTATCAGCGTGCCCATGCAGTTTGTAAGCAGGTGCTTCTTTATGATCCTGCCATGACTTGCTCCCAGCGCCTTAGCGGCGGTCACAAACTCCAGCTCCTTGAGTGTGAGTATCTGGCTTCTGACTATCCTGGCCATTCCGACCCAGTAAAGCAGTACAAAAACTATAAATATACATATCAAACCGACACCGAGGGTATTAATCCAGCCGAAGCCCGGCACGGTGTCCGCCAGATTCTGCAAAGGATATTTCAATGTTACCATCAGCAATATTATGATCAGGATGTCAGGCACAGTATAGATTATGTCGACAAGCCTCATCATTATCATATCCACCTTGCCGCCAAAGTATCCTGTAATGGCTCCATAAACCGAACCTATGAGCAGGACCAGTACGCTGGCTACGATACCTACCAGCAGCGATATCCGGCTTCCCATCATCAAGCGTACCATCGTATCACGCCCGAGGGAATCGGTTCCCATAAAATGGGGAAAAACGCTCTGCCCTTGTTCCATCAGCGCCTGTTCATCCGCCGAATACGCCATCGGAGCAAGATTTTCGCTCCCCCTTATCTGCTGCTCGTAGGAATAAGGGTAAAAAGCCGGCATTACAAAAGCAAATATCATTACAAATACTATTACAAAAAAGCTTACCATGGCTATCTTGTTTCTTTTAAACCGACGAAATCCGTCGCGCCAGAAGCTGACGCTTTTTCGCATGATCACCAGACTCTGTTTCTCTTCCCTGTCGGCCGGCAAAAAGTCTGAAACATCAAGCTGAAAGCTGAAAGGATTTTTCTTTTCGTTCATCATCGCCATCTATGTCCTCGCTCCCTATCTCAGTTTTATCCGCGGGTCTATCAGCTTGTATGCAATATCGACCATCAGGTTCATTGTAATGATCAAAAATGCAAGAAAGATAGTTGTACCCATTATCATTGTGTAATCCCTGTTAATGATCGAGCTGATAAAGTCATTGCCCAATCCCGGGATCGTGAATATCTTCTCAACAACAAAGCTTCCAGTGAGCGTATATGCAAGCAGTGGTCCCAAATAAGTGACTACCGGCAGTATCGCATTACGCAGCGCATGCTTGAACAGCATTACAAACTGGGATAAGCCCTTTGCTTTCGCAGTACGCATATAATCCTGACCCAGTACCTCCAGCATACTTGAACGCATCAGTCTGGTAATATAGGATGAGGGATAGAATGCCAGCGCCGCTACCGGCATGATATAGTGCAGCGGAGACGAAAGGCCGTAAGTCGGAAGCAAATCAAGCTTAACGCTAAGAATCATCATCAGTACTGTTGAAACGACAAAGCTTGGAACGGCGATACCACAGGTCGATATGACAATAATCAGGTTGTCTATCCATTTGCCCCTGTTAAGAGCCGCTATACTTCCAAGCGGCACGCCTATGAGGACTGCCAGCAGTATCGAGATCCCTCCCAATCTGGCTGACACCTTGAAGCCTGTGGTTACTATCTGTTTCACGGTACGCCCTCTCTGTTTGATTGAAGGACCCATATCACCCTTGAGTATCTTGACCATATAGTTTTTATACTGAACTATTTTGGGCTGATCGAGTCCGTACTTTTCATTCAGAGCCTTGAGAGTCGCTTCCGACGGTGCTTTTTCCGAAAGGAAAGGTCCGCCGGGAACCATATTCATCAAAGCGAAAGTAATTGATGAGACAAGCCACAATGTGACTATCGCAAGCAACACTCTTTTTATTACATAATTCCCCATTAAGACACCCCTTACTATGTTGAAAAATAAACACGCATAAAACCTAATACACTATATACCCACAAATTTCTACATCAAAATACATAAATTCCAACTGATAAATAAATCAGTAGTTAACATAATACAATAAAGTTCATACCAAATCAATGTATAATAACTTCCGCCAGCCAGTATTATTTACCATTCGAAGACTTTAATACCAACATCAAAAAAACCATCCGCCTTCAAACACGATCAGTAATTTTAACCGTATACTCCACGAATACTTTTGTTCTTCCTGAAAGCACGGCAATTATATACTATCAGTATTTAAGAATGGTTTCAATGGGTTACATAAAGTGTATATTTATACATCAGGATTCATTATGGAGTATTTTTAAACAGAAAACATCCGATATACTGCCTGGTTACAAAAACCGCGTTTCGTGGGCAGTATTCGGTGTTTCCAATAAGGGCCAGTTCTCCCATATTCTTTAGGTGCTCGAACGAAGCGCATCTATTTATTGCCATCATTTGCATTATCTGCACAGATAATCATGTATATACATTTATATTCACTAATATTCATAATGGCCCTTCGCCGATTTATTTCCCACATTACGCCTGCTGGATTTCCCTGACGATAAGCGCGCCCATTTCCCGAGTCCCCGCAGCAGCAATGCCCGCCGACGCTATATCAGCCGTACGGTATCCCTTTTCCAGAACACTCTTTACCGCATTCTCAATAGCATCAGCCGCAGCATACTGTTTGAATGAATAGCGCAGCATCATGGCTGTTGATAGAATCGTCGCTATGGGATTTGCCTTGTCCATACCTGCAATGTCGGGAGCCGAGCCATGGATGGGCTCATAAAGCCCCAAAGTTCCGCTTCCAAGGCTTGCTGAAGGAAGCATGCCTATAGAACCGGTGATCATGGATGCCTCATCCGACAGTATGTCGCCAAACAAATTCGAGGTCACAATTACATCGAACTGTCCGGGATTTCTGACAAGCTGCATGGCGGCATTATCCACATACATGTGGTTCAAAACCACCTCCGGATATTCGCGCGCCTTTCTGATCACTACCTCGCGCCAGAGCTTCGAACTCTCCAGTACATTAGCCTTATCTATGGAGGTCACTATGCCGCGGCGTTTTCTGGCAGCTTCAAATGCGATGGACGCTATGCGTTCTATCTCAGACACCGAGTACCTTTCCGTATCAAAGGCAGATTCATCAGCAGTGCCAGTACCGGATCTCCCTCGATCTCCGAAGTAAATTCCCCCGGTAAGCTCTCTGACAACAAGTATATCGATCGTATCTCCTATGATTTCGGATTTCAGCGGAGATGCATCCCTTAATGCTTCATATATCACGGCAGGCCTCAGATTGGCATAGAGGCCGAGTCCAGCCCTTATGCCCAGCAGCCCTGCCTCAGGAGTCCTGCTGCGGGGAAGTCCTTCCCATTTGGGTCCGCCTACAGCTCCAAGAAGAACAGCATCGCTCTCCTTGCAGGCCTGCAGCGTAACATCAGGCAGCGGCACACCATATTCATCAATGGCACAGCCTCCCATCATTTCCTCACGCAGTTCAAAGCCGATACCGAACCTTTCTCCTGCCGCTTTAAGGACATTTATCGCCTGGTCAGTGACCTCAGGCCCAATGCCATCACCTTTTAAAACTGTTATTCTATATTTCACCTGAATTCCTCCTCATGAGCCTTCCTGCCTGATGTATCCAATCAGTCCGTCGGCCGCTATGATCCTTCCTGCCTGATGTAACCTATCAATCCATCGGCCGCTATGATTCTTTGCATAAATTCCGGGAATGCCTCTCCTCTGTATGTGACATTTTTCGTCAGATTGCTGATGATGCCGGTGTCGAAATCAATTTCCAGTTCGTCTCCCTCATCGATATCCTTTGCTGCCTCAGGGCATTCCAATATGGGCAGCCCGATATTTATGGCATTGCGGTAGAATATCCTGGCAAAGGTTTCCGCAATGATGCATGATATGCCCGAAGCCTTTATTGCAATCGGAGCATGCTCCCTTGACGAGCCGCAGCCAAAATTCCTGCCGGCTGTCATTATATCTCCCTTTTTCACTCTTTTCACAAAGCCGGCATCCAGATCCTCCATGCAATGAGCCGCCAGCTCGGACGGTTCGCTTGTGGTCAGATATCTTGCCGGTATTATGACATCGGTGTCAACATTATCTCCATATTTGATTACATTTCCCTTAACCTTCATAAATCAATACCTCCTGTATGTCGTACTATCCCTGCGAACAATGCTCCTGCGACAAATACACGCTGCCCCATGCGGCAAACACATACCACCATATGGCATACGCGCCACCCTGTGGCAAATGCACACTGCTGTGCGGCAATCACGCTACTCTACAGCAAATGCGCATTGCTATGCGGCAATCACATACTGCCATGCGGTAAGACATTGCACCCCCAACAGATCAGATTCCCTCCGGAGAAGCTATCTTGCCTGCTACTGCCGATGCGGCAGCTATTGCAGGGCTTGCCAGGTAAACTTCACTTTCCGGATGCCCCATTCTGCCGACAAAATTTCTGTTCGTTGTAGCAACGGCTCTCTCACCCTTTGCCAGTATCCCCATGTGCCCGCCAAGACAAGGTCCGCATGTAGGCGTGCTGACCGCAGCGCCGGCCTCGATGAATATATCGAACAGGCCTTCGTTCATTGACTGCTTCCATATCTTTTGTGTCGCGGGTATAATAATGCAGCGTACGTCGGGATGCACCTTCCTGCCTTTCAGTATCTGCGCCGCAACACGCATGTCCTCAATCCTGCCGTTTGTACAGGAGCCTATCACCACCTGGTCGATTTTCACATCTCCCACCTTGTCGATGGTCCTTGCCCTGTCCGGCAGAGGAGGAAATGCCACTGTCGGCTTGACAGTACCGAGGTCTATGGTGTATTCGCTGCTGTAAACCGCATCAGGGTCGGCCTTATAAACTTTGTAAGGCTTTGAGGAATGTTCCCTTACATATTCCAGCGTCCTGTCATCCACATCAAATATCCCGTTCTTGGCGCCTGCCTCTATTGCCATGTTCGCCATGGAAAACCTGTCGTCCATCGAAAGTCCGGCGAGTCCGTCTCCTGTGAACTCCATGGATTTGTAAAGCGCTCCGTCCACCCCTATCATACCTATGATATGCAGTATGACATCCTTGCCGCTCACCCATTTGCCGGGTTTACCTGTCAGTACGAAGCGTATTGCCTCAGGCACCTTGAACCAGGCCTCGCCTGTTGCCATGCCTGCAGCCATATCAGTACTGCCGATGCCTGTGGAAAATGCACCGAGGGCGCCGTATGTGCATGTATGGGAATCCGCTCCTATCACGAGATCTCCCGATACCACCAGTCCCTTTTCAGGCAGCAGCGCATGCTCCACACCCATCTGTCCGATTTCAAAGAAATTCTCAATTCCCATCTCCCGCGCAAATTCTCTGATATATTTCACTTGCTCTGCAGACTTGATATCCTTGTTCGGAGTAAAGTGATCAGGCACTATTGCTATCTTGTTCTTATCAAATACATGATCAAGTCCTATCTTCCTGAACTCCTTCACAGCCACGGGAGTGGTAATATCATTTCCCAGTACCATGTCAAGCTTTGCCTTGATCAGCTGGCCCGCCTCTACTCTGTCGAGGCCTGCATGATCTGCAAGTATTTTCTGCGTCATCGTCATGCCCTTGTTTGCGGGGTTTCCATTGCTCATATATAATCCCTCCATTCGGCTTTCGGCCATATTGGATCTATTAGTGATCTATAAGTGATCTATAAGTCCAAACAAACTATATATATTATAATATCGCCTGATATAAATTGATTCTTCCTGTAACTTACTGTCGTTGAGTATTAATATGAATGTTTTTTGTCATTAACATTCAAAAGCATCAACCATAGAAAAACAGCATGGTTATCTGGCATGCTGTTTTCTATACTGCAGAGGAGTTACTCCGGCATATTTTTTGAACATTTCATTGAAGCGCTGCTGATTTGAGAAACCTACGTTCAGCGCAATGTCGCTGATCTTGATGCTTGTATCGGCAAGCAGCTCCTTTGCCCGCTCGATACGGATCTTCAGAAGATAGTTGATAGGGCTCATGCCCGTCTCTTCCTTGAATGCTCTGGTGAAATAGCTCGGGCTGAGGAATACGAACTTCGCTATATCACCGAGAGAAATATCTCGTTCGAAATTATTGTGAATGAAATTCACCGATATATTGATAAGCTCCTTCAGCTTGGGACTCTTGGACTTGATACTGTTTTCCCACTCCATCTTCAGGGCTCGCGACAGCAGCACGAACAACTCCAGGATCAGCAGGTAGTTGAGGAATTCGCTCCCGAGCTCGGAGCTCTCTCTTTCCTTAAGTATCCTGTTCAGGAGCACCACGATCTCATTTTTAGGGCTGACCTTCAGCGTGATGTACGGTCCTGTCTCCTTGCTGCTGACAAAATTGAGGAAGTCCTCCATAGGAATATGTGAAAACTCGCCGTTTATCTTGTTCTCAAACGTAAAATTGAGTACGATGAATTCGCATCCGTTTTCGGACTTTACATGGAATTTATGATATTGCATGGGTTTTATGATCACTATGTCGTTGGGTCCGAGCTCCACCCTCTGGCCGGATATCTCAAAAACGGCATACCCCTTCTTCATGTACACCATTTCATAGTTCTCATGCCTGTTGGGTTCCATGGACCAGGTGATATCCTGAATCCTTTCGAGTGTTTTGACGATGACAGGCAGAAAATTAGACGAGTTTATGAGTCCTTCCCATGCCTTCGGCAAAAGCTTATCCATTTGTCCACCCCTGCTTTCTTCATTAATTATATCCCAATTTCCATTACAGAATCAAGTGACTCACAGGGACAGTTCTTGCGGGGGCAGTTCTTACAGGGACGGTCCTGCCAGTGGGCGCGGGTCTCGCGGGGGCAGTTCTTACAGGGACGGTCCTCACGGGTACGGTCCTGCCAGTGGGCACGGGTCTCGCGGGGGCAGTTCGTACCTCTGAGGCCATTTGTTCCGGTTGTAGCAGCTATTTCCATCAAACTGAAATATGGAGCTGGTTCTTACCCACCAACTGATAGCAGGGTGTGCAAAAAACCTGAGTTTTGGGCAGAATCTTACTCTATATATTGATAATATTCCAAAACTGAGTGACATAAAGCAACTATTCCAGTTTATGTAAACCCATAAAAGCCTTTTTTGCCCAGAACTAAGGTTTTTTGCACACCGCGCTCCAGTACATGCACCAAGAACTCAGTTTTGCACACCGCGCTCCAGTACATGCACCAAGAACCCAGTTTTGCACACCGCGCTCCAGTACATGCGCCAAGAACCCAGTTTTGCACACCGCGCTCCAGTAAATGCACCCAACACATGCAACAGGTCACATAAAAACGGAGGCCATCAGGCCTCCATTTCTTCGGGGTCGATCTCGGCAAGCAGCTCCTTGAGCTGTTCCACCTCGCTCTTGTTCAGCGTCACTCCCTTGCCCATCTTCTCATGGTTCTCGTCCCAGTCCCTGATATCGAGCTTTGGTTTGCGGTCGTTCCAGCTGACAAGGTTGACCTCTTTCTTCCATCCTCTGGTCCCCTCTCCGATAACCCCAATAAACTTCTTGATCTCATACTTCAGTTCTGCCATCCTTATCCTCCTATTCTGACTAATCACCTTTATAACGATATGAATAATATCGTCCTACCTTCATGCAAATAATTGATCCCCGCCCTCCACCTAGGTGAATAATGTCGCCCTACCTACATACGAACAACTGGCCCTGACCCTGGCCTTGACCCTGACCTTGACCCTGGCCCTGACCCTGACCCTGGCCCTGGCCCTGGCCTTGACCCTGACCTTGACCCTGGCCCTGAC
>JAEYRV010000027.1 GCA_023435305.1 Bacillota bacterium
GTCAGGGTTTCCCCCATTGCGCAATATTCCCCACTGCTGCCTCCCGTAGGAGTCTGGGCCGTGTCTCAGTCCCAATGTGGCCGATCAACCTCTCAGTTCGGCTACCAATCGTCGCCTTGGTGGGCCGTTACCTCACCAACTAGCTAATTGGACGCGGGCCCATCTCATACCGGATTGCTCCTTTGATCATTAGAGGATGTCCTCCTATGATTTTATGCGGTATTAGCAGTAGTTTCCCACTGTTATCCCCCAGTACAAGGCAGGTTGCCCACGCGTTACTCACCCGTCCGCCGCTAAGATACATATCTGATTACTCTTCAATGTATCTCCGCTCGACTTGCATGTGTTAGGCACGCCGCCAGCGTTCGTCCTGAGCCAGGATCAAACTCTCTAAAAAAATGTGGTGACACGAGTGTCACGCAAAATTTATCAGAGAGCCATTTGGCTCTTTGTTTACGTTATCACTGACTTTAAAGTTCGCAAGTTTCTCTGTGATCGATCTCTCGATCATCAGATCACTCTAGAAATTTTCGAGTTCCTTTACACACCTACAGATTTTACTCTGCAAGTACATATTGTCTCTCACTGTTTACTTTTCAAGGTCCATGTAGCCGCAATCAAATTGGATTTGTTTGTCGGTATCTCCTCGCTCCGCCCTGTTAAAGGGCTTTGTTCAGAGCGCCGCTCGCATCGGAGCGACTTTTATATACTACCACGCGTCTTTCGTTTTGTCAACCACCTTTTTTACTTTTCTTTTTCAGGCGGCCCGGCAATTTGTTCGCCGCGGGACAGCTTCTATACTATACCACCGCATGTGTTCATCATCAAACTGCGTTAATTAGCTTTTACCTTTGTATGCCCGGATTATTCATGTTTTTCTTTTTTATGCTCCATTTTATCATTATATAATCAGAAATGCTTTAAGGTGATCACAAATTTAGGGGACAGTCCTCCCATCACCACAGTTTTACAAGTCTCCGATTTGGGGGGACAGTCCTCTCAACCTCTGACAACTCGATGTCACATGACCCTGATATAGGGGGACAGTCCTCTTAGTCCTCTCAGCCTCTCAGCGCCGGCAAATAAAAAAGCCAGCCACAATTGGCTGACTAGCTATTTCTCCTGTCTCTATGCTCAGATTCGGCTAAAACTCAGTTTCTACATATCCTTTTAACAATAATCACTTTGTTGCCCTTTTTGTTCACTTTCACTTTCTCACAAAGTCCTTCAACGAGTCTCATTCCCCTGCCGCTCTCGATCATCTCGAAGGGATCCGTTACATAGGATTTATGTCCTTTACTGATTTCAGAATAGTCATACCCGACTCCTTCATCCTCGATGATCAGAAATAAACTGTCATCATCGGTCAGGCCTGCATCGATTTTAACTGATTTCGCGGCGTCCTGATTATTGCCGTGCTTTATTGCATTAATAAGAACCTCGTTGATAATAACCCTCAGATCAAATACGATTTCATCATCCAGATCGTTATAGTTCTTCTGCAGGCAGGAAATCAAGTCGGCAGCAACTATACTGATCTCTCCTAATATACTGGGTATATACTTTTTATAAACACATCGGCTTCTCAAATTTTTCGCCTCATAATATATCACCGCATCCATCGGCATCTGAAAAACAGCTGCTCATTATCGCAGCATTATGCCTCTAAAAGCTGGTGAATTAGTATAAACTCACTTATATATTACCACTCGGAAATACAGATAAACATTTAGATTTGGATATTATTTATAGAGCATGCCTCTAAATCGGTCAAGGACCTTTCTTTCGAGTCTGGAAATGTACATCTGGGAGACTCCCATACGATCTGCTATTTCCTTCTGCGTATTTCTTCCAAAATATCTGAGCCGTATAAATTCCTTCTCTGTTTCGTTGAATCTGCCAAGGCTCTTTTCAAGAAAATCCCTGTTCTCTATCTGTTCAAAGGATGTATCATTATCACCTATTGTTTCATGCAGTTCCAGATCATCATCTCCAAACACATTCTGATCAAAGGACTGCATATTATATGCATTCCACGATTCAATGATTTCCAGCACCGTCTCTGCCTTAATATTGAGAAAAGCGGCTATCTCATCGACCCGCGGAACTCTGTTGAGCTCCTGCGAGAGCTGATCCTTTGCCATGTAGACCTTCTGATAAACTTCATATATGCGCCTTGGAATCCTGATAGCCGAGCTCTTATCCCTGAAATATCTTTTGATTTCCCCTACGATAGTTGGTGTGGCAAAGCTGACAAATTTGAAGCCCTTTTCAGGACTAAAGCGTTCAACAGCTTTGATGAGCGCAATACAAGCTACCTGGAAGATGTCGTCGTAATCCACTCCCCTGTTCAGAAACTTCTTGGATAAAATTTCTGCCAGATAAGTGTACCTGCTGACTATCTCATTTCTTACAGATACATCCCTGTCCTTTTCGTATCTTAGAAAAAGCTCATCAGTTTCCACAGGTTCTTTTAACCCTGTTGACTTGTTGCGGTTCTGATCCATTTCAGGATTTCTCCTCAATATATTTTGTTATTGTCAGGATATGATCTTCCGGGCAAAACTCAACCTCGTCCATGAACGCATTAATAATGGACATTCCCAGCCCGTCCTCATCATTTTCGAATAAGCAGTCCACATTTTCTGAGTTTGAGGCAAAAGTGATGACTAACCCGTCAGCACAAACCTCGTAAGTGATTTCGTAATCACCGGCAGACTGTCCATTTACATTGATGATCCTGCTGCAAACTTCAGACACAGCTACCTTTATATCTTCTACGGTATCGATGTCATATCCCATCCTGTAGGCGACTCCTGATGCCGTCAGCCTTGCAACGCTCACGTATTCAGCCTTGCACGGCAAAAGCAATGTGATTTTGTCGTTTGACTCCATTTCGGATCGCTCCTTTTACATCAGTCGATAATAAATAATTTATCAAGACCGGTAATCACAAATAATTTCTTTATATTGTCTTTCATATTTTTAATATAAATATTCCGCCCATTAAGTCTTGTCTTTTTGAGAGCGCCAACAAAGATGCCCAGCCCGGTGCTGTCTATATAGTTCAAGTTGCTGCAGTCGATAGTAACGTCTTTATCATTGGTATCTACAACATTATACAAACTTTCTTTAAATTGATGCGCGGTATATATATCAATTTCTCCGCTGACGCTTACCGATGGCCCGTGATCAGTACTTTCTTCCCAGATAATAAGTTCGCTGGACATAATACACTACCTCCCTGTGTTATTTTAAGAGGAATTTCAAGAAAGCCTCCGCTTTTTCCTGCTTTTCTGTGCCAAGGAATATTGCTGCTACCATATCATCGGCAATAATGCCCGCTTCCTTTAATACTGTGCTGTTTGATACATCTATTCCATAAAGGTGCGGCTCTTCCGGAATATCTGCCAAGGTTCCTTCATCGGAACCTTCTTCCGTATCAAACGGATCCTCGATCTCTTCAATCGCGACTATCAGATCCTGATTCTTTGATACGTCCGCTCCCAGCTTCGGCCCGATCTCGTCCAGATTCATAAACAATCCTTGTTTGGCGAATCGTTCATAATACTTACCGTCAAGTATGAATACATCGATATCAGCCGCACCAAAAAGCACAGTCAGCTTCATTTCCATGGCATACAGCTGGTCCCCGGTAACGGTGTCATCGATATAAGCGCCGTCGAATCCAGGTTCAGTGATAATCGGTATATTTTCTTTGACACTTTCTGACAACGCTTTCGTTGCATCGTAATAGCCGATCCTGCCGATAAATGCCGCATTGAAATCCGGGTTCACCCTGTTCACACAGCCCTGGACAAAGTAAATCACTAAAGCTATCAGAATAATAATACCAAGTATATAAAACTTATAGTAATATAAGAAATTCTTTGCCTTTTTTTCATCGACACCGACCATTTTAAATAATGGCGCCGACTTGCCCGGCTGTTGTTCCGTTTCCTTGATCTCATAGCCCATCAAAACATTGTATGCTTCCGTGATACGGCTAAGCTCGGCTTCTGCCTGCTCTGCCGATGTCCTCTGTCCTTCCGGATTATCAACTGCTGTATCTGCGGCGGTATTTAATTCCTCTTCCTGTTTCTCCGCCTCTCTTAATGCATCTCTGCGCATGTTGATCTCCATCCTGTATTTTTTCAACAGAATGGAATACCTTTTTTCAATATCATTCTTGCCTGCATCCTTGCCAACGCCAAGGATATTCCTGGCTTCCTTCTTATCCATAGCTCCGTGACCCCTTTGAAGTAAATACATGTAATAGTAACAAGGCGAATGTTGGTACCCGCCTTGCCTCAAAATTATTGCCTGCTGTCTGGATTGTTCACCTTAGGGGATGAAACAACATATAGCAGGCAGGATAATTCACATCCAATATATTATAACATAGCTGCTCCAATAATTTAACTACTCTCTTGGCTTCATGGTCGGGAAAAGCAGTATGTCTCTGATAGAATACGAATCGGTCAACAGCATGATAAGCCTGTCGACTCCTATACCAAGTCCTCCCGTTGGAGGCATGCCGTACTCAAGAGCATTTACATAATCGTCGTCCATCATGCTGGCTTCATCATCCCCGGACTCTCTCTTGCTGACCTGCTGCATGAACCTTTCCTTCTGATCCAGAGGGTCATTCAGCTCGGAATAGGCATTTGCCATTTCGCGTCCCGTAATGAACAGCTCGAATCTTTCCGTCAGCTCAGGCCTGTCCGGCTTTCTTTTCGTCAGCGGCGATATTTCGACGGGATAGTCCATGATAAATGTAGGCTGGATAAGGTGTTCCTCCGCCAGCTCCTCAAACATCAGACTCATCACTTCACCCTTTGACAGCTTGTTGTCCACATGGAGCTTTTGAGCACGGGCAGCTTCTCTGGCCTCCTCGTCGGTACCGATCAAATCGAAGTCAACTCCGGAATACTTCAACACTGCCTCTCTCATGGTCATTCTGTTCCATGGCGCCGTAAGATCGACTTCCTGTCCCTGATACATCACCTTCGTCGTGCCAAGCACATCTTGTGCAACAGTGGATATCAGGTTTTCGGTAAGCTCCATCATTCCCTTGTAATCATTGTAGGCTTCATAAACCTCCATCATAGTGAACTCGGGGTTGTGCTTGATGGACATGCCCTCGTTCCTGAACATCCTTCCCATCTCATAGACCTTCTCAAGCCCGCCCACTATCAATCTTTTGAGATACAGCTCCGGTGCGATCCTGAGGAAAAGGTCCATATCCAGTGTATTGTGATGGGTTACAAACGGCTTGGCAGTAGCGCCGCCCTGTATCGTATTCAGTATCGGAGTATCAACTTCAAGGAAGCCCCTGTCATCAAGGAATTTCCGTATACCCTTGATTATCTGGCTCCTCATTACAAATGTCTTCCTGACATCGGGATTGATGATCAGGTCAACATATCTCTGCCTGTAGCGCAGATCCACATCCTTCAGGCCGTGCCATTTTTCCGGCAGAGGCTGAAGAGATTTAGCCAGAAGAACTATTTTTTCAGTCTTAATGGATATTTCGCCCTTGTGGGTCTTGAAAACAGTTCCCTCAACGCCGGCAATATCTCCGATATCAAACTTCTTAAAGTCTTCATATGCCTCTGCTCCGACATCGTCGATCTTGACATAGAGCTGGATCTTTCCTTCACGGTCCTGCAAATCGCAGAAGCTGGCCTTTCCCATGCCCCTCTTTGACATGAGCCTGCCGGCAATCGAGACATGCGCACCTTCCATACTGTCAAAGTTATCTATTATTTCCTTCGAATTATGCGTAACAGAATATTTTATGATCTTAAACGGGTCCTTTTGATTCTGCTGCAGCTCCAACAGCTTAAGCCTTCTGACCTTGAGTATCTCATTTAATTCATCCAACTCATTTATATCCTGGTTTATTTCGGTATTGTCTGTCATTTGCGAACCTCCCGACTCATTAATAATAGCGCTTGTATATTTCATTCATTTATGTAAAACAGGCTGAAATCCAGCCGCATACATTATGCTGTCATGAGCTGCAGCTCAATTATCTTACAAAACCAAGAATAACAGTTTACACATATAAACTGTTATTCTTTTTATTATATATTAAATTATTCCTTAGGTACAAGCTTAAATACGCTTTATTTTTCTATTTTTATGATCTTGAATTTCAGCATTCCATCTGGAACCAGCACTTCTATGACATTTCCCTTTTTCTTTTGCATAAGGGCGCTGCCGACAGGGGATTCATTGGATATTTTGAATTGGGCCGGGTTTGCCTCAGTCGAGCCCACAATGGTATATACTATTTCCTCATTGTATTCCATATCCAGAAGGCGTACCTTTGATCCAATCGTTACCTTATCTGTGCTGACATCATCTTCATCTATCACTCTTGCATTTTTGAGCATTGTCTCGAGCTGTACGATTCTTCCTTCGACATATGCCTGTTCATTTTTTGCCTCGTCGTATTCAGAATTTTCGGAAATGTCACCAAATGAAAGCGCAACCTTTATTCTTTCCTTGATTTCCATTCTTTTAGGTCCGCGCAGCTGTTCCAGCTCTTCTTCTAATTTCTTCAAGCCCTCATAAGTCAGTATGACTTCCTTACCTGCCATTCAGAGCCTCTCCTTTACCAAAAATTTTGTGTTGATAATATATGCATTTAGCTTGCATTTATTCTGCGTTTCACAGCGCAAAACACTCGATAAATAATATACATTCAGTTTGATCGCTCCCATGCTCTCACAGGGCACGATCATAAAATCCATACTGCAAGCCATTCTTCCTATACATATAAATAGCACTGCAAAAACTTCAGTGCCTATCAATCCCATAGCTCTTCTTAGTTTTAATAATTATAAAATACATACTTGCCATTGTCAATAAGACAATATTACGCATGCTTTGTCTATTATTTACATGTTTTGCAGCGACCCCGTTTAAAGCAAATTTTTGATTGTAGAAAAATTTACCTACCCCAGTAATAGTATGCATTCTCTATAAAATGCTCCACCATAAAAACAACCCTGCTGCAACACTACAACAGGGCTATTTCTTCATATGTTGAATGGTTCGTGTAAGTCAGCCTGTGTTATCAGATCATACCGACGCTTCATTTTCCTTTAGTATAACATCATGAGCTCCGCCCTCAATAATGCTGGTAGATGAAACCAGAGTCAACCGGGCTTTATCATGCAGCTGTGAAATATTCATCGCGCCGCAGGTACACATAGTAGATTTAATTTTGCTCAAAGTTATATCTAAGTTATCCTTAAGGCTTCCTGCATACGGAACGTATGAGTCGACTCCCTCTTCAAAGTCCATCTTCTGCTTTCCGCCCATATCATATCTCTGCCAGTTGCGTGCCCTGTTGGAACCCTCTCCCCAGTATTCCTTCACATAGTTGTTGCCTATCCTGAGCTTTCTGGTCGGGCTTTCATCAAACCTTGCGAAATACCTTCCAAGCATAATGAAATCCGCTCCCATAGCGAGCCCCAGTGCCATATGATAGTCATGCACTATGCCGCCATCCGAGCAGATGGGCACATAAATTCCGGTCTTCTCATAGTATTCAGCCCGGGCTTTTGCCACTTCTATCACAGCTGTAGCCTGTCCGCGGCCGATGCCCTTAGTCTCCCTGGTAATACAAATGGAGCCTCCTCCGACACCGACCTTAACAAAATCGGCGCCAGCCTCGACCAGGTACAGGAAGCCTTCTTTGTCAACGACATTTCCGCCGCCGACCTTTACCTCGCCCTTATACTTTTCTTTTATCCATGAGATGGTTTCTTTTTGATACTCTGTATAACCATCGGAGGAATCGACACAAAGTATGTCAACTCCCGCATCCACAAGCGCCGGGACTCTTTCCATATAGTCTCTTGTATTTATACCTGCGCCGGTAATGAGCCTTTTATTTGCATCCAGCAACTCATACGGATTTTCCTTATGGCTGTCATAATCCTTTCTGAAAACCACATAGACCAGGTTTTGGTTTTTATCAATAACAGGCAGACAATTCAGCTTGTGTTCCCAAATCATATCATTTGCTTCCTTCAGAGTGATGCCTTCCTCTGCGTAGATCAATGAGCTGAATGGCGTCATAAAGCTTTTTATTTTAGTTTCGATAGATGTTCTGCTCACCCTGTAGTCCCTGCTTGTAACCAAACCCAGCAGCTTTCCCGTTGGCAGGCCATTCTCGGTGATAGCTATAGTCGAGTGACCGGTTCTTTCCTTTAGGGCCAATACATCCGCCAGTGTGTCTTCCGGTTTTAGATTTGAATCGCTCACAACAAAGCCGGCTTTATATTTTTTTACTTTGCGTACCATCTCTGCCTGCTGATCTATAGACTGAGATACAAAAATAAAAGAAAGGCCCCCGCACCTTGCCAGCTCGATTGCCATTCCGGAGTCCGAAACAGCCTGCATTACTGCAGATACGAGCGGGATATTTATATGCATGGAAGCCTCCTGGCCTTTACTGAATTTGACTATCGGTGTCCTCAGATCTATGTTCTGCGGTGTGCAATCCTTCGTTGTAAGATTCGGCAACAGCAGATACTCGCTGAATGTCCTGGATGGTTCATTGTAATAGAACGCCATGGAATCATACCTCCTATTCATTGGCTTATTGTAGATGCCTTGAAAATATTAGATAACATTATACATAAGAAGGCTATACGCGTCAAGGATAAGCTTCATAAGTTTTTTCAACAGGAGGTCACTGTGAAATGTAAAGGTTAATGCAGCCGGCACACTTAACTCTTGCCGCCAAGAAGCCTTTCGAATGCACCGGCCAGCTTGATTTTGGAATCCTGGAATACTTCTACGATCTTGAATTTTATCTTTACAGGTATATCAGCTTCTTCATCAGATGATGTCACCAGCTGATATTCCTCTTCAGTGAGCACCTTTTTCAAATCTTCCTTTATCTCATCTGGCACAGTACCATGTGTCACATCCACAAAACACAGGGGAGGAAAAAGCACACACCACCAGTTGGCACCATCGCCGTTCCCTATAACAACACGAAGTGCTTGATACTGACCTGCCGGAAGCATAATATCACCATATGATTTGGTTGGGAATGGATAATTTCCGAGTGTAGTCCTGACATCATAGCTGCTTCCCGAGGCTGCTATTGTCTGCTCTGCTAATGCTGTGATACCCGGTATATTTTCTAATATAATCGATCTGGTCTGATCAACATTTTCTGAATCCTTTACCTTACTGCGCACATATTCCAATATAGCGTCGCGCACAGTACGCTTAAGTTCCTGATCCTCCGGCGAATCGCTGTTGGCAACTACGTGGAGCCTGATAAGGTTATCCGATAAGCCCTCATTCACATTTTCAGTATATGTGATCATTCGAGTGAAAATCAGCAATATTACGATAGCCAGTATACCTGCAAACAGTTTGCCTCTCAGCCTGACAATATTGAGAAATGTTTTTCTGAGGTTTTGAAGAATCCTATCCATTTTAGTCCCCCCGATTATGCCTGATCTATCCCTATTTGTAATGAAATGGCGTAATAATGCTGTTATACATCCATTTCATTATAAAGTATTGTCAATTTGGCTAAAATTTATACAATTCGTCAACATTATGAAATGTAAAATAATTTTAGGTAAAATGGGGGGACAGTCCTGTCGGGAGGGACAGTTCTGTCAGAGAAGATATATGGGGACAGTTCTGTCGAGAGGGACAGTTCTATCAAACACTAATATCACGTAGTGTTTAGAGCATAAATAATCAGCGCTTCACTTATCAGCGCATTATTTACCTTTCAAATATTTTACTGCCGCCGCATATTGCGTATCATACTTCAGAATAAGCTCTAAAAGATTTGCATTTAAGGCGATTTGAGTTTTTATATCAAGTATTCCGTTGGCATTCAGCCCTTTGTCAGTCTGATACTTTTTAAGGGCAGTTTCAAATGCTTTATCAAATTCACTGTCAAAAGTCGTTATATCATACCCCATAACCTTTAATATCTTTTTTGCATTACTAATATCAGACCCTTGACTGCCTGCCTTCAAATCCACAGATTTAGTCATCCTCTGGATGCTGGTAATAGGAACGCCGGCTATTGCTCCCGGATCTGCAACCGGGATATCCGGTATCAGACCTGCTTCATCGATCATTCTTCCCTTTGGAGTATAGTATACGCCCAATGTCATTTTCGCATATCCGTTTATTTCCTCATCACTCGGAAATATATTAAATTTGTATAATTCATATGCGTTTACAGTATCCAAGCCGAACTTCTGACGATATTTCTCATATGCTTCCCTGGTCAGTATGGGTAAAAGGCTTTGAAATTTTGCTTTCCCGAAGGTTTTTGTCCCGACCAGAACGCCGGCACCCGTGTCCTGAACCGCTCCGGACACAATTTCAGAAGCGCTTGCGCTCATGCCATTGACAAGTACAGCGACCTTATACTTGGGCTGCTTAAGCGTGGAATAGTATTCGATATCTCTATATTGTTCAGATTTGTAGTCAAGCTTTGTAATAAGCCCTTCAGGTACGATCTTCTCAGCTAGTGCGACAGCCTGTCCCACTTCGCCGCCGGGGTTGTCCCGCAAATCCAGAACGATATTTGTTATTTTTCTTTTGTCAAACTCGGCTAATGCCTCATTAAAATACTCACTCGTATTTTCATTAAACATATCGAGCTGTATATATCCAATTCCATTCCTGTTTTCATATGTAACAGGATTGACCCTGATAATCTCCCTTACTACATTAAAATATATTTTTTCTGCACTGCCATTTCTCAAAATGCCCAGCTTGACTATCGTACCAGGTTCGCCTTTTATTATGGAAGCAGCTTTATCGGAGGACGCCCCAACGAGATTTATCCCATTAGCCTCTGTAATCTTGTCGCCCTGCAGCATACCTGCCTTTTCTGCCGGTGAGCCGGAAAAAGCTTCTAAAACTACGATGTAGTCACCGCTACTCCCCATAGATATGCCTATACCGCCAAAAACACCGGTAATAGAATCCATGAATTCATCTTTTTCTTCATTATCATAATATGTAGTATAATCATCAAGTGAATTGAGCATGCCTCTTATTGCATTATCGATCAGCTTGTCGTCGGTAATCCCGCCATAATAATGCTCTTGAATGAGTTCCATCACACTGTCGAGGTATGTGACGCCTGTAGCCGAATTTGCTGCAAATACTGATTGTGATCCTATCAGCACTACTAAAATTGCAATACATATTATCCTGCGCACAGACCTATAAACATAATTTTTCACAATAAGAACCCCTTTAAATATAATAAACCCATTTTATCACTTGAGGGGACAGTCCTCAACTAAACTGTTGGGGACAGTCCCTCTATATTTCAAATTTCTGGTTCATTTATAAAGCTAGTAATTAATAAGCCTGTCCCTGTAATCCTTTCTGATGCCGTCCTGCAGATATTGTATCAACTTGTTGATCATTGTGGCGCCCTCTGCCTTCGTCAGCTTCTTGCCGGGGTTCATATAACCCCTGCTGTCACCTTGGAGCAATCCGATTTTCTGTGCCACATAGGCTGCACCTCTTGCATGCCCCGGTATAAGATCATTATCCCTGAAGCTTGTAACAGCATTAGGCGCGGGTGCTAACGCTTCGAAGCCAAGGGCTCTGATAAAGGCTACTGTTGCATCTGCTCTGGTAATGCTGTCGTTAGGCGCAAAAGTATTATAGCCTTTACCATTGAGCAACCCTCGCTCAAAAGCACTTTTTATATCATTAAAATATATATTCTCTATTGATACATCATCAAATGGTGATATAATGACCTCTTTCCCAGTGGTTTTACGTGATGCAGTGGTCGTTCTGGTAACCATTGCCGGATCCTCCGGAACCATTTTTGCCACATTGACCAGCGCAGCTGCAAATTCTGCCCTGGTCATATAATTATCCGGATTGAAGCTTCGACTGTCCCCCTTAAAAACTTCAAGCCCGAACATAATTTTTAATTCGTTCTCTGCCCAATGGCCGGTGAAATTAGTCGCATTGACTGCGGGGAGTCTTTTCTGCACAGGAAATGTTTCAATGCTTAAGCTGTCGCTATATGTCAATATATGATCTGTAGATATACCCTTAGCGTCGAATTCCGGCATCATACTGGTGTATTGAAGCACACTGCTGTTCATCCTGCTTTGAACATAACTGCCCGGAAAACTTATCTGATCCGGCTTGTTTTCCTGGTACTTAAGCTGTTCTGTCGAGGTTGATGAAATCGAGACGGACGCTGTCCCTCCCCATATATCGACACCATCGCTGTCTTGTTTTTCACCGCTAATGACATAGTCGAGCAGAAGGCTCTCGGCATTTCCCCAATATTGGTCATAACCATAGAAAGCACCGGTACATTCCACTGTTACCTTGTTGCCGTCATTGACTGCTCCAACCTGATAGACCTTTCTGCTCCACATACTGCCTGCGTGATAATTCACTGAGGGCTTGGGGTCAATAAGGTTTGACCTGGCCATCTGATAGTTGTTTTTATTCGTTATGTTGTACGTGACACCATCAATCTTGACGCTTTCTCTTGCGGAAGTGAGGCTGACAGCTTCTGTTATCTGGCCGTTTTGCTTTTTCTCGGATGCTGTGGTGAAAACAAGCACCCGTGTCAATGTGCCTTCCTTCTCGGCATTTCGAAGATTATATGTATAAGTGGTGGTCACCTTGTCCTGCTTCAAGCTCTTCTTGATGAGAAGTGTCCCCTCAAAAACAACGGGTTCGCCGCTGATAAAAGTGACTTCTTTATAATCATATGTTGAATTATCCGGCACCTCACCTGATGAAATGCCGCCCTCATAGCCATTGATGCCTTCGCGGGCATATACACGGCCGGTCATAAGCAGGGTCGACAGTATAACAAGCACGAGCAGTAAAATAGTCTTTTTCATGGGCTAGTCCTCCAAAGGATTGTTTACTCCACAAAGATAATATAGGCATCTCCTGTGGCGCTTTTTTCTTTTTTGATAACTCTCACGGCAGTTCCTTTTTTGATCTTTGCCGGATCAATTATTGAGCCGTTTTCGATTGCTATAGTGTTTTCTAGTATATTAACTGTAGTATCAGGGCTGCTATCCCACAAATACTTGGTCACGTTGTAGATACTGGCCTTGCGCAGGCTGATCGTTCCGTCATCCGTTGCATAAACAGTACCCTTGATATTTTCTATACCATAAGGAGCAGTACTGACCAAGACAGCATTTGTGCCGTTCGCGACAACATATACTGTTCTTCGGAGATAACTATCATCTCCAAATCCGACAAATTCTCTGGCATTCAGGACACCCTCATCAGTCAGCACTCTAGTATCCAGTGTAATATTGAAGGTTTTTGGTGTATTGTAGTAACTCCAATCAGTCCCCTGCAGTTGCGAGAAGGATTCTACAGTAAAGCTCCTATTTTCGACAATATCACTTATCCTGCCTCTATAGATCGCAAGAGTATTCTGATTTACCGGCTCTTCAACCTTAATGACAGATGCATAATAGTCACCGCTTGAATAATCTCTGTTAACAGCCATATATGCCTTGTCATTATTGCTGAGACTATGACCGGCAACAAGTCTTCCATACTTAACGACTATGCTTCCATCAGAAAATCCTATTCTCTTGGTATCGTTAGCTGCAACAAAGCTGTTTGATCCGGAAATCACATTAGAGATCGTATCATTGGTAACAGGCACCTCGGTATCCATACTGTCACGATAGGATATCAACACCGCCCTTTCCTCTCCCCCATAGGTTTTTTCCACGGCAATGTAAGCATCATTGCTATATAACAGCTTATTTGCGTTCTCTATATCAATCAATTTATCATTAGCGTAGATTTTATAGCCGTCTGCTAATGAAATTGATGTGAACCCCTTCTTGTCGCTGAGTTCCCAGTTGCCACGATTAAAAACACTCATTCCCAACACTGTGATCTTATCCGAAATATCATCCAGCTTCGTAATTTTGCCCCGGTAGATATTACTGATAAAATGTTCATCACCCTCGACAGTAATTTCAATGATTTCTGTCGATTTGCTGCTTTCGTTCAGAAGCATTCTCACACGATCTCCATCTTTAATGGCACCGATACCTACGAGCCGCTTATCCTGTATTACGATAATATTTTCACTCAAATCAAGAATCTGCTGTATGCCATCTTCATATTCGACAACAATTTGCGAAGGCATTTTTGAAATAATTCTGGCATATGCAGTAGCGTAATTATCTACGGCACTGACAGATTCAATATCCCCATTTTTGTCCAGCCGCAGATACACTGTATCACCAGCCTTGACACTTTCAACATTGGCAGGCTTGTGATTTCTAAAAACTTCTGTCTTGTTCTGGTCAACATAATTGAATGTTCTCAGCAACGTTGAACTATTATTCCCCATGCCGGATCCATCTTCATTAAACAACGTTATGTAACCCAGATCTGGATTGTTCTCTTCGACAATACCTCTCACAATCCTTCTTGCTTCGGCATTTATACCTATATCCACGCATCGGATCTCTGTAATAATATTGTTGCTGTCGATTGTCAATATTGCAGCAGCATCGTTAGTCACATCAGCAAGGCCGGCTTTCACTCCATTTATAGTAACAGGTATCCCCTTCCCGATCCTGAATGTTGTTCTCTCAGAATCCGACCAGGAGAAAGAATTTCCTTCTATAATATCCTTCATATCGGGGTAATCCGTTTCAAACAACTGTATCACATCAAGCAAAAGATTAGTTCTGTCCACATTATCTATCTGCGCTGCGATATATCGGACGTCATTAACATTAGAAACCACTTCGACATATTTTACAATATTATTGCTGTCTGATATGTAGAGAAGCCTGTCCCCTTTTTTCAACAGCCCGCTGTTGCCAATTGCCCCATCTTTATATACAACAATCTCAGTTTTTTGTCCTGGGAGGGACAGTCCTGCATTTTCATCTCTTCCTCCGGATGCCGCACCGGTCTGAGCAACAGTTAAAATCAGAGAGTTACTGCCGTTCGCATTGGCTATGTAAACCTCTTTACCTTCTTTTTTAGTATCTCCGGTATAATCGCTGGTAGAAGCTATTTTTTCTATGATGCCAGAGTTCTTAACATACTTGATTGCAGTCAATACTTCGCTCTCGGCATTTTTTACTATTTGAGCCGTTTGCTCTCGGGTTATTGATTGAGTCGGGTTGATTCTGTTATTACTGCCCGATACAATGCCTTTTCTCAACAACGCTTCAACATAAGGCAGCTTATCAGGATCCGTACTGCGCCAGTCGGAATAATTCAATGCCTCTTGCTGTGTAGCTTCAGGCTGGATACTTAATGCTCTTGCAAGCCAATAAATCATTTCCTGCCGCTGGGCCGAACTCTTTCTATTGAAGCTGGCCTGTGAAAGTGTCGTCTGGTCTGCGTTGAGCGCATCTGCCAGACTACGTGCTGAAATCAAGCCCTCGTTTGCCGCTAATTGCAGGAAGCCATCATACAGAACCTCTAATGGATCAGTCTTTTTGCTCGCCTGTACCCTTGCATTATTTATCGCATTTCCAAGCTGCTGTGCCTCAGCCTCTCGCCCGGCCGCCCTGTATGCCACCGCAATCGCTTCTTCCTTGGTGATAGGGACAGTCCTTCCAAATCGACCGCTTGCATCTCTGAACCCCTTTAGTATCCCAAGTGCTCCCGTCTCATAAACAGCCTCCTTTGACCACAAGTTGGCATTCATGTCGGTATACCTGAGATAATTGAGCATTGAGCTTGCTCCATTATCTCCATAGTATACGCTCCTCTCTTCTTCTGCTGTCACTAGGGGGGACAGTCCCGTCAAAGCGATCAATAGTGCAAGAATAACGATTATGTATTTGAATTTATGTAGCTTGACCAATTGAAGCATCCTCTCTAAATAGATAATGATATAAGCAAAACAAAACCGATATAAATTAGGTCGAGACCTGTAATATATATCGGTTTATAAGGCTTGATAATTAATATTTTGCTGGTCATTGCCATTTTAAATTTATGTTACAGAAAATAAAAAATACTGTTACTTATAGAACTGTCCCCGCCTTGTTCACATTCTTTCCGGTGCACTTATACTTAAAATATCCAGTACATTCTTGATCACTATCTGCGTCGATGAAACAAGCACGAGTCTGGCCTTCATGATGTTTTCCTCTTCTCCCTTTACCCTGCATGCATTATAAAAGCTGTGGAAGAGCGAAGCTACATCAGTCACATATCTGGTCAGGCGGCTGGGTTCAAGTGTCTGTGCGGAGATCCTGATTTCATCAGGATACTCGGCAAGCTTTCTAATAAGCTCCATTTCCTCAGACGCATTTAGCAGCGTCAGATCAGTGTCTTCCACTGCCGGCACGCTAATACCTTCGCTTTCGATCAGGCGGAGCATGCTGCATATCCTGGCATGTGCATACTGAACATAATAAACAGGGTTCTCGTTAGACTGCTTGACAGCCAGGTCCAGGTCAAAATCCAAATGGCTGCCCGAAGCCTTTGTGTTAAATATAAACCTGGCAGCATCCCTTCCGACCTCCTCCAGGAGATCATCCAATGATATCGCCCTGCCTGTCCTCTTTGACATCCTTGCGACTTCGCCGTTTTTAAACAGTCGTACCAACTGGAATATTACGATATCAAGTTTTGACGAATCTATCCCTAATGCACTTACCGCAGCCTTCATCCTTGCTACATGTCCGTGATGGTCAGCGCCCAGCAGGTTAATGACCCTATCAAAACCACGCTTTAGAAACTTGTTTCTATGATAGGCAATATCAGATGCAAAATATGTCGGCAGGCCATTGTTCCTGATAATAACCTCATCCTTCTCCACACCGAATTCCGTGGCCTTGAACCATTGCGCGCCTTCTTTTTCAGCCACAAGATTATTGTCCCTCAGGAACTTCAGCGTTTCTTCCAATTCGCCGCTATCATACAGGGATTGCTCTGAGAACCATACATCATATTTGATACCATATGTCTCAAGACCTTTTCTGATTCGCTCAAGATTCTTAGGCAATGCATAACTGACCAGTTCACTGCGTCTATCCTCACTGTTAGTTTCAAGAAGCCTGTCCCCGTACTGCTCAATATAATTCTTCATATGATCAATTATATCTTCGCCCTGGTACCCATCCTCAGGAAACTGGACTGCATCATTACCTTTCAACAACTGTATATACCTTGCTTCTAATGAAATGCCAAATCTCTCTATTTGATTTCCTGCATCGTTGACATAAAATTCACGTGTCACATCATAGCCTGCGGCCTTCAGTACACTGGCTATACAGTCACCAAGCGCTCCTCCTCTGGCATTCCCCATGTGCAGCGGGCCTGTTGGATTAGCGCTGACAAATTCAACCATAACCTTCTGTCCATGGCCAATATCGATTTTTCCATAATCTTCTCGTTCACGGCTGATTATCTCTAATGTGTCGTAGAGCCATGAGTTGTTCAGGTAAAAATTAATGAAGCCTGGGCCGGCGCTTTCGGCTCTGCTAATATATGTATTAGAGAAATCCATATTAGCCATCAGTATAGCTGCTGTTTGCACCGGTGCTTTTCTCACCTGTTTCGCCAACTGCATTGCAATATTTGTAGAAAATTCACCATGCTCCTTCTCTTTTGGTGTTTCCACTGTTATCTCATTGACTGCACACTCCGGCAATTCGCCCTTGTTTATCGCTGATATCAATGCGCTGTTAACTATATTCCGGACCTGTCCCCTTATTTCTTCTATTAAGTTTGTCATTCGCTTGCCTTGCCTCCCTGATTGACATGCAAAAATCATTTTCGCCTGTCTCGTTATTATCTATTTCCAGTTGATAGCCTATCTTGATTTCTCCTCCGCTGTCATCAATCCTCACATCCACTTCGTTTGCAGTTACTCCTATCGTGAATGCGCCGAATTCTGTATCATAATATGATACATGCTTCTGCCCCTGCTGAAATACAAATTGTGAATTGACAGAGCCTGCTCTGATCAGCGTTACTATACCGTCGAGTACCTTCAATGTGGTCGTTGTACCGCTCATACCCGTTACTTCGCTCTCATCATAGGTAACAAAATATGCCTTATCCTTTTTATAGTATTTCCCTTCAGTAACCAGTTCCAGAATGTTTTCCACCTGTTCATTGGACGATTGCGTGCCCTTTACCGAAATTATAACATTTTTATCCATACCAACACGCACCTTTCCTGCGGCAAACCGCTATTTATCAGTTCTCTTTCTGCATAATTACTGATGCACCCTGGATTCACATCAATACTTCTCAATATCCACCTTCTTTGCGGAATTTACAGTTACTCCAAGTATTGCACTGCACAAAGGCTCAAATTTCTCAACACTGTCACTAGTGTAATAGCTGTGCACAGGCTCACATCCGGCTTCTCTCTGTATATTGTTGTCAATGATTGCACTTTTTACAACTCTGGCAACCTCTTGAGCAGAACTTACTAATTTTACTCCATCTCCCATGATTTTGGCAATTGTATTCTTCAATAGGGGATAATGCGTACATCCAAGTACCAAAGTGTCTACTCCTGTATCTTTGATTGGCTTAAGGTACTGCTCCGCTACCTGGTATGTGATATTGTTCTCCCACCATTCCTGCCCCTCTTCAACAAGAGGAACAAAAAGGGGACAGGCCCTCTGATATATTTCGATATTACCATCAATTTCATTTATAGCCTTTTGATAAGCACAACTATTTATTGTCGCCGTCGTCCCGATAATTCCAATCTTTTTGTTTTCTGTTTCTGCAACAGCTGCCCTGGCACCTGCGCCAATTACCTCTATAATAGGCAATTGATAACGTTTTTTTACAATCTCATAGCCATGAGCGCTCATTGTATTGCATGCTATGACTATCATTTTAATATCATGACTCAATAAAAACCTGATATTCTGTAATGTGTACTTTATAACTGTGTCGCTTGACTTAGTCCCATATGGTGTACGTCCGCTGTCACCAAAGTAAATGAGGCTCTCACCAGGCAAATGATTTGCAATTTCTTTAAATACAGTAAGACCCCCAAGACCAGAATCGAATATTCCTATAGGCCTATTATCCATGTTTATATTTCCCCCAAAATTAACAACACCAAACACCGCTAGTTGTCTATGTCTCTTTTGTTATCCTCGAATCTCTCCAGTGCAAGTTCGATCAATCTTTCAATCAATTTACTATACGGTATGCCCGAAGCCGCCCACAATTTTGAATACATACTGATTTGAGTGAAGCCGGGCATCGTATTTATTTCATTTAAGAGAATTTCATTTGTACCATTTCGTACGAAGAAATCAACTCTAGACAATCCCGAACAGTCTAATGATTTAAATGCCCTGACCGAATAATTTCTAATCTGTTCAATTATATCAGCCGGAAGATTGGCTGGTATAATAACTTTAGAACTGTCCCCACTCATATACTTCGCTTCGTAGTCATAAAACTCATTACATGGTATCACTTCACCTACTGTTGATGCAATAGGCTCTTCATTACCAAGTACTGCGCATTCAATTTCGCGGCCATCAATAAATTCTTCAACAAGTATTTTTCTATCATATCTTGCTGCTAGCTGTAGAGCAGCCTCAAGTTTACTACTGTCGTGTACTTTGCTCACACCGACAGATGACCCTGCATTTGAAGGCTTTACAAAGCAAGGGAAAGACATGGTGCGTTCAATATCAGAAACTATTGTGCTAAATTTGCTGCTTATTTGCTTACGGTTATATACTAAATATTTCCCTTGTGGTAAACCTTCCTTTTCAAAGACTATTTTTGCATATGCTTTATCCATCCCTAATGCTGAGCCAAGTACACCACATCCTACATATGGGATGCCTGCCAGCTCAAATAGTCCTTGAATTGTGCCATCCTCTCCGTTGCAGCCATGTAATACCGGGAATATAACATCTATTTTCTTATTATCCCTTTCCGCCTCCGCTATTGCAGATCCTGCTGTTAACAAAACCTGCTGTGATTTCTGGCGTGATTCGGCTAATGCCTGCCACTCACCTGTTCCAATAAGTCCTATTGGTCCATCATATGAAAGCCAGCTTCCTTCCCTTGTTATTCCTATCATAGCAACATCATATTTTTCTGTATCGATATTCCTTAAAACCGCCTCTGCCGAAAACCTTGATACCTCATGTTCGGAGGACTGTCCCCCAAATATTATCGCAACTCTTCTTTTCTCATTCATATATTATCATCCACCTAAATATGTAATTGACTTCACCATTTAAATATATTGTCTATTTTACTATTTAAGTACAATGACTTCAATAGGCAGTGAAGTGGGACATTTCTCCTACCAACTGCTATGTTAACATTACATATTTAATGCAATATAATCATTAATAATAAGACATAATGCAACTAAGTTTCTAATTAACTAAATCAGATTAAGATTAAATATAACTATACTTTATTCGTAAGTATTCATGGAAGAGGCCATTTGATTGCAGAGCATATTTACTGCCAAATAAGATTTGTCGCGAATTTATAGAGAACCAAAAACTATTTGAATAGCGAAAGCCTGGTTTTTCACTACAATATATCTACTCTGACAGCATGATTTTATCATAGATATCTTTATAAATAATCCCACCTTGTTCCAGCAGCTCATATCCCCTATTGCATAATCTGGCACAGTTGGATAATGATATATCTATTAAGAATTCACATATCTGGCTATATCTCATCCCGCAAACAATTCGTAAAATGTATGCTGTAAAAGCTTTGTAATTATTATGATCAGCCTTTCGTTTATTATTCTTTACTATTGGTGAATCCATTGTTTTTAGTCTTGAAGCAATATAATCAATTACCTTGGCCGGGATCCTTCCTCTTGTAATTATTTTACGGCTGTTTGCTGACTCACCAGCATCAAAACTATTACTTTCACAAGAATTATTATAGTCACAATTATTTTCAATATCCCTTTTCGAGACAAATTCCTTGTATCTTCGAACAAACATGTGCTTGTTCTTTATACCAAAAAGACCGCGTATAAAACTCATGTCGATTAATTTATATTTATCCTTCCTTACTCTCAGATAGATACCGTACGATGAGTACTTGTATTCCTCTTCCCTTCCTTTATAACCTTCGATGTCCTTGGGATTATTATGAATATATGCCGATAAAACTAAATTGTATCTATCACTGCCAACTATCTCGCTATGGAACCTTTCCTGGAACAGATGCCCGTGCCTGTCATATTTTTTATTAAAGTAAATCACATATGAAGTATTCAAACACTGCATAAAGCTTGATACATCATATCCTTTCGGGTCAAGGTGAATATGCAGGTGATTATCCATAAGGCAATAAGCATATATACTGCATTTGTACTTGCTTGAATATACCTTGAGCAATTTCAGATAATATTCCTTATCTTCATCCTCTCTAAAAAGAGGCGTTTCTGAAATACTTCTGCATATAATATGATATATGGCATCACTATTCTTTTCTCGTGATTTTCTTGGCATGTTGATCACCTAAACGTTTTTTCTTTATTGTATCATAGAACTTTTGTTCGTTTAATTATTTCCCACATATTCCCATTAGAATAATTCCATCCAGAACTGTCCCCTGACAACAAAAAAGCAAGGCCACCTAAAGCCCTGCTTATATTCAACAACCAATTATTCTAAAATTTCAAGATCGTCAATTACCTCACCATTAGGTCCAGAGGTTTCTTTTGTATCATTGTTAACCGGCTCACCAATTTCAGTTTGTACTTGATCCTGCTCGCTGTCAACATCCATGATGATTTCATCATCCACAACGCCAGAAGTAGTCTCTGCGGCATCCTTGCTAATGAGCTGTGTACTTCTCGGGAAGAGTGCATCAAATTTGAAATTGCCCATATATTCCTCCTGTGACTTCCCCTCAATCAGGAATTTAACTTTCTCTATCCCGTCAAGTTCTGTGAGAGAGTTGACAATCGAATAGATAGTCATTTTCTCTGCATCTTTACCGCCACTATGTTTGCTCTTAAACTCCTTTGAGAAATCGACAGTTGCAACCTTATTACTTATACTAACCGGCTCACGAAGCTTTGATTCTGCGGGGACAGTCCTCCTGAAAGTTGTTTCGTCGGAAGGCCCCTTGATAAGTTCATTAACAACTGTAGTAGCCATATTGCTGGTGCTCTTTTTTGCATCGGTGGAATCCACATATCTTATTTCAAGCTTCAATTTTGTGTTGTCTTCATTTGCAAAATAAAGACGTAATGGTGTCTTATCCGTTAATTTGCTGGCTTCAGCCTCGCCGATAATGATGCTGCTGACAGGCCAAAGTTCATCGTCCGGATTCTCCTGCAGCCCCAATTTCTGCAAAATGCTGCATCCGGGCAGAAACACAGCTATTAATACCACAACAAGGATAATAGATACAGTCCTTTTCATTTCGGCCACCTCACAACTAATGGGCAGTTACAGGATTCTATTTCCCATAAGCCAAGTTAATAACATCTACGTTATTACTATGCCGAGGCGACCCTTAGTATTCACCATCGATTAAATTTTTGTCCCACTAAGCGGGAAATAAGAATGATAAAAACTATAATAATACTATGTGCTTATACTATCCTTCGTTAATATATTAACGATTTCCTTTACATCATCATCAACCACACTATAACTGATTTCAAGCCCATTCCTGACACCCTCGACAATCCTGGCAGCTTTCAGCTTCGCAAGGTGCTGTGATACAGTTGACTGTGGCAGATCCATGCATTCCTGGATTTTTGAAACATTGCAGCTGTTGTCCATCAACCCTTTTATTATGCAAAGCCTATGCGGGTGTGATATAGCCTTAAGCTTATCAGCCTTTTCCTTAAACATTTTTACATCCATTATCATACCTCCACATCAATCCTCATTAAGAATTCTAGTCATCACAATACTGGCAACTCGCAATACCTGCTGAGTTAACAAATCAACGCACTAACTATCTCATTCAACAATTCAAGTCCTACATCACATCACCATAACAGTATTTAAACTATAGTCAGGACAAGATCAAAATTCTGTATAAATCACGTTAAACTCTTATGTCAATGTGACAGCTAATCACCAGAAGTTCTCTCCTTTTTAACAATCGCCTTTTGTACCTGATTTTCACTAGATAGGCTTACCAAGCTGCAACCCACATCCTCACACAAACCTAACATCTCCTTTTGAAATTCAGGCAAGGCAGAATATATTTCAGCAGGTCACCATAATCCAATTTCCTCATACTGCTGTACCTCAGCTAATAAAATCATGACAACTTTTTAACAATCATAATTGTGGAGAACTGTCCCCTATTACATTGCTTTTGTGTATTTATCGGCAAATGAACTGGCGCAATAGCTGTCAGGCTTTATCCTGGGTATAAAGTTAAGGCCCTTTACCATTCCAACCATATCACCTATGAGGGTTTTTGTCTTCCCTTTTGTCCCAATGTCTATGTGAAACTCGAATGTGATGCCTTCGGAAAAACGATTTGCTCCAATGGCTTGATATATTCGCTTCATTCTATTCTCATTAAATAAATAAGCCAACTGGATGCTTGCACATGTTTCAAGATAAATTTTCTCTCTCAGACTTGTTACAGGCCTTTGCATTTGATATTTATGAAGGAAACCAATAGCACCCTTGCCTATCCTATGAATGAGAATGCATGATGCAAAAACAGTTCTGGACCCAACCTGTGAATCTGTTCCGACAGAAATACGATATGAACTATTGGTATCAGCTTCAATGAAATTGATTATTTGCGAGTATACCTCGTCAAAAGTCATATCCTCTTTTTTCAGGTTCTGAAATAGTGTTTTATTGTCGATAATAAGTGAGTTCCCAAGTAACATAGAAGTGTCCCCCTGTCTTGAAAATACTCTTTATCTCGTTTTACACATTCTATCTATATAAAAAAACCTGTGAGATTAGATAATCACAGGTAAATGTTTTCAAACCAGAGACTCGTCAAATAAAGTTGTACAGCCTCCACAAGCTACATTAGAATCATCTTAGCACAAGTACTATTTAAAATCAATTACATGATTTGTTTAGTTCAAAGCTAATTGTCCTATGACACCTGGCGCCTATTGCTTGTCAATCTACAACAAGAGCCATTAACATTATCCTAAAGGTAAAAAGCAGCTGCTTCCTAATACGTTTGATCCAATACAACCGGAACTACATAATGCAGTAAGAACTGTTCACTTAAGAGAACTGTCCCCCTAAGAGAATTTCACCCTAAGAGAACTGTCCCCCTAAAGGCTTTTGACATAATCGGAAATGGCCTTGCCTGCCTGTGCACCCTGGCCTACGGCGACAGATATCTGCTTCAGGCTGCTGGCACAGTCTCCGGCTGCAAACACCCCTTCAAGATTAGTCTGCTGATCGCCGTCAGTAACAACTGAATTCCCGTCAGCCAATATGCCGAGCTTCCTCGCAAAATCTATACTGGATGCACTCTCTGCAGCCACAAATAATCCATCCAGGTTATCGCTGGTCCCATCGGCATAATGGATACTTTGCAAGAAGTCTGTCCCCTCCAGTTTTGATATCTTCCTTGTTTCAACTTTAAGGCCAGCAGCATCTTCAGCATGTTTACTGCTAACTTCCAACTGTTTTCCATTGGTGTAAATAGTAATGTCCTTTGTATATTTCGTCAGCTCCATTGCTTCATGGACCGCAAAATCTCTGTGTCCGAGCACACCGACCTTCAAATTGTTATAAAAGAAGCCGTCGCAGGTCGAGCAGTAGCTTACTCCCTTGCCTTCAAATTTCACCAGGTTCTCGATCCTGATGACCTTATGAGGCTGACCTGTCGCCAGCAAAACCGCTTTACACAAGTATGAATCTGCGGCAGTGGACACCTCAAAGAAATCATTCTTCTCAATAGAAATAACTTCATCAGACACAATTTCAGTACCAAGCCTTTTTACCTGCTTCTCCCCTTCAGCTAAAAGCTGTTTGCCCGATATTGTTTCAGCAAAACCAAAATAGTTATCGACCTTATCAGCCTTTAAAAGTCTGCTGTCATCCCGTCCAATTATGAGTGTGCGCAAATTTGACCTTACTGTATAAAGCGCAGCCGAAAGACCCGCCGGTCCTTTTCCGATTATAATAACATCGTACATAGTTGGTTCCTCTCTTCTGATGATTGTTTTATGTGACACCACGTATCTTTCATATTACTGTCCATAAAAAGCTGTGGAACAAAATCACCTGAACACACCTGTGCTAATATCCTTGATGACACCTTTGTCACAACCTGCTGACGTATTCATTATAGCACTCCGGTTCAAAGAAATTTTTCATTCACAGAAAATTTTTCTTACCTCACCAGTGTTTCGATGAACCAGTTACATGCTCACACTGATATGCTTTTGATTATTCGAGGATATAATATGAAAGGCAAGCCGGTATCCGCTACATATAGAAGTAGGTCAGGGTGACCCATCTATTGCCTCGTTATATCATCATGCAATAATATTTACCAATCATTGCTTCACATGTAACAAAAACCATCCCGCAATTAGTAGCAATACCCGCTGTCTCTGCATATTATGTCAATGAGGCTACTGTAATAACTGACGGAGAGGAGGGATCGTATGTCTAACAGCGAATTCAGCGACAGACACAATGACTGTACTCTTTTATTTTTTATACTGGTTTTTCTGCTGCTGTTTTACGATAACAGCGCAATTGGCATAATAAAAAGCGGCAAACGCGATGTAAATACCTGCAGGAAAGATGATTCCCTGCTGTTTTTCATACTAGTATTTCTTAAACTTTTCTATTACTGAAATAACAGGAGCACAAAGTGCTCCTTCATTGTATTTAGGCCAAACTATAGACAACACAGGCTCAAAACGATTTCAGCCTGTTTAAGGCTTCTGCAAAATAAAAAGTAACATATTTTTACTCACGCTCATAGAATATATTGTTATTCAAATGCCGGAGGGAATTCCATGGCCATTTTCAGCGATATGCCCAGCAAATTGAGAAGCATGTTTGACGAAGGTCTTGATGAAGTCATGATCTTCGCAATAATTTTTATTCTTATAATACTTTCCGGCAATGAAACTAATAGCAGTGATAATATGGGTATTTTACCGCTTCTGATAATTGGAGGGTTCCTGCTGCTTTTTCTGGGAACATGCAGAACAGAAGAAGCAAATGCAGAAAACCGTCAGGATACGACCGATTGCTTCTTATGACATGATTCAGCCAACTATTGATACAAATATTTATGGAGGTAAAAAATTTATGGCAAATGGTTTTAACAAAAAAATGACTGAGCTCCTTGGAAAGATGGATGATAAGGTGCTTACAGCTAAAATAAACGCAGCCATTGAAATGCTGAAGAACGGCGACCATGATGAACTGGCAAAAAAGCTGAACAAGGTAGATAAAAACGAGATACTGGAAAAGTTAAATGAAATAGATGATGAAAAAATAAAGGAGCTTAAGCTGAACAAAGCCGAACTGCAGCAGAAAATGAGCAACATAGATCTTAATGCAGTGCAAAAGCTGCTTGGCGAAAATGGTTCCGAAATAATGGGCAAAATTAAAGACATTATTAAATAAAAAGTGAATATATTATTATTGCTTGGGGTTGGAGGAAAGATGTATGAGTGACGATCTTAGCAAGAAGGTTCAGCAAATAGCACAGATGCTGGGGCAAGACGACGTGCCTGACAATGTGAAGGAACTAGTTGCTCTGATCGCATCCTCACTTAAGGGGGACAGTCCTTCTCAAGGGGACAGTCCCTCCGAGCATGGCAGTTCTCCCGAGGGTGAAGGGGACAGTCCTCATCAGCAAAATCATCCAAGCCAGAACAGCTCAGACAGTGAAATAAATAGCTATGCTCCAACTCTCAGCAATGAAATGCTTGATACTGCGAAAAACGCACTCAGAAACATAAATTCAACGAATGACCCACGAATCAATCTGCTAAACGCAATAAAGCCATTCATGAACAATAAGCGTCAGAGAAAAATCGGCAGCTGTATACAACTGCTGCAAATAGCAGGGTTGAGCAGGATGTTGAATGAGAAGGAAAAATAGGCGAGGTGACGTGATGCCGTATAAGAGACCGATAAATAATTTCAAGAAGTACATACCTCGATTCCATAATCCAAGTCCACAATACTCAATAAAATCCGCCGGTTCATATACTCACCATGAATCGGATTTCTTCGGCATACCTCTTCCAAATGAAAAGGAAATCCAGCCAGGCAGTGATTTCGATACTCGGAAAGGACTGTCCCTCTCAGGTGTCATCAGGTATATCCAAAACCATATCAAAATCGAGGAAATAATACTTCTCGGGTTAATTGTACTGATTCTGGATGAATCATTCGAAGATGACCTTCTTTTGATCATACTTATCTACATACTCCTTTTCTGAATAAATTTAATAATAATACAAAAAATAATCTAGCCATGTAATCAAAAGAAAAGAGGAATAACAATGCGAAAAAGAACAGCATTTCTTATTCTTGCTACTGTTATAATTGTTTTTGTATTATTCAACTATATACAAATATTGGACACGCTAAATAAAAGTATTACTGCACTTTCGGGCTACGGCTCTACTGGAGAGGAAGTCAAAAATATACAAAAGCGGTTGTCAGACTGGGGATATTATAACGGTTCTGTGGACGGTATGTATGGCTACCAGACATATAGTGCCGTCAGAAGTTTTCAAGCAAAACACGGGCTAGCCGTGGATGGAATAGCCGGGCCCCAGACGCTCGCCGCGCTTGGTCTTCCAAGCGGTCAGCAGGCAGGCGGCGGTGGCGGCACAAGTGATTCAAGAGACTTGAATTTATTGGCAAGGATAATCCACGGAGAAGCTCGGGGTGAACCATATGTAGGGCAGGTCGCCATAGGAGCTGTTGTGCTCAACCGCGTCAGAGATTCCCGGTTCCCAAACACTATTGCCGGCGTAATATACCAGCCTGGTGCTTTTGATGCCGTATATGACGGGCAAATCAACCTTGAGCCGGATAACAGCGCTTATAATGCGGCCCGTGACGCTCTCAACGGCTGGGACCCGACCTATGGATGCATCTACTACTATAATCCGGCTACTGCTACAAGTTCATGGATTTGGTCCAGACAAATAGTTCTCAAAATCGGAAAACACAACTTTGCAATATAATGGCAGCTATATTTAAAATGTTTTCCGTACTAACCAAGCCTATGGGGACACTTCTATCTGGTTTTCGACCATAGTACGATATTCGTGGGACACTTCTTTCAAGAGTGCGCCCATAATACTATGGTCAAGGTAACTTCATTCCAGCGGCCGACTATAGTAAAACATCATTGTATCTCTATTGGAATTCGAGAACTGTCCCTGAAAGTTTTCACAAGGTAAACGGCCAGGGTTGTAAAATAGCATGTAGTAAATATCCATCCTGTAATATACCTGAAAACCTGATTGTCGATCAAATAAACAATAAACAATCCTGCTGCCAAAATAACATCAAAAATCAGCAGGCCTATGGCAATTTTCCAGAAACAGCGGTCAGCAGCCGCCTTGCCTGCCATAAAGGGCCTCTCTGAGGCTGTAAGAGTGGTAATATACCACATGTATGAATATATAGTGTAGAATGAAAGACCGAGAAAATGTACGCAAATTGTCAATACATCAATAAAAACTGCCGCCAGCATCAAATTGGGCTTGGAAAAGAGTGCGACCCTGGTAATGACAATAGCCGGTACAGATGATACCAATACGAATATGCCAAGTATTACAGTGAAAAATGTAGATCTTACCGATAATAGAAAGAATTTTAAGAAATACTTTCTAATGCCTATAAGAAATAAATGTCTTGTTTTCGGATTTTTTGTTAAGCCATCATTCACAGTGAGCAAATATCCCGGAAGCAACAGTCCAACAACAACAGAAACAAATAAAATCAAAACCGCTGAGACAATTAGAATTATAGGTACATTCTCAGGCTCGATAAGCATCTGTATAACTGCCAGAACGCTGTCAATAAAACTTCCTCCTGTCATATTTACTATACCAATAACCATTGCCATAACTGGTATGAAAATATTTAGTACCGCGAGCACTAACATAATAATGCCTATTGTTATTATAATAAACGGTTGTTTTATGACAGCCTCCACAGTTGTCCTAATCATTTCGATCAATTCCTTCTTTCAAAATACGAATAAATTCAACAAATAATCATCTTCTATCAAACATTACGATTCAATATTTACTATATAATCAAACTGTATGATTACCATTATAACATTACGGTTTAAAGAAAATAATTCAGTTTTGCCAAACATTTCTTCTTTCATAATTGTTTCAACGAGGCAGGTGATATTCCCTCACCATTCTCTTTCGATTGCACAAAAAAAAATGTGAAATAAAACCGGTACCAACCTCTGTCAAACACCTTTCATACTAAGGCTTATCCTTTTCCTTTCACTATCGACAGACAAGACCCTGACTTTTACAATATCACCAACAGAAACAACATCCATGGGACTTCTCACAAATTTGTCTGCCAGTTCCGATATGTGGACCAAACCGTCCTGATGCACGCCGATATCGACAAATGCGCCAAAATCAGCTACATTTCTCACAGTACCTGTAAGTACCATTCCTTGTTTGAGGTCTGCAATATCAAGGACATCTGTCAGCAATACCGGCTTAGGGAGTTCATCTCTGGGATCTCTGCCGGGCTTCAGCAATTCACTGATAATGTCGCGCAATGTCGGCACACCAACACCGATAGCCTCAGCGATCGATGTTATTCCCTTCCCTTCGACTTCCTTAGCCAAATTTCCCAGTTTCTTTTCCTTTACATCATCGAGTGAATAGCCCATGATATTTAGCAATTTTTCAGCCGCACTATATGATTCCGGATGAACAGAAGTGTTGTCCAATATACTTGCACCGCCATGTATCCGCAAGAATCCTGCACACTGCTCAAAGGCCTTGTCGCCAAGTTTTTTTACCTTTTTCAACTCTTTTCTGCTTTTAAAGCGGCCTATCGACTCTCTGTATTCAACAATATTCTTCGCAACAGAAGCATTTACACCCGATACATATGAAAGCAAAGACGGCGATGCTGTATTTAGATCGACACCTACGCTATTTACACAGTCCTCAACTACACCGCCCAAGGTCTCGCTGAGCCTCTTTTGGTTCATATCATGCTGATATTGGCCCACACCAATCGCTTTCGGATCGATTTTTACCAGTTCTGCAAGCGGATCCTGGAGCCTTCTGGCAATTGACACAGCACTTCTCAACGAAACGTCAAACTCGGGAAATTCTTCTGCGCCAAGCTTCGAAGCTGAGTACACAGATGCCCCGGCTTCACTTACCACCATATAATAGAGCTTTCTGTCGATTTTTTTTAATGTATTTGCGACAAATATTTCTGACTCCTTTGAGGCCGTTCCATTTCCTATGGAAATAATATCTACATGGTACTTCTCCAGCAAATGAAGTATGGTTTTCTCAGATTCCTCGATTTTGTTTTGCGGCGGCGTCGGATAAATCACAGTAGTTGCCAATACCTTTCCGGTGTCATCAACTACAGCTATCTTGCAGCCTGTTCTGTATGCAGGATCCAGGGCAAGCACCACCCTTCCCTTCACCGGCGGCTGCAGAAGCAGATTCCTCAAGTTTTCCGCGAACACCTTCATTGCTTGTTCTCCAGCTGATTCTGTAAGCTCATTTCGAACTTCATTTTCTATTGAAGGAGCAATCAGCCGTTTATATGAATCTTCAACAGCTCGTTCAACATATACTGATGTGATAGAACTGTCCCTCTTCAAATTGATGGCTTTAAGTGACGCAAGCACCAATTCCTCCGGCACCTCTATGCTCACCTGCAGAAACTCTTCCTTTTCGCCTCTGTTAATCGCAAGGATCCTGTGCTTTGCGACCTTTGCTACAGGTTCCCGGAAATCGTAATACATTCTGTACACAGAATCCTCTTCCTTCAATGCCTTTGAAACAAGCATTCCATGTCTGTAGAATATATCCCTGACAGCCTTTCTGTTTACGGCATTGTCAGAAATGTCTTCGGCAATAATATCCATGGCACCGGCTAGCGCTTCATCAATATTATTTACACCCTTGGCTATATCAATAAATTTCCCGGCTAAGTTTACTATGTCGCCTGATTTGATATTCTGGCTGAAAAGTATAACAGCCAGCTCCTCCAGCCCCTTTTCCCTGGCAATGGAAGCACGTGTCCTTCTCTTTGGCTTGAATGGCCTGTAAATATCCTCGATCTCCTGCATACTTTTGCTCTTGTCAAGAACAGAGGAGATCTCCGCAGTCATTTTCCCCTGCTCATCGATCAACCTTCTTACGTCTTCTCTTCTGCCTTCAAGATTCCTCAGATAAACCAGTCTTTCGTGAAGTTCTCTGAGTACCTGATCATTCAATTCACCTGTCTGTTCTTTTCTGTATCTGGCAATAAACGGTATTGTGCAGCCTTCATCAACAAGCTTTATTGTATTTTGAACCTGAAAAGGCTTAAGGCTAAATTCCTGTATAAGTTGCGCCGCAATATCAGCCATTCTTCCACCCCTTTTTTATGTGCAAATATTTGTGCATACCTGCGCGCTCTTTAGAGCACTTTACCAAGCTCGTACAGTGACTCGAATACATAATCCGGTTTAACGGAGGATTTTTCGATGTCACCTCGGGCGGTCTCTCCCGATAATACAAGTATGCCTGTAATTCCGTTGTTTACACCTACCGCAATATCCGTATAAAGCCTGTCTCCGACAAAAGCCATTTCATTGCTGTTCCTGCCTGTAAGCAGCTTAATCATATCCACAGTATCCTTGAAGGGCTTGCCCAGGTAACGCGGCTTGATGCCTGTTGAAGCCTCAACCAGCGCACACATCGCTCCGCAGTCAGGTATGAAGCCATCCTCCGTTGGACAGTTCAAATCAAGATGGGTAGCGATAAAAACCGCACCATTCCTGATAAAAGTACAAGCCCTCTCAATTTTCTCATATGTAAGCGTAGTATCAAATCCCAACACAACAATATCAGGATCGTGCTGCGTCAGCTTTATGCCTCCGTCAATAAAGCTCTGTTCCAGGAGGCCTGTCCCCACAAGATAAACAGATGCGCCATTATAGTTTTCTCTGAGGAATCTGATTGTGACATCGCCTGAAGTAACAATAGAACTCTCTTCGACAAAACATCCCATGGCGGCCAGCTTTTGCTTATAAAACTGTCGTGTGCGGGATGAATTATTTGTAAAAAAAATGAAATCTACGTCCTTTTGCCTGAGCCTTTCCAAAAACTCCAATGATCCTGGAATCAGCTTGTCACCTAAATAAAATGTCCCATCCATATCCAATATGAATAGCTTCTTTTTCTTTAATTCGTCAAATTGTTCAGACATACAGCCTCCTGGTGATTGAAAATCAGTAACTGCTCAATCATACAGCCTTCTGGCAATAATATCAGTAAACTCAGCCAGTCTGCCTTTTTGATCACAATAGCGGAGTATTGTGTATTTATCCCTCATATTCATTGAATTCATCATACTTTCGACAAATAAATCCCGGCTGACACCCAACTCTCTTGGATTTGTGCAGGATCCTACTTTTTTCAGCAATTGAGTCACATATTCCACTGTCGGATAATCAATACCCTCAGGCAATATTTCCGACGCAAGCTCATAAAGCATTGCTGTAACCACAGTACCAACGCCAACAGCGTTTCCATGAAGAGGATGCTCCATACCCCACTCAATCGCCCGGACCTCCCAAAAATGGGCCAGCTGATGTTCTGTGCCTGATGCAGGTCTTGATACACCTACAAGTCCAATTGATATGCCTGTGATGATAAGCGCTTCAATAAGATAGCGAATAGCTTCCTCATCTCTCCTGGCCAATGTTTCAGAGCTTTCAATACATTTATCGACACCCTTCTGCACCAACTCTGCAATCGTCTCACAATAAAACTCATTATTCACTATCCTGGTCAGGTTCCAGTCTGCCAGTGCAGTAAGTTTACCCAGAACATCTCCATACCCGGCCTGTATCATTACAAGCGGGGCATTTCTCATTACCGAAATATCTGCAAAAATTGCAGAGGGATAATGACTGTAGTATGTGATTTTCTTCCCGTTTACTATGAGGGGTGATCCAATAGACGCATACCCGTCCATAGATGGCGCAGTACCAGCAACTGCAAAATCCATACCAGTTCTGAAGCTTACCATCCTTGCAATGTCATTTAGCACACCGGAACCAACTACCAGCATAAAAGCAGTATCAGGTTCCAGCTCAATCAGTACCCTTCCGATAGAGCGCTCATCAGGGATAAGTGCATGGCTGCCTGTTTCAAATACAAACGATTTCAAGTTAAAGCCTTCTTGTATTAAATGATTCACAATTGCCTTACCTAAAACGTCATATGTATTTGAATCAGAAAGGACAAAAAGTTTCTTATTTATATACGATCCGAGGTAATTTGCTACTTCATTCTCAACATTATACCTGACAAGAATTTTATCTATTTCAACAGAGTGCTTCCTTCCACATGTACAATCAAAGGACATACCCGGCATATTTTCAATCGCTGTATTTAATACATCCGCCATATCTACACATCCTTATTTATTTCTTCTTATATAGACGCTTATTTAAATACCGTTTAATACCGTTCCGGCAAATATAACTTTACCACACATGCAAGGCTCTATCAATGGGGACAGTCCTTTATGTGGGGACAGTCCTTCCGACCTTCTGTAAGAAGCATCTTCCACGAAATACCCATAAATCAGCAAGACCTTTCAGCCTAGCTCCAATACAGCGACACTTCAACATAAATAAAGAACGTAACTTATCACAGTAACACCAAAAAGTAAAAATTGATTGTTACTGAAGTACACGTTCTTGAAAAATTAATATTGATCACCTATCTCAATAGATACACAACTGTCCCTTAAGTAGAGGACTGTCCCCTCATAATCAGCGGGATTTGCCGCCTTTTGTGTTGACAGACTTCTCGTAACGCCCTTCACCTGCGTTTTCGCCCAGCTGGTCGTTACTGACAGTCGGCTTTACTTTCTTATCGATATTATTGGATTTATTCTTCTTGCCGGACATATTTCTCCTCCATTCAAATAGTAAATTCTGCACTGAAATAAACTAATACAATAACAAATATAATATCTGCAATACCAAGAAATTTATTACTATGTTCAAAAGAAAAAAGTAGGGGACAGTCCTGCCACGTAGTACCAAGATCATAACCCGCAGCGGCAATTGGTACGACAAGCCATCGAGCCGAGCATTGTCGCCCGGCTGTGAGACACTTGTGAGACAACGATGCACTTACCTTACATGATGAAGTTTCCGTTATCTGCTCTGGAAATGTCCCCCTGAGCAGCAAGTTCATCCGAAAGCCGCAGCAAAGCAAGATCTTTTGCTTTAGCTTCAAGCATAACGTCGAAATCTCTGCCGGTCTCTTTGACAATATTCAGAAACTTGTAAAAATCATCAATAACTATATAATCCGCATGGCTTCTAAAGTCTTTGTCGCTTTTAGGGCTTGAGAAATGAATCTTCGGCGGAAAAGGTTCCGCTTTCCATGTGTTGAAAATATCCGGCAGGATATTCTTTATATCAGAGGGCCCAAGTAGGCAATTGTGATGGTGGACATCGAGCACCATAGGCCTCCCGATAGTTTGGCATATCTCAAGTACATCATACGTATTATAGGATTTATCATCATTTTCGATTATTAATCTCCTGCTGATTCGTTCCGGCACCCGGGAGAAGTTGTCATAAAACCTCTTAATTGAATCATTTTTATTTCCGTACACACCTCCGACATGGAGAACCAGCTTATATCCGTAATTATTCAGACCCATTGCCTCAAACAGCCTGACATGATAATCAAGGTCTCTCAGTGAGTCCGAAAAAACGATGTCGGATGGAGAGTTGAGTAATGTGAAATGATCCGGATGCGCACTGACCCTGATATTATTGTCAATTATGAACCTCCCGATCTCCCCCAGTTCAGCAGCGAAGTCAGAAATATAGTCCCAATTTGTCAGCTCCGGATGCGTGGCTAATGGAACAAGCCTGGATGTCAGCCTGTAAACAGCAATTTTCAGCGCTTTATTATACCTTAGTATCCTCAGTGTATTCAGCAGATTCTTTTTTGTTATCCTGCGCAGTCGGTTTATCCTGGAATCTCCCTCAGATATATTTGAAAATGCCTTGTATGTTAATGTACCGGATGGCGAACAATCCTCGAGGCTCAAAGTCATTGCTACATAACCCAATCTGAAAATCATATGTTCCACCTTGTATATTTCCTAATAACTCAATTACATTTCCCAATCATAAATGATATTTCAGCCACGTTTAAATTTTCCAAAAAACAAGAAGCCTATTCAATTTATTATTTTCAGCCATACTAAATATAAAAAGGATTTCTAAGAAGAATATTGAATAATAATGGGGACAGTCCTCTCAGCACACTGTCAGCACAGCAATGACAGATTCTCGCTGAAAGGCATGGGCAAAGAAAATCAGGAAGGGGAGTTGTATGCAAAAAATCGTAGTTAAGCCAGGCGATGCAAACACAAAAATTGAAAGATATATACTAGGCATATATCCAAATCTCTCCTACGGTACATTGCAAAAAGCTTTCCGTAAAAAAGACATAAAGGCCAACGGTATACGAATAGGCAGAGAATATGCTGTACAGGCCGAAGATGTGCTTGAAATATATATAACTGACGATCTCCTGAACGGAATTAACAATCAGCCGGGTATTCAGGGAAATAGCTCTGCCTCTATGGGAAATAGCCAAATCGGATCTGCAAGTTCTTCCAGTGACCCGGCAAGGGGACATTCCTCTTCCGAGTATTATGTAAATCATTCGGAAAACACCACATCCAGTATAAAAAAAGCAGGGACCGTTAAGCCACAATCTGCATTCACAGTAGTATATGAAGACGACAACGTATTGGTGGTTAATAAAGCACAGGGTATCCCGGTACATCCCGACAAGGAACAATCCCAGAACACTTTGATCGATCAGGTAAGAATATACCTCAGCCGGCAAAAAGCTCAAACAGGCGAGAGCGAGGACTGTCCCCCCAAAGACTCCAAAGACTCGTTCCAGCCATCACTGTGCCACAGGCTGGACCGCAATACCGGCGGGCTTGTTATTATAGCGAAAAATCAAGCAAGCTATGATGTCCTGCTGAAAAAAATAGAAACACGGGAAATACTGAAATACTATAAATGTCTTGTCAAAGGGCGGATGGAGAGAAACAAAGCAGAGTTAAAGGCGTATCTTTGGAAGGATGCGCGAAAAAGTATGGTCTTTGTGAGCAATCAGAAGTCAAAGGGCTCACTGGATATAGTTACTGCATACAAAGTATTGGAATATGATCCGTCAACAGATGTCAGCATGCTGGAAGTGGAGCTGATCACAGGCAGGACTCATCAAATCAGGGCTCATTTGGCATTTATCGGCCACCCCATCCTCGGTGACGGGAAATACGGCACAAATGCAGTCAATCGCATGTTCGGACTAAAAAAGCAGGCATTATGGGCATATAAACTTAGTTTTAACTTCAAAGGCAGGTCATCATTGGATTATCTAAACGGTAAAGTGCTGACTGCTGAACCTGGATTTGACATAAAGTCGATATAATCTTTACCTGAAATCAGGCATAAAAAACATAGTAACGGTATCCCATTATTACCACGTCATAAGGAGGAGCATGGGGCTGTTATCGCCTCATCAAAAAAAGCGGCCAGTCTGATAACAGGACGACCGCATTTTCACATTACAACGCATTTGTTAAAAAATATTATCTACATTCACAAAATCTGCCTATCGAGGCGCTATGCCCAAATACTTACCTGCCTATGAACTGCTGGACCAGAATTTTCCCGTAGGTTGCGCTGCTTTCGATACCGATGCCGGTCACCTTGAACCCCGAGTTCAGTATGTTCTTCTTATGTGTGTCCGACGCCATCCAGGCCTTAAAAGCGCCCTCCACGGTCTTATTCCCGGCTATGTTCTCACCCGCCGACTTAAAGGTATTTTCAAACTGCCTCATCATGTCGAAGGGCGAACCATATGTGGGTGACTGATGCGAAAAATAGTTATTTTCTATCATATCCTTCGCTTTTGTCCTTGCCACCTTCATTAAGTTCTCATCAACAGAAAGCGGTTCCAGTCCCTTCTCATCGCGGGCTTTGTTCACAAGCTCCAGCAGCTTCTGCTCATCCTCAGTCAAAACCACCTTTGCAATAGGAGCCTTATTACCGTCGGTAGAAACTGCCGCACTATTTGATGATACGGCTATCGAGCCGCCATCCCCAAGGCTGATATATTTTCCATGGACTGCTCCTACTGTTCCGGTGTCGGGATTATAGACAGCATACCATTCGCCTATCCTGCCCATAACTGTCAGGGACTGTCCCTTTGCCAGCTTGCCTATGGAAGGGAAATCGGTCGAGGGCCCCTCTCTAAGGTTCAAAGCATTAACTTTGACCACAGCGGCATCATTATCGATCTTCTCGAATGCCAATTGCTTGACGGCGCCGCCTGCGTTTGCGGCAGCGGCTGCATAACATGTGGTCGATATAAGCATTGCGGCCATGATGACTAAAATAATGATCTTTCTTTTCATACTATTACCTCCAATTGCCTCATAATACAAAATTATTTTGCTTGCACTGATAATAGTATTGACAGAAATTTCTGAATTATATGTATTTTTAATGCAATCACGTAATAATTTTTCTGTTAATCACGCATGCCGCTTCCTGCTTCAAGCCTCACTTCCCATATTACTCACGCTGTCTGTTCCGGACTAGCCCGCATCAATAAGCCTTGCCCCAGTACACCAGCGTCTTCGCTTCTTTGCCGCAGCAAATGCATTTATCGGAAACAGGCTCCGCATCAAAAGGTATGCAGCGTGACGTTGCTCCTGTTTTTTCCTTGATGGCATCTTCGCAAGCCCTGTCCCCGCACCACATAGCTTTAATGAAACCCGGAGTCGCATTGATTATTTCTTCAAACTGTGAAAGCTCGACAGCGGTAAATGTCTTTTCATCCCTCAGTTTGGTTGCCTTGTCAAGCAGATTCAAATGAATGGAATCAAGCAATTCAACTATTCTGTCTTCCAGTTCATCCATCGGCACAAACATCTTCTCCCTGGTATCCCTTCTGACGAGCACGACCTGTCCCTTTTCAATATCCTTCGGCCCGATCTCAAGACGCACCGGCACACCCTTCATCTCATATTCGCTGAATTTCCAGCCTGGAGATTTGTCGCTGTCATCCATCTTGACCCTCACAGAGCCTGACAGTTTGGAGCAGATCTCCGAAGCCTTTTCAAGAACGCCCTCCTTATGCTGTGAAACCGGTATGACCACGACCTGCACAGGTGCGACCCTCGGTGGCAGCACGAGTCCGCTGTCGTCTCCGTGAACCATGATCAGGGCTCCTATCAGTCTGGTCGTCATTCCCCATGAGGTCTGGTGCACATACTGGAGTTGATTGGCGCTGTCGGTATACTGTATTTCAAACGCTCTTGCAAAACCGTCCCCAAAATTATGGGATGTGCCTGACTGTAATGCAATACCGTTATGCATAAGTGCCTCTATTGTATAAGTAGCCTTGGCGCCTGCGAATTTCTCCTTTTCAGTCTTCTGTCCCTTGACGACCGGTATGGCCAGCACATTCTCGCAGAATTCGGCATAGACATTCAGCATCCTAATGGTTTCCTCCTGAGCCTCCTCGGCATTAGCATGGGCGGTATGCCCCTCCTGCCACAGGAACTCGAGCGTCCTCAGGAACGGGCGGGTCGTCTTCTCCCACCTGACCACCGAACACCATTGGTTATAAAGCTTGGGAAGATCCCTGTACGAATGAATTATATTTTTATAGTGGTCGCAGAACAGCGTTTCGGATGTAGGCCTGACACAGAGCTTCTCAGCCAGTTTCTCACTTCCGCCGTGAGTCACCCATGCTACTTCAGGCGCGAAGCCCTCAACATGGTCTTTTTCTTTCTGCAGAAGGCTTTCGGGAATGAACATGGGCATATAAACATTCTCATGCCCGGTTTTTTTGAACCTGCCGTCCAGCTCCTTCTGAATATACTCCCATATCGCATATCCGTACGGCCTGATGATCATACAACCCCTAACGCTCGAATAATCAACCAGATCAGCTTTTTTTATCACATCGGTATACCACTGTGTGAAATCCTGATTCATCGAGGTTATTTCTTCAACAAATTTCTTGTCCTGTGCCATAAATACAGCTCCTTCATAATTTATTTCTGATAAAATAAAAAACGCCCCTGTAATTACAGGGACGAATCTACTCCGCGGTACCACCCAATTTGGATAACCCAACTCACAGACTCAGCTTTCACTATCAGACAGCTGAATCATCAAGCCTTTATCGCAGCTTACACGGCAACCTCATCGGAAGCATCTCAGGGGTGGGAAGAAAGGTTCGCCTTTCGCATTCCCTTCATCGAAGTGATCAGTATTCACGTTTATCTATTTAAAAAGTAGTATAATACACATGTCCGGCGCTGTCAACCGCTAGCACAATAAGCTTTGACAAAAGAACGCCGTAACAATATAATTCAATTAGGCATTGCTTTCAGCAGCCAAAAACAGCCGTTATCCGGCGGATTGCAGGTATTCTCATGAAAGTAGGCATAGGTCAGGACAGTCACAGGTTCGATTTTGACAATACAGAGAAGTCGCTGATTCTTGGCGGAATAGTGTTTGAGGGTGAACCGCCTCTGAAAGGCAACAGTGATGCCGACGTGATACTGCATTCAATAACAAATGCGATCTCGGGAGTCACATGTGTCAACATCCTTGGCGATATAAGCGATGAGCTTTGCCTTGGGCAGGGGATCACAGACAGCAGTGTTTATCTTCGCGAAGCAATGAAACATCTGAAGGATCACAGAATAGTACACCTGTCCCTCTCGATAGAATGCAAACGACCGAAAATTTCGCCAAGAATAGGTGAAATCAGACAAAGCCTGTCCGTGCTTCTGAATATACCTGAGAATTGTATCGGGATCACCGCGACCTCGGGCGAAGGGCTGACACAGTTCGGCCAGGGATTGGGAATCCAGGTACTGAGTATAATCACCGTAATATAAACGAGGCGAGTATATCTCCCGCCTCGTTGAAACATGCATATATAAGATAAATCAACGTCCCGCCTCTGCATCTCAGCTTCTGAACATCACCTTTTCCTTCTTGAATATCGATGCGGCAAACCAAAGTGTCAAAGCTACAAAAATAACTGATGCCACCAAAGCAATGATCAGGTTGCTGTAAATAATGTTGCCCCCCAATATCATCTTGAAAGCAGCAATGGTATTTAAAACAGGTAATGTGAACATGACAGGAGACAGATCGCTTGCCTGCATGAACATGGTGGCATATGCCGGAACCATAGCACCCAGCATCAGGAACGAAAGATATGTCTGAGCCTCTTTATACGATTTTGCTATGGTACTGAGCGCAATCTGTATGCCGGAAAACGTCATTCCAAGCGCAATAGTAATAATAAAGGCAAGAACTGCTGCAAGAGGTTCGATCTCATAGCCGTAGACCTGCGCATCTACTCCCATCGTAAGGGAATTGGGATTGAGCATATATCCGATAGCCAAACCGACAAGAATAGCTAGTACACTCACAAATGAGAACAAAGTTACCGCAAAATATTTCCCAAGCAGCAGAGAGCCTCTGTCAGGCATGGTTGTCAGCAATGGTTCGAATGTATTGTGCTCCTTCTCCCCGGCAACCAGGTCAGTAGCTGCTGGTATGCCGCCAACGGAAATAAGCATTGATAGCATAAGCGGAAGCATCATTTCAAGCATCATATTGTTGCCCTTTTGATTAGGCGCCACATTGTCCAGCTGAACTTCAAAAGGATTCATAATCTCCAGATCGATCCCCTTGGCTATCAGCCTCTCATTAACGATTTCGGCTTCAAATTCTTCTATTGCCTCAGAAACGATATCAGCAGCTGTCTGAGACTTGGTTTTGGATTCATCATATTGCAGCGTGATAGTAGCCGGCATGCCTTTTTCAAGCTTTTGAGCATACCCGCTTTCGAAATCCAGTATGCACCTTATCTCATCGTTTTCAAGCGCTTTTATCGGATCCTCTGTATCTACGAGCATGATGTTTTCATTTTTGCTCAATATTCGCCCCCGGACAAATTCATTTATTTCCGGTGTGTTTGAGGTCTGTGACAAAGCGATGCTGACGTTTTCATTAATATCCTTCTCGAATTTCTGTATGCCTCCGCCCATCACTATATTGATCAGCGGTATCAGTATCATCGGCAGCAGAAAGCTGGAAATAATGGTCCTGCGGTCACGAATCAGATCCTTGACCTCTTTTTTGAAAACTATCATTACATGTTTGAATCTCATTTCGCACCTGCCAATCTGACGAATATCTCTTCCAGATCGTCATCCCCGTATTTCTCCTTCAATTCCTCCAGCGAACCGCATTCCACCAGCTTGCCTTTATGGATGATGCCGATGCGGTCACAGAGCTTCTCCACTTCACTCATTGTATGGCTGGAAAAAATAATGGTTTTGCCCTCGGCTTTGCAATCCAGAATAAAGTCCTGAACGTCGCGGGATGCCGTGACATCCAGTCCGGAGGTAGGTTCGTCAAAAAGCATGATATCGGGATTATGTATGATGGACCGCGCAAATGCGGCTTTCTGCTTCATTCCCTTTGACAGCCTGGAGGCCCTTTTATCCATGAAATCCTCCATCCCGAAGGCCTTCGCCAGATACTGCGAACGTTCCCTGATAGCTGCTTTGCTCATGCCGTTCAGCTCGCCAAAGTATGCTATGTTCTCCGCTGCCGTCAGCCTGTCATACAAACCTGTCTCTCCTCCAAAAAGAATGCCGATATGTGCACGCACCTTCTCAGGCTCATTTTGAGTATCAAAGCCCATGAGAATTGCATTTCCTGAGGTAGGACACAGCATTGTTGAGAGCATCCTGAGTGTGGTGGTCTTGCCTGCACCATTCTCCCCAAGCAGGCCAAAGATCTCACCCCTGTTTACATTAAAGCTGATCTTGTCAACTGCTGTGAACTGCCCAAACTTCTTCTCCAGTTCTTTCACTTCAACCATAAAATTATCTCTCCTAGCTGATCACCCTTGATTTGCCAAACGGATGACCCTTGTTAAACTGACCTGGTCCTCATTGTGTATATAGCCTCTGCATAGACCAGATCCTCCCTGGTCGTTATCTTGATATTATAATAATCACTCAGCACAAGCTTCACCTTGTATCCCAGCCTCTCAACAAGCATCGCATCATCAGTGCCGTCAAAGCCGTCTGACAACGCCTTCCTGTGAGCCTCCATAACAAGCCCGAACCTGAATGTCTGGGGCGTCTGTATCTGCCAAAGGCCGCTCCTGTCCACGGTCCTGGCAACAAAACCATCTGTATCGGCCAGCTTAACAGTGTCCTTTACCGGCACAGCGGCACAGGCAGCCCCATATGTATCAGCAGAATTTATACATGCCATTATACTCTCTTGCAGTATAAAAGGTCTGGCTCCATCATGTATCAAAACAATATCGCAATCTGCAGATAATTGATTGAGCCCGTTGAAAACAGACTGCTGTCTTGTCTCTCCTCCTGATACAACGGCCTTTACTTTACTAAAACGATACTTATCAACAATACTGTTCCTGCAATACTCTATCTCACTCTCATTGGCGACAATCACTATTTCATCAATATGGCTGCATTCTTCAAAACATTGTACAGTCATGGCAAGGATCGGCCGGCCATGGACTTCGATATACTGCTTGTTCATATCGAGTCCCATTCGCTTTCCTCTGCCTGCTGCAGCTATAACAACACTAATCTTACTCATATAGCAGTCTCCCGCCTATTCGATTTGTTTATTTCGAAATCATACAAGTACAAATGATCATTAGTCATTTTATCACAACAGGGACAGTTCTGGAAGGTCTGTCCACCCGAGATTCTGAGGGGACTGTCCCCCTTAATAGGACTGTCCCCCTAAGTTTATGAAGGGACTGTCCCCTTTAGTAGGACTGTCCCCCTAAGTTTCTGAAGGGACTGTCCCCTTTAGTAGGACTGTCCCCCCAAAGACAAAATAAAGCGGGGTTCATAACCCCGCTCGCTAATGTCTATTTATTTTGCCGAATCGGTCAAACTACTCTTTCGATGGAATATTTGGGCTTTGCGAATATCATACGGCCCGCAGCCGTCTGCAGTATGCTTGTGACCGTTACGTTAAGGCTCTCTCCGATGTGCCTGCGGCCGCCGTCGATCACGATCATCGTGCCGTCATCCAGATAAGCCACGCCCTGGCCGGTCTCCTTGCCATCCTTGATGACCTGGACGGTTATCTCCTCACCCGGCAGCGCGATCGGCTTGAGCGCATTTGCCAGTTCATTTATATTCAGTACTGACACTCCCTGGAAGTTAGCTACCTTGTTAAGGTTGAAATCTATGGTCAGGACCTTGCCGCCAAGCCTCTGCGCCATCTTCAGCAGAGCGCTGTCCACCTCCGAATCCGAATGCACTGTCTCATTTTCGATCCTCGTAGGGAACTTGAGATCCTTCTGTATCATATTCAGGACATCAAGCCCGCGCCTTCCCCTGTTCCTCTTCAATGGATCCTGGGAATCTGCGATATGTCTGAGTTCATCGAGCACAAAGCTTGGTACGACAAGCTCGCCCTCTATAAAACCGCTCCTGCATATATCGACTATGCGTCCGTCAATTATTACGCTCGTATCCAATATCTTTGGCTCGGCACATTTCATTTCCGTTCCTGCGCCATCCGAAGACTTTCCTTTTATAGTGCTGAAAAGGTTTTCATTCTTCTTTCCGACTGCTATGGCAATACCCAGACAGCTGAAAAGGATATTTGCGGCAATTGAAACAGGCGTGCCAATGATCTCGATATCCTTGATCGGTATGGTAACAAGATTCGCAATGACGAGTCCGACAATCAGACCGATCGAACTGATGGTGAGCTCATAAAGAGTCAGCTTCTGAATGAGAAGCTCCATCCTGTCGAGTGTATCCATAACTATTTCGATCAATTTATTGCTGCCCATGTAGAAAATAACGGCAAGAGCAACGGCTACAACCAGAAAAATCAAGGTTTTAAGCTCAGGGTTCATATCCGTGAGCTGATAAATGAAAAAAGTCCTTGTAATCGTAATACCTGTGATACAGCCCACTGCCGCAAAAGAGAATTTAATAATATTGTTCAGCACATTATCTAACTCCCTCATCAATAATAGTTTCAGCTATACTAGAAGCTCAAAAAATCATTTATTGCCGTTTCTATTTCCAACTGCTCGGAATCCTCTGCCAGCACCAGTTCACTTATAAGTATCTGTCTGGCGCTGTTCAGCATTTTCTTCTCACCGGTGGAAAGTCCCTTTTCCCTGTCTCTTTTCATGAGTATCCTGACCACGTCGGCAACCTCATATATGTTTCCGCTTCTTATCTTGGTCATATTTTCACGGTAGCGCTTGTTCCAGTTGTTCGTGACATTCACGCTGTGATCCTGCAGTATTTCATATACCTTGTCCACGTCGCGGCTTCCTATGACCTCTCTGATTCCTATACCATCGACATTTCCGGTAGGTATCATCACCTTCATATCCCCTACAGGCATTTTGAGCACATAATAATCCTGCTTGCAGCCAAGTATCTCTCTCTCTTCTATTGATTCGATTACCCCGGCTCCATGCATCGGGTAGACGATCTTATCACCAATGCTATACATAACAAATCCTCCAAATGAATAAAAGTAATAACCCTCTCATCTGTGATTTGTCTTTAGTTGGATATCGTCCGGCGAATAAAAAGAAAATTTTCGTCAGAAACGATCTTTGAATTCTGATAATGCATTCCAAAATATCAGCAAACGGGAAGTTTTTTAGTAATCTGTATTGACTCACAGTATTCAGTATACTACATTGCTCAGTTAATGTCAAAGTAAACCATACCGCCACGGCATCAGCACCTTCCGCCTGCTGTCAGCCCTTTCACAGCAGGAAATCATCATCCCGGGGAATTTCTTTTCAACGATGCGTCATACGGCATTGACAAGAAGTTGTCCAAACATCTATAATAAAAACAGGCTGATACATTTTTAAGTATTCTATTCCAATATATAGTGTACTGCAGTACGTAATTATTACCTGATTATGTATTTGTTTTATGCCATATTGGAAAATGAGCGCATCAGGAGAGTGAACACACAATGAAGGATATGCTGATCGATGAATTCCAGTACACGGTGCAGGAGCTGCTTTTCAGAAACAAAAGCATAATTGATTCCATTACAAAATATCAGGATTCCAACGCCAGGGTCAATCGGGCAATAGTCAAGGCCGTCACTCAGTGCGGATGCATAAAGATAGATGCCAAAAAGCAGAAAATGCCTGAGGATGGCGGTTATGAGGAAATACGAAAGGCAATGGACACTCATGTGGAAGGTCATCTGTGCGAGAGCTGCAGGGATCAGATCGAAAAGGAGCTTGGCAAAAACCTGTACTACATCGCATCCATATGCAATACCCTGGATCTTAACCTGTACGATATCATGATAAAAGAACAGGAAAGAGTCAAAATGCTGGGACAATACAGTCTGGAATAAAAACCGTATCCATAAAAACCGTACGTTTTCAAACCGTTCCTCGGAACGGTTTTATTTTTGCCGTTAATCTCCCCATCACCCATATTGCTCGCTCTCACAGCAGTGGACAAAAGTCATCACATTTAGTGACTTTTGCACCGCATTTTAGTGACGCCGTCACTGTCAATATATTACATATTGTTATATTATTTTACTTGTATTGACCCCGCCATCTGCTATTTAGAGGAGACTTATAACTATGATGAGGAAAATCATCAGGCTTATCTTTTTTACTGCCCTGATAATAAGCTTTATCATCCAGACAGCGCATGCCCTCGATCAGCAGGATATCCGTCCGGAAGGCGCAGCAGCTGATTATAGAAGAATAGATCTTTATTGGGATGCTCCGGGTACAGCTTCGACCAGTGCTGAACTTGTCGGAAAATATGAAGTATATAAAGACGGTCAGCTGTTCAAACAATACGAGCAGGAATATAAAAATCAGAAGCATTGGCAGACTCTCCCCCGCAGGCACTACTACAAGAGCTGAAATGGCACAGATACTATACAATCTGCTGTCGGATAATTTCGATTAAAGTGATTTACTGCATTTTCAATATTGAATTTCGATTATGCCAACAAGGAGTTAAGAAGATGAATAATATCAAGAAGAAATTATGCCTGTTTTTACCATTACTTTTACTCATTACCCTGATTTCGCCTATAAGCTTTACACATGCTGCAGTCACAAATGTTAACGGATTCTTCCGGGAGGGACAGACCTTTCTGACCTGGCAGGAAGACTCCGGGCTGACCGGGGAAAAGTACAGGATTTACAGGCATACTGCACCTATTACTTCATCAAACCTTGACTCTGCTCAGTTGGTAGCAGAGGTGGAAGAGGATTCGGGACGCTTCCGTGAAATGTATGACATGGATGGAAATCTCCTTTCATCCGACTCAGCAAATATAATAGCTCGTTTTGTCATAGAGGATATGGGCCCTCAGCTGGTCAGTGGAACGGGGTTGTTTGTGTACACGGTAAAAGAGACCGCTTCCCGGCAGTCCTATTATGCAGTTACCGTTGTAGACGGAGCAAATGAGAACCGGAGCATTACTGCTTTGAATAGTACCGGCCCTATTACCGAGGTCAAACAGCAGATCGGGGCAGTCAAATACTGCGATACCGTATCAGAGGGACAGACCCGTGACTGGTACATCATGTGGATGGATTACGATCTCTACAAGGACAGCTATATGGGTTATGCATTTGCTGTTTCGCTTACAAGGAACAGTTTTACTAATAGTGGCTCCATGCCGTCCATTCACCTGGACGGAATCGGTACAATGAATGTGTATACAGCCTACTACTCGAACTATGGGCAGGGAGATCTCTACAGAAACGGAGCACCGACATGGTATTTCGGATATCATAAATCCACGGCTTTTGACGGAACAGGGAGAACCGGGATGACCATGGAAGACACTGTAGCAAATTATATACAATACAGGGTGATGCAGGCAGTTCTCTGGGCACGTTCGAAGTACAATATTACACAAAAGAAGTTCAAGGTCATAGGAAATTCGATGGGAGCCTCCGGAGCGTATGGATTTGCACTGGCATACCCCTCGTTCGTCACATCCGTGTATTGCTGTGAAGGTCTGACTGATTACGAAAATTCAGGTATGACAGGCGGAGGGGATATTATGTGGGCCGATTCCATTCGGGGCAATTATGGTGAACCCGAACTGGAAAACCCGGTGGAACTGCTGCCGTTCAACAATCCGACATACCCTGAGCTGGACTGGTACACACAATTCAACGGAATGAACGTCTATGATTTTCGGAATGTGGCAGATTTTTTGAAGGCAAACACAGATAAAGACTTTGGAATGATCTGCAGCGGTCATGGGTTATCGGACGGTTCTATTCAATATGAATCTCAGGGCAGGCATTTCGAGCAGTATATAAAGGATTCACGGCATTGCTTCTCCTATCATGTCACTACGGATGGTCATGGATGGGGGACTATTGAAGGGAACAGCATGGATGAATGGATGCGCTGGGATGAAAGCCGCCCCGGTTTTTCCAATGTTCCTGCCATGCCTGTATACCGGTTCGGAGATTACGATTTTTTTGAGGAGGGCGGAAGAGGCTATCTGCTTAGTGTCTGCTGGGGAACGGCAGAGCATCCGTTTGAAGGCAGAAAAATCGAGGAAACCGAAACCTCCTGGTCGATTCCGATTTGTGTAGAAAGGCCGGGAAATACTCCGGCGGGCTGGAATGATTCTGTATTGGAATACAATGTGAATATCACTCCCAGAAACCTGCAAAGGATGCAAGTAACCAGGGGAGATGTTTTCAGCTATACAATTGAGGCATTGAATGGAACGGTACTGAGTACAGGTACGATTGTAGCAGACGAAATGAATCTGCTGCTGATCCCTCAGGTTCCGATTCGTGTTGCCGGCGTTATTGCAAAAGTAGAGTTTGTCTCCCATGGCTCCAGTGCAGAAACCACTCCTTTGGCTCCATCCAATCTCACTGCAGTAAATACGCAAAGCACTCGTGTATATTTAAGATGGAGCGACAACTCCGGTAATGAAACCGGCTTTGAAGTTGAGCGAAGGACCGGCTCTTCCGCATCATATCAAAAGATCCATACCACCGGAGCAAGTGAAACAACTTATACAGATAACAATCTGCAGCCATCCACCAACTATTATTACCGGGTAAGAGCCATAAACAGTGCGGGACAGTCCTCCTATTCCAATGAATGCAGTACAACAACGCCGACGGATGACTATACAAGAATCACCGTTACTAATGTGCAGGAACTGTTGGACTCAGTTAGTATAGCAAATAACGGGAACTGTATAGTGGAAATTGCGGACGGAACTTATTCGGGCACGGCCGAAAGGCCTCTATCTATACCAATTCGCGGCAATAACGTGATCTACAGAAGCCAATCCGGTAACCGGGACAATGTCATACTGGATGGTAACCTGCACGGCGGTTCGATATTTGAAGTAATTGGAGACAATGTAACAATTCAGGATATATCAATCTGTGAAGCGTATTTTCATGGAATTCAAGTACATTGTGAAAGAGATTCGGATAATGCTGTGATCAAAAACATCCGGTTTTTTAATATCCGTGAACAGATGATCAAGGGATCGGCTGATTCCAATCCGGTGTATGGTAACGATTGCCTTGTGGAGGACTGCTTGTTTGAATTTACCTCTGGCAAGTCATTGCAGTACTACACAGGGGGTATCGATGTACATAGGGGACAGAACTGGATCGTCCGGAACAATATATTCAGAAATATACGTTATGAGCCTGATGAGTCCCTTACCGACGGAGCCATACATTTCTGGTCGGATTCATCGGGTACGATTATCGAAAACAATACCATCATCAATTGTGACAGAGGGGTCGTGCTGGGTCTCCATAACAACATCATCGACCATACGGGAGGAATAGTAAGAAACAACTTTATACACGTCACTATCGATACCGGTATTTATTTAGGAATCTGTGTGGATACCAATGTTTATAACAACACGATCTATGTAGATTCAAACTATCAAAGCGCAATAGAGTACAGGTACCCGCAAACAACAGGAGTACATATAGCCAATAATCTGTCGAACAGGACAATATGGTTGAGAGAAGGAGCAAGCGGCACTGTCGAAAATAATGTCGTAAATGCAGAAGAAAATTGGTTCGTAAATGCTCGTCAGGGTGACCTTCACTTGAGTTATGACGTGAGTAATGTGGTAAATAGCGGCTTGGATCTTGCAGGCATTACAACGGATATTGACGGAGAGGTACGACCATCCGGCCAGGTCGATATCGGAGCTGACGAACACAATGGTACAATGAACCATCCCCCGGTGCTGGCAGCAATTGGTGCTAAAAGTGTTAACGCGGGAAATACTCTTTCCTTTACAGTAAGTGCAACCGACCAGGATAATGCAACGACGCTGAACTATTCAGCAGCCATATCACCAGCAGGCGCTTTGCCGCAGGGTGCCAGCTTCAACGCAGCAACCCGGACATTCAGCTGGACCCCAACCAACAGTCAGACAGGAAGCCATACCATCCGCTTTACAGTGAGTGATGGGGAGTTGACAGATTATGAAGATGTGGTCATTACTGTGAATGCCTCAGTACCACCAGTGAACAATACAACGGTAACCTTTCATAGAAATGGCGGCGACACAGAGGCGAACCCGACAATCAAAACAGTTACAGCAGGACAAGCCGTGGGTTCTCTTCCAACTGCACCTACAAGATCAGGCTATACCTTCAAAGGCTGGAATACAGCTGCGAACGGAAATGGCACAGCCCTTACTGCACAAACAGTCGTAAATTCAAATATAACCGTGTACGCCCAGTGGCAGGCTAATGCTACCGGCGATAGCGGTGGTAACGGCGGTAATGGCGGTAATGATGGTAGCGGCAACCCGCTCCCGATTGTAATTCCACCACTAACTGTGACCCCTCCCCCAGCCATAACTCCAGCCCCGACGGCAACATCCAACAACGCCGCTGTTTCGGGGCATGATGACATCAAAAATCTCACCGGTAATGTTGACGATGCTTCCAAAAGATACTCGATTGATCTGAATGAAGCACAGGCCAAATCACTGTTCCGGAACATGAATAACACAACCATCAATATCCCGGCGATACCGGGTGTAAATGCCTATACACTGAAATTACCCGTAGTATCTCTACAGGAAACCACAAAAAGAGACTCTATGACCATCCTCACTGAGGCAGGACAGATTACTATTCCGAATGACCTACTCTCAGGACTCAAGATATCAGGAAGTACTGCTTCAATAACCATACGTGCCGGTGACAAAACTCAGCTAGGGTCACAGGCTAAATCACTTATAGGGGACAGTCCTCTCATTCAGATCAGTCTTTCCGTTGACGGAAAAGAAATATCCGGTAACATTCCTACCCCTATAACTGTATCCATCCCCTATACTCCTTCCGCTGAAGAGCTGAAGAACCCTGAGAGTATTGTTATTTGGGCGTTGGATCAAAACGGAAAGGCAACAGTCGTTCCAAATGGTCAGTATGATGCGCTCACCAAAACTGTTACCTTTAAAACAAGCAGTTTCGGGCAATATGCAGTAGGTTCGAACATAACAGTCTTCAATGATGTGCCTGCCTCAGCATGGTATGCAAAGGCTGTCAGGTTCGCGGCAGCCAGGGGCATAGCCTCGGGTACCGGAAACAATAAATTTGATCCTGACGGGCAGCTTACCAGATCACAGGTACTGGTGATGATCATGCGGGCTTATGGCATAGCTCCCGACAGCAACACCCCCGATAACTTCAAGGATGCCGGAAACACCTGGTATACGGGTTACCTGGCCGCAGCCAAAAAGCTTGGCATCACCAAAGGTATCGGCAACAATATGTTTGCCCCGGATAATACTATTACCAGACAGGAAATGTGCGCTTTGCTGTACAACGCGCTGAAGCTTATGGGAGAACTTCCTGAAGGGAGTTCAGGTGCGGGCTCAGGCACAACCCAAAGTGCGAAATCCCTTAAGGGATTCACCGATACGAATCAGGTTGCTGATTGGGCAAAAGATGCTATGACAGCACTGATAGAAACGGGAACCATAAATGGCAGCAACGGAAAACTTTCGCCGGCAGATAATGCAGACAGAGCTCAAATGGTCCAGATGCTGTATAACCTGCTGTCTAAATAAAACGGACATAAACCCCGAACTCAAGATCAATATACATGGGAAGGAGTCCAAATTCTCGCTGAAACAGCTAATTTGGACTCCTTCTTTAATGAGAATATGATTCAAAAACCATCTCAGTTACTCGAATAGTACGTCCAACGCTTCCTGTACATTCGAAACCGGAATTATTTTAAAGCCGTCATCCACCTTCACCTGCGCTGCCAGCTTCATGTTGCCCTCGGGTATCACAACGCTCCTGAAGCCAAGTCTCATGGCTTCCGATATCCTTTTATCTATCTGGCTGACTGCCCGCACTTCACCTGTCAGGCCTATTTCCCCCATGAGAACACAGTCGCCGGTCACAGGCACATTTTTGAAGCTGGAAGCGACGGCGGCAGCAACTCCCAGATCACATGCGGTTTCATCCAGTTTGATGCCACCTACCACATTCAAATACGCATCGACATTGTAAAGCTGCAGTCCCACCCTCTTTTCCAACACTGCCATAAGCATTGTGAGCCTGTTGTAGTCTATACCGGTGGCCATCCTTCGCGGGATCCCGAAACTTGTGGCGCATACAAGGGACTGAATTTCTATGAGCATTGGCCTGGTGCCCTCAAGACTGGACACCACAACTGATCCGGGCACATTTCCCGATCTTCCCGACAGCATCATCTCAGATGGATTCGATATTTCTGCAAGGCCTGTGTCCCTCATTTCAAAAACACCGATCTCATTAGTCGAGCCAAACCTGTTCTTGACTGCCCGCAAGATCCTGAAGCTCATATGCCTGTCGCCCTCAAAATAAAGGACCGTATCCACCATGTGTTCCAATACCCTTGGGCCTGCGATAGCTCCTTCCTTGGTAACATGTCCGACAATCATCACGGTTATACCGCTTCCCTTGGCAAGCTTCATAAGCGCGGAGGTGACCTCCCTTACCTGACTTACGCTGCCCGGAGCGGAAGTTATCGTATCAGTATGCATAGTCTGGATGGAATCGATGATCACGAGGCCCGGCTTCTCTGCCTCGACCAGCGCCGCAACCGTCTCATAGCCTGACGCAGACACGATATAAACGCCGCTTCCTTTTACATTCAGCCTGTCAGCCCTCAGCTTGATCTGCCCGACTGATTCCTCTCCGGACACATATAATATTTTCATATCCTTTTTTATAGTATTGCATATCTGGAGGAGCAGCGTAGATTTGCCAATACCCGGGTCGCCGCCAACCAGTATGAGCGAACCTCTGACTATGCCTCCGCCCAGGACCCGGTCAAGCTCCTTCATGCCTGTAAGGCTGCGCTCCTGGCTGTCGATCACTATTTCATCGAGACTTACAGGTCTGGCCCCACTGTCCTGCGATGAGGCCGCCTTCACATCGACGGATTGGCGTTCTTCTACAAAAGTGTTCCACTGCATGCAGGCAGGGCATTTTCCTAACCATCCGGAAGACTCATAACCGCATTCCTGACATACAAATATCGTTTTACTCTTTGCCATAGACCCTCCTTAAAACCCTAAAGTTCGCCCGCCTTCAGCAAGCCGTCAAGCGCCAGTACAAACATTGCATGGGACCAGGTAAGAGGTATCACCCATGCCGGACGTCCGGTCTGCTTATCTATCTGCTCAGGCAAAAGCCCCTGCTCTGTGGTTCCTTTAACTGCCCACCAGAAATACTCTCTTGCCTTATCATAATTCCTTCTTTCAATATGGTAGAGAGCAGCCCACAAAGTAGTCAGTATCCACGGGTTGCCCCCAATGTAATTATCATGTTCATATCTCATCAATCCGCCGGTTTGGTGCACTGTGAGGTGGTTTTCCACAGCCTCCGCGGTCGATGTCATCGTCTCATCGCCGGCGTCATAAATCCCAAAAGGCACGGACATCCCTAACAAACTGATATCCAGCGTACTGTCGATGAGTGAATAATCTCTGGTTATGCTTCTGTCATTTCTTTTCAGCCAGACCTTCTGATCCGTATGCTCCTCTCCCCAGCCATTGAGCTTTACACGGATACTGCGTACGAACCTGTCCAATTCGGGCTTCCAGTAGCCTTTGAAAATTGCTTCACGCAGTTCTTCAGCCTGCTCCTTCCAATAGACGGCAAGCTCCGGTGCCTCTCCGATAATCTCTGCTATATCAGCACCTGCCAATATACCTGCGCAGACTGCTGCACTGGAATATGCATGCTCCCCCAGTCTCTCTTCCCAAAGGTCAAAGCTCAGCCCCGGGAGGCCTGTTTCAGCATCCCTGTACTTCAGCAGGAACTCGACACCCTTCTTTACACAGGGCCACAGTCTTATTAAAAAATCCTTTTCATCGGTTGTTTTATAGTGCTCCAAAATGCCCCATATCACAGACCCGCCTTCATCGATCTGCAATCCCCATGACGGAGCCAGATTCCCATCCATGTAGAACCGCTGCTGCCAGCTCCCTTCATCGTCCTGAACTGCGGCCGCCCAATCGTAGAATCCCTCGGCAGCCTGTACAAGACCGCATTTGTCAAGAGCCGTTGTGATAAAGGCAGCATCCCGCCCCCAGCAATATGCATATCTTCCGCATCTGGTGAACAGCTCGTCAACCTCTGGAGCTGCAAGCAAAGCTCCTGTCCTTTTATTGGTCATCAGGGCAAAAACCAGAAGAGATCGCTTATACAGCCGGTCTATCTCCAAATGCCCTGTATTGATCTGCCTTGCTTTTTCAATATATCTGAGCCAGAAATCTGCAGTGTCGTCCATGTCCTTCCATGGGTCCCTCAGCTTCTGTTCTCTCATCAGTTTCTTCAATGCCTTCAGCTCGCGGGCAAAGCATATCCCAATATCGAACCTCAGCTTCCCTCCGGATTCAAGTACTGCATTGTCCCAAAGGAGGCTTCCTTCCTTTGTCATCCCTATAGTATCGTCGCCGTAAAGCTGCCCCCGGTTGGCGTTTTCATGTGCTCCCGAGCCAATCTGATACTGGTTTGCAGGTACGGATGACAAAATACCATAATAATAGCCATGCCTGTAGTGGATCAAGCCCGACAAGTCATTTTCAAAAATAGTACCTGCCGTATCAAATTCTGAAGACACAGTTGATGAATATATTATAAACCCTGGCTGGAGTTCTTTTTCGCCGTAGTTTTCGGCCTCGTAGCATCTGTCAAGTATATCCTTGTCCGGGAGCGAAAAATCATATTGGCGGATCTTCAGGCAATATTTCCTGTAAGTGAATTCGGTAACTGCAATATTGGTGTCGTCAATATAATACTGGTTTACATGCCAGTCGGAAGAATGCAGCCAGGAAGTGCCTTCCCAAAGCCCGGGACATGTTATTCCGACCAGGAAAGTGTCGATATGCTGGGGAAAATCAATGTCCGGCCAACAGATCCTGACCATCCCGCCTTCATCGTCAATGCATGCGAGCATCCTGGAATTGCCCGTTATAAGCTGATTAAAGTGAGTTTTCGACATATCATCTCTCCTTATGCTCCATAACATATTTTAACACACCCCGCCCCATCGGCAAATAGTTTTGGGGACAGTTCTCTTTTGAGGGGACAGTCCTCTCACGTATGAAAATATCGTATCGGCTCAAAAAAGAGGCATCGAGAAAAATACACAAAGATACATCTGAGATTTATCGTTCCGCAATAAATATTTTCATCCTAAAGGTACAAAATAATATAAACCGCAGTTATGGAGGTTCTTCATGGACAATTTGCTTCAACGCCTGACACTGCTCATTACACAGCTGATACAGGTATTCATTTTCGTCGCAGGATGCTATTTCTTCGGAGTATCGATATACGGCTGGAGGAAAAGAAAGGACAAATCCGGCGAGACTGTCCCCTGTAAAAGGTTCGCAGCAGTAATAGCAGCACATAATGAAGAGCTGGTCATAGCCCATGTCATTGACAGCCTGAGAGATCAAAATTACCCGGATGAATTATATGATATCTTTGTTATTGCCGACAACTGCGCCGACACAACCGCTGTCGTTGCCAGAAAACACGGTGCATTGGTCTATGAGCGCCGCGACGCTGAGAAAAAGGGAAAGGGACATGCATTGGAATGGATGTTCCAAAAGATATATGGTATGAATGACAAATACGATGTGGTATGCGTCTTTGATGCAGACAACCTTGTATCGTCGAACTTTCTATATGAAATGAACAAGCAGCTCTGCAAGGGCCACAAAGTCGTTCAAGGCTACATAGACAGCAAGAACCCCTTTGATTCATGGATCACTTGCTCCTACTCAATTGCTTTCTGGCTGTCCAACCGAACCTTTCAGCTGCCCAGGTATTATCTGGGCCTGAGCTGCGGTTTGTGCGGGACAGGCTTTTGTGTTGACATTTCTGTACTTAAAGAGATCGGCTGGGGTGCGACTTGTCTGACAGAAGACCTTGAGTTTACAATGAAGCTGGCTTTAAATGGCATGAAGGTAGCCTGGGCACATGAGGCGGCAGTGTTCGACGAGAAGCCTATCACTCTCAGGCAATCCTGGCGTCAGAGGAAAAGATGGATGCAGGGCCATGCAGACTGTGCATCCAGGTATCTGGTCCCCTTATTGAAAAAAGCCTTCAGAGAATGCGACCTGGCAGCCTTTGACTGTGCAATATACCTGTTCCAGCCTATACGCTTCGTCTTTATGGGTCTAATGACAGTGATGCTGTGGATCCAATCCTTCTACCCAGAAGCACCGTTTTACACGCTGCAATATGTTTTCCCAACGGCAGTATGGTATGTTTTTGTTGTACTGCAGTTCTTTTATGGACCTCTGGTGATCCTTTCCGAAAACAAGTTTGACCTGAAGGTATTGCTGGCCTTTCTGATATATCCTTTCTACTGCCTCACCTGGGTCCCTATAACGATCCAGGGCTTTCTGAGCAGAAAAGACAAGGTATGGCATCACACAGAGCACACCCGTGTAATAACGATAAAAGAGCTGGAAAAGCCTCAAAGCACGCTGAAGCCATCCTCTGAGGCCTCCCGCTATCAATAGGTATCAATAGGGACAGTCCCGCCAATAGTGAAAGACCGAATGAAGGGGACAGTCCTCCCAAAGGGACAGGTCCGTCAGGAGAGACAGAACCACGAACCACCTAAGGGGACAGACCCACCTGAGGGGACAGTCCTGTCGGCGGCGGCGTAACAAAAAGGAGACAGGTTCCGTAAAGAACTGTCCCCTTGATAGAACTGTCCCCTTATTTAGTGACAGCTTCCGGGTTGGATGCCTTCTCGACGGCAAACTCCAGCTTGTCGTCCGTGAAGGATACCTTCACTGTATCGCCTGCCTTTACCGAGCCATCGAGCATGTGCTCGGCCAGCTTATCCTCCACCATGCTCTGGATCGACCTTCTCAGAGGCCGTGCTCCAAATACAGGATCGAATCCTTTCTTGGCCAGGTGCTCCTTGGCTTCATCACTGACAAGCAGAGTGATTTCGCTCTGCGCCAGACGCTTGACAAGCACATCAAGCATTATGCCGACGATTTTCTTGATATTCTCCTCATCCAGAGGATGGAACACAATGATATCGTCGACCCTGTTGAGGAATTCCGGACGGAAGGTCTTCTTAAGCTCGCCCATAACATTGTTCTTCATGTCATCGTAATTCTTCGCAGTATCGTCACCTACTACAAATCCCAGCCTCTTCGGTTCGGTTATCATTCTGCCGCCCACATTGGAGGTCATTATTATCACAGTATTCCGAAAGTCCACGAGCCTGCCCTGCGAATCGGTCAAACGCCCGTCCTCCAGTATCTGCAGCAATATGTTAAAAACATCCGGATGGGCTTTTTCTATTTCATCGAACAAAAGCACCGAATACGGCTTCCTTCTGACCTTCTCGGTCAGCTGTCCGCCTTCCTCATATCCGACATATCCGGGAGGAGAGCCGACAAGCCTGGATACTGCAAACTTCTCCATATATTCAGACATATCGATCCTAATCATGGCATTTTCATTGCCGAATAGCGCTTCTGCCAGTGCCTTGCTCAATTCAGTCTTTCCGACGCCTGTCGGGCCGAGGAAAATGAATGAGCCTATAGGCCTCTTTGGATCCTTCAATCCTACCCGGCCTCTCCTGATGGCCTTTGAAACGGCTTTTACAGCCTCATCCTGTCCTATGACGCGTTCATGGAGCACGTCCTCCATCTTCATCAACCGCTCGGACTCCTCTTCAGCCAAACGTTTGACCGGTATACCGGTCCAGCTGGCCACGATATCAGCTATCTCATCCTCGGTGACTGTGTCGGTTCTGGTCTGGTTCTTCTGGTACCATTCATTCTTTATTTTCTCATGCTCCGTTTTCAGCTTCTGTTCCTTGTCCCTAATGGAAGCCGCCTTCTCAAACTCCTGCGACCGGATCGCATCTTCCTTCTCCTTGGCAAGCTTCTCAAGCTGTTCCTCAAGCTGCTTCACATCAACAGGCGCGGTAAATGCCTTCAGCCTTACCTTCGATGCCGCTTCATCGATCAGATCTATCGCCTTGTCCGGAAGATACCTGTCGGTAATATACCTGCTTGACAGCTTGGTTGCCGCTTCAAGTGCTCCATCGGTGATCTTGACTCTGTGGTGGGCCTCATATTTATCACGAATGCCCTTTAGTATCTCAATAGTCTCCTCCTGCGAGGGCTCCCCGACCGTGATCGGTTGGAAGCGTCTTTCAAGAGCGGGATCCTTCTCGACATGCTTACGGTATTCATTGATCGTAGTGGCACCTATCACCTGAATCTCTCCGCGTGCCAGTGCAGGCTTGAGAATATTTGACGCATCTATGGCGCCCTCAGCCGCTCCCGCACCAATGATGGTATGCATTTCATCAATGAAAAGAATGACATTGCCCGCCTTGCGCACCTCATCCATAGCCTTTTTCAGGCGCTCCTCGAACTCGCCCCTGTACTTGGCGCCAGCCACCATGGATGAAAGGTCGAGGGTGAAAACTCTCTTGTCTTTGAGCAGCTCAGGGATGTTCCCCTCGACGATTTTCTGCGCAAGTCCCTCTGCTATGGCGGTCTTTCCAACTCCCGGCTCTCCTATGAGACAGGGATTGTTCTTCGTTCTTCTGCTGAGTATCTGGATTACCCTCTCGATCTCCTTGTCACGTCCCACTATGGGATCGAACTTTCCTTCCCTCGCCAGCTCTGTAAGATCTCTTCCGAACTGATTCAATGTAGGAGTATTGGTCTGACTGGATGTGCTTCTGGGTTCACCGCTTGCAGTCGGCGCATCCTCATTCAGCATTTTTACGATATCATTCAACAGCTTCTGAGGATCTACGCCAAGATCTATCAATATTCTTACGGCGACGCTTTCCCCTTCTCTCATAATGCCCAGCAGGAGATGCTCCGTGCCGATATAATTGTGTCCAAGACGTCTTGCTTCAATCAATCCCAGCTCCAGCACCTTTTTTGTCCTGGGTGTGAAATCAAGGGTGTTTTTCCCTGTATTATCTCCGCGGCCGATCAGTTCCTCGATTTCCTTGAGGACCTTATCTTCACTGACGCCCTGTCCCTGCAGCACTCTGGCTGCAACTCCGGTGCCTTCCTTTATCAGTCCCAGCAGCAGGTGCTCGGTCCCTACATAGCTGTGTCCAAGCTTCACAGCGCTCTCCTGTGACAAATTTATAGCTTTCTCAGCCTTTTCAGTAAATCTTCCATACATAACCCATCACTCCTTAATGTATCCTTTCGTTAAGCTTCTTGCGTATCAGCTCTGCCCTCTTCTGGTCCCTTTCATCGGGCTTGAGCTGATCTCCGTATATTTTTTGCAGATAAGCCGGCTGTATCATAAGCGTAAGTTCATTTATATCCTCAAGCTCCATTCCCTGCAGCAGCCCCATTATCATCCCGAGCCTGACATCGGATATAAGCTTCAGACTTTCATCTGTAGAAATAAGCCTGGCATTTTGCAGCAAGCCAAGAGATCTGAATATCCTGTCCTCGAATCGTACAGGGTTCTGTCTGTAAAGCTCCATGCGCAGCATTTTTTCCTGCTCTGAGATCTGTGCAGTGATATTAGATATGCCTGCTATTATCTCCTCCTCTGTCTGACCCAGCGTTACCTGATTTGATATCTGGAACATATTCCCGTCAGCATCGCTGTTCTCTCCATATAAACCCCGAACAGCCACGCCGATCTTTCCACAGGTCTCAAGAATGCCCTTGATGTAGCCCGTCATCGATAATGCAGGAAGATGGAGCATTACAGAAGCTCTTATTCCTGTTCCAATATTGGTCGGGCAGCATGTAAGATAACCATATGTTTTATCAAATGCAAATCCAAGCTTTTTATCAAGGCCGGACTCCAGGCTGCTGCAAAGCCTCCACGCCTCATCGAGCTTCATACCGGCATATATGCACTGCAGCCTCAAATGATCCTCTTCATTCACCATTATACTTACTCTTTCATCTTTGCTGACAATTGCAGCCCTGTTGGCATTTCCTTCAGCAAATTCAGGACTTATAAGGTGCTTTTCCACCAGGAGCTGTCTGTCTAATGGCTTCAATGACTGCATCTCCAGATATGAGAATCCAAGTCCGGATATCGCCGTATCATTGAGTATCGCGGCTCTTACCTTCTCAAGGATCTCAGCTCCCTGTACACGGCTCATGCGCGTCGTAAATGGATATGCCCCAAGGTTTCTCGCGAGCCTGACCCTGCTGCTTATTGCCACATCAAAACCGGGTGCCGGACGGGTGCCTTCCTGACTCATACCGCACCTCCGTTCACATTTCTGCTGCTCTCCAGGTTCCTGATCCTGTCCCTCAGCTCTGCTGCCCTCTCATACTGCTCGCTTTCTATGGCGCCGGACAATTCCGTCCTTAGCCTTTCGATCTCATCCGAAAGCCTGATCCCGGCATCTTCCTTTTTTATACCCTGATTCTCCTCAGGCTTCTTTCCCGTGTGCTCGGCATTGCCATGCAGTCTCCTGAGTACTGGTGCCAGACTGTCCCTGAATACGCTGTAGCAGTTGGCGCAGCCAAGCTTTCCGCTTTTTCTGAAGTCGTCGAAGCTCATGCCGCAGACATTGCAGCGGAGTATTTCCGGCTGCTCAAACTCTCCATATCCTGTATTGCTGAAGCCGGGAAATCCCCAAAGGAAATTACCCAGACTGATCTGAGGGCTGAAGGACAATGTACCGTTTTCAGCTGCGCACTGGGTGCAGAGAAACATCTCGACCTTCTTGCCGTTTATAATTTGTGTATAATGCACATTAGCCTCTCTTTTGTGACACTGCTGGCAAACCATAAGCCTCACTCCCTGCAAAATTAGTCATTAAATGATTATTACCCCACTGTTATATTTATTAACAGTACCGCATCGTGTGTACTATACCATCAGACTCAGCAGCATATTCTTCAGCATCGCAGCCCTTATTATATCCCTGTCAGGCATGCCTATACCGCCAATCACCTTATCGCTGGTTGCTGCTTTGAGCAGCAGGCCCTCTCTGGCGCTGATGACCTCATAGTCAACGAAATTATTGACAAAAACCTCCGCAGACTGTTGAGAAATGCTGTCTCCCATGGAACTGACGATATGCATGAGATAATTTCCCGGTCTGTTAATATTAACCCGTCTGATCCTTATGTGTCCTCCACCGCCGCGCCTGCTCTCGACATAATAGCCTCTCTCAGTCGTAAATCTTGTATCTATAACATAGTTTATCTGCGAGGGCACGCAGTTGAAATGGTTTGCCAGTTCGTTGCGCTGTATTTCTATAGCTCCGTCGGTGTCGTTTATCAACTGCTTTAAAAAAGCTTCAATAATATCACTCATCCTGGCCAATTGCGCTCACTCCCTTCATCGCTGTGTTGATTTTGACTATCTTTGACTTTCAATAATATTATAATTCACGATGTTATTATATTCAAGCATTTTTTGATCATCAGCCATAATATAATCTCCTTTACAGGCTCTGTGCCGACATATGGCTCGAAACGGGAATTGCTCCTATCACATAATTTTTGCTCGTATCCCTCTGATTATTCAACGAACAGCACCGTTAAGACCGCTCATATGCAGCTCAAACAATAAAAAACCCGGCAGTTTTCCTGCCGGGCAATAATTCATACTATATTTACTATTTCGCTTTTAAAAGGAATATCAAATCACTGCTTGCCTTCCGGCTCATCCGTCTGCTTTGACATCTCCCCGGAAGGGGCTTCTCCCTGCTGCATCGGGGCTCCCCCCTGCTGGGCCGGTGCTCCGCTTTGCTGTGCCGGGGCCCTTCCCTGCGCGGTCGGTGCAGGCTGTGTCTGTTGAACATACGGTGCATTTGCCGACGGTGATCCAGGATAAACGGGACCCCGTGGATATGGACTATCATTCCTGCGCTTCTTGATCATTTTCCTGTAGATCCATATGCCGAATAACACGCATAACCCTATGAATACAAGAACAGGCAGCGCTGCCACTATGAACAGAAGCAGATCGCCAAGGAATTCAACGACATTAAACAGGCTCTCCTTCAGGCTGTTCAGCAGCTTCTCACCATAAGTTTCAGGCTTCGGGTTATAGTCCGGACGCTTTTCGTTCAGATTGATTGTAATGGTAGAAAGGTCCACCAGGCTGTTCAGCTTGTTCAGATTGCCGGTAAGGCTCTCGATCTGGTATCTTATTTCAGTCAGCTTGCTCTCGGCTTTAAAGATCTCCTCCAGGTCATTAAGCTTGACTACATAAGCTTCAAGCTTTTCCTGCTCCATCTTCAACAGCCTCAGCCTTGATTCCACATCAACTACCTGATCCGTAACATCCTGTCCGTCTGTTGTGTAATTGTATACATCGCCCAGGCCCCTCAGCTTGTTGATCACGGAATCAAACATTGACTTATCGACACGCAGTACTATCGTTCCGCTCTTTACAAGCTTCATTTCCTCTTCGATATAGACTCTGTCAGTATTTATATTTGTCTGCTGAACAAAGCCTATGTTGGCAATTATGCCCTCAATGTTGGCAAATGCTTTATCGAAGTTTTCCACTTCTATGGTCAGGTTAGCGCTTCTGATTATTTTTCTCTCGGCAAGTATGGCATTGGAGACATTTACGGGGCTGCTCCCGACTCCCGCCAGCGAATCTGCATCAGGAGCCATTGGCGCTTCTGCCGGAGCATCTACTCCATATTCACCTTTATTGTACGAGCCCGAATCCATCGCAGGCCCTGCTGTCGTCGACGGCGCCCGATCAGCCTTATTACCGCTGCTGCAGCCTGTCATTACCGATGCCAAGATCACCAGTACCAGGATTATACCTAATAACTTTCTGGGCATAACTTCCTCCTCCTTTATCCCATATATGTATTTATTGGGCTTAATAGTACAGACGTAAATGCTTTATCAAAGTTCCATCGAAGTTAAAGTACAGTTAGAGCCTAATAATACATAAAGAGCTGCCTTATCAGGCAGCCCTCATGATCATCCAACAATTACCTTATTATTCGTCATCAACGTCGTCGGTCATTTCCTTCTTGGCCTCATCAATGACCTTCTGAGCCACATTGGCCGGAGCCTCCTCATATCTTTCAAAATACTGCTTGAAGGCGCCTCTGCCCTGGGTCATGCTTCTGAGATCGTTGGCATATTTGAACATCTCCGCCGACGGCACTTCTGCAACGACCTGCTGCAAACCGCCTTCCTGCGGGTTCATGCCGAGGATCCTTCCCCTTCTCTTGTTGAGGTCACCGATGATGTCTCCCATGTAGTTGTCCGGAATATATACCTCAACATGGCTTATGGGCTCGAGCAGTACAGGTCCTGCCAGCGGGAGGCCCTTCTTGTAGGCCAGGCGGGCTGCGATCTTGAATGCCATTTCTGAAGAGTCGACATCATGATATGATCCATCCACCAGAGTGGCCTTCAGATTAACAACCGGATATCCTGCCAGAACTCCGTGGGGTATAGCCTCACGAAGACCCTTTTCAACTGCCGGGTGATACTGCTTCGGAACTGATCCGCCGAAAATCTTTTCTTCAAATACCAGGTCCTCGGATTCACCGCGCTCGAATTCCACCCATACATGTCCATACTGGCCATGGCCGCCGGACTGTTTCTTGTGCTTTCCTTCAACCTTGACCTTCTTCTTTATGGTCTCTCTGTAGGGGACCTTGGGATCTACCAGATTAACTGATACACCGAATTTTGCCTTGAGCTTGCTCACGATAACGTCGAGATGCTGCTCGCCGACACCGGATATAACGGTCTGATGAGTCTCAGTATTCAATTCTACCTTGAAGGTAGGATCTTCATCCTGAAGCCTGTTGAGACCCGAACCTATCTTTTCCTCGTCACCCTTGGCCTTCGGTTCTACTGCCAGCGAAAGCGCCGGTTCGGGGAAGACGATCTTCTCAAGGGCCACCGGCTTTGCCTGGTCGCACAGAGTGTCGTTCGTATTGGTATACTGCAGCTTTGCAACTGCGCCTATATCCCCTGCGATGAGCTTATCGACAGGAAGCTGCTTCTTTCCTCTCAGCATGAATACCTGAGCTGTTTTCTCGTTTTTCTCCGCTGTTGTATTATAAACAACCGTGTCTGATTTAAATGTGCCCGAATATACTCTGAATATTGAGATCTTTCCAACAAAGGGGTCTGCAATAGTCTTGAAAACAAGAGCCGACATGCTCTCATCCGCAGCATTCCTCAATTCCACGACTGTGTCAGTTCCGGGCTTGACTGCCTTTGTTACCGGCTTGACTGCAGGTGAGGGCATATATTCCACGATCATATCCATGAGTGTCTGCACGCCCTGATTAAGGAATGAAGAGCCGCAGAGCACCGGAACTATGGAACCGTCGGAGATTCCTGCGCACAGGCCCTTCTGTATTTCCTCATTTGTAAACTCCTCGCCTCCGAAGAACTTTTCCATCAATTCCTCATCTGTTTCGGCGATCGCTTCATTGAGGACATCCTTCAATTCTGTGATCTTATCATTCAAATCGGCTGGGATAGCTGCATCTACAAGCTTATCCTTGTCGAATTTTTTTGCTTTCATATTTATAACATCAACAAAACCTGTAAATTTCTCTGCTTCTATGATGGGAAGCTGGAAAGCAATTACATTTTTGCCGAATGTATCTGTCAACTGGTCAAGTACTTCAAAGAAATTTGCATTTTCTTCGTCCATCTTGTTAACGAAGAACATTTTGGGCAGTGCATACTCTTTGGCATATGCCCAGGACTTTTCAGTACCTACTGCGACGCCGCCCTTGGCCGGAACCAATATGACTGCGGAATCTGATATCCTGATTCCCTGCTTTACTTCTCCCACAAAGTCAAAATAGCCGGGAGTGTCAATAACATTGATTTTAACATCCTTCCATTCACAAGGTGCAATAGCTGTGTTGATCGAAATCTTCCTCTTGATTTCCTCCGGGTCGTAATCCGTAGTAGTATTACCGTCATTAACCTTGCCAAATCTGTCAAGTACTCCGGTATTGAACAGCATAGCCTCCGCAAGAGTCGTCTTACCTGCCCCGCCGTGCGACAACAGGCACACATTGCGGAGCTTTTCCACGGTATAATCCTTCATATGAATTCCCCCTTGTTTTATTACGCTCTTTTAGTATTTTCCTTTTACAGGAAAAAGATTCAAGCAATATGGGTATTATGACACAATGTATATTATAACATACATCAAGGCCAGTTCAAGGATTTTCTTGAAAGAGAAGACCGTCCTGAGGACAGGACTGTCCCTCCAAAAAGATACTGATGGTCCGGTCATTGCAGGATACCGTTTTTCTTGACATTTCCAATGTATCAATGTAAATTTAAATCAAAATAACACCAAAGTAATATAGTTGGTAAAACGGCAGAATGGAAAGAATAGCAGCATAGTAACCGAAATACGGCAGAAAGACGGCAGAAAGGAAGATATTTATGATTATTGTAATGAAGCCCGGCTCAAAGGAGTCCGAAATACGTGAAGTTTCAAATGTTCTGGAAAATGCCGGATTGGGGGTCCATATCTCCAAGGGCACCGAGAGGACTATTATCGGTGTGATCGGCGATAAACGGCTCCTTCGCGATATCCCTCTCGAACTGATGCAGGGTGTCGACAAGCTGGTGCCTATAATGGAAAGCTACAAGCTGGCCGGCAGGACCTTCAAGCCGGAGGCGAGCGTAATAGATGTGGGCGGAGTGAAAATAGGCGGCAGGGAGCTTGTGATGATGGCAGGCCCTTGCGCCGTGGAAGGCCCGGATCAGATAATGGAAGCGGCCAGGGCCATCAAGAAGTCCGGCGCACAGTTCCTTCGAGGCGGAGCCTTCAAGCCCAGGACCTCCCCCTATTCCTTCCAGGGGCTGGAGGAGGAAGGACTGAAAATGCTCAAGGAAGCCAGCGAGGCTACGGGCCTGCTGACCGTCACGGAAGTCATAAGCGAGCGTTCTGTAGAGATAGCGGCAAGATATGTCGACATGTTCCAGATCGGCGCGCGAAATTCACAGAACTTCCACCTTCTCAGGGAAGTGGGACGCTCAGGCAAGCCGGTGCTATTTAAAAGAGGCTCCGCAACTACTATAGATGAATGGCTCAATGCAGCTGAATATATAATGAGCGAGGGCAATTACAATGTAGTGCTCTGTGAACGCGGCATCAGGACCTTTGAGACAGCAACAAGAAATACGCTGGACATCAGCGCCGTCCCGGTCGTTAAAAGCAGCAGCCATCTGCCGGTGATCGTCGACCCCAGCCATGCTGCAGGAAGGACTCAGTACATCCTGCCCCTTTCGAGGGCAGCCATTGCAGCAGGCGCCGACGGCCTGATCATCGAAGTGCATCCGTGTCCGAGATGTGCCCTTTCAGATGCTGCACAGCAATTGGATCCCGAATCATTTGACAATTTGTGTAAAGATATTGGAAAGATTGCCGAAATAGTAGGCAGAGAGTTCAGATATGGAGATTGAAAGAGTATCGATCATCGGCCTTGGGCTGATCGGGGGTTCTCTGGCACGGGCATTGCGGGCAAAGACAGCGGCAGGTGAAATCCTGGCCGTCGACAGCGACCAGTCAGCTCTTGGGCTCGCACTGGAACAAGGTATCATCGACAGAGGTCTTGCTGAGCCGGACAGCAGTGTCTGTTCCTCGGATATTATTTTCATCTGTACTCCGGTAAAGCAGGCACTTGTTTATCTGGATATGCTGGCTCCTAAGGCAGGAGACAGGACTATAATCACCGATGTGTGCAGCACCAAGAGCGAGATCATGGAATATGCCGAAAAGATGCAGAAGGCGCCGTGCTTTATTGGAGGCCATCCAATGGCCGGCACTGAAAGATCCGGTTTCGCAAACAGCTTCGCACATCTTTTCGAGAATGCATATTATGTACTTACACCGGCATCAAACGCATCACAGGAAGCTGTCAGCATTCTTACCTCAGTTGTTGAGAGCATTGGTGCCATACCTCTTATAATGACCGCAGAGGAACACGACAGGGCTGCAGGCAGCATAAGCCATCTCCCCCATGTGCTTGCTGCGGCGCTGGTGAACCTGGTAAGAGAAGCCGACAAGGGCAGCGGCAGAATGCAGGCTTTAGCCGCCGGCGGCTTCAGGGACATAACACGGATAGCTTCATCAAATCCGGGGTTATGGGAAAGCATCGTACTTAGCAATAAGGAACAATTATTACTGCTTTTAAGGCAGCTTGAAAAAATATTGGATGAATTTGCCGGGTACATGGAAAACAGCAGCTCGGAAGACATATACGATTTCTTCAGCCAGGCGGGCAGATTCCGGGACTCCATATCAGATCACGGACGCGGATTGCTGCCGGCAGTACACAAGCTTATCGTAGATGTGCAGGACAGACCCGGGATTATAGGCGAGATAGCAACAATACTGGGCAGCAATAATATTAATATTAAGAATATAAATGTGGCAAACAGCCGCGAATTCGAGCAAGGATGCCTGATAATAACACTCTCCGACAGCGAGAGTGCAAATATTGCCTTTGACTTGCTCGTGAAAACAGGATATAAAGTATTTAAAAATAGGTAATTTATATGATTTCTTATTCAGGGGGGACGTAGCGTGTTAATTGAGAAGAGGAACAGACTCAGGGGAGAAATAACCGTACCCGGCGACAAATCGATTTCCCACAGGGCGATAGTCATCGGAGCTCTTGCAAGCGGGACTACCGAGGTGGACAATTTTCTGCTTGGAGAAGACTGCATAAGCACTATCGATTGTTTCAGAAAGATGCAGGTCGGAATCGAAATATTGCAGGATAACAGGGTCAGGGTAAACGGCAAGGGTCTTTATGGCCTTAAGGCTCCCGCTGCAGTGCTCAATGCAGGACGCTCAGGCACCGCGCTCCGGCTGCTGCTTGGAGTCCTTTGCGGCCAGCCGTTCACATCCGGTATCATCAGAAACGAATCCTCGATGAAAAAGCCGGTGGGTAAGGTCGTAAATTATCTCAGGCAGATGGGAGCCGGCATCTCAGGCAAGGAAGACGGCAATCTCTGTCCTCTGACCATTTCCCCATCCAGGCTCAGGGGAATAGAATGCGAACTGCCGGTACACGAGACACATATAAAGTCTCCGCTGCTGCTGGCAGGCCTGTACTCCGACAGCGAAACCATCGTCCATGAACCTGTAATGTCAAGAAATCATACCGAACTGATGCTTAATTATTTCGGAGCCGATATAAGATCAGAAGGTCTTACAGTCAGATCACATTCTGTTGAAAACCTATATGCACAGAAGGTATCGATTCCCGGCGATATATCCATGGCATCGTATTTTATTACAGCAGCGCTGCTGGTCCCCAATTCAGACATCGTTATAAAGAACGTAGGCGTCAACGCTACAAGGACCGGCATATTGAATGTGTATAAAGATATGGGAGCCGCCATCGAGCTGTTGAATGAAAAAACCGTCAGCGGCGAAAACGTTGCCGATATACATGTAATGACTTCGGGCCTGAAGGGCGTGAAAATCGACGGCCAGCATGTTCCGAGCCTCATTGACGAGCTGCCGGTCATTATTGTCGCAGCCAGTCTTGCTGAGGGCACGACCGAGATAAACGGCCTCTCCGGCTTCAAGGTCAAGGAGTCAGGCAAGCTGAAGGCAATTTCCATGGAGCTTGCAAAAATGGGCGCGAAAATTACAGAGAACGAAGACGGGCTGGTCATCGAGGGCCGGAAATCCCTCAGAGGTACAGTCGTAGACAGCAATAACAACCACTCCCATGCCATGGCCCTGTCTATAGCCGGGCTGGTCGCAGAGGAAGAGACTACGATAAGGAAAACACAATCTGTCGATATCGTGTACCCCAAATTCTATGAAACGCTTAACAAGCTTTGATCAGCATATACACAAAAGCGTCCGGATACTTACTGGTATCCGGACGCTTATTTTTTTTCGCTATTCAAACTTTTCCTTTATTTTATAGCCAAGAACCATCAGACTGTCGCTGAGGTGCACATTCTCAATGACCATTTCATACGGGAGCTTCAGATCCATCGGAGAAAAGTTCCAGATCCCCTTTATGCCAAGACGCGCTACCCTTTCGGCCGTCTCACGCGTATGCTCTGCCGGCACCGTGAGCATTGCAATATCGACCTTGTTTCCGCCCACAAAATCTTCAAGGGTCTTCATATCCAATATTTCAAGTCCGTTTATTTTTTTCCCGATGAGCTTGGGATCGACATCGAACAGCCCTATTGTCTTAAAGCCTCTCTTTTCAAAGTTGCCATAGTGAGCCAGCGCCTGTCCCATGTTGCCCGCCCCTAGTATAATAGTCTGGAACTTGTTGTTGACACCCAATATATTGGCTATTTCATTGTAAAGCAATTCCACATTGTATCCGTAGCCCTGCTGTCCAAAGCCTCCAAAGCAATTAAGATCCTGTCTTATCTGTGATGCTGTTATCCCCATTCTGCCGCTGAGTTCCTTGGATGATATCCTGGTTATATCCATCATGAGCAGGTCGGACAAATATCTGTAATATCTGGGGAGCCTTTTGATAACCGCAATAGAGACATTCTTTTTTGAAGCCATGTACTGCCTCCTCCAAAATTTGATAACGTTTTGGGCACTTGCTCCAATGAAATTATACAACTTTGATATTTTTTTGTCAATATTGCCCCAAACCACATATTCTGCTAGAATTAAGTCTCGTAGAAACCAAACAGCATTTACGGAACGGGACGGGAAATGATAATTCTATCATGCAATGAAATAAGTCTGTCCTTTGGAACAGATGTTATACTAAATAAGGCAAGCTTCAAGCTGCAGCAGGGGGAGAAAGCAGGTCTGGTCGGCGTCAACGGAGCCGGTAAGTCGACTCTTTTCCGGATAATAACAGGACAGCTTCAACAGGACAGCGGAGATGTCTTCATGTCCAGAGGGCTTCGTGTAGGTTTCCTTGACCAGTACTCCGGTTTGGAGTCGGATAATACCATATGGTCTGAAATGCTCACAACATACAAAACACTAATATCTGCTGAAAACCGTCTGAAGCAGCTGGAGCAGGATATAAGCAGTGAAAGCAGCCAGGAGCGTCTCCAATCGATGATGAAGGAGTACGATACGCTGCTGGAGCGTTTTTCCCGTGAAGGGGGCTACGAGTATAACAGCCGCATACGGGGCATTTTGCGCGGTCTCGGTTTTGAGGATTCACAGTTTGAGCTGACGGTGAAAACACTGAGCGGAGGACAAAAAACGCGCCTTGCTCTTGCCAGGCTGCTGCTGGAGGAACCGGATCTGCTGCTTCTGGACGAGCCCACCAACCACCTTGATATCAGTGCGATAGAGTGGCTCGAGGACTTTCTGAAGAATTACAGGAAGTCTGTTCTCGTCATATCGCATGACAGATACTTTTTAGATACAGTAACAACTAAAACAATCGAAATCGAAAACAATGAATGCACGGAGTACGGCGGCAGCTATACGGAGTACGCCAAAAAGAAATCAGAGGCAAGGGAAATATTGCAGAAGCACTACGAGCTGCAGCAAAAGGAAATCGCACGGATGGAGGCTTTCATCGAGCAGCAGCGCAGGTGGAACAGGGAGAAAAATATAGTTGCGGCAGAGAGCAGGCAAAAGGCAATTGACAGGATAGAGAAGCTCGATGCACCCAAAAAACTGCCCGGCAGTATTAAACTAAGGTTTACCAGCAGTATCACAAGCGGAAATGATGTACTCTTTGTCGAAGAGTTGTCCAAAAGCTTTCCGGGGAAGGAACTGTTCAAGGATATCAGTTTTGATGTAAAGCGAAATGAAAAGGTATTTCTGCTTGGCCCCAACGGCTGCGGAAAATCGACACTGCTCAAGATCCTGTCGGGTAAACTCCCCCAGACCTATGGCAATTTTGAGTACGGGCATAAAATAGTGCTGGGTTATTACGATCAGGAGCTCGAAGGACTCGATGAGAGCAATACGGTCCTGGAGGAAGTGTGGAATGATAATGAAAACCTCAACCATACACAGATCCGCAATGCCCTGGCCCAATTCCTGTTCATGGGGGAAGACGTATACAAGCCAATAAGCGTGCTCAGCGGCGGCGAGAAAAGCCGGGTCGCCCTGGTCAAGCTGATGCTCTCCGGATCCAATCTGCTGCTTCTTGACGAGCCCACCAACCATCTGGACATAAACTCAAGAGAAGCCCTTGAGGAAGCTCTGCTTCTGTTTGACGGGACGCTTCTGGCAGTTTCCCATGACCGTTACTTCATTCGCAAGCTTGCCTCCAGAGTCATCGAGATGGCCGACAACGGCATCGAAGACTATAGAGGCGGCTACCAGTATTACCTGGATCACCGCCGTGTCTCCACTATAACTGAATCCGATGAAAAAAACAGGTCTGTTTCCGTTTCCAAGCAGGAACACCTGGAAACCAAGGAAGAAAGGGCACGGAGACGGAAGCTTGAAAAGCAGCTGACCTCTTGTGAGGCTGAGATAAGCAAAACAGAGACCAGGCTGGCCGCCATTTCGGACGAGATGTCGAGAGATGACGCTCTCAGTGACCATGTATTGCTTTCTGCGCTCCATAATGAACAGCTCTCACTGGAGACCCGCCTGGAGCAGCTTTATAGTGAGTGGACCGAACTGTCGGAGCAGTCAACTAGTTAAAGTAGCTGTCTATACCCTTCTTGACAGCCTCTGCGATTTTTGCCTGATATTCTTCCGTCCCAAGCTTTTGCTCTTCTGCCGCGTTGGATAAAAAGCCGCATTCTACTATGGTCGTAGGTGTCTTGAGATTCTTGATGATAACTATAGGCTGCTTTAGTTCAGGTTCACGTTTGTTGCTCTTATCAACATTTTCCCGTAATGATTTCTGGATACATTCAGCAAGCTTTTTACTTTCAGGAGAGTCTGACGGATAAAATGTCTGTGCTCCATAATACTGAGCCTGCGTAAAGCTGTTGGTATGGATGCTGACAACTATCTGCGCACCGCTGTTGTCCATGATCTCCTTGCGCCTGGTCAGATCCTGCAGCCTCTTGTAATAAATATCCGTCGTGCCGTCGCTGTACACAAGCTTATCTTCTTCACGCGTCATGATCACGTTGTACTGGTCCTTCTCCAAAAGCTCTCTGACCTTGAAGGCAATGCTCAGATTCAGATCCTTTTCCTTCAGGCCGCTATAGCTGCTGATCTTTCCCGGATCCTCCCCTCCATGGCCCGCATCTATTACGACGGTCTTCTGCCCGGATGTTTTGGCGGCTGTGGCGGCCCTTGTATCCACATTCATATTAAGGCTGTAGATGGCTACAAGCAAAGCGAAAATAAGCCCTATCAGGATCAGATTGGATTTTCTCATCACAATAATCATATAACCCGTCTCCCTATTCAAATTCAATATAAGAATATTCGGGGACGGGTTGGACATATTACTAAGACTTGTTGTTTATCTTTTACGGACTTGTTTCAGATCATCTATCCTGCCGCCAAGAAGCCTGACAGAGGATACGATATCGTAGAATGCTTCTCTGCTGATGTTCTCCCCGCTCTTTTGCAGATAGCCCCTCAATGCGGGTATCGCCCTGCCGTCGCCGTATTTGGCCAGGCAGGCCGCTGTGACGACCTTATCCTCCAGCATATTGAATGCATTTTTCAGCGCTGAGTATATTTCATCCGTGGGGTGATCCCTTCCGATCTCAGCCAGAGACATGGCAAGATACTCACAGGTTTCTTCAGATCGATTTCCCGAACTCATTTCCTGTACGATTGAACTGACGGCGGCCTGCCCTATATCGGCCAGAGCATCTCTTGCAGTCTCCTTCATAAGCTCGGTTCCTGCCTCGCTGCTTTCAATAATGGTTATCAGAGGCAAAACAGCCTTCAGTACTTTATATCTGCCAAGCAGCCTGGCTGCCATGACAGACCGGACGAGGCATTCTTCGCCGGCTGCGGTCTCTAATAAGAAACCTATGGCTTCATTTCCATAGCTCATCAGTTTTTCAACAAATATCTCGGGCAGCTCATCATCACAAATCTCTGTTCCAAAACAAAACATTTCCTTGATTTCATCAAATCCGGCTTCGTTCAAATATTCGGACGGGGTTTTACCGATTTCCGGAAGCTGCTCTGACAACCATCTCTCATATTCGTTATCCAGACTGGCCTGTATAAAACCTTCGCTGCCTGTGTCCGCAAAACCGTCGGAGGTGCGCCCTTCGGTGGCCTCGATGCACGCATCATAAGCCGCCTGCATCGACAGATTGTAGCTGCTGAAAAAAATCTCGGAATATTTGTTCAAATCACTTGCCTCCGGATGCTTTCTTTTTCTTCTTCTTTGTGGTTTTGTTTTCATTGGCTGTAGGATTCCAGGGGCTCTTTTTGAAGGCCTTCTCCTGGACATCTTCCTTTTTTTTGAGCTTTTTAATGATATCGATGCCGAAGTATCCCATCAGATACCCTGCGGCAGCAACAACAGGAATGGTCAGTATGGCTGCGATATAACCGACGATGGATTCATTCAGCCATCTGATTATAAAGTACTCCGGGCCAAGAAGGCTGTTTATCGCAAGATGCTTTATCCTCTCGGCATAGCTGGCTTCAAAGCGCAGCAATGAAAGGACCGATACTACAAGCGCCACAGGAAGAATGCCCATCGAACCGATGACCAGGCCCTTCCAGGGCTTGGGTTCCAGCTCGTACTGCGGCTTTTTCTCTTTGATGGCCAATTCCTTCATGTCCGAATAAGTAAGCAGTGCGATGAATGCAAACGCAACAAAGCAGTAAAGGGGAAGCCAGTTATTGAATTTGTCGCCTGTTACGGACATGAACGGATATATGAATATAAAAAAAACAACAAGTGTCATGGTATAGTTGAATAGGACTCTGGCCCCGCTCTTAATATATTCTTTCATCTATGATCTCTCCTATTGCTTCTGTCTTCGCATATCCTTGAGATATACGCTCCCTGTCACGAATTTAGCCTTCTTTTTCAGCTCCGCAGCGATCTCTCCGACCTGCAGATGATTGCAAAGAACTCTGTTTTCATTTGACACGACTGCAATAGATATCGTCATAATGGGGTATCTGGTTATATAGCCTCTTCTGTTTGTCGTGCTGATGAATCCTGATTGCTTGTCCGCGTCGGAATAAAGTTCCGGAACTCTTTCATCAAAATCCTTTATTATGTTCTCACAAAGTATATCTGCACATTCGGGTGATGTGACCACAACGAAGTCATCTCCGCCGATATGACCTGTAAAGTCGCTTTTGGAGCCGAAGGTCCTCACATTGTCCATCAGTATGTCGGCAATGAGCTTTATCGCGGAGTCTCCGCGGGAAAAGCCGTAAGCGTCATTATATGCTTTAAAATTGTCGACATCCAGATATAAAACGGAAAATATCATTTCCTTAGCGATCCTGTAATTTATCTCTGTCTGTATCTCGATATTTCCGGGCAGCCCCGTCAGAGGATTAGCCAACCTGTTCCTGTCTATCCGCAGCAGCGTGTTTTTTACCCTGCTTATCAGCTCACGCGGGTTAAAGGGTTTTGTTATATAGTCATCAGCACCCAGTTCGAGTCCGGCAAGCTTGTCTTCCTCATTGCCCTGGGCCGTGAGCATAATGATGGGCATAAGATTGTTGCTTTCATCTTTTCTGAGCAGCTTACAGACTTCAAATCCATCAATGCCGGGCATCACTACATCAAGAAGCACAAGGTCCGGTTTTTCCGACATGACCATCTTTATGCCGTCAACACCGTTGCTTGCTGATACGACTTCGTACCCCTTCTCCTTAAGTATATCTGTAGTCAGCTTCACCATCAGTTCCGTATCGTCGATTATGAGAATCTTCTTTTTAAACATATGCGCTCCCCAAAACAGTTTTGCCGCTGACAATATCTATCTACATAAAATTATATAATATTTTTATGTATTTGAACAGGTGCTTTAGTCTGCTTTCCCCCCTTATTATAATATCATGTTTAGCTGATAATACAATAGAAACACTAATTTATAGCAATATCACAGCCTCAGATCAGCTCGGATACATTGTTACGAATTTTTCACCCGAACCAAATAATATTCACATGCATCCCTTATCATAATCCTTTATCTGAGGTATAATACTATACAGCTTCAAACAGCAATATAAATAGTAAAAATACATACCCAAGGAGTGATATGATTGGCCGAATTTTGTGAATGCGGCTCTCTGAAGATCAACGGACGTTGTTCTAATAAGAGCTGCAAGCTTGGCGGCAATACAAGCGCCGCTTCCGCCAGGAAGACAGCCGCCGGACCGGGTGCATCCGGTAAAGCTAAAGTCCCGAAGACATCTGCCCCCAAAAAGGCCGACCCAAGAAGGGCCTCAAAGGTAGTAACCTATAATCTTTATGATATCAAAAAGGACAGCGAGCCTGAAAGCTAAGCATTTTCAGGCCCGCTTCCCTCACTGGGCCATGGGCCGTCATACGGCTGCACACGGTACCCGATGATGCACAGCCTCTGCCCTATCCTCAAAAAATCCGGATCGATTCCCGGATTTGCTTCTAAAATGCTTTCCACACTCGTATTATATTCCCGGGCTATACCGGTCAGCGTATCACCCGGCTGGATATATCTTTCCTCATGATCCGGATCTATAGTGCCCCATGGTGTTATATAAGGATTATTGCTGAAGGGTATGCTGAAAAAACAAGCCATCGGACAGAACCACTCCCTTGATATACTTCTTATGTATACTATGAAGCAGTAATCCTCTTGTTGCAGGTACAATGGGCACCGTCAGAACAGATATAGCCGAACCAAAATATGTGCACATCTGTGATAATCATGATACAATATTAGTATTATCCTGGATTATTATTCCTCCGGCTGAAAGGATACATAATGCTGCCATCTTACAGTGAATTAGTGAATATGGACATGCTCAGGTACTATGTGCTCGGTATATGTACTATTACGGCAATTGCCTGCGCCATTATATACCTTTGGTGGGCTTTATCCGGAGAAAGACACACCACACGCGATATTATCGAGAATGCCAATGAAACCACCGTCATTTATGACAAGCATGATAATCTCTGTTACATAAATACGACCTTTGACCGCAGAAATATAATGAAATTCCTGAATGGGATAGATGAGAAAATAAACAGATCGGGTCAGATCCCTGCAGATTTGAAAAAAAGATGTCTTGAGGAAGACGCCGTGACACTCTATGAAGGTGAAATAAAGCCTTTCGCCGAAGACGATTCCATATTTTCCTGGAAAATGTGCCCGGTTATCAGGAAGCATAAGTATGCGGGGCGAATTTATGTTTTCAATGAAATAACGGAATACAAAAACCTGCTGGAGCTGCTCGATCAAAAAAACAGGCAGCTGAAGGACACCCTTGAAATGCAGCGCAGTTATGCAAAGGTCGCAGGGAAGCTGATAGTTGAAGAAGAACGTGAAAGGATCATGGAGCTTTTGTATAAAGTCGCGGGAGAATACCTTCAACAGCTGCAGGACAGCATCAGCAGGATGAAAAATTACTCAGCCGAGAGCGCTCCTGAGGACAGGATAGAGTTTGAAGCTGAAAACGACAGAATGATAGGGATAACAAGAGAGACAATCGCCGGGATAAGGAAAACCGTAAAGGTCCTCCATGTCTCAGATTGATACATAATATACCGGGAGTGATATTTTTTATGCGTATATTGATCGCCGATGATCATGTGCTCCTTTCGGAAAGTCTGCGCATGATGCTCGAAACCAACAATGATATCGAGGTCGTAGGGATCGCCTATGACGGAATGCAGGCAGTAGCGCTTTGTGACGAACAAAAACCCGATGTCATACTGATGGATATCAGAATGCCGGTCATGGATGGGATCGCCGCCGCAAAACAAATCAAGGACAAAAGCCCTGATACCAAAGTGATCATTCTGACTTCCCTCGAGGATGATAAATGCGTGTTCAACAGCTTTGCCTCAGGCGCAGATGGATATCTGCTGAAGGACACCCCTCCGGACAAGCTTGTAACACTGATCCGCTGCGTATACTGGGGATATATCGTATCCAGCCCTCTTGCCCTGCGAGTGATGCTCAGCGGAAAAGAGGCCCTGGAGGAGCCGCAGCAGGTCCCGGATATCGCAGATGATGAATTGACAATGATAAAGCTGATCAGCGAGGGCAAATCAAACAGTGAGATAGCAAGGATCATGTGTTTCGCCGAAGGAACTGTAAAAAACAAGATCACAAGGATCATCGAGATGGCAGGTGTGGAGAACAGGGCCCAGCTAGTGATGTACGCACTCAGAAACAATCTGATCTGACGGGAGTTAAGTGATATGGAAATGACATTAGTATTACGGCTGCAGATCGAGTTTTGGATCCACCTTATCTTTGTGACTGTAATGGCCGGTTTCCTTGCCTTTATCATCATCAACTCCAAACGGACACTATTATTATTTCGTTATTGCTTCCTGCATACGTTTATCATCGTATTGCTGATATGCAATTTCACCTCGATGATAGCCCCGGATATCAGGACCCGGTGGATCTGCTTATCGGTGACATACATCTGCAAGTTCGTTTTTGACACTCTGTATTTCTTTCGTATATTTGATTTTATCCCCAGGTACAAAAAGATCCTTCCATTTGTGTTTGTTGTACTATACATAGCAACCGGCGTTATCATCATTATCACCAACCCCACCCATCACTTGTTTATAAAGGAGATGACGGTCGGCGGGAACACAGTCGGGATCCTCTACTATATAATGATGGCGGCAGGTTACATCTTTGAATCGGCAGGATTGGCAGGATTGGCCAGATACTGGATAGGAAAGCTTGAAAATCCTGCTTACAGAGTTCTGATAACCATATCGGCACTTTTATGTACACTGTTCCTGCACCTTTACATGATGAGAGTCGTGGGAACATCTGTAGACTTTTTCCCTCTAATAATGCTGGTCTGTTTCGGAACATATTTTATCGGCGCCTACAAATACGGCATGTTCGATACCATAACCCGCAGCAGTAAACGAGGTTTCGAGATGTACACCGATGCGCTGCTGATCACCGGTAATAAAGGAAATGTGTTATACAAAAACAAAGCCTGCGAAATGCTTGACGGGAAACTGCTGCAGGATATCTGCGGCAGGCTTGTACAGGATACGGGACAAAAATCTGCAGGCAGTATAGATAAGATCGATGTGGAGATACCCGCAGAGGGCGGCACCAGGTATTTTACTGTCTCCAAAAAGATAATAAAGCCCCGGCTTTTCTCTTCAGGCAAAACTATCTTCATCATACATGAAAATACCGGCATCATTTCTTCCATCCGGAGCCTTTCTGAGAAAAATCAATACCTGGAGGAAATGAATGAAAGTGTCAAAGAGCTGGCTGAGGATTCAAAGAGATTGGCTGTGCTGAAGGAACGGAACCTGATGGCAAAAGAGATCCACGATGTGATGGGACATTCGCTGATCCTTGCATTGAATACCATGGAAAGCAACAAGCTGCTCAGCGGAGACATGTCCGCCGCAGTGCGGAGGATCGAGCAGGCTGTTTCCGAGATCAGCAGCAGTCTTAAGGAAATCGCTGCAGCCGGGGAACGCAGAACGGCACAGGAGAATATGCAGGAACGATCACTTGATGAAAGCATCAGTAAACCGTACCATACCATACTTATCGAAAGGCTTCTGACACTGTCATCAAGGCTCTCCGAAGCGGGTATACGGCTGGAGATCGCCGCTATGGATGATCTGCACGGCTGTGATGAAAAGTCCATCAACAACATCTATAGGGTATGCCAGGAGTCGGTCACCAACGCGATAAAGCATGGGCAGGCAAGCCGGATAACCATATCGGCGAAAATAAGGTCAGGTATGATCGAGCTCTTCATTGTGGATAACGGAAAGGGCTGCACAAACTGTATAAAGGGGACAGGCCTCACAGGCATGGAAGAGCGTGTCAGGGAGCTGAACGGATCGATAATGTTCGGTTCCTTTGAAGACCAGGAAGGCTTTATGGTCCGTGTAAGCATACCGGCCTGATTCGTGCAAAAGTCACTTCTTCAGTGCAATTGTCATTTTGCCGCAGTGCAAATATCATACATTTATGTAATTATGCCATTTTAATACAATTGTAACATTTAGTACGGATCCTTCTGTGATATACTCATCTTACACAAATAAGTTTTATTCTATTATTTTCAACTTTTTATTCCAGGATGCATGGCATCCGGAAAATGCTAATGTAATACATAAAGCTGGAGGTTTTCAACGTGAAAAAGCTCAAGTCTGTTTTGTCATTCTTTCTTACTGCAAGCATACTGATAGCATTATTCTGCCCGATAACGGCGGCAGGCGGCGCTGAAGGTCCTGCCGGCCCTATCATAGCGGACCACAGCAATGCCACGCTGGCAAAGCTGGAAGCAATTCCTGTTGAGTGGATCAACAAGGCAAAATCCGACCTTCATATCTATTTCAACCATACCTCGCACGGGAGCCAGATCCCGACCGGCATGACCGGGCTTGTGAACTTCAGGGGCAGCCAATATGCCTGGAATAGCAGCGGCAGCAACGGGGCGCTGTATCTGGCCGATACATACAGTACAGATCTCGGTGACGCAGATTGGCCAAATATAACGCGCAATTATCTGAACAGCCATCCGAACATCAACGTGGTCATGTGGTCCTGGTGCGGACAGGTCAGCGGCTCTACAGAGGCCTATATCAACACCTATCTGAACAACATGAGCCAGTTGGAAAGGGAATATCCCAATGTGAAGTTCGTCTATATGACAGGACATACCGACGGCACGGGAGAAAGCGGCAGTCTTCACCGCAGAAATGAGCAGATCCGCCAATACTGCCGTACAAATAACAAAATACTGTTTGATTTCGCCGATATCGAAAGCCATGACCCGGACGGCAATTATTATATGAATAAGGCAGTCAATGACAATTGCGACTATGACTCGGACGGAAACGGATCACGGGATAAAAACTGGGCAACCGTCTGGCAAAACAGCCACACCCGCAATGTAGACTGGTTCGACTGTGATCCCGCCCACACACAGGCACTGAATGGAAATATGAAAGCCTATGCGGCATGGTACCTTTGGGCAAGGCTCGCCGGATGGGACGGAGGCACTCAAGGCACGACCCAGCCGACAACTTCAGTCAGCCAGCTTACAGCAAGGCACTACAACGGGCAGACTATTCTGACCTGGAATGAGATCCCGGAAGTTACAGCGGCAATTCCCGGCACAATGACACCGCAGCAGGTGAAGGATCTAAGATCATCGTTCAATAATATAACCTATAGGATATACCGATCCACATCCCCTATTACATCAGTTACAGGACTGTCCCCGATAAAGACAGTCACTACACTGAGCGGATGGGACGATGAGTTTTACGGACGAGAAAACAATAATGTCAGTACCCAGAACTGTCCCCGTTTTGTAGTTGTAAAAGATACAAATAATATCGCTGCTGCTCCGGTATCTGCAAATACAGCTGTGAGTGCATATAATCCTGTTGCTGCAGGAACTGCTTATTATGCTGTAACTGTTGTACGCAACAGTGTCGAGGAAAAGTTGATTGGCAGCGGAAATACCGTAATGGTCAATGAAACTGTGGGACAGGGAATTCCAATCCTGCAAAAGGTGGAAACACAAACGGACTATTTCTACACCCAGGGGATATCGACCCATTACTATTATACCCGGTGGGAATCCCCTCCGAACAGCAATGTTCAGGGAATGCCCCATGATTACAAGGTAATTGTCCCGCAATCCTATCAACAGGGTACACCGGCGCCTGTGTATATGAGCTTCCATGGATGGAGCAGCAGTATGCATAGTATCTCCGCCTGGTGGCTCAACTATAGTAAGGGGACGATCGTCATCACTTCGAATGAGAATCCCTATGACTGGTGGACGGGCTATCATGAAAAATACGGCATTGGAGAGCGTTCACAACAGAATTGGTCCTCCGGCGTTGTTCGGCCCTATACTCAAAACAGGCTCAACTCCTTCTATGACTGGGCGGCCACCAAATGGAGCTTCGACCGCAGCCGCACCATTTCAGGCGGAGTATCCATGGGGGGATCGGGTTCCGTCATGTATGGGATCAGAAACCCGGACCGTATCGCCTGGGTCTATTCCTGGGTAGGCGTTCATGTGCCTGCCGAGTCCCCGACCTTCAGGAGCTCCTATCAGGGAGTTTATGGTGAGCTTGAATGGCAGATCAAATATGAGGATGGCATAACTCCAGCCTTCAGCTTTTATGATGATGACTGGTATCTTCGCAATCACATATCGGATGAGACCCCCTTCATCACATTTTCAAACGGTAAGAATGACGGCAGTATCGGCTGGAGCCAGGCTGTCAAATTTGTTAATGCGCTGCAGGACACAAAGAGGCCTCATATATTTTACTGGGGTCAGGGCGGACATAACCAGAGGACTTTGAACCCGCCGGATATAAACGGGATCAGTTCCGAGAGTGCAAACCCCATAGATATCCGCACCAATCAGAGTCTGCCTGCGTTTACAAAATGCAGCCTTGATGATAAACCCGGAAACGGCAGCACCAATAACGGAGATGCATCCGGCCAGATCAACGCATATATGTTCTGGAAAACAGAAGACATCGTTGACACACAAAGCAGATGGGAAATGACTGTGGGTGCGGTTCAGACAGCACCTGCCCAGTCCTGTACCGTAAGCCTTACACCAAGGCGCCTCCAGAACTTTGATCCAACTCCCGGAGAGGTCTATCGCTGGAGTAATACTTCCCTCAGCAATAACACACGTATACAGTCAGGTACCGTCACTGCTGATGCCAATGGATTGATCACGATCGATAATCTGACGGTAAACCGCATCACTTCAGCCGGCGGGGGAAACCGTATCGTCATTTACAGCGATGACGGGACTGTCCCTGCCAATAATCCGCCGGTGCTTGCAGGTGAAATAAGCACATTTGAAGAAGGCAAGACACCCACAAGCATCATACATGTTGCAACAAACGGAAATGATTCTACAGGAAACGGGAGTGCCGCATCACCCTTCAGATCTATCAACCGCGCTCTGCAAGCGGCGGCTCCCGGAACAGCCATTAGGATCCATCCCGGTACCTATTCGGGCAGGATCAACATCAGCGGCCTGTCTGGGACTGCACAGGCTCCCATCTGGATCGGAGGAGTTCCCGGCGAGGCTAAACCGGTGATCACCAGCTCTACAGAAGGTATCCATCTGACAAGAGTACGCTATCTGATCCTTCATGACCTGGAGATCTCAAACACATCTGAAAACGCCATAAACTGCGATGACGGCAGCGAATATAACAATATAGATGCCACCAGGTATTTGATATTCCGGGATCTGTATATCCATGATGTCAATACCTCGGGAAATGAAGACGGCATCAAATTATCCGGTGTCAACGACTACTATATATTGGACTGCGAAATAACCAGGTGCGGAAACAATTACGGAAGCGGCATCGACCATGTCGGATGCCACAACGGCATTATTGCCGGCAATTACCTGCATGACTTTGCCGGCACCGGCATCACATCAAAGGGCGGCAGTGAAAATATCCATATCCGCGGCAATCGCCTGTTCGATTGCGGAGAAAGAGCGGTAAATATCGGCGGCAGTACCGACTTTGCATTTTTCAGGCCGCCTCTTTCGACCACGCAGCCAAACTATGAGGCCAAGAACATACATGTATACAGCAATCTGATGCGGGGAAGCATCGCTCCGATAGCTTTTGTAGGAGCAACAAGCTGCAGTGCTGTGAACAATACAGTCATATCTCCTGAAAATTGGCTGATACGTATCCTGCAGGAGAGGACATCTACTTCCCAGTATATCTTTGGCCCATGTGCAAACAATACGGTCGCCAACAACATTTTTTACTATAATGGTTCAGCCCTCTCCCAGTACGGAACGATAAATGTCGGGAACAATACTTCACCTGCAACCTTCACGTTCTCGAACAATCTCTGGTACAACTATAACTCACCTCAGAATTCCACACCGAACCTGCCTGTTACTGAAACCGGTGGGATATTCGGTCAGGATCCTCTGTTTACCAATCTGGCTGACAATAATATCAGTCTGCATACCAGCAGTCCGGCAGTGGGAAGGGGAGTCAGCAACGAGACTGCATTATATGATTACAATGGGGTTCCTTTCGGCAGTCCCAGGAATATCGGCGCAGTTGCAGGAAGCTCTTCTGCTGTTCAGAACCAGCCGCCTGTGCTTGCTTCGATCGGAGCTAAAACGGTAAACGAAGGCGCAAACCTCTCCTTTACCATCAATGCCACAGACCGCGACCAAGGAGAAACACTCACTTATTCCATCAGTCCGGTCTCACCTTCAACACTGCCGGCAGGCATCAGCTTCAACTCCACGACCCGAGTATTCAGCTGGACGCCGGGTGATGAGCAGAGCGGGACCTATACATTGCGCTTTACAGTCAGTGATGGGAAGCAAATCGATTACGAAGATGTTGTGATCACTGTAATGAATATGTCCAACACTACCCCGCAGGGACGCAATGTCAGGGTAACATCAGCTGCAGAGCTGCGCAGCGCCATCACCAATGCCCAGAATGGTGACACGATACTCATAGCAAACGGAGATTACACAAACGGAAATCCATTGATACTTAACAATGTGGATAATATATCTATCCGAAGCGAGTCCAATGATCCAACAAAGGTCACTCTTCGCGGGCGCAGCCGCTTTACAGGAACAGGCTCCTATGACGAGCTGGATGACATACTGCGCATAGGTGACTGCAACAATGTCCATATATCTGGACTGACACTGACACAGGCTCACGGATATGGTATCAAGCTGGAGCTCGACGGGAATTCGAACCCCAATGCGATTTATATAGAAAACTGCCGATTTATAGATATCGGTACGCGCCACATAAAAGGGACCAAGGACAGCAATTCCTCAACGAAGCGTATAACAGGCGGAGCAATACGGAACTGCTATTTTGAGAATACAGTTACACCGCCATCCACAGGCGGTTGGCGCTTCGATGGCAACTATGTCGGAGCAATCGATATGATGTCACTGGACGGCTGGGTAATCGAGGATAATGAATTCCGCAACATTCATGGAATAAGCGGAGAAGGACGTTCCGCTATAATGATCTGGCATTATTCAGAGGATCTGACAATACAGCGGAACCGCATCATCAACTGCGACAGGGGCATCACTCTGGGACTGCCTGGTTCTGACCTTGGCGGCGGGCGTCATGTGAAGGATGCCATCGTCCGGAACAATTTCATTCTGCCGGGAAGCAGGGCAGGTTATCAGAGCGACGCCGGAATCGAATGCTCCGATGTGGACAATGTAAAGATCTATAATAATACGATATGGCGGCTGAAAAATGACTACAACGGAAGAGGTATCCGGTTCATCCAGAACATCGCCAATACACAGATGGTCAACAATCTGGTCTACGGCAGGCTTGTCTTTGACAACAATCTTACCATCAGCCGGAATGAAAATAACCTGAGCGGCAATTTATCATCCGGATATGTGGTGAATGTATCCTCCGGAGACCTTCACCTGACATCGTCTGCAGTCGACGCGCTCAACAAGGGAGTGCTGCTTGCGGAAGTTACGGAAGATATTGACGGAAATGCCCGTGGAACAACACCGGATATCGGTGCGGATGAATATATTGCCCCAAGTGGCGGCAACACTAATCCCGGAGGTGGCACTACTAACCCCGGTGGCGGCAACACCAATCCCGGTGGCGGCATCATCCTTCCTCCTCCACCGGGCGGCGACAATACCACGGATACTCCTACGGATACCTCCACAACGACTCCGGCTACAACAATTGTTTCTGTCACGCAATCAGTGGTTGTATCAGGTGGAACAGCCAAGGCTGCTACCAGCGTGGAACAGCTAAGCAGCGCAATAAATCAGGCGGCACCTGACAACGACGGTGTCAGAAGTATTGCATTGACACTGCCGGAGGTCAGGCAAGCAGGTACATATCTGCAGGAAATCCCCGCTGAAGCCTTCCGAAAAGGAACAGAAAAGGAGCGATATGAAATAATAACTCCTCTCGCCTCCATTTCCATACCCGGCAACATGTTCCCGGCAGGTGAGGTAAACAAGCCGCAGAACATGGGGATATCGGTTTCCTATGCGGATAAGTCGCAGATAAAAAAGAACCTTGCCGAGAAAATAGGAGACAGGCCGGTGCTCCAGATCACTGCATATGCTGATGATAAAAAGATCGAATGGAATAATAAGAAGGCACCGGTCACGATCACAGTTGATTATACTCCGACAGAAAAAGAGTTGAAAAATCCGGATCACATCGTGGTGTGGTATATTGACGGCAAAGGAAACATTATTCCGGTAACAAACAGCCGATACGACCCTGTGACTAAAAAGGTGACGTTTAAATTGACCCATTTCAGCGATTATGTGATAGCCTATTCAGAAAAAACCTACAGTGATATTGGCAAGGCCTACGCAAAGGCTGAGATAGAAGCGCTTGCATCCAAAGGCTTCTACGAATGGATAACAGGCAGCAGCTTCGCACCCGACAGAAACATAACAAGAGGAGAATTCCTGTACTTGCTGGTTACTCTATTGGATCTGCAAGACACAGTCGAGGAGAATTTCTCGGATGTGAAGTCAACCGATTTTTATTACGAAGCTGCAGGAATCGCTAAAAAATACGGCATATCCAATGGAATCGGCAGCAACAAGCTGGGAGCAGAACAGAGCATCACACGTCAGGATATGTCCACAATGATAGTTCGGGCATTGAATGCAGCAGACAGGAAATATCCTGCAGGCAGTATATCTGATCTGAACCAGTTCAAAGATACCGGAAAGATATCGTCATATGCAAAGGAAAGCCTGATGGCGCTTGTAAAAGCCGGTATTCTCAAGGGTTCCAATGGTTTACTCGATCCGAAGGGCAGCTTTACGATGCAGCAGGCTGCGACAGTCATATGGCGGTTATATAACGAATGAGTCAAAAAACAGCCTGTCGGTTTGATCCGACAGGCTGTTTTCCATACCGGATAACAGCGGCAAACTGACTGAGTCACTCTGACAGGATGGGTCCGCTTGCAGCAGAGCATCCTTTTTTGAAACTCTCAAACTCACAAATTATATCCGGATGCATTTCGAGGAACCTGTTCAACATATCGATATTTCTCAATGTATTGCTGCTTATATTATGCTCGATCAGCTCTGTCTCCGTCAGCAAATCGTCATCGGTCCCTATGCAGCTTAGGAATTTTTCAATAATATTATGCCTTTTCAGGAGGAATTCGCCTATTTCTTTGCCGCGCCCGGTCAAAAAAATGATTCCGTATTTCTTGTAGTCCAACAATTCCAGCTCTGTGAGCTTCTGCACCATTTTTGTGGCAGATGAAGGCTTTACGTGCAGCATCTCCGATAAAGTATTGATACGCATGTATCCTGTCTCATGAATGTTCCTGTAGATCATTTCGAGATAGTCCTCCATTGCAGGGGTCAGCAGCTTATCCTCCTGTGCAAGCAGCTGGTAGCCACGGACCGTATGAAAATCATTTTGCTGCATATTATCACACCTTTATCAGCGAAAAATTTTTTTGCTCATTTACAATATATTCGTAACACTGGTTTTTTATATTTCATATATTGGTCTAGGATAAGAATCTTTCTCTCCTCTAAAGCAGGCAATATAAATCATGTACATAACCTGTAAAGGAGGCTTTATTATATGACCGATCGATATATTCCCCTTAGTCAGCTGCCCCTGGGCAGAAAGGCAAAGGTCAGGGCACTTACCTCCGACGGGCCTGCCCGCAGAAGGATGCTGGATCTCGGACTGATCTCTGATACGCCGGTCGAAGCCCTGCAAAAAAGCCCATCCGGCGATCCTACTGCATATAGCATCCGCGGAGCAGTAATAGCACTGCGCTCGGAGGAAGCAAGTAAAATCATGGTTGAGGCTCACTAAACAGAGCTTGAGCCCAGGAGGATCATAATGGGACTTACCAGCCAATCTACCGGTACCAGTGTGTTGGGCAGTGAACTAAGAATTGAACGCACATCAGCCAGTGACAGAGTCATCGCCCTCGCAGGAAATCCTAATGTGGGAAAAAGCACGGTTTTCAACAGCTTGACAGGCCTGAACCAGCACACGGGCAACTGGCCGGGTAAAACTGTCACCAATGCCCAGGGTAAATACAGGCACAAGGACACGAATTTCATTATGGTAGACATCCCCGGTACCTATTCCCTTATGGCAAACTCTGCAGAAGAAGAGGTTGCAAGAGATTTTATATGCTTCGGTAAGCCTGACGCTGCAGTTGTGGTAACCGATGCCACCTGCCTGGAAAGGAATCTGAATCTTGTCCTTCAGACTTTGGAAATCACAGATAAGGTCGTTATATGCGTCAACCTGATCGATGAGGCAAACAGAAAGAATATCTCAATAAACTGTGAAAGGCTTGCCCGGCTGCTTGGAGTGCCCGTAGTCCCAACGGACGCCAGAAGAGGAAAGGGTCTTGAAGAACTCATGGATGCTGTTTATGCAGTCGCCTGTAAGCACACATCTGCAATACCCGTGTGCATTACATATGATGATATCATTGAACAGGCAGTAAAAATAATTCAGCCAAGAATATATGAATTGGCAGACAGAAAAATCAACAGCCGATGGGCAGCACTGAAGCTATTAGATGGAGATCCTTCACTATTGAGTTCATTGGATAAATATCTGGGCTTTAGTCTTCAAGAGGATTCTTTACTTGAAGACCTGCTTGGCACCGCTGAAAAACTTCTAGCCGATAATGGTATACAGACTGGCCAAATACGCGACAGGACTGTATCAAGGCTCGTTCACACAGCTGAGGATATAAGCAGAGATACTGTCACCTTCCATAACAATCAGTACAATCGTATGGACCGGAAGATCGACAGTATCGTTACCTCAAGGATCCTGGGAATACCAATCATGCTGTGCCTGCTGGCAGCAATCTTCTGGCTGACTATGGCAGGTGCAAACGTCCCATCTGCTATCATAGCAGATTTCCTTTTCGGTATTGAAACCAAACTGACTGAGTTGTTTATATCGGCGGGATCACCCGAATGGCTCCATGGTGCATTGGTGCTTGGCATGTACAGGACTCTGGCATGGGTGATCTCTGTCATGCTGCCTCCCATGGCCATATTCTTCCCTTTGTTTACCCTGCTTGAGGATTTGGGTTACCTGCCCAGGATCGCTTTTAATCTGGATAATTTTTTCAAGAAAGCCTGTGCTCACGGCAAGCAGGCTTTGACCATGTGCATGGGCTTTGGCTGCAATGCAGCGGGAGTTATTGGCTGCAGGATCATTGAGTCTCCGAGGGAAAGGCTGATCGCCATACTCACAAATGTCTTTGTGCCCTGTAATGGACGTTTTCCTACATTGATCGCTATCGGTACTGTTTTCATAGGCGGAACCGCGGGCGGCGCCTTCCGGTCATTGACCTCCACCCTTGCCCTCACTGGGATCGTGATTCTGGGGATCCTTATGACTTTATTGGTATCCAGGATACTCTCTAAAACCATATTGAAAGGACTACCCTCCTCCTTCACACTGGAGCTGCCTCCATACCGCAAACCGCAAATCGGCAGGATCATTGTCCGCTCGATCCTTGACAGAACGCTGTTTGTATTGGGCCGGGCAGTCGCCATCGCAGCACCGGCGGGTCTGGTGATCTGGCTCATGGCAAATATTTCGGTTGGCGAAGTCAGTCTGTTGACTTACTGTGCAAATTTTCTCGACCCCTTTGCCAAACTGCTGGGACTGGACGGGTATATCCTGATGGCCTTTATCCTGGGCCTGCCTGCCAATGAGATCGTCATTCCCATAATCATCATGAGCTACATGGCCTCCGGCTCCATACTCGAACTGAATGAACTTGAGGACTTAAGGCTTCTTCTTGTATCACATGGCTGGACCTGGCTGACCGGTGTGTGCGTAATGCTCTTCTCACTCATGCACTTCCCTTGCGGCACGACTTTATGGACGATCCGTAAAGAAACACAAAGTATGAAATGGACGCTTGCTTCTTTTGCAATACCAACTGCAGCAGGAATCATAATATGCTTTGTTGTTGCTAATGTGGTACGTCTGCTCGGATTGGTATAGATTCCGCCAAGCTATCCTTGCACTGTTGCCTGTTCATTTTCTCCTTATTGAAATTTTTCAATTACTATTGAAAAACATCCCAATGTATGCTTTAATTGATGATAATTTGTCCTGGTTTTACAAATTTCATTAAGTGAGGGCACATAATGAGACAGAAGATTTTATGCTTAATTGTGTTATTTGCGCTAGTACTGGCGTTTACAGGCTGTGGCGGCAGCAAAACGGTATCTCCTGAAAATCAGGCTGCCGGATCCGATGTGAAAACAGAAGATAATACAGGGTCAGATAACACCGATACTGCATCAACAGGCGAAACAGATATCACCACAGTTGACCAGAATGAATCAGGGGACGTTCAACAGAACGATCAACAAAGCAATGCTGATACTCTTGTCAGTGAAGACTTTTTAATGCAGATAGAAGACGTCTTTTCCATAACAGGCAGAGGTACGGTAGCAACAGGCCTGATCCTGTCAGGTCAGGTATCTACTGGTGCCGAAGTCGAGCTGGTCGGTTTGTCCGACAGCCCAAAAAATGTTGTTATCGGCGGTATCGAGTCCTTCAGAAAGATGTTGGACACTGCAATAGCCGGTGATAATGTCGGCATAATGATAAATGAAATTGACAAAGCTGATGTCCAAAGAGGACAAGTACTGGCTGCCAAAGGTTCGATCTCTGCACACAATACATTTTCAGCAGATATCGTTTTTACAGAAAAGCAGGCTGATGCTTTCTTCAGCCGGGGCGGTTTCGACGGGCTAAGCTATTTCTTTACCACAGATTCAAACACTGTTTACTATTTTGGACAGACACTGCCTGATGAAAACGGCAAGCTGTCCGTAACAGCACAAATGCTTGCCAAGCTCCCTATGAATGAAGGCACCGAATTTAGAGTCAAACGCGACGGAAAAACAATAGCTTCAGGTGTAGTGACAGGTGTTGATGTAGAAATCACAGCTGTACCCGGTTTTGAAAATATCAGTATACCCGACAGCGAAACACAGTCTGCTGCTGACGACGACGCTACAAATTGCAGTATCAAGCTTTTGAACTATGGTACTCAAAAAGTACAGGTCATCAAGATAATTCGCGAGGTAACCGGGCTGGATCTGAAGGAAGCCAAAGCCCTTGCTGATTATACACCTTCGATCATCAAAGAAAACATAACTCTGGAAGAAGCCCAGAGCATAAAATCAAAGCTGGAGGAAGCCGGAGCAGCTGCCGAAATCATATGATAGAGTAAATACTCTGGCAACTCGTCCTGTCATCGCCACATCGAGAAATATTGCCGAAAAAGAAGCTGTTGCTCAAATTTCGCAGGTCTAGGGGTAAAATCACTATGATTTTATAGAATATTATCAATAATCGGGTCACATAATGCGCTATTGAATAAATTATGTTGACCCGTATTGCTATAAATCATCCCATTACTTATAAAATTTGAGCATCCGTCAAAAAAATACCTCAATGAAATGGGCTATGCCGTCATCGTCGTTTGAAAGCGTTACATAACCAGCTTTCTTCTTCAGTTCTTCCGGCGCGTTTCCCATAGCAACTCCAAGGCCGGCATATTCTATCATTGACAGGTCATTGAAGCCATCGCCTATGGCAACCATTTCTTCACGGCGAATGCCAAAATGCTCCCCTATCTTTTCCATAGCGACAGCCTTGGAAACTTTACTATTAAAGAACTCAAGGAATGTCGGCTTGGACGTGCAATAAGTCACACCTTCGCTCAGCTTATCCGCCAGAACCTCCTGAAAGTGCCGGATCCTATCTGCATCGTCATACCACAAAAATTTAGTAACACCATTATTGACCAACTCTTCTTCATCTGTGATCAAAATCGGCTCGACCAATGATAATTTTTTATAATCATGTACTCTATCATTTAGTTCATTAGCATACAGCTTGTTGTCCGACCAGGCGATTACCGTTGTCCCGAGCTTTTTTCCCCACACCAGTATATCTCTCGCATCACTGGGATCAAGATCCTGCTTGTACAAAATCTCGCGTGACCTTCCCATTACTGTCATAGCGCCATTGTAGGTTATGACAGGTGAATTGGTATCTAATACGTCATAATACCGCTCAACACCCTGTATCGGCCTGCCGGTGCAAATCGTAAACAAAACCCCTTTTTCCACCACCTTGTGGATAGCGGCAATCGTCTTCTCTGTGATTTTGCCCTGGCTATTCAACAATGTGCCATCCATATCTACAGCAATCAATCTGTATTTCATCTGCTCTCCTTATCGGCTCTGTCATTATCTATTGTCTGGTGGCCTCATACCCTTATATAATCGATTTCGAAATACTCCTCATTCAATTTCGTATTCGTTGAAAAATTCGTTAGTTGTTTCATGAACTCATCTTCAGAACCAATATGCTTTTTGAGCCTGAAGCAGGCAGCACAATTCCTCCCGTTCTCTTTTGCGCGGTATAATGCATAATCGGCAATATTTATCATCTGCTCAAGGCTGAAAAGTATAGGATTATCTGCGTCCAGAGGTATCTGCGCATATCCCAGCGAGCAGGTCTTATATATTGTCTTGTCCTCATAAACCGTCATTGGTGTTTCACTTATCGTTCTCAAAACCTTTTTCGGAAATTCTCCCAGATATTCCGGCTTTGTATTGTTCAATATGATGAGGAATTCTTCTCCGCCCCATCGGATGACGAAATCACCGTCTCTGACTATCTGTTTGAGAAGCTTTGATATCTCTACCAAAACATTATCTCCAGCTGAATGGCCATAAGTATCATTTACCTCTTTGAAATAATCGATGTCGATAAGAAATACTCCAATAACGTTATCTTTTATTGACAGATTCCTCTTCTCAGTATTTTCAACTATCCTTCTTTTACTCTGAACAAATTGAGATATTATGTCATATACGAACTCAAAGGTATACCTTCGGTTGTAAAGGTCGGTCAACGGATCATGAAGTGACAGCTCTTTAAGCTTTTCATTGGCACTGTTGAGCTGGATCGTTCTTTCTCTGACCATATCCTCCATGTTTTCATAAAGCCTGGCATTCTCAATTGAGATCGAAGCCTGCGAAGACATGATTTTCAGTATCTCAAGTCTTTCCGATGTAAATACGCTGTCGGACAGGTTATTCTCCAGATAAACAACACCCTTCAGGCGATTTTGATAGATGACCGGCATGCACAATAATGATTTGATCTGATTATCCATGATATAAGAGTTGTTCTGGTATTTTATGTCCATACAGGCATTGTGGATAACTATAGTTTCCATTGTCCTTGTCACATACTGCACGATTTCAGGACAAAGGACCCCACTTTCCGCAAAGGGAAGTGACTGCATGACCTGAAGCCTGTTGGAGACCACATCCTGCATCGCCTCTATATAGAACCGGTCGTCGGCTTCATTCTTCAGCAGCAGGCAGCCCCGCTGAGCGCCTGCGTTTTCAATCATTGTCCTGATCAATATCGTCAATAGCTTGTCGATTTTTATTTCGCTGGAGATGGCCTGAGTAGATTTCAAAATTGAATTTACATCGATAAATTCACAGAATGAAGCAGAATATGTTCCCTTTATTCCACGTACAGCTTCATCGCTCATAAAATAGTGAGAATACTGCCTTTCCAGCAGCACTGCCTTCCGATAGGCTCCCCATTGCCTGTAAAGATACTTCGCTTCCCTGATATATGCTTTTCCAATGGTTTCATCTCCCGCCTCCAGCCAGAACTTCCCGTACGATTCATTGATCAGCGCCCTGTACTGGACGAAATCATTGTTCCCTATGGAGTCCAGCGCCTTTTTAAAGAAATCGACGACAGTATCCAGCGGTTCATTATTAATGACCGCAATTTCTGCAGAAAGCAGATAGTATTTATGTGCGAAATTATCCGGGCAATTTTCTGACCAAATCCTCAATTTTTGTTGAATATCAACAAGAGATGCTTTTATTTGCGTCTTTTCTTCATCCGATGCTTTTTTCCATTTGTATACGAGTATGAGACCACGGAACAAATAGTGATCCGGGATGGGATAATCGGACAGCCCGGCGAAAACTATCCTCTCGGCCAGATCATTCCATCTCCCGGCAGCTTCCATGTTGCCTGTGATAATATTCTCATAGGTATTGTATTGATAGAATCTGCACAGGAAGGACAGATCCCTGGTACTTTCTATAGTCGCCAGCATTTCCCGGTCTTCTTTATCGAAGTCGGTTCCGTCCTCATTTACGGGGACTGTCTGGAGCTTTTTGATAATATAATTGATGATTTGGGTCAAAAACAGCGGCATGGCTGTTTTAGCCCTGCTGAGGATCTCTATGGTACTTTCCGCTTCCTGTTTCAGCTCTGTCAGGTTTTTTCCGACCCAAAGCAATAAGTGTACCTTGTGTGACAAAGCGTAGGCAGCATGTTGGATATCACCTGTTTCAAGGCCTTTGCTGTAGGCCATGTCATAGTATTTGAGGCTTTCAGCATAATGTGCCTTCCAGTAGGAGCAGAATGTGAACCCGAAGTAAACTGCAGGTTTCAACGATTCGGCATTGAATTTATTGATTATTGAAAATGCCGCCTCACCGAGCCTGTAGCTGGTATTGTAATCCTTGAGCATCGAACCCATAACTATACCGCAGTCAGTAAAGCATTTGCTCGACAGCGGCGATGTTCCATATGTACAGGTCATTTCAAACATCATCAGCGAAGCCAGGATATATAATGACGGATTGGTCTGAAGTGCCGGAGGGACCACTTGGTAAAGCAGCTGCATGACCATTGCTTTATCCGGAGCGTTCATTACAGGAAGCTCCACAAGCTCTTCAACAGGTGTTTGTGCCAGAAAGGCCTGCATTTTGCCAATGCCCTCCTGTATTTTCAGGCCGATCTCCTGCTCATTTTCAGGCAGGGATACGCCAAATAATGATAAGCTTCGGCGTATTTCATCAATCGCTTCGAAAAGTCTGCCCTGAAACTCAAGAATCTGAACTTTAACATTGGAGACAGCACCCTTGTTGATGTTGGTAACAGCCAATTGCGACAAATGTCCGCAAAGCTCGTCAGCCTTGACTAATTCTCCGGATAACAAGGCGGAGGCCGCAAGCTCCAATTCCAGCGGGAACAGCCTGCCGGGCTCGCTGCTCCATTCTTCCTCCGTCAATTGGTATACCGCGGTTTCAAAATATTTCATGGCCGCTGAAAAAGCGCCTGATTTCTTTGCTTTATTACCAGCCATGGCATTCAGATCGGATAATTCGACACGTTCATCCTTCTCATTGACCAGAGCTCTGCCGATATTCAGGTGATTCACCAGGTCAAAAAGCGAGTCCGCCCTGTTTGTTTCCCGTAAGGTTATTTTGAAAGCCTTCAGATATTCGCGTCCTATCAATAAATGGATTTCCGATTGTTCGTTTTCGGACATCAGGGACTGTACAGCCTGCCGGATCCGGTCATGAGCAAAGCAAAGCTTTACATCCAGATCCTGCGAGAGGTCTATGCCCTTCTGAGCTTTTATCAGGCGGTAATCATTATTTAGGGGCAGAATGATCTCATCTTCAATAGCGATCCATATATCCTTACCCAGCACCTCATACGATTTCTTACTTACTTTCGCGAGCATTGACAGATCAAACTGATTTCCGATGCAGGCAGCGAGCTTAAGCACAGTCAGGGTACCTTCCGGGAGTGATTCAAGAGAACTTACCAGAAGCTCCACTACATTGTCAGTGATTTCGACAGTTTTCATCCTTTCAAGATCATAATCCCATTGTCCTCTTTCCGACCTGAAGGTGAAATATCCCCGGGAATAAAACGTGTTCAGCAGCTTATCAATGAAAAATGGATTACCCTTTGTCTTGGACAAAACAAGCTCGGTAAGTGGTTCAGTTTCCCTCTGGCTGCTATGCAGCGTATCTGATATCAGGCGGTTCACAGCATTTGGCTTCAATGGTTCAAGGCTTATCTGACGGCATGGCGTGTCAAATCCCTGATAATTGTTTTCCAGGTCTTTAATAAGCTGCAGCAGCGGATGTCCATCCCGCACCTCATTGTTCCTGTAAGCCCCTAATAAGTAAACATGCTTTACGTTACCCGCTCCCAGGATATACTTGATCAGTTCCAGTGTAGAAACATCACTCCAATGAAGATCATCAAGAAAGATCACCAACGGATGCTCTTGTGCTGCAATAGCCCTGACAAATTCAAGAAAGACAAGCTGGAAGCGATTCTGAGCTTCAAGGGGATTAAGCTCGGACACCCCGGGCTGAGGTCCGATGATCTGTTCCAGCTCGGGAATGATATCCGTAATGACCTGCCCATTGCTTCCAAGGGCTTCATCCAGGCGTTTTCTCCAATTATCCAGACTGCTTTGTGTTTCGGAAAGCAGTTGCTTTATCAGGTCCCGAATCGCCTGGATCATACCGTAATATGGAATATTTCGTTCCAGATGGTTACACTTCCCGGATGTATAGTATCCTTTTTTATACATCACGGGCTTGCGTATCTCCTGGATCAATGAGGATTTTCCGATCCCTGAAAAACCACTGACTAAAAGAAGCCTGCAATGACCTTCCGCAGCTTTTTCAAAGTCTTCGGCCATGATCCGCATCTCATCTTCGCGGCCGTATAGCTTGTGTGGGATCTCAAATCTGTTGACGATATCTTCCTCACCGGGTTTGAAGTTTCTGACTTCCTTCGGTTTTACAATCATTTGGCGGCAGTACTCGAGATCTTTTTTTACTCCAAATGCCGATTGATATCTTTCCTCAACCGTCTTAGAGAGCATTTTCATAATGATTCCCGACAGAGGATCCGGGATCTCGGGACATATGTCTTTTGGAGGAATTGGTGTTTTAGCTATATGTCCATATACGATCTCCGATTCATCCTCACCTGAGAAAGGCAGCTGACCGGTGAATAACTCATAAAGGGTAACTCCCAGTGAATAAATATCGGTTCTGTAATCGACCGGCCTGTTAACTCTGCCGGTTTGTTCAGGAGAAATATAAAACAAGTTTCCTTCCGGATTGCTCATATCGATACTTTGAGATGATTCTCTGAATAACTCGGCAGAGATGCCAAAATCAATCAATTTGACCTGACCGGTACTCTGATCCCAGATGAAGTTTGTCGGATTTATGTCCTTATGAATGATGTTCTGTTCATGTATTTGGATCAATGAGTTTGTCATTTGTATCGCCAGGGACAATCCGTCGTAAATACCTGTCTTAACGGATCCCAACGTCCTGGCAACGGATTCTCCTTCTATATCCTCCATTATGATGGCAAGGCTCTTATTGTACTTTTCGATGGAGTAGGCCTTTATTATCCCGTCGCCTGTCAGCTTGTTCATAATTTCATATTCCCGCATAAAGGCGGACAATTCCCTGGATGTCGGGTATTCTCTGTTTAGAAGTTTTACTATGACCGGGCATTTATCAGAATCACGGGTTCCGCGATATATAGCTGAATTGTCGCATTTATAGATTTCTTCATTGATATTGAAACCAGTCAGATGTATCATATCAGCCTCCCTATTGACTTAAAACGAATCTGGAAAAAAGCATCGCCTCTATAATTATTACCATCATAATTGTATATTGAATCGACAAATGGTTTTTTCAACCAGATAATTTAGTATTTTGTCGATAGAATGTCTATCTTGGTGGAGGCTGAATATAACCCCTTTCAATGAAATGGTCCAGATACCTGAATATAAGCTCACTGCAAACGGGTGTACAGGATATCTCCTCATTGGCAATCAGCTACCTTTTGAAGACAGAGACATCCTGTACATGTTTTTGCTCTTCTTGGATTAGTTCAGTCAATACTTTATACTTGGTTGTTTTTTCATCATCTTTTGATTGTATCAATATCCCTTGAATGATAATAAGTAATGCCAGATTTTCTTCCTCGAAATTCAAGCAAAAATAAATCAATTCACTTGTGTCCTTAAATGAAAAATATCTTGTGAAACTAGCAATATCAGATATCAATTTTGATGCTCTGTCATATACACTGAAATCAATAACTATATCAGAGTCATCCTTCACCCTTTCCTTTAAATTTTTGTATATCTCTACATGTCGATTTTCTTCGAGCGCAAAAACTCTGGCAATAACCTTGACCCTTTCTGGAACAGCAGCTTCATTTGCTATTTTCATATACAACTCATATCCTGCCTGTTCAATCGATATGAATTTATCCAGCAGATCAACAACTGTATATCCCATAGCCATCTTAATTATAGTTCCTTTCAGAAATTATCAGTTCGAAACAAATTCTACATTAAACCTGGAAATCCTCTTTATCTATAAAATTTCTGCTTATTCTATTTACTGGCTCAAACCTCCACTGCCGGACTCCTTAGTCCTTATCACTTCTTCAGATTAAAATCAATTGCAACAGCCATTATAAAATACTTTATGTATAAAAAAAACCACCTCGATTTGAGATGGTTCTTTGTTTTGGAGGCGCCACCCAGACTTGAACTGGGGGATAAGGGTTTTGCAGACCCGTGCCTTACCACTTGGCTATGGCGCCGTATCAATTGCGGCTAGTATATGATAACATGAATAGTTATCAGTGTCAATATGATTTATACTGGGAAAAACGCCTGCTTCGGGCTTATTCCAGGCTGCACCGGGCACACGGTGACAGCTCATAACAGTTGCCTAAACAGGCGTTTTCCGACTACATTCTATTCCTCTGGATCGCTTGCTCCTGCTTTAGATCACAAGCTCATCCTGATCTCGTCAAGTCTGCTCTTTGCTTCAGCTGTTCCCTCATGGAAGGAGCTGAGCTTCTCACATGAATAATCGTTACAATGTGCGCAGTTTTCAACTTCATTTTTCTCGCCGCATAGACGAATTTCACAGACGTTGCAGTATCCCATATGCCTTCCGTCCTTGCCTACGCAGCCGTCACAGTTGATGTCTTCTGCCTTGAACTCTCCTCCGAAATCCTTTGACCATTGCTCTGCAACCTTCGCCCTTAATGCATTATCATTATTGACAGTGGCAACGTATGCCGGGCAGACACTACAATCCAGTCCACAGTATGCGATATTATTCTGCATTTATCTTCCCCCTCGATATGATTTATAAGAATAATATTACATCATAGGAGTGACAACAGTATGTCATGTTTGAAAAGCAAAAAAAGCGCTCTATGCGCTTTATTTTGGAGCGGGATACGAGATTCGGACTCGCGACTTTCACCTTGGCAAGGTGACACTCTACCACTGAGTTAATCCCGCATACGTGCCTGGGGACCATACCCGCCGGCACTCATTCATACCGCCGTCAAGCGGAAAAAATGATGGTGCCCAGAGCCGGAATTGAACCAGCGACACGAGGATTTTCAGTCCTCTGCTCTACCAACTGAGCTATCTGGGCATGCTGCAGATGACATTTCTGGCATCTGCACATTGGCGACCCGGAAGGGACTCGAACCCTCGACCTCTAGCGTGACAGGCTAGCGTTCTAACCAACTGAACTACCGGGCCAAATATCGCCTGCGATAAACATTCAGGATATGCCTTTCGGCTAAGATCCTTGGTGGGCACTATAGGGCTCGAACCTATGACCCCCTGCTTGTAAGGCAGGTGCTCCCCCAGCTGAGCTAAGCGCCCGTATCGTTTATCGCCTTGAGCGACATTAACTAGTATACAAAAAAGCCATCCCAAAGTCAATAACATTTTCAATTTTAAATCAAGTAATTTCTGCGTAATATCTGCCAACCACTATGCAGCCTGCAGTCTTCAACTCATATCAGCTCTCTGAGCTCAGCCTCTGTAAACTGGTATTTGGTATTGCAGAAGTGGCATTGCAGCTCGGCTCCATGCTGTTCATCCGCCATCTCCTCCAGTTCCTTTGCGCCAAGACTGATCAGGTTCCTCTCCATGCGGTCCCTGCTGCAGTTACACTGATACTTGCATGGCAGTCTGTCTGTTATCTGAAGCTCCTTTTCACCAAGCAGGCTATTGAGAACAGCCTCGGCATCCATGCCGATTGAGAGCATGTATGTTATGGAATCGGCCAGGAAGACCTTATCCTCTATGAACTCAATAATGCTTTCGTCAGCCCCGGGCATCAGCTGGATTATAAAACCTCCGGCGGTCACGACCTCCTCGTCGGGATCAACAAGGACACCAAGAGAAACGACTGTCGGTATCTGCTCCGAGGAAGCGAAATAATACGCCATGTCTTCCCCGATCTCACCCGAAATAAGCTCAACGTAACCGACATATGGTTCCTTGAGACCCATATCCTTTATTACATTCAAATAACCGTTCTTTCCTACTGCCTGTGCAACATCGAATTTTCCTGCAGCATTGAGCGGAAGGTATACCTGAGGCTCATACACATAGCCTCTGACATTGGATTGTGCATCCGACACTGCGATTATACCGCCAAGAGGCCCGTCACCCTTTACCTGTATCGTCAGTATGTCCTTTTCATTTTTAAACATCCGGCCCATCATCGCGGCTGCAGTGAGGGTCCTCCCCAGGGCTGCCGACGCCACACCGGATGTACCGTGAGTAATATGTGCCTTTTGTACAAGATCCTTTGTTACTGCGGCGAATGCACGCACCGCGCCTCCCGCTGCCGTAGCCCTTACAATATGGTCTTCCATTTTGTCTCCTTTGCGTTCAGGTCATTACTGTGTTGCAGCAAGACGGAAAATATTCGTCATGTCCACACAAAAAGCCTCGTTATATGAATCAAGAACCCCGATATTATCTATCGAGGTTCTTGTCTGCTGACTAGATTTATGTTAAAGTTTTTAAACTTTAATTACATAACCCTTGAGACATTTGCAGCCTGGGGTCCCTTAGCACCCTCAACCACATCAAACTCTACTTCGCAGCCTTCTTCGAGGGTCTTGAACCCATCCATTGTTATTGCTGAAAAATGAACGAAAACATCATTTCCGTTATCTCTTTCGATAAAACCGAAACCCTTCTCAGCATTAAACCATTTCACTCTTCCTTTTTGCATTACGTAAAACCTCCTGAATTTAACTTGGATCTGACCACACTTTGTGCTTTTTTGCCAAACCTTAATTAGTTTAACACATTCCTTTATGGCTTGTCAATCAAATAGATTACATAATCTGAATACTATTTGACTGGTGTTTACCATAAAATCATTGTGCTTCTATATTACCACAATATCGATGTTTATATTCAGTAATATATAAGTAATATTATCCTTGTTTTTCGCACACAAAAAAGATGCGTTCACTTTTAGGGCCGGGTCTCTTAAAAGTGAATGCAGAGTAGATCCCCAACACCTTCATTCCGGCATTGCCCAGTATTTCAGTTAATTCGCCGACAGCATAATTTCTCTCATAGTGCACCTCGTCGAATCTTTTGTAGAGTTCGCCTTCCTTGGCAAAGAAGGTCAGATCGAACCTGCAGAGCCCGGATCGCCTGTCATAAGTATTTTGCCATATATATGACACATCATCGGCTGTTTCGTAAAAGACATTTGATGCCAGGACATTCTCGAACTTATATGGTGAATTGATATCAAACACAAACAGGCCTTTGGGTTCCAGATAATTATGAACCCATTTTATCATGCGCTTCAAATCATTTTTAAGTGTTACATAATTCAAGCTGTCCATAAGACATGTGATCACATCAACAGTGCCATACAGCTCGAATTCCGATATGTCCTGATTCAGAAAGAGAATATCCGAACCTGCATCAAGAGCTTTTTGCCGTGCGCAGCTCAGCATTTCAGCTGAAGAGTCTATCCCTATCATTTCATAGCCTCTCCTGTCCATTTCAAGACAGAAGCTGCCCGTCCCGCATCCAAGATCAACTGCCAGCTTTGGTCGACAATTGAATCTCTCAAATATGCTCACCAGGTAGTCAGCCCATTGCGAATAGTTCACATCACCCATCAGCCTGTCGTAATAATATGCGAATTCGCTGTATATTGTAATCACCCTCACTTCGAAATTTCAGCTTTGATCATTTGCTAAAGCACAGCTCCGCTGTTAGCTTTTATATTTACGGAATAATTTTACCACACCTGCTGGATTATTCATAATGTTATCCCAAAACGACAGATCTGACAAAAAGGCGGCTTCCGAAAAAAAAGAAGCCGTATTTGATACGGCCTCCATTACTCTGTGAAAATATATTGCTTACATCTGTTCCTGCTTTGTTTCCTGCATCGCCTTCATTCTTTTGGAAACAAGCCCTCCTATTTTACCTGTCTCCTTCGCCGACAGGCTCTTCCAGCCTAACTTCAGGACCTTTTCCCCAAGTCCCAGCTCTCTGGCAATTTCAAATTTAAGTACATCCTGCATCTTTTCCATATTCACAACACCTCTCAGTCCTTAATTTTACACTCTGAAAGGTATTTTGTGGAGAAATCCGCCATTTATACATCGAACTCAGTTAATTTCACCAAGCATCGCCTCAATAGCTGACTTGAGCTGAATATCCCTGTCCCTTGGTATCTGCGAAACAGGATAGTTCTTGTATTCTTCCAGTACATCCACTTCTATGTCAGGTTTGATGCCTGTTCCATGGATACATACTCCCGACGGAGTGAAATATCTGGAAATCGTCACCTTAAGCCCGGAGCCATCCTTTAGGAGTTTAAGCTCCTGAACCAGTCCCTTCCCGAATGTCCTGGTCCCGACAAGCTTGCCCCTCCCATGGTCCTTGACCGCACCTGCCAGTATTTCGGAGGCACTTGCACTGTTTCCATTGATCAGCAGCACAATCGGCAGATCATTACTTGATCTGTTGGAGTTCTTGATGTCCTTTTTGCCCTCCCTGTCTTCCGTATAAACAATCACACCCTCAGGAAGAAGACTGTCAGCTATCTGTACGACCTGTTCGTAAGATCCTCCCGGGTTGTCTCTAAGGTCGATTATAAGACCTTCTATACCCTTTTTCATCATACTGTTGAGATCATTCCTAAAATACCTTGCTATCTCACTGTCAAACATAACCAGCTTGATGTAGCCGATATTGCCGTCGATGATCTCGCTTTTTATGTTGGAAGCCTTAATCCTCCTTCGGGTAATGTCAAACTGCACGTAACGATCCTCAGAGGGCCGGTAAACTGTAATATTGACCTTTGTGTTTTCTTTGCCCTTTATCATGCTGATGATCATATTCTCATCACTGAATGAGGTCACATCTTTATCGTCCACCTTGACTATTTTATCTCCCTGCTGCATTCCCGCATCTTTTGCCGGAGAGCCTTCATATGGCTCGATGACAGTCAGAAGTCCTTTATCGTCCACATTGACAGTGACACCTATGCCGACATAGCTGCCTTCTGATTTTTCCAGAAACGTCTTCATCTGCTCCTTGTTGAAGTAAACCGTATATGGGTCGTCGAGGGCTTCGGCAAGGCCATTTGTGGCGCCTTCTATCAATTTGTTTTCATCGACTGACATGTAAAAATCATTCTTCAGGATATCTCTCACCTGATTGAATTTAACTACGTTCTCCAGGTCGACAGTTTCCGCGTCAAAGCTTATAACATGCCTGTTTGCGGATGTATATGCCGAATACAGAACAAATATAGTCGCACAGACAGAAATCGCCACGGCCACAGCAACAATTACAGCGACCTGACGTACCGAGAATTTTCTACCCATCTTGCACGCTCCTCAAGTCAGTATTAATACGCATCATCTATACTTTTAAATGCATTCTTAAGCCGATCAATATATCTTATGCTGCCTGTCAAATAAATAAACCCGGTTTTTGACCGGGTTTTGCTTTCAATAGACTTCAAGATGATATTAAGATATTGCTCCGGTCCGATCATTTGCTTAGATAACCCTTCATCGGATCCTTTGGTTCACCGTTTACCCTTACCTCAAAATGGAGGTGGTTTCCTGTGGACAATCCGGTGCTGCCTACTTTGGCTATTACCTCACCCGATTTAACTTCCTGTCCGACCTTTACCAGGAGCTTGCTGGCATGGCCATACAAAGTGGTGATACCGCCGCCATGATCTATAACTACCATATTTCCATATCCGCTCTTGTCATATTGAGCCATTATTACAGTGCCTTTATTTGCGGCCACTATCGATGCACCTTTATCGGCTCCAATATCGACACCTGTGTGAAGCTTGTATTTCCTTAGTATGGGGTGCTTTCTGTTGCCGAAAGAAGATGTGATGGTTTGTGAGCTTGGGCAGGGCCAGGTCATTGAGCCGCCTGCATACTTCTTCTTTGTCGACAGGTTCTTGATGACGCTGTTGAGTCTTTTAGACTCCTCGTTCATCTTATCTATTTCTTTTTCAAGATTTGCGATCTCGGTCTTGCTCCTGGATATTTCACCTTCGACCTCTGACCTGTCAGTTTTGATCTGCTGGATCCTCTGCTCCTTCTCTCTGGCCTTTTCCTCGTAAAATTCCTTGGCCTGCTGCTGGAGCTTCTTCTTCACTTCCACATCCTGTCTGGCTTCTTCCAGCTTCAGTATCATATTGTTGTCGTTTTCAGATATTACAGACATGTAATGGAGACGCTCATAAAATTCGACAACGCTTTTAGATTCAAGAAGTGTATCCAGCATCGTTGTGCTTGCGTTCTGGTACATCACCTGGAGTCGTGTCTTAACCAGCTCATTCTGTTGGTTATAATTTGCTATAGCTTCCGCAAGTGCGATCTCAGTCTGCCTTAGATGCTCCTCGGCATCGCTTATCTGCGCCAGGAGTTCCTCATAAGCATTTGTCTCTTCCGCCTGCTGTTTTGAAAGTGCGGCTTTTTCCCGTTCGAGCTTTGCCTTTTCGTTCAGTTCAGCCTGCTGTTTCTTCTTCAGTTCGGAAATACGATTATCGGTGGATGCTTTCTGATTCTTTGCAGTTGACAGTTCATCCGCCATGACCGGTATTGCAGAAGAAACTAAAATTGCGACAAGTAGTATCGCGATAGTAAATCTCTTCCTCACAGATTTAACCTCCAAATATATAAAATCTCCACTCCCTGTAAGGAGTGTCCCCTTACCTTATTTACACCTTTAAATGTCTTCTCAGAGATATAAAGCTTCCGGTCGCACCAACTGCCGTACCTATTACCACGTACGATGAAGCCAGCTGTGTCCAGACATCCTTTATATCCACCATGCTCAGCAGCTGTGACTCGGCAAGAAACAGGTCCTGCGCGAATTTATCCTGCAGTAAGCTGTAACCATAAGCTGATATCACAAATGCCAAAATTGCCCCAACGATACTTATTATAACACCTTCTACGACAAAAGGCCAGCGAATAAACCAATCTGTGGCGCCAATGTATTTCATAATGTTGATTTCCTTACGCCTGGCGAACACAGTAAGCTTGATGGTATTGGAAATAATAAATATCGAAACCACCAATAATATCGCTATCATAACGCCGCTGCCCAGCTTGAACCAGTGTGAGACACGAGTAATGACCTCGATGGTATCCTGGGAATAGCTGACCTTTTCAACGCCGTTTACATTTTCCAGCGCCTTGACGACTGCATCGCTGTATGCAACATCCTTGAGCTTTATTATAAACGATACCGGGAAAATCTCTGCCCCATACCCATCTAATATGGCCGAGTTTTTTCCAAGCTTATCACGCATCTTTTCAAAGGCCTGTTCCTTGCTTACCCTTTCATAATGCAATATCCTGTCATCCTTTTTTATTACATCCTCTACACGCTGTATCTGTGTATCGTCCAGCTCTTCGTAGCAAAATGCCTCAAGCTGGGGCTGCTCCTTCCACATATCGATATTTGTCTCCATATTTATTACAAGCAGCAGAAAAATACCGAATACTATAAGCGAAGCAACCACTATGGCTATTGATGCCAGTGACATCAGCTTGTTTCTATATGAGTTTACAAAACCTTCTTTAAATATATGCCGGATTGTTCTTATCTTCATCCCTGTATTGTCCTTTCTCCTGATCCCTGACTATTAAGCCCTTGCTGATGGAAACAACGCGTTTCTTCATCTCATCAACGATGGATTTCTCATGCGTCGCCACAATTACTGTCGTACCCCTGTGATTTACTTCGCTCAGGAGCTTCATAATTTCCCATGATGTCTCGGGATCAAGATTTCCTGTCGGCTCGTCTGCGATCAGAAGCGCCGGGTTGTTTGCCAGAGCCCTGGCCAGAGCAACTCTCTGCTGCTCTCCTCCTGAGAGCTGGTTGGGATACATATTGGCCTTCCTGCTCAGGCCCACGAGCGCCAGCGCCATTGGTACCTGCCTTCGGATCTCCTTTGGCAGCGCTTCGGTAATAATCATTGCAAAAGCTACATTTTCATAAACCGTTTTATTCGGCAGCAGTCTGAAATCCTGAAAAACAAAGCCCAGACTTCTTCTGAGATAAGGTATCTCTCCTCTTGACATGGACGATACATCATATCCGTTTACATAAACTTCTCCTTCACTTACGTTCTCTTCCTTGAGAAGAAGCTTGACAAGCGTTGATTTTCCTGAGCCGCTGGGACCCACCAAAAATACGAACTCGCCTTTTTCTATTTTAAGATTGACATCCCTAAGTGCTACCGTACCGTTGGGATACGTCTTTGATACGCCTTTTAACTCAACCACACGAATACACCCCGTTGATTTATATGTCCGAAGACAATATACATTATGTAACGTAACATATTTCTACAAAAAACCCCATAAATCCTGCTTTATAGTGTTACATTTTTATTTCCAGCATTTTACCGGTACTCGATTTGTTGCTTTTCCGCCTTATCCAGATATTTTTTTACAAGCAGCGACACCTTGAATATAATGGCATCATCAAAGTTTCTCAGATCCAGGCCGGTTATTTTCTGTATTTTATCCAGCCTGTACACCAGGGTGTTCCTGTGCACATAAAGCTGTCTGGAGGTTTCACTGACATTGAGGTTGTTTTCGAAGAATTTCTGGATGGTCAGCAGTGTTTCCTGGTCCAGGGCTTCGAAGGGGCCTTTCTTGAATACCTCCTTCATATAAAGCCTGCACATGGTAGTCGGAAGCTGGAATATGAGCCTTCCTATCCCCAGATTGTCATAGTTTATGATCGCCTTGTCACTGTCGAATATGCTTCCTATCTGCAGCGCCGTCTGAGCCTCCTTGTAAGAACGCCCGATATCCCAGACACTATCGACGATGGATCCGATCCCTATCTGTGCCTTTACCATGAGCTCTGTATTCAGGGTGTCTATTATTGCTTTGGCGGTTCGATCTATGTCCTTTGTATCATTTGCATCCTTCAGTTCCTTAATAAGCACTACAGTCTCATCATCGAGAGCTATCACGTAGTCCTTTACCTTCTTCGGGAAAAGGCCGATTATGACCTCATGGGGCTGAATGTCCCTTAATCTCTCAGTTTTTATAAGGAATACCGAACGGAATGTACTAAAGGGTATATGAAGCTCTTTTGCTTTGATCTGGATATCTCCCGGCAGTATATTGTCGGTTATGATGTTTTTAAAGAAATTTCCTCTGTCGAATTTTTCCTCGTAATAATTCTTTATATTAGCCACATTTACCGCAAGCATGGACAAAAGCTTCTTGCTGTGTTCACCCTCCATTACGGTAAAGACTATGAACTCCAGCCTGTTCTTGATGTATACCTTCTGAAAGATCCATCCGCCGGCCTCGGTAAACATTCCGACATCATTTGTTATCTCTGAGATGGAAGGATGTGTGGTCCCTGATAAATTCTCATCCGTGCACCCCAGAATAAGTCCGGTCTCGTCCATTATACCGAAACTTCCGCTCATGTACTCACGTATCTGGCTGATCAAATTCTGAAATAGTCTCAAATTTATTCCTCCTGCCGTTATTGGTTTACGGGCAAGCAAAAATGAGCCGATAAAGCATCATCAAGCTTTATTATACTATATTGAAAATGTATATGGAATAAAAAAAACAGTACTGACTTTTGCCAGCACTGTTTTTGTATTAATTTTGAATCAGTTTACTATCGTCTTTTCAGTGTCCTTGTCAAAGAGGTGGACTCTGTTGGTATCGATAGCTATCTTGACTGTATCGCCGGATCTTGTCTTTGTTCTCGGGTTAACTCTTGCAGTACAGCTCACGCCTTCGATGAACATGTGGAGCAGAGTCTCGGAACCGAGCATTTCAACGACTTCGACATCAGCGTTGACAATACTGTCAGACATTGACTCGAGGAACTGTTCCTCATCATGCATGCTCTCAGGCCTGATGCCCATAACGACTTCTCTGCCGATATAGTCGGTGCCTTCGAGTTTCTTTGCCTTGCCTTCGGGCAGCTTGATTTCGTTTTCGCCGAATTTGAGGAATATAGCGTCACCGCGCTTGTCGATAGTAACGTTGATGAAGTTCATCTGCGGGCTGCCTATGAAGCCTGCAACGAACATGTTGACCGGTCTGTCATAAAGTGAGGTCGGAGTATCGACCTGCTGTACGAAGCCGTCCTTCATAACAACGATCCTGGTACCCATCGTCATAGCTTCGGTCTGGTCATGTGTAACGTAAATGAACGTAGTATTCAGTTTCTGATGGAGCTTGGTGATCTCAAGTCTCATCTGTACTCTCAGCTTAGCATCGAGGTTTGAGAGAGGTTCGTCCATAAGGAATACCTTAGGGTCACGGACTATAGCACGGCCGAGGGCAACCCTCTGCCTCTGTCCGCCTGACAGAGCCTTTGGCTTTCTGTCGAGCAGGTGCTCTATCTCGAGGATTTTTGCAGCTTCATGAACTCTCTTCTTTATATCTTCCTTAGGAGTCTTTCTGAGCTTAAGGCCGAAAGCCATATTGTCGAAAACGGTCATATGCGGATACAATGCGTAGTTCTGGAAAACCATTGCTATGTCTCTGTCTTTTGGCTGTACGTCATTGACAAGTCTGTCGCCGATGTACACTTCGCCCTCGGAGATCTCTTCAAGACCGGCAACCATTCTGAGCGTTGTTGTCTTACCGCAGCCGGAAGGTCCAACGAGGATAATGAATTCCTTGTCTTCAATGTCCAGATTAAAGTCGCTTACAGCTGTAACACCGCCATCATACCTCTTGTACACATTTTTTAATTTTACGCTTGCCATTTTTTACCTCCCAAATATAGATACGGTTTTATATACTTTATTACTAATATACCATGCCTTATTTTTTTCAACTAGTATACAATTCACCAAATTTAAAAAACGGTATTTAGTAACTTTGCATAATGAACAGCAGTAAAAATGTTGCATTATTATGCATTCGGATGTATAATTATGAGCATATATTCATGGTATTATTATATGTAGACAATTAATACATGCTCTAAATCATGACATTATTCGCTAAAATGCCATGGCAGAAAGCAGCGGAAGGGAGAGGTTTATGTCTTATAAAGTATTCGTAGACGGCCAGGAGGGAACCACAGGTCTGCAGATAAATGAACGCCTGGCTCGGCGTGATGATATAGAACTGTTGAAGATCGACCCTGAAAAAAGAAAAGATATTATAGAAAGAAAAAAATTAATAAGCGAGGCTGACATAGTCTTCCTTTGTCTGCCCGACGATGCTGCAAGGGAGTCGGTTGCTCTTGCCGAAGGCAGCAAGGCCAGGATCATTGACGCAAGCACTGCGCACCGCACGAATGATGCATGGGCATACGGTTTTCCCGAACTGAGCAGCGCCCACCGCGAAAGAATAAAGAGCGCCTCAAGGGTATCCGTGCCAGGCTGTTACGCAACGGGCTTCAATTCCATGTTATATCCGCTGATAAAGGCGCAGATCGTGCCTTCCGATTATCCTGTGACCTGCCACGCAGTATCAGGCTATAGCGGCGGCGGAAAAAAGCGCATTGCTGAATATGCATCCGCCGACCCTGCTGACGAAGCCATTAGGAGTCCAAGATTTTATGCACTTTCACTAAAGCACAAGCACATACCGGAAATGCAGAAGATCTCGGGTCTCAGCCAGCCGCCTCTTTTCACTCCGATCATCGGACCCTATTACAAGGGCATGACGGTTGCAGTTCCTCTTTATGCAGGGATGCTTAATAAAATGAAAAGCGCCGAAGCTGTTTCCGATTTTTTCTCTTCATATTATAAGGATCAGCGCTTTATAAAGGTTTATCCCTTTGGCTCTGACGGAGGCATCATTGACGGCTTTCTGGACGCTACCGGCTGTAATGATACAAATATCCTCGAAATATATGTTGCCGGGAATGATGAACATATCCTCCTGACCGCAAGACTCGACAACCTTGGCAAAGGCGCATCGGGCGCCGCTGTCCAGTGTATGAATATCATGCTGGGTATTGATGAATCTGTCGGACTGGAATAAAATATTGATTAATGGAGGTCATAATGGAAACCATCATCAAAAAGGCTGAGATACTGATAGAGGCTCTTCCTTACATACAAAAGCTGCATGGCAAGACCGTCGTCATAAAATACGGCGGCAACGCAATGATCAATGAGGAGCTTAAGAACTCCGTAATGGAAGATATCACGCTTCTGAAATATATAGGACTAAATCCGGTAGTGGTCCATGGCGGAGGGCCGGACATCAACAAGATGCTCGAACGCCTGGATATCAAAAGTGAGTTTGTAAATGGTCTGCGCGTCACCGACAAGGAGACTATGGAAGTGGCCCAGATGGTCCTTATAGGAAAGACTAACAAGGAAATCGTATCTCTGATCAACCAGAACGGCGGAAAGGCCATCGGCCTTTGTGGTATAGACGGCAATATCCTGGAGTGCGAGCAGTACAAAACGGCCATTGACGGCGTCGAAACAGACATCGGTCAGGTTGGCCGGATCACCAAAGTCAACTCCGCCGTGCTGGAGTTCATGGCAAAGGATGAGTACATCCCGGTGGTGGCTCCTATTGGCATCGGCAGCGACGGCCGCAGCTACAATATAAACGCAGATACCGTGGCAGGTGAGGTAGCAATAGCGCTTAAGGCGGAAAAGCTGATGCTCCTGACTGATGTGGAAGGCGTGAAGGGCAATGATGGTATATTGCATGCCCTGACAGCGGCAGAGGCCCATGACCTCATTGACAGAAAGGTCATCAACGGCGGTATGATCCCGAAGGTGCTCGGATGCCTGGAAGCTCTGGACAAAGGCGTGGGAAGGACTCATATAATCGACGGCAGGATCCCTCACTGCATACTGCTTGAAATATTCACAAACAAGGGCATAGGTACCATGATAATGAAGGAAAAGGTTCTTTATTTCGACAAAGAAAATCTATAAAAATTTTCCTATGGAATTTGTGTGTTTTAATTAACAATTACAGGTATCCATCCGATATACTATCGGATGGATTTTTTTAGGGGGTGATCGGATTGAATGCCTCATATATTCCGGCTGTACTGAAGCAAGGCATGATGGTAGGCGTACGCATCGGGCAGGATTCCCAATGGCACGGCAATATCGTCTACGGAGTGACCGGCAATGTTATACGCATTGCATATCTGGAAAAATTCATAAAGCAATATGCCGAACCTGAGTGTCCGGTTTGGGTCAAATATTCAAATGACTATTTTATCTACTATTTCTATGGCAAGGTGAAAAGAATAGGCGCCGAGTCCCCCAAATACATCATGGTCGCACTTGAGAACGCCGAAGAAATGATAAACAACAGACTTTACCCCCGTTATGATGTCCGTCTCGAGGCAACTCTCCGTCCGCTCTGGGACGACGAAACCTATAAGTGCGTTATAACAGACCTTTCATACGGCGGCGCCGCCTTCGAATGTGAGCACAAATTTGACGGCAATGAAAATATAGAAATGGTGATACACCTGCCGGAATGCGAGCCTGCCAAGGTGACAGGAAAGGTCCTGAGACGCAGATGCACCAATGGCATTATCGCCGATCATGCAGCACAGTTTATAGAATGTGACAATATAAGCAACAAACAGCTTTCAAATTATTTCAACAAACTGGAAAACGAGGCCTCGGAAATATACGATCGGTACATGGATAATGAAAATAAATAATTCAGTATATAATAATATTTATAAAGAGGCGTAATGCCTTTATTTTTTGTTGCATTTTTATACATTGCATTGTATAATTATGAATAAAATAAATTTAAGTGTCACGGATAAAGAGGAGTTGATTTTATGGATCTCCATGAGATAATGGATATGGATTCCAAATACTATATGAATACCTTCGGCGCCAGGACACAGGTGTGTTTTGACCACGGCAAGGGCATGAAGCTCTATGATGGCCTGGGCCGCCAATACTACGACTTTTTAGGCGGCATTGCCGTAAACGCTCTGGGATATGGTCATCCGGCACTGGTTCAGGCTGTCAGTTCTCAGGCAGAAAAGCTAATGCACTGCTCAAACCTGTATTACATAGAATCTCAGGCCAGGCTTGCGAAAATGCTGGTCGAAAACTCCTGCGCTGACCGTGTCTTCTTTGCAAACAGCGGCGCCGAGGCTAATGAAGGTGCCATCAAGCTTGCCAGGATCTATTTCAAGAAAAAGGAAATGCCCCAGAAGTATGGCATCATAACACTTAAGAACTCATTCCATGGCAGGACGCTTACAACAGTGGCCGCCACGGGACAGGAAAAATATCAGAAGCCCTATGCACCATTGATCCCGGGCTTCAAGCATGTTCTCATAAATGACCTCGATGCCCTCAGTGCGGCTGTGGACAGTGAGACCTGTGCAATAATGCTTGAGCTTGTCCAGGGAGAAAGCGGAGTAAACCCGCTGGATGCAGACTATGTAAGAGCTGTACGCAAAATGTGTGATGAGAAGGATCTGCTGCTGATCTTTGACGAGATCCAGACAGGAATGGGCAGGACCGGTAAGCTTTTTGCATACGAGAATTACGAAGTAGAGCCCGACATATTCACACTGGCCAAAGCACTGGCCGGCGGCGTTCCTATCGGAGCTGTGTGCGCAAAGGAAAATGTGGCACAGGCCTTCGCTCCGGGAGACCACGGCTCCACCTTCGGAGGCAATCCTCTGGCATGCGCCGCGGGACTTGCCGTTATGCAAACCATAATGGCGGAGGGCCTGCTTGCAAATGCCGAAAAAATGGGCAGTTATCTTAAGGAAAAGCTGCTTGTATTGAAAAATAAGCTCGATATCATCACAGAGGTCCGCGGTCTTGGTTTGATGATCGGTATCGAACTGGGGCAGCAAAAAGCTCTGGAAGTGAAAAACAAGCTGTTTGAGAAGGGCTTCCTCGTGGGCAGCGTCGGTACGGCTGTTATAAGGCTGCTGCCTCCGTTGATCATAGCAGAGGGCGACATAGATGTATTTGTAAAAGCTTTGGAAGAAGTACTTATATCAATGAAATAAAAGTGTAAAAGGAGTGCATATATGAAATCAGTATTGGTTCTTGAGGATGGAACGTATTTCCCCGGTCTGGGTTTTGGAGCAAGCGGTGAAACTGTGGGCGAAGTAGTATTTAATACATGTATGACAGGTTACCAGGAAATCACTACCGACCCCTCATATAACGGTCAGATAGTAACAATGACATATCCGCTTATCGGTAACTATGGGTTCAACACTGAAGACAACGAGTCTTCCAAAACTCATGTCCAGGGCTTTATAGTAAAGGAGCTCTGCGAGTATCCCAACAACTGGCGATGTTCAATAGGTACGGATGAGTATTTTAAGAAAAACAACATCATCGGTCTCAAAGGCATCGATACCAGAGCTCTGACACAGCATATCCGAAGCTTCGGAAGCATGTACGGGATAATCTCCACAGAGTGCGGCAATGTAGATGTTTTGCTGGAAAAGCTCAAGGCAAAAATGCAGGAACCCCGGAATCTGGTAATGGAGGTCACCTCAAAGGAGCCGATCCACATAAAGGGCGAGGGAAAAAGGGTCGTATTGCTGGACCTCGGAATGAAGCACAACATAATAAGATATCTGGAGAAACACAATTGTGATATTTACATAATGCCGGCAAATTCCACATTTGAAGACATTATGGCCTGTGAGCCGGATGGGATCCTCGTTTCCAATGGACCTGGCGACCCGGCCGACCTTGTGGAGCAAAAGGCAGTGCTGCAAAAGCTGATCGGCAAAAAGCCGCTGTTTGGCATTTGTCTTGGCCACCAGCTGCTGGGACTGGCCCTGGGCGGCACCACCTACAAGCTGAAGTACGGTCACCACGGCGCCAACCATCCTGTCAAGGATTTTACGACAGGCAGGTGCTATATAACCTCTCAGAATCACAATTATGCACTGAAGGAAAGCTCCTCCGATGATATTGAAATAATCCAGATCAATGTCAATGACAATACCGTCGAAGGCTTCCGGCACAAAAGCCTGCCGGTGCTTGGCGTTCAGTACCATCCTGAAGCCGCTGCCGGTCCAAGGGATTCTTCGTACATATTCGATGATTTTATGAAAATGATGTAAAAATGACGGAATAGTATATCAGATATGCAATGCGGCATCAGAGCTTATATTGCTGCATTGCTGTTATGTATGATGTGGAGGTATGTATGCCTAAAAGAAATGACATAAAAAAAGTGCTCGTCATAGGATCGGGTCCGATCGTAATAGGCCAGGCAGCCGAATTTGACTATTCAGGCTCTCAGGCCTGCAAATCCCTGAAGGAAGAGGGAATGGAAGTCGTTCTGGTCAACAGTAATCCGGCAACAATAATGACCGACAGTGAAACCGCTGATAAGATTTATATAGAGCCCATCACACTGGATTATGTGAAAAAGATAATCGAACGTGAGAAGCCCGATGGCATACTTGCCTCGCTGGGCGGGCAAACAGGCCTTAACATGGCTGTCCAGCTGTCAGATGACGGTATCCTGGACAGACTCGGAATCGAATTGCTGGGGACCTCCCTGCTCTCGATTAAAAAGGCTGAGGACAGAGAACTGTTCAAGGAAACCATGCAGAACATAAATGAGAAGGTCCCTCACAGCACGATAGTGACTAATCTCACCGATGCTATAGCATTCGCCGAGTCCGTGGGCTTCCCTATCATAATCAGGCCGGCGTATACTCTCGGCGGCACAGGCGGCGGTATTGCCGAAAACATGGAGGATTTCAGATATATCTGCGGCAAGGGGCTGAAGCTCAGCATGATCAATCAGGTCCTGCTGGAGCAAAGCGTTGCAGGCTGGAAGGAAATCGAATTCGAAGTAATGCGCGACGGTTCGGACAACTGCATAATCATATGCAGCATGGAAAACTTCGACCCTGTCGGCGTACATACCGGTGACAGTATCGTGGTCGCTCCCTGTCAGACGCTGTCAGACATTGAATACCAGATGCTCAGGACCGCATCCATCAAAATAATCCGCGCCCTCGAGATAAAAGGCGGCTGCAATATACAGTTTGCTCTCGACCCCGACAGCTACGAGTACGTTGTTATAGAGGTAAATCCGAGGGTCAGCCGTTCCAGCGCTTTGGCATCAAAGGCAACAGGCTACCCCATTGCCCGTGTGACTTCAAAGATAGCCATCGGCATGGACCTGGATGAGATAAGGAACTCCGTCACCCAAAACACTTTTGCCTGTTTCGAGCCTACTATCGATTATATAGTAACAAAAGTGCCCCGCTGGCCCTTCGATAAGTTCACCTCCGCGGACCGCTCTCTCGGAACACAGATGAAGGCCACCGGAGAGGTAATGGCTATCGGAAGGACCTTTGAAGAGTCACTTCTCAAGGCAATCGATTCGCTGGACATAAAGCTCAACTACCAGCTGGGTCTTGAGCTGTTTGACAACAAAACGACTGACGAACTGATCGAGGTTCTCAGATCGCCAAGGGATGAACGTATCTTCGCGATCTTCAAGGCGCTGCAGAAGGGTATTCCAGTGGAAAAAATCGTCGATATCACCAAGGTCGACAGCTTCTTCATCCACAAGCTGCAAAATATAGTCCAGGTTGCAGAAGATGTCACAAATGCAGGAATCGCATGGCTTGACTACGACCTGTATATGCGCGCAAAAAAGATCGGCTTTGGCGATTCATACATAGCTAACCTGGTAAATGTACCGGTGGATACAATACTGGACCTCCGGCAGAAATATCCCATAAATCCGGTATATAAGATAGTTGACACCTGTGCCGGAGAATTTGAGGCAGTGACGCCCTACTACTATTCCACCTATGAAGAGCACGATGATGTTATCGTCTCCGACAGGAAGAAGGTACTGGTAATAGGCTCGGGCCCCATCAGGATAGGTCAGGGTATAGAGTTTGACTACTGCAGTGTGCATTCCGTCAGGACTCTTAAAGAACTTGGAATAGAATCGATCATCATAAACAACAACCCGGAAACCGTCAGCACGGATTTTGACACCTCTGACAAGCTCTATTTCGAGCCGCTGACAAAGGAATGCGTACTGGATATAATAGAAAAGGAAAACCCCGAAGGAATAATCGTCCAGTTTGGAGGCCAGACTGCCATCAACCTGGCTGAGACGCTTCACAAGGAAGGCATAAAAATACTCGGCACCTCTGTTGAAAGCATCGACATTGCAGAGGACAGGGATAAATTCCTGAAGCTCCTCGATGAGCTTGACATACCGATACCGGAAGGAAGCACTGCATATTCGGTCAAAGAAGCGCTGGCCATTGGCAATCGGATCGGCTACCCCGTATTAGTCAGACCCTCCTATGTCCTTGGCGGAAGAGCTATGGAGATAGTATACAATGACAAGTCACTGGAAGAATACATGAGGATGGCAGTCGGGCTGTCAAAGAAGCATCCGGTGCTGATCGACAAGTATATAAACGGTACCGAAGCTGAAGTCGATGGTATATGCGACGGTGAGGATGTCCTTATCCCGGGTATATTCCAGCATATCGAACGAGCAGGCGTCCATTCCGGCGACAGTATTGCAGTCTATCCCCCGCACACGCTGTCACAGGAGGTAAAGAACACCATAACAGATTATACTGTCAGGCTGGCAAAAGCCTTGAAGACAGTGGGCCTGTTTAACATACAGTTTGTCATCGATTCGGACAATAAGGTCTATGTCATCGAAGTCAATCCCAGGGCAAGCCGTACTATCCCGATAATGAGCAAGATAACCGGCATCCCAATGGTGAATGTCGCAACAAAGCTCATAATGGGCAGCAAGCTGAGAGAGCTCGGCTATGAGCCCGGTCTGGCAAAGGAAACGGAGTTCACAGCTGTCAAAGCGCCTGTATTCTCATTTGCCAAGCTCACTACGGTAGATACGTTCCTCAGCCCGGAAATGAAGTCCACAGGCGAAGTCATGGGTGTCGATAAAACTTACCGTCAGGCGCTGTACAAGGCTTTTATCGCCTCAGGGCTGTCAATACCAAGAGACGGCAGTGTCCTGATAGCTGCAGGCGAAAGAGATAAGGAGGACTGTCTTGTTATCTCATCAAGGTTCAGCAAGCTCGGCTTCAAGCTGATGGCAGTTGAAGATACCTACGGTTATCTTTCCGACGCCGGCCTTGCCGTAGAGCTGATTTCCGAGGCAAACATCCTTGATTATATTAAAAACGACAAAGTGTCGCTGGTCATCAGCACACCTGCAAAGGAAGGCATACCGGGAAGACTGGGCTTCTCCATCAGGAGGACCTCAATGGAATACAATACTCCCTGCCTTACATCACTTGACACTACCAACGCAATGCTTGACGTACTTGAGCATCTGTCCAATAACGGCGATGCAGAGATATATGCACTGGATGAATATTCCCATAAACCCGTGATATAAGCAAAACCGGGAAGTAATCAGAAAGGAAGATAAGCAATGAAACATCTTATAGACCTGAACGACGTATCGTATGAGGAGATCGAAAGCCTTTTTTCACTGGCTGAAAAATTGAAAAAAGAGCTTCGTACGGGAGTCCGGCATCATCTGCTGGAGGGTAAGACCCTTGGAATGATCTTCTCGAAATCCTCCACAAGAACCAGAGTTTCGTTTGAGGTAGGAATGTACCAGCTTGGAGGCTTCCCCATATTCCTCAGCTCCAACGACATACAGCTCGGCCGCGGCGAGACAATATATGATACGGCGAGGGTCCTCTCCCATTATATAAACGGCATCATGATCAGGACCTTCAAGCACAGTGATGTGCAGGACCTGGCAAAGTACGGTACGATACCGGTAATAAACGGGCTTACTGACCTGATGCATCCATGCCAGATACTGGCCGACCTCTTTACTGTGTACGAGGAGAAAGGCAAACTCAAGGGGCTGAAGCTGGCCTATATCGGAGACGGCAACAATGTTGCCAATTCACTGCTGCACGGCTGTGCCAAGACAGGCATGGATATTGCTGTGGCCGCCCCCGCCGGCTATATGTGCGACGGCACGATCATCGAGCAGGCCAGAAGCGCCGCTGCCAAATCCGGCAGCAGCGTAGTGATCACGGAGGATCCCGAGGAAGCCATCAAGGACGCAGATGTTGTCTATACGGATACATGGATAAGCATGGGTCAGGAAGATGAGAAGGAAATGAGAATAAAAATATTCATGCCGTATCAGGTCAACGAAAAACTGTTCTCACTGGCAAAAAAGGATGCCATGTTCCTCCACTGTCTGCCTGCATACAGGGGCCTGGAAGTAACTGAAGAAATTATAGACGGCCCCAACTCATGTGTATTTGACGAAGCAGAGAACAGGCTGCATATTCAGAAGGCCATTATGGCAACATTAATGGGGTGAGTACAGAATCATGGTGGATTATTCTTTTATAATACGAAAGGCAGTTGAAGAGGATGCTCCTGCAATTTACGAAATAATGCAGGAGTCCTTCAGCAAATATATGGCTGACACAGGCCTGACATCTACAATGGAAGCCTTACAGGAGAGCTGTGAGGACATTGTAAGGGATATACGGACCAAGGAAGTCTATATTGCAGTCATGGACAATATTGCAGTAGGAAGTGCAAGGGTTTCCATACTGCCAGACAACACGGCATATCTTAGCAGGTTCGGCGTACGCCTCAGCTATCATAACATAGGGATCGGAAAATCATTAATGAATCTGATCGACAAGACGCTGATCAAAAGGGGCATAAAAAGCGTAAGCCTTCATACCGCATCCAGGTATAGGGATCTTGTCAGATTCTACTATGGCAGGGGTTTTTACATAGACTCCATAACAAAAGACAAAGGCTATGTCAGAGCCCTTATGATAAAGGAATACTGTTGAAGCTATGCACGCCCTGGGCTAAGCCGGGTGACGGGCATGCATTTCATTGCTGTCAGATACTGATATACTCCTCGAAGTCCAATCCGTTGATTTTGCAGTACTTGATAACGGACATCAGAATCTTCTTTCCGCCGCCGACGCCTGTATTGAGAAATCTGTACAGGTGTGACGGATCGACTCCGAGTTCTCTTGCAAACCGGTTGTAATTCCCCGCGCAGTTGGTCTTCATAAGATCATGAACCTTCTGCCTGTTAACTTCCATTTTGCTTTCCTCCAATAATTTTCCAGAATGAACCATAAAATAAATTCTAGGCAAATACTTACATTTTTATTTAATATTAGTACAAGCCTAGAATATTGTCAATACATTTCCGACCATTTTTTTACTGTACTTTTGCCGCCCTGATTCAGTCCGTCGAATCAATTGGATATCATCCCGGTCATATTTTATATTTTCTGATGACGTTCTTAAGGATCATATGCAGAAAATACGCGGGTATGGAAACGATGATCCCTTTGACAATGTTGAACGGAATAGTTATCGCAAGGATCGTATCCAGCAGTACCTTGTTATCCGCACCCTTCATATACAGCGGAAGAGTGATAAAATAATTAACAAGGTTCGCTGTGACTGTCATCCCTATGGTACCTAAAATCAGTCCGATCCACATTCTTTTTCCATTTTTTCTGGTCACAAGCACGATTGGCAGCACCAATCCTATACCGGCGGCAAAGTTTGCTATCTCACCGATCCCGCCTTCCTTGCTCATGGTGAAGAAATGCAGCAGGTTCTTCAATAATTCCGTTGCAACTGCTGCCAGCGGTCCTGCGATGATACCGCTGAAAATAGCAGGAAGATCGCTGAAATCGATTTTCAGGTATGAAGGAAAGTATATAAAAAGCGGAAACTCAAGCGCCATTAATACCCATGAAAGAGCGGAAAGCACACCAACCAGCACAATTACCCTTGTTCTTTTTGAAGCCATAATCAACCCTCCAATTTGCTTTATTTCCCCGAAAGGAATAAAATAAAAAATCCCCGGAATAGGATCCCAGGGACATCAATGGTCAAAAAGCGCGCATCTTCTTCCATCCAGACTGTACTGTCGGCTCCGGGATCACACCGGGATCTGCTTTCGCTCGCGGGCTAACGGCCATTGGCCGCATTACCGCCGGTAGGGAATCTCACCCTGCCCTGAAGATCATATTCAATTTCCCTAATACTAACACCTTTGTGTTGTCCATGTCAATAGTGAAATAGCCACAGCCCTCAGTCGTAGGTTTTGAACCCCTCCCCCAGTACCTCGGTCACGTCACTGAGTATGATAAATGCCGACGGATCAGCCTTTTTTACTATGTTTTTAAGTTCCTGCAGCTGCCCTCTGTGTATTACGCAGTAAAGGACGTTCTTCTCACTTTTTGTGTACATTCCTATCCCCTTGAGGGCAGTAACGCCTCTGTCCAGCTCCTTCATTATTTCTTCTGCGATGGACTCCGAATGGTCTGAAACGATGTAGACAGCTTTGGCAAAATTTACTCCCTCAAGAATGATATCAACGATTTTTGTAGAAATATACAGTGCCAGTATGGAATAGAGCGCCAGCAGAAAGCTTCTGAATGCGATGGCCGCAAATATTATAACTGCTGAATCGATTATCAAAAGCGCCTTCCCCATGGAGAGCCAGGGCATGAAATGATGCATTATCCTCGCTCCCAGGTCAGTGCCTCCTGTTGTCGCTCCCGATTTGAATACCAGGCCAAGGCCAAGGCCCATGAAAAAGCCTCCGAAAATCGAGTACAGCAGGAAGTCCGGCCCTGCCGTCAGATTCTCCAGTGCAAGCTGCTGACTGAACCATTCTGCAAAGGGCTCTGACAGGTCAATGGCAACAGAAAGCAATATCGTGCTGAAAAGCGTCCTGACGATGAACCTCCGCCCTATGTATTTCGTACCAAAAATAAAAAGAGGTATGTTCAATATAAGCATGATCATTCCTACGGGAAGATACTCACTTATCAGATAATAAATGACCGTGGCGATTCCCGTCACACCGCCCGGTGCTATTTTGTAAGGCACGAGAAAAATGTTGATAGCTGCTGCAGTGATTGCAGATCCAAGTATGATCCACAAATAATCCTCGATCTTCTTTTTGATATTTCCCGCTGACTTCATAAAATTACCGTCCCCTGACCACCTGTTTTTCAGGTATTCATAATATTTATCATTTTACCCGGTTTCATAGAGATAAAACCTCTGCATATATATTCTACATCATTTTTTGCAGATTCCAACCCCCGCTTCTTCATCATCTTTGACAAAGCACACAGGTTATAATATCATCAATATTGTCAGTATTATCAACAAGTAAGGGGACACCGGACGATGAGAAAAACCAAGGATATATTAGGTATACAAGTTGATGCCGTCACTATGAAGGAAGCAGTGGACAGGGTAGGTTCATTTGTCAGTGAAGGCGGAGCACATACGATATATACTCCAAATGCCGAGATAATGATGGCGGCCCAAAGGGATCCCGAGTTGAAGGAGATCCTGAAAAAGGCAGACATGCTTGTGGCCGACGGGGCCGGCGTGGTACTGGCATCAAAGCTTCTGGGCAGACCGGTCCCCGAAAAGGTTTCGGGCGTCGACCTGGTCCGCGAGGTATTCAAGGCCTATGCCGCAAATGGACTGAGCTGCTACCTGTTCGGAGCAAAACCGGGAGTGGCGCAGGAGGCAGCGGACAGAATAAAAGCAGAGTATCCCGGACTAAGAATCGCAGGCTTCCGGGACGGATATTTCAATGAACAGGATGAAGCCGGGATAATAAACGATATCAGCCAATCATCCCCAGATATACTTCTGGTTGCCCTTGGCGCTCCAAAGCAGGAAAAGTGGATATCCAGCCACCTTGACAAGCTGAACTCCCGAGTCTGTATAGGGGTTGGAGGAACTATAGATATACTGTCAGGCAGGGTACAGCTCTGCCCCGACTTCTTCAGAAGAAATGGCCTGGAATGGCTTTACAGGCTGTATAAGGAGCCTCGCAGAGCACGGCGGATGATGGACATTCCGAGATTTATCCTACGGGTCCTGTACGCCAGGGTCTCCGGCAGATGAATACCAGGGTACAGTCTCTGAGACATCCTTTCCGGTAAAGCTGCGGATGCTGTATGCCCCTATATAATAGACCATATCCATAGTGATGATTTCCGCATTTGTTTTCAGCTTGCCCAGCCTGTCGGAGAAAATTCCGTTGATACGCTGTTGTTCATAAAGCTTTTTATAGATATCATCCGGTTCTCCTTCAATACCATAGAGAGCACCAAGCATCCTTATCATACTGTCGAAAGTAAGACTATCGTCGCTAATAAATGGTTTCAGCCTCTCATGCAGCTGCTCGGTATAGCTGTCCCGATCCAGTCGATAAATGCCGTTTATCAGTATATATGCCAGGTCCTTCTGCGAGGCATGCATGTCGGCCTTCATATCATTATCGGCCCCTCCAGCGAGGAGTCCCAGAGATACCAGCTGCTGAAATGATTCATATGCCCAATTGTTCTTATACTTGAATGAAGATGTCTTATCAGGCAGGTACATATCCTTTGCAGCAAGGGTCGCACCAAACTCCTTAAAATACTCATATCCCTCCACCAGGAACATGGGGCTTTCATTTCTGGCTGCACACATCACAGCAGCGGCGCCTGCTGCCTCACCCGTTGCAATGCTTGTTCCGATCGTGCCGGCGCTGCTTGAAGCAAGAGATGAATATGAAACCCTGGGTCCTGCCATAAAGAGGTTCTGTACTCCGTCGGGGACAAGACATCTCAGCGGTATGGAATATCTGTCAGCCTTACCCGCTATATATGAACCTTTTACGGCCAGCTTGCTTATCATTACGGGATATGCTCCCATTGCCGCTGTATCTGCAAAGTACCTTCCATCCAGGATATCCTTCACCGTCAGCATATATCTGCCCTTATAGTGCTTGGATTCCATAACACGCAGTCTTTGGGCAGCCTCTGAAAATTGGTAGTCCTTTAACTCAACAAAGGTTTGCACCAGATACTCACTGAGATTTTTCGCTTCTTCAGCCGCAAGCTCATAGGCTTCCTTCATTTTTCCGCTGTCTGTCGTGTCGACTCCGGATACCTGAAGGCCGCTGACAATGGCTTTGTTATCCGGCAGGAAATATATGACCGGGCTTTCGAGACTGACCTTCCTGTTCTTTGGCACATATCTCAAAAATTCACTGCCCAATACCACCCTGCCTTCCTTGCCTGCGGATGAAGCCGGTCCGGTCTTCACCATTTCAAAATTCAGGCTTACAGGTATATAGCTGTTCTCCAGATTGAGATCCTCGGAACCCTTAAAATATGGCACTCCGCAAAAGTCGAGCAGCGCGCCGCTGTCGGATGCGTCAATATACATCCTCGCTGAGATATCCACCAGTCCGTCCCTTGAACGGACAGCAACAGAATCGATACGGTTGCCCGTCATACTGACTCCGGAAACAGACGATCCGGCGATGATCCTCAAATTTTCTTCTGCCTGCAGCAGCTCATTTACCGCTGCTATATACTGATCCGGGCTGAAATACCCGCCCGTCATGCCCGACAGCTCTTTCATCATACCGCCGTTCAGCTTCTTATTGTCTTTATCAAGTGGAATTTCGAGTTCAGGTATAAGACACTGGGATATGCTCCCCCCCATATCATAATCTTCACTGATGAGCAAAGTGTTTGCCCCAAGCCTGGCCGAGGAAACAGCGGCTGCAATGCCCTGGGGCTCGGATCCGTAAACGATGATATCATAATCATAGCTGTCATCTTTGGGTAATAGCTCGGACCAGTATTGCCTGTCAGCCTTAATGACATTCTTGTCTTTTACAAAAAGCGGCCTCAGCCCGAACTGATATGTCAGAAAAACCAGGGATGCGATCGCAATGACCCTGAATAGCTTATCCTTGTTTATCATACTAAAGATACCTCAAACAATACCGGCGAATATGTTTACCGGCTTGCAGCGGCCCGAAGATTAAAGGCTTTCTATGTATGTGACTGGTAATTTTTCATATGTACAGGGCCCAAGCCTTTTTAGCCGTTCAAACTATATATCGGCCAGTCCGAAGCTAATACTTAGCGCTTCATTTACCTTCTCCATCAGCTCATCGTCCAGATGTCCGATCTTTTCCCTGAGCCTCTTTTTATCTATGGTCCGTATCTGTTCAAGCAGTATGACCGAGTCCTTTTGCAGTCCATAGTCAAGGGCGCTTATCTCTATGTGGGTCGGCAGCTTGGCCTTGTTGATCTGTGATGTTATTGCCGCTGCAATGACCGTTGGACTGTACTTGTTGCCTATGTCATTCTGCACGACCAGTACCGGCCTGACTCCTCCCTGCTCGGAGCCGATCACCGGACTGAGATCGGCATAATAAATATCCCCGCGTTTTATGATCACGTTTACTCCAACTCCCCAAGACGTTCCTCATATTTTTTCTGTTGCTCGCTGTCTGCGTCCATGCACATCTCCGCTAACCTGATGTTGATCTCAGCCATCTCCTGATAACCTTTTTTCATCCTGTCCCTGATCTGTAACTTTCTCTTTTCGCGCAAATAAAGTTTCATCGCTTCTCTGACAAATTCACTTCTGTTGGTCTTTTCAACAGACACAATATTATCTACCTCTTTGAGTAAATTATCAGGAAGGCTTATAAGTATTTTTTTCAATTCTGCCAAAATAAATCCCCCATTTTTTTCCGAGTCAAATCGTTAGAGAAGAAATATGTCAAACCAGGCAGCATGCTCGAAAGAGCAATAATATAATTTTTGCCGCCATGATAAAAAATATGTGGGTGAGTATATATAAAATTATATATTATGATATATATCAGGTCAAATTAAAATTCTATTACTGAAACATCCACCCTGTCCGGCTTTGCCGCAGAAGAAGCCTATACTTCTATTATAACGCACCATTTGTAAGAAAAATTCTCATTTCCGGAAATTTTTTCTTACCTGGGTGCGCGTAAAGATGGGATGTAGATAGGATATAGATATTTATATAAGATAATTAAGGACGCTGCATATTTCCCCGCCCTTGAGATATACGCGGGGTATCCTCTTACCTATGATGCATACCAGCTCGTAGTTTATAGTCCCTACCTCGGCGGCGATTTCGTCGACGCTTATGCTGGCGCCGCCCTGACTGCCGAATATGACTACTTCATCACCAACATGTACATCTTTTTGCAGATCGGTAACATCGATCATACACTGATCCATACATATCCGTCCCACCACCGGTGCAAATTCACCATTGACAAGCATACGCCCCTTGTTGGACATGAGTCTTGTATATCCGTCGGCATATCCGATAGGCACGGTGGCGATCCTGCTTTTGCGTGAAGTCCGGAACGTCCTGCCATAGCTTATGCAGACATCCTTTTCCACGTCCTTGACATGGACGACATTGGCCTTCAGTGTCATTGCCGGTTTCAGACAAATGCTGCTTCTGCTTACCTCATTTGAAGGATAAAGGCCATACAATATGACTCCTGGTCTGACCATGTCCAGATGCATCTCGGGATATTGAATTATTCCGCCGCTGTTGCAGACATGCTTCAGGGGTATGTGTATCCCTACTCTTGCCAGCTCGCTGCAAACGCTCATAAAGCGTTCAAACTGCATCAAGGTATAGTCCCTTTCGCTTTCATCGGCAGATGCAAAGTGTGTGAACAGGCCTTCTATAATGATCCCGGGCATTCTGCTGATCTCCATGATGCTCTTTACCGCACCGTAGCCCGGCATAAAACCCAGACGGGTCATTCCGGTATCGATCTTGACATGTATCTTCGCATTTTTGCCAAGCCTCACCGCGGCCGCTGACAGCGCCTGTGCCAGATCAAGGCTGAAGACTGTCTGTGTTACATCGTTCAGTATTATCTCATCGGCTCTGGCAGGGTCAGTGAAACCCAGTATCAGTATCGGTACTCCGATCCCCATTTTTCTGATCTGGATCGCCTCATCCAGCATCGATACCGCCAGCTGGGTAACTCCGTTATCGAGCAGTGTCCTGACTACCTCCAGCACACCATGGCCGTAAGCATCCGCCTTTACTGCCCCCATCAGCTCCACTCTCTTGCCTGTAAGCTTCTTTATTTCACGAACATTATGGGCGATAGCATCCAGATCTATCTCTGCCCAAGCTCTGTTAAGTTTATATTCCATCTCAGTCCTCCGCCAAAATACATATCCCAGTATTTTTTATCTGATAGCTTCCTTTATCGTGACCGGCAGGAAGTCGACAATGTCTCCCGCCACGATCCCGTGCATTCCTTTGTAGTCAGCCGCAGCATCTCCTGCAAGGCCGTGCAGGTAGACCCCTGCCACAGCCGCCGCACTTATGCCGACGCCCTGGGCTGCTATACCTGCTATAATACCTGTAAGCACATCTCCCGTTCCCGCGGTCGCCATCCCGGCATTTCCTGTCAGATTGACAAAGACTCTGCCGTCGGGGCATGCCACGACTGTCCTGCTGCCCTTAAGGACAACAGTCACTCCATACTCCCGGGCAAATCTCTGCGCATTCCCGATCCTGTCAGACTGCACAGCCTTGATATCAACACCCATCAGCCTTGCCATTTCACCGGGATGAGGAGTCACTGCCGCTTCGGTTTTAAATTTTTTCAGTATTGAAGGATCGCCAGAAACGACATTCAGTGCGTCTGCATCAAGAATCAGCGGCACTTTGCAGTTTTCTATCACAAGAGTGACGATTTTTTTTGTATCCTCTGTGACCGCAAGTCCGGGTCCGATCGCCACAGCATCCATTTTATCCAGCTTCCCCAGTATTGCTTCGGAGCATGAAGCTGTCAGTATACCTGTTCCGCCGTCCTCCAGCGGGATCACGACTGGTTCGGTGAGCTTAGAACAATATATGGGCATCAGACTGGCAGGTACTCCCGTATATACAAGGCCTGCGCCTGACCTGAGCGCAGCTGCTGATGCAAGGCATCCCGAACCGGTCATCCCGTTGGAGCCGGTAATAATAAACACCCTGCCATAATCGCCCTTATTGCTGTCCGGCTTTCTACCCGGCAGCATGGAAACCGCCATTTGCCTGTCGATTATCCATGTCCCTATGTCCTGCTTGTTTATTGCCGAAGGAGGTATTCCGATATCGGCAGTCATCAGTCTGCCTGTATATTCACAGCCGGGATTCAGCAGCAGGCCGGACTTGGGCATACAAAAAGTAACTGTTGCGGCAGCCTTGATGCATGTTCCCTTTACGGTCCCGTATCTGCCGTCAATACCGGATGGTATATCAATAGACAGAATAGGTGTACCGGAATCGTTCATCAGTCTGATGATTTCAGCCGTAAAGCCGTCGACATCGCGGCTCAGGCCGGTTCCGAATATACCGTCTATTATCAGATCCGATGCTGCCAGATCCTGTGAGAATCCTTCGGTGCCACATTCCTCAGAAAGTTCGCATATATCTATTCCTATCCGTCCGAGGATATCCATGTTAACCAGTGCATCACCTGTTATGCCTTCTTTACTGCCAACCAGGTATGTACTGATATTGACGCCTTTACTGTAGAGCAGCCTTGCTGCCGCAAATGCATCACCGCCATTGTTGCCCCTTCCGGCAACAACTGTAACCATTCTGCCGCTGCAGTCCTCTATCATGGCTGCCGCTTCCGCAGCAACTGCTGCCGCAGCATTTTCCATCAGCAGGATCCCTGGTATGCCCATCTCATTTATGGCAAATTCATCGATTTTCCTCATTTGTTCCGGTGTTACAACCTTCATTTATCCATACCTCGTTCGTCCACATTATTCAAAGAACTCGCTGTCCAGCCTTTCAAGCTCTTCACCGCCCAGCAGATCATGGAAATACGAGTAGATGTCGGTATCATCCTGTGAGAGCGTTTCTTTCTCATCTATATATTCCTTAAGCCTCGATCTTGTTTCCTCTATCAGCTTTTCAAGCTCCTTCACTCTCTTCCTGGCAGAGCCTATCTTGTAGTATACTATATTGACCGTTTCCTCCAGCAGCTCCAGATTTGCCTTCTTTTTTCTGTCCGGCATCTCGTCGAGCAGCTCCTCTATACGCTTTGCCCTGCTGTTGATTCTCTTGATTTCGCGCTCCGAGTCCTGCATCTCCTGTTTGGCAGTCTCATCATTCTTCTCAAAGACCTCGGGTGTAAGTCTGATTATCTTGTCCATATGGCTTTTCTTGGCGGATGCTATTTCCTTTTGCTCCGCTATTAGACGTGCCTCTTCCTTGAGCAGTTCCTTCAGCTTATGTTCGATACGCTCGATGGACGGGCTTTTGGGCGCGTTGGCAAAAAGCCTGTTCCAGCGCTCATCGAGGATAAGAAGTGAAATATTGTTCTTCCTCAGTGTACTGGTATCGAATTTTTTGCCATCCCGCGGTCTTTTAGGCAACAGCCGCATAGATCCATCACCTCCCGGCCATATAGGCATCCGCATAACCGATATAACCTATTATAACACTTATACGCCGCCTCGCTATAATATATATCGGCATTATAACCTCATAAAGCTATGACAAGGAACCCCTCAGGTAATCGAGTGATATACCGCGCTCCTTTGCAAGGGCCTGCCCGACTTCCGTGTAATTTATTCCAGCAACACTGTTATCCATAAAGATGCTAAGCTCCTTGGGATCAGTTGCCGCTGAAAAGATTCGGGAGACCAGTCCCACCTTGTCCAGTATGTTGTGGAGCCGTGAATTTACAGCTTTTTCAGAGTTCGCGGAGGACTCGAAGCAGAGAAACTCCTTGTTGAAATTCAAAGAAAAAACAGTACCATGGAAGGAGTCTGTCAATACATACGATGCCCCGGCAAACAATCCGAGAAATTCCCGGGGACCTGCGTCCAGTATTTTGACCCTGGTCTGGGGCACAACTCTCCTGGAACCGCAGAGCGATACCACGGGCAGCTTATATTTATCGGAAACAGCCTGCACATATCCGGCATACTTCCTGGCATCGGTAATAAAATAGCACAGAATGTAAGGCTCACGGATATCCGGCGGAGCGGCAAGAGTGCTCCATTCGTCCTTATCAAGCAGCAAAGTGGGGTCAAGTACGGTGATGGAATCCCTTCCTGTCACCTCCTTTAAAATCTTCTCCCCCTGCTTTTCCCGGACAGAAAGGTGCTCAAACTTGTCTATGTATTTTTTCAGAGGCTCCCTTTTGTCCTCAGGTATCGAGCTGATACCGAAGCTCGGTGCGTATGCCACACGCCTTCCTGATTTCGCAAATTCCGCGAAAAATGCCGGGTCGTAGGTTTTCTCACCAAAAATCAGGGGATTCCATATCTGGTCACTGCCGCAGACATAAGCCTCATATTCAGGAGGATCCGAACAAAGAGCCTCATAAGAACCATAGAACCTCGGTGAAAGATCCATCTCATTTTGTACAAATCCGTTAAATCTGTCATGCCTTTTCTTCAGCTTTCCATAGTTCAGAAGCGTATTGGCATTTGACAGGATGGAACCGGCAGAAAACCCTTTTTTGAAAAGCCTGCTCCCTTCAATATTGTCCATCCTTATGTAGTTTATGATCTCACATTTCATCCCCAGCAGCGATATCGCTCTCATGAGAGCATACGCCTGAAGCTGGGCCCCATAGTGATGTGCATAATGGAATGTCAAAATACCGGCTTTCATAAAAAACCCCTTCCGTTGATTATCTTCAGCCCCTGCCTAACATACGTTTGAGAATGCACTTCATCTTGTATTTTACACTTGTGTTGTCCATGTACTTTTTTCTCAGTGTATCGAAATCACGGCCTTTTGCCATGTCAGCAAAGAAGGCTCTTCTGCCCGCCGGTTCCGCAGCTGATGAAACAAGCCTCGGATTATACTTTACAGCTTCATTTATATCACATGCACTTATGCACACGTCGTCCTCGATTTCCTTCAAGGCCGCTTCTGCCGCGGTACTATGGGTAATCACCAGCGACACTCCCCTGTTGTCGTCCTCGATAATACCGCCCATTTTTTCTATTCCCCAGAAGTCAGCCAGAGTTATATCCGCGCTGGAATCCCATACTCTGAATCTGCAGTCAAAACACGAGCTTCTGCTGAGTATATTCTTTCCGAAGCCAATGAAGTAAAGTTCTTTTTTCGCCTGGACCCGATATCTGCCGCCATTTTTGAAGCCGATATCCATCCGGTAATCCTTCCACCCACCGGATTTGTCCCTGAATGATACTGTCCCTGTCTCGCTGCCGTTTTTCCTTTCAAGGTAGTCCAGATACATCCTCCACACCCTTGGTGACGGCACACCGAAGCAGGCCAGGTCACAGGTGATGAGATTCTCATAGACCTTCCCCAGGAAGGCTTTGAGTCCTGCTATCTGGCATGGTGTCCCGCAGAAAAGCACATGCCTTCCTTCCTGCAAAAATTTCTTTGTCTCTTTGAAGGTGTTCGCTATGTCGCTTTGTACATATTTCGACCTTCTCAGCCTATCAAGCTCTTCAATATTTTCAATATGGCTATGTTTTACACGAAAATTGCTGTCGAACCCAGCTCCGAATACAACTCCCCCTTTCTCGAGAGTTTTTGCTGCAAGCTGTGAAAAAACGCCTCCGGATGAGCTTTTAGCCCTGATCTCGTCATTTTTTGTATAGCAGGCATAAGCCTTCTTCTCTGGTTTATCACTGCCGCTGCCAGCTGCACTGTTCACCGGACAAGTCCTGGTGCACAAACCGCAGTCAGTACATTTATCCTCATCAATAAAAGGATACAGAAATCCCTCGTCATTTTCCTTCATTGCGACAGCGTTCATCGGGCACACCTGGCTGCAGGCCGAGCAGCCTGTACAGGTCCGGCTGTCTTTTACTATCCATTTCATGCTGCGTGCATCCTTCCTGTATATATTGCGATACGAAACGATTCTTTTTAATTATAACATTTCTTTTCAAAAAAAATCATTCCTCGGTGAATGTTTCAATTTGATGATATCCTCGACTCGTCATACGCCATATGGTAAAATGGTGCTGTCAACAAAGGAGAATATCCGGGAGGGGGCGGCAGGATGCACAGGGTGCTCCACATGCTGAATTACCTTGGAAACGGCGGAACGGAAAAATACATATACTCTCTGGCAAAAAAGCTCCATGGCAGGACATGCGAGTTTTATATAGCATATTCACAGGACGGTCCGGGCAGAGGCGCCTTTGAAGAGCTGGGCGTCAGAATGCTGCCGCTTCAAATGATCAGCCCCTTCGACATAAGGGCGGCTCTCCGGCTGAAAAAAATGTGCCGGGATCTCTCTATAGAAACAGTACATACACATTTTCTCAGAGAAAACTACATCGGCGCTCTGTCAAAAATGGCCGGAAACAAAGTCCGGCTTATAAACACGCGGCACATGCTCCTTGAAAACACGAGGCAGGTAGTGCTTGCCAACAGGATATTCACCAGGTTCAACAGCAGTATAATAGCGGTCAGCCGTCATGTACTGGACAGCCTGATCAATGAGGGCATCAGAGAGGACAAGATCTCAATGATACATAACGGAGTCGATCCCGATGAATGGACCGGTTCCGGTCAGCCTGCCGATAACTGTTTCAGAAAGAACCTGGGCATCGACAGTAATGAGCTTCTTATTACATCCGATTCGAGATTTTCTCCTGAAAAAGGCCATGATTTTATTATAGAAGTCATCAGATATTTCAACGAAAATCTGCAAGAATACTCCCTAACCGATAAAAAATGCAGGTTCATTCTGGCTGCTGACGGGCCGCTGCTGGGCGAAATAAAGGAAAAAGCGAAAGAATACAGCCTTGAAAACAGCATTATTTTTACAGGCTATGTAAATAATGTGAAGGAATTGCTGAAAAACTCGGATATCTTCATTGCCCATTCAAAAAGCGAGGCCTTCGGGATCGCGATACTTGAGGCCATGGCTTCAGGTCTCCCTGTGATAACCACAGCCAGCGGAGGCACTGCAGAAATTGTAAACGAGGAGTACAACAATGGGATACTTGTTGACTTCGGCGATGTCAAGAGTTATGCGGACAGCATAGCACTGCTGGCCTCAAATGAAGCTCTGAGGAAGCAATATGCACAAAATGGCCTGGCTGTCGTCCGTGACCACTTCAGCCTTGATAAAACTGCGGATGAAACTTATAATCTTTATAGAAAACAGGAAAGGAGACAGGGATGATCGATAAAAGCGGCAGATTGTTCGGAAAAATAAATATAATCGACCTGATTTTTATAGTAATAATTCTGGCTGCGGCAGTATTCGCCATGAACAAATTCGGTTTGTTCTCGCCCGAAAAAACCACGAGCACATCCGAGAGTAAAATGCTTCTGACACTGTACCAGGAAGAGGCGAATACCTTTACGGCCTCAAATATAAAGCCAGGCGACCCGGTGTCTGAATCCTTCCAGAACGTGAACTTCGGTAAGGTATCCGGGATAGAGATCGGCGAACCGGTAAACTGGGGAGCTGACCAGGAGGGCAGACAGGTAGAGGCAGGAAGGGACGGCTACTCATCCGTGAAACTCACGGTAGAAGCTCCTGGAACCGTGACCTCATCAGGACTCACGATCAGCGGCGTGAAGTATTACATCGGACAGATCCTCGTCATCAGAGTCGGCACGTCGACCTTGTACGCAAGGATCGATGACGCCGAACAAATAAATCAGTAAGGTGGGAAATAATATGTTTAGAAAAAAATCCACATGGATAGCGATAGCAATCATAGCAATAGCGGCCATAGGTGTCATAGGCATCTCGGGCAAATTTGCAAAAGCAAAGGTAGGCACTCCGGCAGCGGCCCAGGAAAAATTAATAGTCACCTTTTATCTTGAAAACACTCCCGACAGCACGATCGATGCAATAAAGGGAGGCGACCCTGTCAGGGAAACCGTACAGAACTCCAACTTCGGCAAGGTCATCGGCATCGAACGCGGCGAGTCCATATTCTGGGCTGCAAGGGATTCAGGAGAATTCGTGGCCTCGCCGAGAGAAGGCTATTCTTCACTGAGCCTGACAATGGAAACAATGGGTACTGTAAACACCAATGGCGTATCCATAGACAAGTCCCTCTATTATGTCGGCCAGACCTTGTCACTGTATGCGGGCAACAGCTTCCTGAAGGATGGAAGGATATCCAAAATAGAAAAAGCTGATTGATAAGGAAAAGGATTATGAAGGATTTAATAAAAAACACAATAGAGAGCAGTTTGGTCCTTTCATATTTCAGAGGTCCGGACAAATCGCAGCAAAGCTGGTCCGACAGCTTTCTCCTGCGCATCCTGAATACCATCGTCAATTTCCCGGGTAAACTGCTCAAAGCGATTTACAGCAGATGGGAAACCGTGTTCGAAAACAGCTTTGCCATCAAACTGCTGCGTTATATAACAGAAAACCTGCATGTTGTTATCGGACTTGTGCTTATAATATTCATGATTGTTCCGTACTATATATGGCAGAATGAATACGGGGTGATGCTGACAGCAGGACTGTCGGCGCTGTTCTTCCTTCGCCTTATGATAAACAGGAAGAGTCTCATAGAGACACCCTCCATCGACTATTCTGTTATATTGTTCTTTGTAAGTATAACCACGGCGGCAGCCACATCATTATTCCCCGGAGAAAGCCTTCGCTACCTGGTCCACTACATAGTTGCTTTCATATTTATGGTGATAATCGTCAGCACTGTGGACACAAAGGAAAAGCTGACTATGCTTATCAGGCTCATTGCTGTCGGTACGTTCCTGACCGCACTTTATGGCATATATCAATGGAAGGTGACAGGTATCGCTGTCGATCCGTCTACCACCGACCTGACACTGAACCCCGATCTTGGCGGCAGAGTATATTCTACGATGGGCAACGCCAACGTTTATGGAGAAATGCTGGTGCTTACGATACCGTTTTTCATAGCTTTGATATTCAACGAAAAATCAATCTTCAAAAAAGCCGGATGGTTCATTGCTCTCATGCCGGTAGTCATAGTGCTGTTCAAGACAGGCTCAAGATCGGCATGGATAGCTCTTGCGGCAGCGGCTCTTGTGTTCGTGTTTTTCTGGAACATGAAGTTCATTCCCGCCATAATAATCGTAGGACTTATTGCGATACCCTTCCTGCCATCCTGGATAACAAACAGGATAATGACAATATTCAACGGACAGGATACCTCAATAGGATACCGGAGCAAGATCTTCGATGCATCGATGCCAATGCTAAAGGATTATTGGACCACCGGCGTAGGCCTCGGGCCCGGCGTCGTATCCACTATATTCCAGCGGTACAAGACCTTCGGCCTCACAAAAGTTGCTCACTCGCATATACTGTACCTGCAGCTCTGGCTTGAAGCAGGAGTGGCCGCTCTGCTGAGCTTCCTGCTCATCATATTCAGGATGGTGCGAAATGCATTTGAGGCAATGGTAAGCAAGAAGGACCCTGAGACGGGAAAGATAATGTATGCCGCACTGGCAGGCGCCGCAGGTCTCCTGACAATGGGTCTTGCCGACCATGTGTTTTTCTTCACCCGCATAATGTTCCTGTTCTGGATCAACATCTCCGTGATACTTGCCTCCGTGAAAATAAGAAAGATGTAAAAAACGGCATATGGTGATGTTCCATATGCCGGTAAAATGGGGGTTATATAAGATTTTTACGAGGATGTCATCCTTTGTTTAGTTGATATCGATCCTGTGGGTAGCGGGCTTTGTTTCTTCGGTCTTCGGCAGGTTCACTGTGAGCACGCCGTCCTTATACGCAGCCGTTACATTTTCCTGATTTACGCCGTCAACCTGGAAGCTTCTGCAATATGAACCATACCTTCTTTCCTTTCTGATATAGTTCTCCCGCTTCTCCTCCGCTTCCTCATTATGCTCAACGCCGACAGTCAATACGCCGTCCCTGAGCTCGAGCCTGATGTCTTCCTTCTTTACTCCCGGCATATCAGCCTCAATGATGTACTCCTTCTCTGTCTCACGGATATCGGCCTTAATGGGATGTGATGCCTGGAAAAAGCCTGTAGTAAAGGAATCATTAAAGAAATTATCGAAAAAGCTGTTCAGATCCAGGAAATCATTCCTCACCGACATTCCATTCCTTCTGTTAGATGGTACTAATCCGAACATACAAAACACCTCCGAAAAATTTTTAATCTATGTTAATCTCAGATAGTCCAGTCCATACATTTTAATGAGCAACTGTCTTTGACTATCTTTGACCTTAATATTATTCTAAGCCATGTGCACATAATAATCAAAATTTGTTTTTGACTATCTTTGACCTTTAATGCCTGCCAAACATGTTTATCTCCGGATATGTCCCCAAATCAATATTTTCCATTGATTTTCTCATTTTTTCAAACCTGCCAGGCTTTTGATCTCGGCTATACTGATAACGCCGGTGATGACCATCAAAGACGCAGATATCAACACATTTGCCCCCAGTGCCAACAGAGTGGTGACCGCTGTTCCCAACCTGAATATTTCAAAAAAGTAATATACATATCTCGCAGAAAATATAGTTATGATGCCCGACAGTCCAGGCTTTAGTATCCATCCCCTCAAATCGAATACAAGACCTGTTGCCCTGTTAATCGTCACCAGGTTCAGACATTCAGTCAATACCAGACTTACACACAGGCCAAGGATGTAAATTCTGATCCCGAATATGGGTATCAGCACGCATACGACAGCTATTCTCAGTACCGAGCCGATTATTGTATTCCTAAGCAAAATCCCCTGCTTCCCAAGTCCATTCAACACTCCTGTAAGGGTTTGCTGCAGATATATGAAAACTCCGCTGAATGACAGAAGGAACAGCAGATCACCGATTTTCTCCCTCCTGTACAGCAATGCACCGATCTCGTTGGAAAAACAGAAAAACATCGAAGAGAAAATCACTCCGACAATAAACGTGATCTGTATCGACTTCGATATCTGGTAGTTCAGCGCTTTATATCTTTTAAGTGCAACTGATTCTGATATGGCAGGTACAAGAGTCGTGGCAATGGAATTTGTCACGATGGACGGGAACATTATCAGGGGCAATGCCATTCCTGTCAGACGTCCAAAGACCTCCATGCTGCTTTTTCCATCGAGCCCTCCTGAGGCGAGCATAACGGGTATCAATATAAATTCCGCTGCCGCGAGGGCAGACATGACTAGTCGGTTGGCCGACACAGGAACGGCGGCCTTTAAAAGCTCCTTTATTATAAACATCCTGCCCATCATCCTGAATCTGCGTTTTTCTCCGCCCCTGTTCCTTTTCCTTAAAGTAAATACCAGCATGAGGATGAGCATGTTGATTATCTCACCGGCAGCAGCAGAAAAGACAGCAACTGTACAGGCGTATTCCGGTCCTCTTTCCGATATCCAGCCTGCCGCCGCTATCAGTATCACTATCTTGACAGTCTGCTCAGCGATTTGGGAGAATGCCGTTGGAATGATCCGCTGCATGCCATAGAAATAGCCTTTGAGCGCTGCAGCCCCAACAACAGCAGGCAGGCATGGGACAAGTACCACCAGCGCATCATGCGTTCTGCTGTCTCCGAGTATTCTTTCACTTAGGAATCCCGTGTTCAGAGCGATAAAAACAGATACCAGAATGCCCGCCGCTGCAGTCAATACCAGTGCACAAACCGTGATTCTCCTGGGATTGACAGTATCCGTCCTGGCATTTTGCTCTGCAGCCATTTTAGATACTGCTATTGTTATACCGGATGTTATTGTCAGAACAATTGCCGTGTATACAGGCACTACCAGCTCATACAGACCCATGCCCTCTGCGCCTGTAAGGTTTGATAAGTATATCCTGTAAAAAAAGCCGATTATACGGGCAACCAGTCCGGCGATCATTAAAATAACCGCTCCGCTTACAAATGATTTCCTCACAGCTCCACCCCATAAACTCTTACACCATAATTCATATTATTGAATTTATTTTATATGCTTTCTTTCTTTTCGAATTATGGTATGATAAAGAATAGACATTAGACATATGTATGGTTGGGGGTAAAATGTCTCAGCTTAAAAAAAGCATCTTGTTAACGGCTGTATTGGTTATATCGTTCGCGGCTGTTATTTACGGAGCAGTATTTACTTCAAATCTGAATAATGAATATTCATATGCTGTCACAGCAGCCAAAAGCGATCCAATCTACAGTCTGAGCCAGTGGCAGTATCGATGGGGCGAATCGCCTGTCAACAGCGATGGCAGCTTTGCATGGATGGACAGCGATTACTCTTATGACGGCTGGATCGATTTTGAGTACCCGGGAAGGCCTCCAAATCCCGGTAATTACAAATCGCTCTGGGTGAAGGCTGTCCTTCCTGATGAACAGCTGACTTATGCTGTATTCAGATATAGGGCTCCCCAGAATACTTCAGAGATCTACCTCGACAACAAGTTGATATATAGCTATGGCAAGCATGATACGATGGAAAAGGTCAGAACTCCAGGCAGCACCTGGCATTTTGTCGTGCTTCCATCGGATTATGCCGGCAAAACGATATACATAAGAATGAGCAGCCCCTTTTCACACCTGGCAGGCTATCTGACGCAGTTGGCCGTAGGACATAAGGGCTCCCTGTATATGGACACACTGATTTCAAACATGTATTTAATAGTGTTTGGATTTATATTTACTGTTGTCGGGCTTGTAATCATTCTCTTCCAGGTAGCTACCTTGTTCAAGAGGAATAAAGACATGTACCTGGGATTGGGCACAGCGTTCCTTGGCGGCTGGACACTTGCAGAATCCAATTTCCACCAGCTGTTCTTTTTCAGTCCCGTTTCGGCCACATATTGGGCCAACTTCTTCATATTCCTGGTACCTGTTTGGCTTATGCTGTACATCGAGAGTACATACATAACAAAAAACTCGTTCCAGGGCAAACTAATGAAGATCCAGACCGCAGTTCATGCCGCACTTACCGTAGTATCCTTTACATTTGACTTTGCCGGCCTGGTTTCTATTTTACATTTCGTCAAGTTGTTCCATGTGATGCTGGCTGTTTCAATGGTTATATCTGTTTATGCCGCAGTCAAATCCGCCCTCGAGGGCAAAAAGAGGGCGGGTGTCCTGGTTGTTGGCATACTTGCACTTGGTCTTTCCGGTTTAGTGGATACATTTGCCCTGTTTTACAATACAGCGCCCTCTGCATCCCCTGCACAAAGATTTTTCTCCTTTGCCCTTATAGGCATGCTGATCTTCTTCCTGGTGCTTTTGATAAACGCAGCCGGGGATCTTAAGCGCTTTTACGCACAAATCGAAAGGCGCTCAAAAGAGACAGAGACCAATTATAAATCGCTCTTTACCAATATGAAGGACGGTTTTACGCTGAACCGGCTTGATTATGATGAATACGGACATTTGAAAAGCTGTACGATACTTGAGGCAAACGATGCCTTCGCTGAAAATGTCGGGATAAACAGAAAGGAACTTGTCGGTTCAAATATCTTATGGCTTTTCCCTGAACTGAATGCACTATGCCTGGAATATCAGGGGGCATTGGAGGAAACAGCCGCTGCAACCGAGATCAAAGCAATTGACGACGCGGTCAAACTCATGGGGAGATGGTACAAGCTGTCAGTGTTTTATCCCAAGCGCGATTTCATAAGTATTATTTTCTCCGACGTTACAGTAATGAAGGATGCCGAGGAAACTATCAGACGCCAGGCCTATACCGACAGTATGACAGGTTTTTATAACAGGACCTTCTTTGAAGAAGAAATGTCACGGATGAACAAGAAAAAAGACAGTCTGAAGCCAATGAGCATTATAGTAATAGACATTGACGGTCTTAAAATAACAAATGATACCTTCGGACACAACGCAGGCGATGATTTGCTTATAAAGGCGGCCGATATCATCCGGTCGGCAATAAGATCCCAGGGCTTGATTTCCCGCGTCGGAGGAGACGAATTCTGCATTCTGCTGCCTAATACGGATCAGAAAACAGCCCAGGAGAGGGCGGAAGCAATCGTAAAAATCACCGATATAATGAACAGCAGCAATACTCTGATACCGATAAGCATGTCGGTAGGGCTTGCCACCTCCAGCGACGATGTCGATGAAGACCTTTACAGCATATACCGCAAGGCCGATGATGATATGTACAGATATAAAATCAGCCAGTCCAGCAGCGAAAAGAGCAGGGTCATAGATATGCTGCTGTCTGCATTGTCAGAGAGGGATTTTGTCACCCAGGGGCATGTTGAGCGCATATCACAGCTTTGCAGTCAGATGGCTGACGCGCTTGATCTGCATGACAGCCAGAAAAGGAATCTGGTGCTACTTTCAAAGGTGCATGACCTTGGTAAGATAGGCATACCGGATGATATACTCAATAAGCCCAGCAAACTGACTGCCAAGGAATATGAGAAAATGAAGACCCATGTAAAGGTAGGCTTCAATATAGCCAGCCGTTCAAAGGAGCTTGTCTCTATTGCGCCGTTTATTCTCCACCATCATGAATTCTGGAACGGAAATGGTTATCCAAGCGGCCTGAGGGGTGAGGAAATACCACTTGAGTGCAGGATCCTCGGTATCATCGACGCATTTGATGCAATGACCAACGACAGGCCGTATCATAAGGGAATAGCCATGCAGGAGGCCATTGAAGAGATCAAAAGATGCTCCGGCAAGCAATTCGATCCTGTTCTGGCAGAGAAATTTATCGAAATCGTTACAAAAAATAATGCGGAAGGCATTTCTGAGAGGATCACTGCAAGGATGGTTTCCGCTGATGAACCGGCTTCCTGAGTGAAGCGTCGCTCCGGTGCTTCTGCGCTCTGGTGTTAATCTATTTTTCCTGTGGATCAGCTGCCTGTTGCGTCTTTTTTCTCAGCCTTTCTCTGCGTTTTTTAAGCTCCTCCAGACGCCTGTCTGCTGACAGCCCTCCGCGAATACAGATTTGAAACGCTTTTTCCACGGTCTGAAGCGCCTTTGCCGGATCCTTTTCCCTATGCTCGAGATATTTAGCCATCTCAATCAGATGAAACAGCTCAAACTCAGGGTTTTCCGCCTCTACGGCCTTCCAGTGCTCCATTGCCCTGTCATACTGTCCGGCCCTTTTATATATGCCTGTCAGGCGCTTGACCGCCTGTATCCTGATGTCGAATCTCTCGGAGCCCGTGCATGCCTCCAAACACTCCACCATACTATCTGTCCTGCCGGTCGCTTCGAATATCCTGCCCATGCCCAGCAGCTCAAAACCGCCATCCGTCTCGGACAATGGACTTTGCAGCATGGTCCGGAGTCTGGCAAGCAGCGATACCATCGACAGAATATCGAGCTCATTATGCTTAATGACTCTGACTATCTCAGAAGCATCCCGGTCATCAAGGTATTTAAAATAAACAGAAGGTATCAGCGCTCCCGGTATGTCATCATGTCTGAATTCTCCCAGCACATTTTCTTCAAGAGATGACAATCTGCAGCTTTCAAGCTTCAGTCCCCATACCCTTCTGGCGGGATAAAGAAGATCTATATCCGGCATATCCGAAAATGAAGGCCTCATCCTGTTCGAGATGAAACGGCTTTGAAGCAGATTGATGTCAAAGGCCTTTCCATTGAAGGTGACCATCCCCGAGGAGTTTGAAAAAAGCCGGGCCAGCTCCGCCAGCATAGCCGCTTCCTCATCGTAGTCCCTGATGAAATACTGTCGAATGACATAGCAGTTATCCTCATAAAGGCCGGTACCGACCAGAAACGCTACAGTCCCCACGCCTCCCGAGAGCCCTGTTGTCTCCGTATCCAGGTACAGCAGTTTTCCGGCTTCGAGTCCTTCACAGTCCTGCCCTCCCACTGCTGCCAGCACATCGCTCCCGATATCGGCTGCAGCTCCGAGCTCGCAGCCTCCGTGAATATGATCAAAGGAATATCTGTTTTCAATAACATAGCAGCTGCCATAATCATTTTTGCATACTTTTCCGGGGATCAGGATATCAATATCCCGTTCCCCTTGTTTTACTGCAGGCTGTATCGACTTTTCCACACTTTCCCGGTATAATCCCAGCTTACTCCTGATATCCATGTGATAACTGCTCCCGCTAAACATTTGCCTTGCGGATTATATCGATGAGCCTCATCGACATTTCCTTCGGATCACCCGTGCCTGTAAACTCTGTAAGCGGTCCAACACATGACGGGCAGCCCGTTTCACACCCACATTGCCCGATCATCGCTGCGGCCGTCTCAAACAGCTCTCCATGCAGCTCATACAGCTTATCACTGAAGCCAACACCTCCGGGATAGCTGTCATATATATAGACCGTCGGCCTCTGTGTGAAGGTGGCCCGCACCTGATGGACCACGTGTATATCGCCCGGATCACACATCAGATACATGGGCGCCGCATTTGCCAGCACATTTGAGATGCCCAGCAGACCATTCTGAACATCCGTCTGGGACATATCGGGAATTTCCTCCGGCAGGCTCACCCAATAGGATGTCGTATGCATTTCGAGCTCCGGCAGCGTCACCGGCCCGGACCCAATGTTCTCATGAGTATGCAGCTTGATTTTTTTGAACATGGTCACCAGCGAACTGACCGAGACTTCGCCGCTGCTCCTGTGCACAGCCTTTTCCTTATCCTCGCGGAATACGTCGATCACCTTCAGATCGACTGCAAGACTTGCATCAGTATAATAATCCACATTCACCTTGCGTACATAAGCCTTTTTATCGTCAAAATCCAGCTTCTCGACCTGGTACTGTATGCCCTCGTGCATGTATATGGCTTCCTCATGCAGAAGCATCGGAGCGCTGAATCTGTCCGTCTCCCCTATTACCACAGGCTTCGGCTCCGAGATATCGATAATGATAAAATTCTCGTTGGATGCGCTCCTGAGGCTGATGGCATCGGACGGGAACACATCCGACATCCAGTGCCACCGGTTCCCCACATGCCTGACGAGCCGGGCCTCCTCCATGAAGGACAGCACCTCCGCCGTCGTTTCGACCCCGAACTTTTCACCGTCTTCAAACGGCAGCTCAAATGCGGCGCATTTCATATGGTTGTAAAGTATGACCAGGTTGTCGGGATTTATCAGACCGTTCTCTGGTGTTTTGCCGAAAAAGTAATCCGGGTTGTTGATAATATATTGATCCAGAGGGCTGCTGTTTGCCACGAGTATCGCTGCGGACACTCCGCTCCTGCGGCCTGCGCGCCCGGCCTGCTGCCAGGTGCTGGCTATCGTCCCGGGATAGCCGCATATGATACATGCTTCCAGCGCCCCGATGTCGATGCCCAGCTCAAGCGCATTAGTCGATACCACGCCTGTTATGCTGCCCTCCCGCAGACCTTTTTCTATCTCACGCCGCAGGTTGGGCAGGTAGCCTCCCCTGTAACCTCTGACCCTCTTGTCGCCGTCCTTGCTGCCATGGTATATATCCTTGAGATAAGTTACCAGCACCTCGACATTCAGCCTGCTCCTGGTGAATACTATGGTCTGTACCCCGTTGCGGATCAGGGACTCAGCTATGCGCTCAGCTTCCAGCATGCTGCTCTTTCTGATGCCCAGTTCCTTGTTCACCACCGGAGGGTTGTAAAAAATAATGTGCTTGCCGGAGGTCGGCGCACCATTGTTATCGATCAGTCTGATATCGGCTCCGGTGATCCTGGAGGCCAGCTCGGCCGGGTTTGCAATAGTTGCGGAGCAGCAGATGAACTGCGGGTTTGAACCGTAGAACTCGCATATCCTCCTGAGCCTTCTGATAACATTCGCCAGGTGGCTTCCGAATACGCCCCTGTAGTGGTGGACTTCATCTATTACAATGAATTTCAGGTTTTCAAAAAGCTTGGTCCACTTGGTATGATGGGGCAGTATACCGCTGTGGAGCATGTCCGGGTTTGTCACCACGATATGCCCCGCCTGTCTGATAGCTCTTCTGGCTGATTGGGGAGTGTCGCCGTCATAGGTGAAGGTTTTTACATCGACGCCGGCCTCTGTGATGAGCTCATGAAGCTCCGAGGTCTGGTCCTGGGATAAAGCCTTCGTAGGGAACAGAAACAGCGCTCTTGAGGCCTCATCCTTTAGAATGGCATCCATTACCGGCACGTTGTAACACATGGTCTTGCCGGAAGCAGTGGGCGTCACGACCACTATGCTGCTGCCGTCATGCACCGCCTGTATGGCGCTGGCCTGGTGGGAATAGAGCTTCCTTACTCCTCTTCTTTCAAGCGCCGTCTTTATCCGCTCGTCTATAAATTCCGGAAAATCGGCATATACCGCCTCCTTGGCTGGTATCTCCACCCAGGATGTTATATTCTCCATCATCTTCTCAGACGCTTTGAAATGCTGCAGCATTTGCTCAAGGTTCATGGCTGCCTCCCGAACATATATTCTGCTATTATTTTAATGCAAATCCGATGTGTTGTAAAGAAAGGAATCATCTGATTGTATGTGTTGACCTGCGGCACCGTTTGTGGAGGTTGTGTTTCCTGCTCCAAAGCCCTTCTTCCTAACAGATGGTAGTGAGGGAGAGACTGCAATACCCGTGAGACAAGACCGCTTACTATAAACTAACTTTTTCTAAAGGGGGCGGACTGCAGTTAGTGCTTGGAAACACAACCGGAATAAACGGTGATGCAGGTTCATACAGTACAGCTTCCGAATTCATTTATAAGGCCTGCCATTTCCTCCTGTGATACCGCTCTGAATACGCGGTCCTTGAAGTGGCCTGAATTTCTGCAGCCTTTGGTATACCAGGAAATATGCTTGCGCATTTCACGCACGCCTGTATACTCACCCTTCAGCTCAATAAGCATATCAAGGTGGCGGAGCATCATGGATTTCCTTTCTTCTATGTCAGGTGCAGGCAGGATTTGGCCCGTTTTGATATAGTGATTAATTCTTTTGAATATCCATGGGTTTCCCTGTGCACCCCGTCCAATCATCACAGCGTCACAGCCGGTATACTCCAACATACGCACAGCATCCTCCGGCGAGTATATATCGCCATTCCCTATTACCGGTATGGAGACGGCCTTCTTGACACTGCGGATGATATCCCAGTCCGCCTTGCCGCTGTAAAACTGCTCTCTGGTCCTGCCATGTACCGCTACTGCGGCAGCGCCGCTTTTTTCCGCCATCATGGCAAACTCGACGGCATTTACATTCCCGTCGTCCCAGCCCTTTCGCATTTTCACCGTCACAGGCTTTTTCGACACAGCAGCAACTGCTTTGATGATTTCGCCGGCAAGCTCCGGCTTCAGCATCAGTGCGCTACCCTCTCCATTTTTTGTGATCTTGGGCGTAGGGCAGCCCATGTTTATGTCAATGACAGCGGCAGCCGAGTCGTTCAGCTTGTCCGCAGCATACGCCAAAATATCCGGCTCCGAGCCGAATATCTGTATGGCGGCCGGCAGCTCAGCCTCACTCAACTCAGCCAGCTTCCAACTTTTTTCGTCCTTATAGTACATGCCTTTGGCGCTGATCATCTCGGAATATATGAATCCGCATCCCTGCTCCCTGCACAGCACTCTGAAGGGCAGATCAGTCACCCCCGCCATAGGCGCCAGAAATATGTTATTTTCAAATTCAACAGAACCTATTCTCATTATATATCTACCGTCTTCATCAATTATTAACTGTATCTGAGTTATTTTATCATAATCTGATAGCAATAATCCACGATTTACAACTGGATGTGGTCGAATAAGAAGTTATTTGGCACAACACTCGTTTCATTTGATCGGTATATATATTTCCATCTTGCTTTCGTGATCACTCTGACTGTATGCTTCTATTGTATCAAGCTCTGCTAATTCATATCCCGAACAATGCAGCCATGCTCCATATATATAATCATAGGTACTCTTCAAATCTTCCATAGCTCCAATATGAGTAAAAACCGCATACTTTGAGGACGGAATGACTTTTACCGTCATACCTTCGGGAATGCAGCCGGGATCGTCCGCCTCAACACCGGCAATATAGCTGAACTCACTCTCATCAGTAATATCAGGCATATACTCACATAGCCCCAACAAATTATTAATGTCAACAGCATCGACTATCTCGGATTTTCTTTGATTGAAATCCCCCCACAGTTTTCGTATCAGATCATCTCCAGGCTTCACTTGTCTCTTCAGGCCCACTACACGAAATTCCTTATCAATGACTATCTTTGGCTCGATGGAATTCTCCCGATTCAGATTGATCAACATTTTTTGATATGCATCTACCTTTTCATATAAAACAGTCTTTCCCTTAAGCGCCCGATATCTGCCGGGTGTAATACCGAACAGCTTGAAAAAGGCTCGTGTGAAAACTTCCTGAGAGTTGAACCCATATTCGAAGGCAATGTCAATAATACGCTTCTCTGAAAAACAAAGTTCAATGGCAGCATCACTTAACCGCCTTTTTCGAATATAGTCTTTTAGCGAGTCCCCAACCAAAGCCTGAAAAATTCTATAGAAATGAGTCGTTGAAAAACAAGATTGCCGGATAATGATATTCAATTCAATATCATCTTTTATATGCTGCTCAAAATAATCAATCGACTTTTGGACGCTATCGCAATAATTAATTATATAAACGCCCCCTGACAACTATTTTTCTTTTATAGGAAGCCAAAACTCGCTTAATGCACCTTCTTCAGAGGAATCACTCCAAGGGTATACTTCCATTTCAGGCGCATTCGCATGTGTGTATCCTGAGTTTGGAAGCCACTGTGAAAATGCATACATTTCTGCTTCAACCAAACTATCCGGCAGCTCACCTCTATTTTCAAACACCGCCCATTCGCACGCAGGTACCGAATATTCCTCCAGATCGGCATCCTTTGGGCATTCATCACACTCGGCCCCAATATAGAAATAAAAGCTCCGGTTGTCTGGGTCATTTTCCACACAAGAAACACCAAATACGCCGCTGTCGATTATGGCCTCCTGCTTGTCAGTTCTGAGTTCATTGAGCAGCCTGACCAGGCCGTTTTCTTGAGATTCCTTCCAAAATTGACCGAAAACCTCATTATCCTCTGTTCCCGATATCCATATTTTCCTTCCGGCTATCTTGAATTTCGGCTTCTTCTCGATCCTTACCTTTATCATACTATATACCTCCCATGATTTTGAAGATATAAGAATTATATCAGCAGGACTTATTGGAGTTTTGATGTTTTTTACCAGGCTTTCAGCCGTATTATGCTGCAGCTCATCAACAGTTACAGGATCATCCAGATGATATGATTCTAAATAAAAAGAGATCCCCGCTGCTGTTCACAGCGAAAACCTCTTATCTGGCGTCCCGGACAGGAATCGAACCCGCATCAATGGAACCGGAATCCATTACCTTATCCATTAGGCCACCGGGACATATACCGACTATAGTATTATAGCCCAATATCAGTGATTTGACAACTGGTATGGGGTCCACACCACCAAATCCATCAAATCTCACCCGGGGTGTGCAAAAAACACTTCATCTGGGCACGACTAAATTGTTTTTATTGACATTTTGCTATGTCAAGGCAACATAATATGGGATTTGAAGGGTTATGTATCCCTTATAAACGTCATTTGTGCCCAGACGACCACTTTTTTGCACACCGTGCTCAATTGCACACGATTAAGCTGATCTTCCCTTACTCCATGGTGACGTATAGAACAGTACAAAGCTCCCTGCCCGGCTTGGTGATCACTTTGCCGTTATAGTACATCCCGGAGGATGCGCCGCCGTCAAAGTTGACGGCATTCCATGCTCCAAGGCCCTTCATTATTTCCTTGAGCTCGCTGATCTTGACATTAGGCACGCTGACAAGCAGCAGCATGCCGTCCTTAGTGACACCTATGGCTGTTCTGTATGCTGACAGCGTGGTGAACTTTGCACCGGTAAATATGGGGTTGGTGGTCTGAGGCTGTATCTCTCCATCAAGTACCAGGTCTGGACCGCCGGCGATAACATAGTCCATGTCCTCCCATTTAAAGGCCTCATTGTTATTGTTCCTGATGGTGCACTCATAGTCTACTTTCCTTCCGACAGCCAGCGACAGGTTCGCCTTCCACTTGTCCCCCTCAGCCTTGCCTATATAAACCACATATCCATCCTTTGGAATGTTGACGCTTGTACCCGGGGCCATCAGCTTGTTTGAAACAACGATGCCGTTTCGCACCACAGCCACATATCCCACCGATGTGATATCGATCTTGTCACCTCTCTCGGGTGTGTAAAGAATATTGTTGCTCTGGTTTTGTGAAAGCGTATTGATCTCATAGCATGCCCAGTGATTGTACTCAAATTTGCCTACTCCCTGTGCTATATTCTCCTTCTTGCCGTCTGCGCTTCCTGTGGCAAAGGTCCCCGGATTGGCAAAAACTATTTCCCTGTTTTTAGTAAATCCGATATTTGTGATCCCGCTCTGCCCATAGACCAGCTTGCCATTGATCATCAGGTTGCCGACAGGGTCTTTCACAGGGCCGTAGCCTGAAATGAAGTTTGCATTCACAGCAGCAGCCGCGTTTTTAGCTTTTGCCATTACCTCAAAGTTTCTGGTATTATTCAGTCTTGTATCCGGCAGATCTGCAGTGATCTTTATTTGTGGGTGCTTTGGATTTATAGTTATAACATTGACCTTTTTAGTGCCTGTCGAGATCTTCAGATCGACAGTTTTAAAGTCCATTGGCTTTGTCGAAAAATATTTATCAATATCCGCACATATCTCTTTAAGGGCTTTTATTTCGACCTTTTTTGATGCATCATAGAGGACGGTCAGGCCGGTACTGTCATTATATGCCTTCATGCCTGCCGCTTCGGCTAGTCCTTTGATCGGAATGTTCAGGTATCCTTTAATAAATTGTGCATTTGATTCCATCAGGATTTTGCTGCCGCCTGCTTTCAGCTCATTGCTGCCAAGCTTTGCGGTCACCGTCCTGCCGTTGACAACGGCGGTTGCCTCAGTAGCTTTGCCATCATATTTGAATGTGCCTCCCCAGAGACTCACAGCTTGTCTCATTGGAACAAAAAGCACGCTGTCTTTTATTTCGGGCTTTATCGACTTGACTCTGCTGTCCCACTGGACCCAGGTGCTTTTGTTGAAAACAATGGTGTTGTCCCGGTCGAATATAGTCAGCTGATCCAGCAGTTCCTCTTCCGGTGGACCTTGTATATCAGAAGCTGCAGCTCCCGCCGGCTGTATAAAAAGGAGCAGGATACTCAGTGCCAGAAGTAAATATCTCTTTCTTTTCAATACATCACCCCCGCTGATAAATAATCACCTGAACAGCTTCATCAGCCATTTTACGATCATTTCAGAAAAGACAGTGCCAAAAATGAAATTCCAAATGTATACGATAATGAATGTCAGCCTGTTAAACAAAGGGCTGAAACGGAAAATAGCATTGATCCCCCTTGCAATTATTGCTGAGAACCATATATTTATTACCAGCGTAAACATTATCGCAAGATTCACCAACCAATCAGGGCTATCATTTACATAGCCTGATACGGCAAAATAAAATGCTGTAGTGATGGGAGTTATGATAAAATGCGTCATAATATATATCTTCATGACCTTTATGTATGTCGGCTTGAGATCTGTTGCAGGATCCACCTTCAGATCCGACTCCTGGCTGATCTTCAGCTCCTTTATTTTCAATGCCCTGAAGATATCAAAGAACGGCACAGAGATGAAAAAAACGTCTATCAGACCCAGCAACAATGTTAGAACTGCCATCATACATGCATTGTAGATAATATCGGCAGTTTGTTTTCCGGAAAATACTGTCTTGAAAATATACACCACATCGGGCAGCAGCAGGTCGACAGCGCCTATCAGCACTATTCCCGCAAATAATGTCTTTTTGTTGTCGGTCAGATTTTCAAAGCTCTTCTTCGGAAACGCCAGAATATCCAACAGCTTCTGCTTTTTATCGTTCATAAGTTCTCCTCTGGACTGCCTTTTCATTTGAAGGCGGGGACCCATGTTTCGTCTCGTTATGCCCGTCTAAGCTGTGTATTTATTATAACATAACTAACCGGTAATAAAACCAGCGATACTGAAAAAAGCACCACAAGGGGCATTGCAGCTGCAGAAATTGCACCCGGGTCGAGCAGCAGAGCGTTTACAGCGGTAAGCGCCCATCCTTGCGGTGTAAGCAGCGATAAAAGCCTGATCCTCTCAGGCATTTCTATGAAATTCCAGAAACAGCCTCCTGCAAAGCCTGACAGCAGCGCAACAACGGGAGCGCCCGCCTGCAGCTGTGTCTGGGTTTTCAAAATAGACGACAGGAACAGGCTGATACTTATGACTGCCAGAAGGTAGGCCGCCAGTACAAGATATGAATAGATGCCCGTGAACAGGACAATATCAAAAAGAAGCTTCAGCACAATGCTAAACATCAATATTTGGAGCGTTCCTGCAGCAAACAGTGCCAGTACGCTTCCCTGGAACGAGACGGGAAGTGCCTTGTTTCCCGCTCCGAGCCTTTTGATCGTACCATTGGTCCTTTCCTCGATGAGCCATCCGCTGCTGAAAAGCATGAAAAACATCATGAAGGCTATGATCAGTCCGGTGGAGGAAGCAGACGCCGCAGGCAATGACACACGTTTCACGGTTTCGACTGCGTCTCCCTTTATCTCCCTGTAGTCTATTGTAAAGATGGGCTCCGGTTCCCAGAATGTGTCTGCATATGCAGTCACCTCATCTCTGAAGCCCGAATCCTTATCTATGCCGAGCTCGTCATATTTCCGCAGCACATTATCAGCCGCCGTGTTCGCCATTATGATCCTGATTGCCTCAGATGCGACCACCTCCCGGGTAAAGCCTTCAGAATAAGAGGAAGGTGAGCTGTACATTTCTATCAGGCCTTCGCTCTCACCATACAGAATGCTTTCTTCAAAACCGGCGCTAATTATGTACACCTGCTCGGCTTCATTATCTTCCAGCATCTCCATGGCATTTTCCCTGTCGGTCCTTGTCAGGCTGATGCCTTCCTTCCCTTCAAGCCTGTCCAGCAGCAGCACGGAGCTGCCGCTCATATCCTCGTCCACAACGGCCAGCGGTATGGTATTAAGCTTCTCGTATCGCAGTGCATATCCTGCGGCGATGGTTATAAGCAGCGGTATGATAATCATTGCGGCAAAGAAAAGTCGGTCTGCAAGCAGCATTTTTAACTTATAATAAACAACTGTGAGCAGTCTGATGATCCCTACCTCCTTCGTGAAAACCGCATTGTAACGGCAGAAAATAAAAACAGCAATAAGCTCATCATGGCCAGCACGAGCGCCTGTGTTCCTGTATGGGCCAGACTATTGCCTGAGAACAGGACCATAAACCCATCCATTGCCCATCTGTTTATGGTCAGCATACTTGCCCTGCGTATAAATCCGGGCATTGATGACAGCGGGTATATGCTCCCGCCGATCACAGCCATGAGCAGTATACCCAGATTTCCGATTATATCTGCGGCAGCAGGTGTTTTAGACAGTGCGGCTATAAAGACGGACCATGCGCTGACAGCCAGGACGATACCGCCAAACAGCAGCAACACATCGCCTATTGGCGCTCCCCAGTAGTTATTGAATATCTTCGATGTCATCAGTATTATTATGCCGAATTGGACTGTGATAAGCATTACAGAAACTATCAATTTTGAGAGCACAGCCTTCCACATAGCGACCGGCGCCGCAGTGAGCCTCATCGTGATTCCCTCGCTTCTTTCGGTCACCATCATTTTCATGCCCGGCATCCCGGCAAACATCATGAAGACTACGATCAATGCCGCAGTAAAATATTCTGCAGGCGTCAAATTGCTTTGCCCACCGGCTTCAACATCTGCAAACACAGCAGTCCTGGCCAGTGCCCGCAGCATATATTGCATGACCGCGCTGTTAAATCTGGCATCCAGTTCGTCCCCTGTGATACCCGCCTGATTGTCATAATACCATATTGTATTAATGGCGCTTTGGGCTGCAGTTACCAGATTGACTGCGCTTTGGGCAACATTTTTGACGATATATGCCTGAAGGGGTTTGGAACCATTGCCGATAACAACGGCTGGATTGTTTTCTCCGAATGCTATACTGTTCGTAAAATCCACGGGAATTATCACGACGCCGCCGACTTCGCCTTCCTTAAGGCTGCTCAGTGCCTCCGGCTCGTCCATGCGCTGTATTTCGCTGAATATGCCGATTTCCTCCAGCTGATTGATAAGTATCCTGGTCTGAGTGGTATCCTCCTTGTCCACCAAAGCTATGGGAAATGGCTCGATAAAGCTGCTCTTGTCCAGATAAGGCGCGAGAGCATAGGCAAAAAAGGAGATGAAAATCAGCGGTGCGGCCAGAAGCAGCGCACATGCCTTCCAATCCCTCAGGAAAAGCCTTATATCATTTTTGAGAAGCGCTGTGAACGAAGTCATGCCAGGTATTTTCCTCCTCGGCCCGATTTCATATCTACTGGCCCAACAGTGCATCAAAGATGTACTTGTTATTCAGATAAAATGCTCCGAATGAGGCCATGACCTCAAATTCAAGATTCTTCAGTTCTCCATCCGATACTGCATTCAGATCGATAACATTCTCCTTACCCATGTCGGGCAGAGAGAAATCGCTTATTCCCAGGCTATTCTCAGCTGCTATACCCAACTGAGCTGAGAAATCATATATATTCAGGAAAGGCAGATCAGCGCTGATAGTAATATTTGTAACATTATTTTCGGTCTTCAGCTTTTTATTGCTCCAGGACATATTATCCAGTGAGCCACTCATGCTCCCCTCTCCGGTTTCACCTGTTATCTTCGCATCAAACTTTATTGTTCTGTTGATCCGCTGTGTTTTCTGATCGATACCTCCTGAAAGGTCCAAGTCAATGTCCATCTGATTCCTGATACCGTTTGAACCGGTCACAGCGTACATGATACCAAGTTTACCGGCTGTATCAACACCTGAACCGCCTGTCTTCTCAAACACGGGAACCAACGTGAGTTCTGTGGTTTTATCTTCCTCGCCGCCATATTCTACAATTGCTATACTGACCTTCCTGTTTCTGATATCATCGATCAATGCATTGCTGCAGGCAGTGAATATATCAAACTTATAAGATGCTCCGCCCTTTATGTTGTTTATATCCAGCATTATCTCACGCTGCAGGATGTTCCTGTCTTTATCGATGACTACCTTCATAATCAGTCCGTCCTTCAGCCGGTAATCTGCTGCAAGTTGTTTCAGTTGACTCCTGAAGCCTTCGATATCCTTATTTTCACCCAGCTTGTCGACTATTTCCCTTTCATAGTCGCTGAGAGTCATGGTCCCGGTTTCATCCAAATATCCAAACAGCCGGAACAGGCCCGCATCATCCAGCAGTGTGGATAAATTGGCGTAATTGCCGTAGACATGTTTGAGCAGCACCTCATCTTCTGATACTGCCGTGAGCAATTCACTAAAAAGTGATGAGGCTTTATCCTCGTTGAGGTTGATGCGCATTTCATCTCCCTCGATCGTATTTTCACCTGCTGAAAAATAAAACTTTCCGTTATATGTGACAGTCTCATCAGTAAAATATTTGGTGAAAATACTCCCCAGCTTTTTTGCTGAGGCCATCAGCGGCTCCTTGTCGAAGACCAGGCTCCTCACGATTTTTTCACCGGTTATCGTATCCAGCGGCCTTACAGGTATGGAAAACCTGTCATACAGGTCGTTGAGCTGATCCCGCTCTGTGCTGAAATACCTGGCTGGCATAATGTCGGGTACGGCAAACCATATGGTTTTATTGTCCGAATATAGTTCGGCGTTAAGGAATGGCGCTCTTTCCAGCAGCAGACTTGCCTCGGTTGCAGATATCCCCTTCTGAGGCTGTGTCTTGGTATCGATGACCAGCTTTGTTTTATTCAGGATCCCGGATAACTGCTCCGCATCCTGAAACCCAAACAGCTCTGCTCCGCCAGTCATATCAGCAGTTATTTCAGTACGTCTCCTGCTGGGTTCCTCCATATATGGCTTCTGTTTATTTAAAAGTGAAGTATAATACTCTTCTGCCTTATTCACTATTCTTTCAAAATTTTTGCTTTCCGCATCAAGGTATATCTCCGTGGGACTTTTCTTTATGACTGTCAAATAAATAACATAAGCAAGTGCTAAAACAAATATAGTGGCCATGAAAATGGCAATCATTTTTTTGGTGTTTCTGTTACTCATATGCTCCGCTCCTTAACCTTCACTATCCGCTAACAGCTTTTGCAGTACAGCTTCCAGACTGTCTGCACCATAAGCGCTTTTAAGCTCTGCCGCCGGGCTTGTTGCCAGCAGCCTGCCCTTGTCCATAACAGCGATCCTGTCGCACAGATTTTCCAATTCGTCGGTATAATGGCTCGTGAATAAAATCGTCCTGCCATCCTTTCTCAGACTGTCCAGCATATCCAGTATATATCTGCGCGACTGTATATCGACACCTACGGTGGGTTCATCCATCACAAGTATCTCCGGATGATGCATCAATGAAACAGCAATATTCAGTCTGCGCTTCATCCCGCCCGAATACTCCGATACCCTGTCCCTGATCCTTCCTTCGAGCCTGGTCACGGCAACAGCTTCTTCGATCCTTTCCTTCCTGAGCTTTCCCCTCAAACCGTAAATGCCCGCCCAGAAGTCCAGATTGTCCCTGCCTGAAAGCATGGGATACAGCGCAATATCCTGGGGCACAAAGCCTATCAGCCTCTTGACCTGGTCCGGCTGACTGCAGACGCTGTGGCCGTTTACAATGATATCACCCGAGGTCGGCTTGCAGATCGTGGCAAGAATCGAGATAAAGGTCGATTTTCCCGCTCCATTCGGCCCAAAAAGACCAAATATCTCACCTTTCTCTATATCCAGCGTCAGCTCTGAAAGCGCTGTGATCTTCCCGTATTTTTTTGTAAGCTTTCTGACCTCTATAGCGATACTCTTCATTTCATCCCCTGCTCCGCCGAAGGCTATACTATTGATATGTATTGATAATCCCCTTTAGACATGCACACAAAAATGACACAGCTCGCGCCACAGCCTCATTATAACGCATCTGTAATAAATAAACAATCGGAGAAACGGGGTCAGGCTTGAAATATTCCTTAAGGGGTCAGGCTTGAAATATTCCTTTATTATTGAAAACAATAATAAAGGAATATTTCAAGCC
>JAEYRV010000028.1 GCA_023435305.1 Bacillota bacterium
CTATCGAGAAATATGGAGCCGTAAAGGGCACTTTTATGGCGGTAAAAAGAGTGTTGAAGTGCCATCCATTCCACGCAGGAGGATATGATCCTGTGCCTTAAACAAGGAGGTTTATGTTTTGAACGCAATAAATAAAATTTTTACTCAGTTTTTTGATCTAATACATGCTGGGATATCTGCAGTGGGAATAAATAATCCATCATGGTCAGCATTTCTTGATATATTTATCTTTACATTAATTATAAAGATGATATTACTACCTCTTACGATAAAGCAGACTAGATCAACAGTTAAGATGAGTTCTGTACAGCCAAAGCTGAAGGCTCTGCAGGAGAAGTATAAAAATGATCCGCAGAAGCTTCAGGAAAAACAGATGCAGATGTATAAGGAAGAAGGAGTAAGCCCGTTTGCAGGATGCCTTCCTCTTATTATACAGTATCCAATACTTATTGCCATGTACTATGCAGTAAATAGTTATACTGGATTTAATGATGTTTCATTTCTCTGGATACCAAACCTGGCAGCAAAGGATCCAACATTCATACTTCCAATAATATCAGGCGCTACAACGCTGATATCAGGATTGATGATGGCTCCTGCTAATAAAGAAGACCCATCTGCCAAGACCTCAAGGAATATGAATATATTTATGTCCATATTCTTCGTATATATAAGTATTAAATTTAAAGCTGCACTTGTTTTATACTGGATTCTAAGTAATCTGATTCAGCTTGCGCAGCAGTACTTTATAATAGGGAAAGTTAAGAAGGAAGAATTAGAAAAGCTTAACGAAAAGGCTGGAGCAAAGCCTGTAAAATAAGGTGGTGTAAATCCCATGAAAACTATCGAGATTACAGCAAAAACAGCTGAGCTTGCAATTGAAAATGGTTTAAAGGAGCTTAGGTCAGACAAGGATAAGGTAGAGATAGAGATAATTGACAGTGGAAGCAAAGGTATCCTTGGAATTGGAGCGAGACAGGCTAGGGTAAAGCTAACTTTAAAAAATGATTACAGTACAGCTGCTAAGCTATTTTTAAGAGATATATTTGATAAAATGGGAGTCATGGCAGAAATCCATGTTCAGGATACGGAGGACTGCTTAAAGATTAACCTTGTAGGACCAGAGATGGGTACTATTATAGGCTACAGGGGAGAGACTCTGGACGCCCTACAGTATTTAGTTAGTCTTGTTATAAATAAAGAAAACAAAGAAAATGAATATAAGAGAGTTCTGCTTGACACTGAGAACTATAGAAAAAAAAGAGAAGAGACTCTTATAAGGCTGGCAAATAAACTTGCATTCAAGGTAAAAAAATATAATAAGAGTGTATACCTCGAACCTATGAATCCATATGAAAGAAGAATAATACACGCAGCATTGCAGGAAAATTCTTATGTTACTACACATAGCGAGGGAGAAGAACCATATAGAAGAGTAGTAATTGATTTAAAGAAGTAATGGATATAACACGGTTCAATTGATTATAAAGGTCTGATGTGGGCAAAACTATCCATGTCAGGCTTTTCTTTTGTTTTAATGAATTATGAAGGGTGAATAATATGAGTGTATATATTGATGATACTATTGCCGGTATTTCAACAGCCCCAGGGGAGGGAGCTATAGGTATAGTAAGATTGTCAGGCAAAGATTCCATTGAAATAGCAGATAAAATTTTTAGAAGTAAAAATGGTAGATTGATAAGAGAAATGAAAACCTATACAATGATGTATGGGTACATTGTTGACCCTAAATGCCAGGAAACAGTGGATGAAGTAATTGTAAGCCTGATGAGGACACCAGGTACATATACAAGAGAAGATATAGTAGAAATAAACTGTCATGGTGGAATGATGGCAGTAAGAAGGATATTATCATTAGCCCTTGAAAATGGTGCACGTATTGCTGAAGCAGGGGAATTCACAAAAAGAGCATTTATTAATGGTAGAATAGATCTATCCCAGGCTGAAGCTGTAATGGACCTGATTCGTTCAAAAACAGATGCAGGTATGAAAGTAGCTTTATTCCAAACTCAAGGAAAGCTATCAGCTAGAGTAAAGCAGCAAATGGAAAAGCTTATAAAGATACTTTCCCATATAGGTGCTGCAGTTGATTTTCCTGAAGAGGATGTAGAGGATGTAGTTATCCCGGATATATTGAAAATTTCCCGGGAAATAAATCAAGAAATAAAACAAATGCTCGAAGGAGCAGATGCAGGTAAGATAATAAGGGAAGGGCTTAGCGTAATAATTGTAGGAAAACCTAATGTGGGAAAGTCCTCTCTTCTTAATTCCCTTATTGAAGAAAACAGGGCCATAGTTACTGATATACCAGGGACTACCAGAGATACTATAGAGGAATACATTAATATACAAGGGATACCTGTTAGGCTTGTTGATACAGCCGGAATAAGAAATTCACAAGATCAGGTTGAAAGAATAGGTATTAAAAAGAGTATAGAGTATATGGAAAAGGCGGACCTTATTATATTTATTATGGATAGCAGCCGTCCATTAGATGATGAGGATAGGGATATAGCAGAAAGAATAAAGGGTAAAAAGGTAATTGTTGTAATGAACAAAAGTGACCTCCCAGGAATGATAGATGATGAGGAATCCTTAAAGCTTGCAGGTAATGCACAGGTTATACATACCTCCATTAATGAGAATTACGGGATAGAGGATTTAAAAGCTTCTATAGCAAAAAGCGTATATAAGGGAGAACTTAAGCTTGGAGATGTTTATGTTACTAACATAAGACATAAGGAACTTTTAAGAAAGGCTGAGGAGAGTATAAAAAGCGGAATTGAAACATTAGATAAAGGTTATCCTATAGACTTTGCATCAATAGATTTTAAAGCAGCTTATATAAGTCTTGGAGAAATAACAGGTGATACTGTTGAAGAAGATATTATAGATAGAATATTTAAAGATTTTTGTGTAGGAAAATAATGAGGTGGTATGATGTATAAGGCTGGAGATTATGAGGTAATAGTCATTGGGGCTGGTCATGCGGGCTGTGAGGCAGCCCTGGCGGCAGCCCGTATTGGATGCAGTACACTTATGATAACTATGAACATGGACAGTATTGCACTTATGCCATGCAATCCTGCTATAGGTGGAACAGCTAAAGGGCACCTGGTTAAGGAAGTGGATGCATTAGGTGGAGAGATGGGCATAAATATAGACAAAACCTTCATACAGTCAAGAATGCTGAATACGTCAAAGGGACCTGCAGTGCATTCATTAAGGGCACAGGCTGATAAAAAAGCATATCAAGAGGAGATGAAGCATACTCTTGAGAAGCAGGAAGGGCTGACAATTAAGCAGGATGAGGTTATAGAGCTGTTAACAGAGTATAATAATATAACAGGTGTAATAACTAGAAATGGAGCATGTTTTTATGCTAAAACTGTTATTATTACTACAGGAACATACCTTAAGGGAAAGATAATTATAGGAGAAATAAGCTATAATGGAGGGCCAAACGGCCTGTTTGCATCAAATGAACTATCAGAAAGCCTTAGGTCATTAGGTATATCCTTAAGAAGGTTCAAAACTGGTACTCCTGCAAGAATAAATAAGAGAACTGTGGATTTTGATAAAATGATAATTCAGCCAGGAGATGAGAAGATTGTTCCATTTTCTTTTATGAATGATGAGCTTTACATTCAGCAGGTTCCATGCTATCTTACCTATACAAATGGTGAAACACATAAGGTAATAAGAGATAACATACATAGGTCACCATTATATTCAGGAAAAATAGAAGGTATAGGACCAAGATACTGTCCATCAATAGAGGATAAGGTAATGAGATTTCCTGATAAGGAAAGACATCAAATATTCATAGAGCCTGAGGGACTAAATACAGAAGAGCTTTATGTGCAGGGGATGTCTAGCTCCCTTCCTGAGGATGTGCAGATTGATTTTTTAAGAACGATAGATGGTCTAGAAAGCTGCCAGGTTATAAGAACAGGCTATGCAATTGAATATGACTGTATAGATCCTATGCAGCTGAAGCTATCACTGGAAATCAAATTAATTAACGGGCTATTTTTTGCAGGTCAGGTAAATGGAACCTCAGGTTATGAAGAGGCGGCTGCCCAGGGAATTATAGCAGGAATTAATGCTGCAAGGAAGGTTATGAAGAAAGACCTAATAACAATAAGCCGTTCAGAAGGCTATATAGGGGTGCTCATAGATGATCTGGTAACTAAAGGAACAAATGAGCCTTATAGGATGATGACCTCAAGGTCTGAGTACAGGCTAATTCTAAGACAAGATAATGCAGATCTAAGGTTAACAGAAAAAGGAAGGGAAGCAGGGCTTGTAAAAGATGATAGATACAACAAATATAAGAAAAGAAAAAATGCAATTGAAGAGGAAATAAACAGAATTAAAAGGACAACGATACATGCATCCCAGGAGGTTAATAG
>JAEYRV010000059.1 GCA_023435305.1 Bacillota bacterium
TTGATTGTGGTGATTACTTAATTCGACATTTATGGGAGGAAATCCTATCATATATTGAGTGGTAAACAAATTTTATGTGCATAGAACCCGCATACATCAACGGGTTTGGTTTATGCACATGGCTATTAATAATATCAAAGAGGGTGTTCAAATGCTGAAAGAATTCAAAGAGTTTGCATTAAAAGGAAATGTGATCGACCTCGCCGTTGGCGTAATTATTGGTGGAGCGTTCGGCAAAATCGTCTCCTCCTTGGTCAATGACATTCTCATGCCGGTGATTGGCGTTATTTTGGGTGGGGTAAGCTTCACTGATTTAAAATATGTCATCACACCTGCAAGCGGCGATATTGCAGAAGTGGCAATCCTTTATGGTTCATTCATTCAAGCAATCGTAGATTTCCTGATTATTGCTTTTTCTATTTTCCTGTTCATTAAACTCCTATCATCCAGAAAAAAGAAGGAAGCAGAAGCGCCACCCGCTCCTCCGGCGCTTGCTGCGGAAGTCGTGCTGCTCGAAGAAATCCGTGACTTGCTGAGAACAAAACAGTAAGGAGAAATAAACATGGACATAAAAGACAAAATCGAAGATCTTGTGGACAAAGTTAAGTCGGACAAGGACTTTGCGTCCAAATTTTCCAGTGATCCGGTGAAGGCGATTGAATCTGTCCTTGGAATCGATCTTCCGGATGATCAGATTAAATCTCTGATTGACGGAGTAAAAGCAAAAGTATCTCTGGATCAGGCTGGGGGTCTACTGGGCTCAATTAAGAAGCTCTTCTAGTAAAATAAGCGGGCAGGACTGACGAAAGGCTAATCGCCCACGCTAGTCCTGCCCGCCTGTTTCTTTGTATATTTCTTAAATAGTGATGTGATTGGTTATATGAAAAAGATACTTGGTGTTCTGCTCATTCTCGTTATAATTGTTAGTATTTTAACTGGCTGTGGCAGTGCGCCCGGAGCTATTACTTCTGAAACACCCACAAGCTTTGATTACATTGAGTTGCCGTCAACAGAAAATTATTTGGCTGAAGACGGCAGCTACACTTCCAAAGAGGACGTAGGTCTATATATTCATCTGTATGGCAAGCTACCGCCTAATTTCATTACGAAGAAGCAAGCACAGGCACTCGGATGGGACGGCGGTTCACTTGAACAATATGCGCCCGGGAAATGCATTGGAGGCAGCTATTTTGGGAATTATGAAGGGCTGCTACCTTCGAAGGATGGCAGAATGTATACCGAGTGTGATATTGACACATTGGGAAAAACGAGCACAGGCGCCAAGCGGATTGTCTTCTCTAATGATGGTTTGATTTATTATACTGAGGATCATTATGAGAGCTTTATATTGCTTTACGGAGATGAAAACACTTGAGAACGATTATTATTGATGGCAAAAAGATGACATCACGCGAAAATGCGCACATCCATCTTGCCGAAAGACTGTCTTTGCTGGACTACTACGGTAGGAATCTCGATGCACTGCATGACTGTCTCGGTGACATCTCCGAGAAAACACATTTGATAATTCAATACTGTTCCGAGATGGAGATTGCATTAGGGGCATATGGTTCAGCACTATTGAAAGTGCTTATACTTTCAGCCGAAGAAAACGATTTTCTGACACTTTCCCTCTATGAGGACTCTGAATCATCTGAAGGAGATTTAACAGTCCATTAAGCCTGGCTTCGAAGGATTCAGGAGCTTTAGTGGAAGGGTATGAAAAATGTTGAGGTAAAATTTCCGCTCATTGAAGACATAAGATGGATGTAGCCAAAAGTACGGCATGATACAGTCCCAGTCGATAATTTTTACAAATTAATTTGAGAATGAGATGCGTAATAAAAAACAATAATTTGTGTTTCAATAAGGAAAAGAAATAAATACAGAAAAGGTGGTACAAATGAGAAAGTTCACATTAGCTGAAGCAAATGATATTGCAGGTAAACTGGGAATGGATTTCAGCAAAGTAAAGTTTACACTTGAAGAGTATTTGGAAGGCTTGAACATAGAACTTGAGCACGGCCTTGTTGATCCTGAAACCAATGTGACCAGCAATGACCCGCTTATGACGGGTAAGATTGCACTAGCTCATCTTAATGAAATTCCTTTATACTATAATGAGGATATTGGACTAGAGGCGTGGGAACATGCGATAGAAGCCTTCAAAGGAGACCCAAAGGGTAAGAAAATCCAAATTGTATAGTGTACTTGGGACGAACAGTTTGAATGGCGAAGGAAACGGGCTTTCTTCGCCATTCAAACAACAACTAATCAAGGAAAAACTGTTTGTTAATATATTTTATGAGGTTAATCATGAGTATTGGTTATGCTTGCCTGACTGTCGGTGTTCCAAACACCGGCATAAAAGGTTGCCTGCTGAAAAATATCAACGAGGAAAAGTTGATTGAATTGATTCGGCACAATTTAACGTCACTTGAAAACATTATTAATTATAATGATACAAATGATGTCCGCCTTTTCCGGATCAGTTCTGATGTCATCCCCTTCGGTTCAAGTTCTGCCAATACGCTAAAATGGAGGAGCCTATTTAAGAAGGAACTTTCTCATCTCGGAAACAGCATCAGAGAAGCCGGTAATCGAGTTTCGATGCATCCGGGTCAATATACCGTACTAAATTCACCAGACATACAGGTGGCAGAACGTGCGATTGAGGATCTCGCTTATCATTCAGCATTTTTAGATAGTCTGGAAGTCGATTTTACCAACAAAATCATTCTACATGTCGGAGGCGTCTACGGAGAGAAAAAAGCTGCCATAATTCGCTTTTCGGAGCGATATAAAGATCTGGACCATTCTATCAAGCGGCGCCTCGTAATAGAAAATGACGAAAAGTCCTACCATATTGGCGATGTTCTGGAACTGGGTTCGTGCCTCGGAATTCCTGTCGTTTATGATAATCTTCACAATAAGATAAATTACTGCGATCCTTCAAAAGACGATTTCTATTGGATTTCACAATGCTCATCATCCTGGAGACGCGAGGATGGCAAACAAAAAATTCACTATTCTCAGCAGGACTGTCTGAAAAGTACTGGTTCTCATTCCAAGAGTATTTCTGTGACTGAGTTTCTGGATTTTTTTACTGACCTTGGCGAGAAAAAACCGGATATCATGCTCGAAGTCAAAGATAAAAACCTTTCGGCAATAAAATGCATTAACTGTACAACACCTAATAAAAATATAAAAGCATTAGAGCTCGAGTGGAGTAGATATAAATATGCTGTACTCGAGAAATGGCCGAATGATTACAAAAAGATAAGGGATCTTTTAAAGGATAAATCTTCATATCCGGCGATTGATTTTTATCGACTTATCGAACATGCTTATGCGCAGGAGGTCATCCCGGGAAACTGCGTCAATGCCGCTTTACATATCTGGGGTTATTTCAAGGGCATGGCAATTCTCGAAGAAAAGGAACGATTTTTTAACCTTTTACAGACCTGTCAAGGAAAAGACTCCTCGACGAATCCTTTGAAGCGATTTTTATATAAACTTGCGGAGAAATATAAGCAGGAGTATTTGCACAATTCCTATTATTTTATTTGATGTATTTATTTGTCGATTGGTGCAACGGAAAATCGTTCCTTTAGAATTATATGAGTAGCTGTGTTGATTTCTCGGCATCTCAATTATATATGTAGTAATGATTTTGTAGAAACAAGCTGAAAAAGCCGAAAAATTATCCGAGCAATAAAATATGATTGTAACTGTAAATAGTTTATAGTAAAATACAGCCATAAGGCTAACAAATATTAGTTAGCTTGGGAGGTACCAGATTTGGATAAAAAGCAGGAAATTCTTATGGCTGCATTTGATATTTTTTGTGAAAAAGGCTACCATCTATCGGTTGCCGAGCTAGCTGGGGCGGTGAAAATCAAAACGCCTTCGCTTTACAGTCATTTCGCGAGCAAGGATGAAATCATTGAGTTGGTTGTTCGGGATGAAATCGAAAGATACTATGCCTATTTACATGAATGGATATTAAAAATCGAAGGTTTATACTGCAAGGAAGCTATGAAGAATCTGTATAATTTTGTGATTGAATATTTTTCAAAAGACAAGCGTCTTCGATTCTGGCGTGCCATAACATTTATTCCTAACCAACAACTTAATAGTTTATTTGCTCAGCTGATCTCCGAAAAAGACGCAATATTCAAACAGAAGATGCAGAGATGCTTCTTAAAAGGCCAGTCTAATGGTGAAATAAGACCAGATGTGTCTCTAGGGTCTCTCAGGCTATACCTTTGCATGATTCAAGGTGTATTGGATGGTATGCTTTTATATCCTGAAGAACTTCGTTATAAAGATAATGCTGCTGAATTGTTTGAAGCATACTGGAACGGCATTTGCACTTCCCATGCCGATTAATATAGACAAGTTGAAAATCACTAATGATTTCTCTAAGGAGTAGATGATATGATCACAAACCAATGGTATGCAATACTTCCATCAAAGAAAGTCAAGGCTGACCAGATTGTAAGCGTAAAAAGGCTTAATCTGGATTTGGCATTATTCAGAAACAGCAAAGGCGAGATTTGCTGTGTTGTTGATCAGTGTACGCACAGAGGGGCAGCACTCAGCATCGGCAAGGTTAAGGGAGATTGTATCCAGTGTCCTTTCCACGGACTGGAATTTGATAAAAACGGCAAATGCACATTTATTCCCGCAAACGGAAAAGCTTCAACCGCCGACATCAGCCGGTATAATGTAAAGCATTATCTTGTAAGGGAATTAAACGGAATCATTTATCTTTGGTATGGGGAAGCGGAAGAAGCTGCGGAAAAACTGCCGTTTTTTTATCATCAAATTGATGGAAGCTATACTTACAGTGAAATCGAAGATCACTGGAATTCGCATTATTCACGCTGTATTGAAAATCAGCTTGATGTGGTTCATGTCCCGATTGTGCACCATAATACTATCGGCAGAGGCAATAAAACCTTGATCAGCGGCCCAAAGGTATTGTATGAGAACGGCATACTGCAAACCAGCGCAAACAACGAGGTGGATAACGGACAGAAGCCGAAGTCCCCCGATGAATGTGTGATTAAGGATACAAACCTCAATTTTATTTTCCCGAACATATGGCTAAACCACATAAGCTCAAAAATAAAGGTGCTCATTTATTTCGCTCCGGTAGACGATGAAAATACAATACTCTACATTCGATTCTATTGTAAACTCACGAAGATAAAAGCTTTAAATAGCTCGATCGCGTTCTTGGGTAAATTTGCGAATAAAATTGTTGAACGGCAGGATAAACGCGTGGTGATCACGCAAAAGCCCAAGGCCTCCTCATACAAATCGGGAGAAAAGCTGCTGGCGGGAGACGGGCCTATCATTCAATACAGGAAACTGAGAGCTGAGCTGAAAAACAACCAAAACTAAAGCAAGAGCATATTGATACGGGGGGTTCATTCATTGAAATACGATGCAATCATTATCGGCGGAGGCCTTTCCGGCCTGACTGCAGCCAGCCTGCTCGCAAAACGCGGGCTATCTGTAGCCGTCGTTGAAAAAAGCTATAACCCAGGGGGATCATGCGGCATATTTAGGCGTGGTGATGTGACGTTCGATCAGGGTTCTGCCATGTTATATGGTTTTGGTGAAAAGGGCTTCAATGCGCATCGCTTTGTTTTCAACTGCCTTGAAGAGCCGATTGATATGATACGACATGATCTTTTATATTGCGTGAATTTCAAAGGTAAAAGGATACGTTTCTGGGCAGACGTCGATCTGTTTGCGGACGAGCTCTCAGAAGTGTTTCCGAGCGAGAAAGAAAATATCCGTCGGTTTTACCGTGATATGGCGACGATGTACCGCCATGTGATGGTCGAGTCGCCAAACTACAATACCGCAGACGAAACGGATGGCAAAACCGCGTTGAGAAGCATGCTGAAGCATCCGGTTTCCTACGCCCGTTTTTTAGGATATTTAAATAAGAGTGCCAAAAAGCTGCTGCAAAAATACTTTTCTGATCCTGAGATATTCAAGTTTTTTGACAAGCTGACCTCCACCTACTGTTATGCGACGGTTGAAGAAGCTCCTGCTGTTCTTGCGGCGGTGATGTTTGTGGATAACCATGTGGGCGGCAGCTACTACCCGGCCGGTTCTACATTGTTTGTGCCGGGTAAGCTGGAAAAAGTCATTGAAGAGTATGGCGGAGATATAGTCCTTCAAAGAGAGGCTGTATCCATTCTGTTTCAAGCTGGTAAGCCCGCTGGAGTGAGACTGGATGATGGCAAGGAACTATATGCACCGGATATCATTTATTCAGGAACCGTTTGGAATCTTTATGGCAAGCTGATTAATCCTGCATATAGCACACAAAAGAAAAGAGAATGGGTGCAAAAACAGGCTCCTACATACCCAAGTGTGGTTTTGTACGCAGTGGTTGATCGGAATGTCATACCCGAAGATACAGCCCCTATTGAAATGCTGGTAGGCAATCCGGACAGACTGGATGAAAGTGAAGTGACTGCCTATATACTCAGCATCGACGATAAGACGCTATGCAAAGAGAATGAACACACCGTCGTGGCGATCGGCCCTACCTTTGAAAGTTGGGGTACATTGAACGAAGCGGAGTATCAGAAAAAGAAACAAAAAGAACAGTCCCGCCTTATATGCGTGCTGGAAAAGAGATTTCCCGGCTTTGAAAAAGCTGTTCGGTATGCCGAGGTGGCAACGCCGAGAACTATTGAACGGTATACAATGAAAAACGGCGGTGCAGTAGCCGGGCCTAAACAGATGCTGGGGCAACATATGTTCCGCCGCCTACACACCCGCACAGAATGGGACAACCTATTTTGCTGTGGCGAATCTACTGTGATGGGAACTGGGACTCCCACAGTAACAACCTCCGGGCTTTCGGCTGCCAATGCCCTACTCAAAAAACTCGGAAAAGAACCGTATGTCTATCAGGAGAACATGAAGAACTTTGTCCACATTGTGGACAAGCCCTTTACAGCAGACCGGCTTTACGATGGGTATGACGAAACGGCTCGGGCTGTGATGCAAAAAGCTATGCGGTGTAGGCTGTGCGAACACCCCACATGCACGTCAGAAGTGGATATACGCGGCATCATGCGGCGGGCGGCTGTCGGGAATTTTATAGGCGCAAAAAAGTGCTGGCTACACAACCCGGCTAATAGAGATTCGCTGGAAAAGTTCGAGACGACTTGTATCTGCGCAATAGAAAACAAATCCGCTGTGGAAATACAGGCGGTCATAGATTATTTGCAGGAGGTGAACGCATGAACAAAGAATTCGACGCAATCGTGGTAGGCGGAGGCCTTGCTGGTCTTACAAGTGCAGCCTATTTGTGCCGGTATGGATACCGCACACTGCTCTGTGAAAAATCTCATAAGACGGGCGGTCTGGTCAATACGTTCCGTCATCAGGGTTATGCTTTTGACGCGGGTATCCGTGCTTTTGAAAACTCCGGTATTTTATTACCCATGCTAAAAAGCCTGGGATTGGAAATGGATTTCACACAGAATTCGGTATCCATTGGTATTGAAAATCAATGGACAAGGCTCGGTTCCAAGGATAGCCTAAAAAGTTACGCAAAAATGCTTGCCGATATCTTTCCGGAGAATGAATCGGATATCGATAAAATCGCACAAGAGATCGAAAAAGTGATGGATTATATGGATGTGCTCTATGGCATCGATAATCCACTGTTTCTTGAGGACATAAAGGACCGCGAATATCTGTTGAAAACGCTGTTGCCATGGCTGTTCAAATATCAGGTTAATATACGTAAAGCCAGCCGATTGAGCAATCCGGTGGCCAATTATCTGAAGCAGTTTACAAATAATCAGGCTCTCATCGATATGATTGTGCAGCATTTTTTCAAAGATACTCCCACCTTCTTTGCGCTAAGTTACTTTGGGTTGTACCTGGACTACCTTTATCCCAAGGGCGGCACAGGTGTTCTCGCTCAAACCGTAACGGACTACATCCGACGTGCTGGCGGAGAGATATTGACTAATACAGCGGTGACGCGAGTGGATACTCTTCAAAAGCAACTGCACACGGCAGGCGGAGATACCTACTGTTACAAAAAGTTGGTCTGGGCTGCGGATCAGAAATCACTATACTCAGCTGCGGGTGAAACGCATACGCCGCAGGTAGACAACCAGCGTGACTTGACGGAAAAGGGGCAAGGCGGCGATTCCATACTCTCTCTATTTATGGGCATCAATTTGGGCAATAACTACTTTGAAGGCCGTTGCGGTGCTCACGCGTTCTATACGCCATCGACGATAGGCCTGTCTTCACTAACAGATTGGAATAAGTCTATAGCGACTGAAGAAGGATTATATGAATGGATCGGACAGTACTTAGAGCGTACAACCTACGAGATTTCTTGCCCAGCTTTGCGGGATGCTTCACTGGCACCAGAGGGAAAGACAGGCGTAATCGTTAGTACATTGATGGATTACCACCGTGTAAAGCATTTATCAGAAACGGTGAACTACGAGCAGTTTAAAGAGTTTTGCACAAGAAAAATTATAGAAGTGTTGGAGGCATCCGTGTTCTCCGGTATAACGGAAATGGTTGCATTTACCCTTTGCGCTACGCCGCTGACAGTTGAGCGGGAAACCGGGAATGCGCACGGAGCCATCACGGGATGGTCGTTTACCAACAACAAGCTGCCTGCGGAGAGTCGTTTCAGAAAGATTACAAACTCCATTAAAACACCAATAGAAGATGTTTACCAATGCGGTCAGTGGACTTTCAGTCCTTCGGGGTTGCCGGTATCTATATTGACCGGGAAACTGGCGGCGGATGCAATTCACAAGACGCTGAAGGTGAATGGTTCATGACCTTAATTATTATTGAGTTTGTCATTGTATTGGTAGGGCTTGCGGTTACTGCGGTTCTTTTTTATCGAATTCCAACTTTGCCAGTGGTCAACGGAAATTTACCGAACTATCCGACCATCTCGGTGATTATACCGGCACGTAACGAGGAACATAACCTTCCCTTGCTTTTAGCGGATTTGAGCGCACAGACGTTACCTAATTTAGAAATCATCTGTATAGACGACGAGTCAGAGGATTCAACAGGTCAAATTGCAATGGCAAACGGTGTTAAGCTGATAACCCTAAAATCCAAGCCCGAAGGATGGACGGGCAAGTCGTGGGCTTGCCAAAACGGCGCAGACGCAGCAACAGGTGAACTGCTATTGTTCCTTGATGCGGATGTGAGACTGGGACCTGATGGAATAAGCAAACTTCTTTCTGCTTATTTGCTGCAGGGTTGCACAGTGTCTGTTCAACCTTACCACAAGACAGAAAAAATATATGAGCAGCTATCAATGATGTTTAATCTGGTTCAGATTGCCGCAAACGGAACAGCGTTGCCAAAACCGCGCAACATAGGTCTATACGGTCCAATAATTCTGATTCCCCGTCAGGATTATGAAAAGGCGGGTGGCCATGAATGCGTTAAGGCGAGCATTGTAGAAGATATGGCGCTGGGTTCACAGCTCAAAAACGCAGGTTTAAAGTTTTGCATCTATATCGGCAACAGTGAAGTTTCTTTTAGAATGTATGCAGACGGGCTGCACTCTTTACTACAGGGTTGGGTTAAAAACATGGCCACAGGTGCAGCTAAAACGCCCGTTCTGGTTTTTTTGATGGTTTTTCTATGGATTGCCTCACTTATCTCCGTGCCGTTGCACATCGTAATATTTTCAATACTTATGAATTGGCTCTGGCTGGCGATCTACTCAGTTCTTTATATTGTCTGGGTGTGCTTGTTAGCCATTCTTACAAGACGTATTGGGAGGTTTCATGTCTGGGCAGTGATTTTTTATCCGATCTTAATGCTTGTTATGCTGGTCGTTATTCTTGTTTCAGCGTTTAAAAAACTCTTCGGCCTCAAAGTAACGTGGAAGGGGCGGTCTATAAGGACTGAGGAAAAAACATGCGAGTAATCTTTCTTCCAGATACATTAACAATTATTTTATGCTTTCTTGTCTGGCCAGTATTGCAAGTTACTGCGGCGTTGATCTGCTTATACTTACCAGATCGTTATTTTTCACCTGATTCTTTCTTGTTCTCCGCACACCGTTTTGAAAAAGAAGGTCGCATTTATGACAGTGTTTTCAGGGTCAGCCGCTGGAAGCATCTGCTGCCAGACGGAGGAGCGATCTTAAAAAAACGTAGTTTCTCTAAGAAAAAGCTTGAAAGTTTTTCTAAAGAGTATTTGAATCGTTTTTTGGTTGAATCTGCACGCGGTGAACTTACACACTGGTTAGCAATCCTTCCATTCTGGATTTTTGGCTTTTTTACTCCTCCTAAGGTGATATGGTATATGTTGGTGTATACACTGCTCATAAATTTGCCTTGTATAATAGCACAAAGATACAATCGTCCACGTATTAAAAAGCTGCTTCAAAGAATTTCAAGCCATGCTCGATCCGTTGAAAAAAATAAAGAGTTGGTGAGGTAAAGTATGGAAAGAAAAATCAGTCAACAGGTTAGAGGTTATAGAACGAAGGACGGAGCCGGAGTGAGTTTGGTTAGGGTATTGGGAAACCAAACTATTCAGGAATATGATCCGATTTTGATGCTCGATTCCTTTGACAGCACAAATCCGGATGATTACACAGCGGGATTTCCCATGCATCCCCACAGAGGTATCGAGACAATCAGTTATGTATATCGTGGATTTATGACTCATAAGGACAGCTTAGGTAATGAGGATACCATTGGTGACGGAGAGGTCCAATGGATGACAGCAGGATCCGGTATTATGCATGAAGAAAAATTGCCAGCTGCTGAGCGGATGCTTGGAGTGCAGCTCTGGCTTAATCTTCCTGCAAAGGACAAAATGGCAGCCCCTGCATACCGCAGCATCAAGAATTCTGAAATTGAAGAAATTGAAATTGAGAATGGAAAGTTAAGGCTGCTCGCCGGTGAATACAACGGTAGAAAAGGATATCCGGGGAAGTATTTACCGCTGGATTATTATGATATTCATCTGAATCCCGACGCTTCCATTACCATTTGCACTAACATTGAACGCTCGGTAATGGTCTTTACCCTATTAGGGAATGCGTATGTCGGAGGCGAGCTGGTAAAAGAAAAGACCGCAGTAAAACTTACCTCCGGTGACCATGTAGAGATAAAGGCAACAGGCCAAAAAGTCCAGGTGTTATTTATTAGCTCACTGTATTTACACGAACCCATCTCTTGGGGTGGACCTATTGTAATGAACACAAAAGATGAATTAAAGCAGGCATTTGATGACCTAAAGCAAGGGACTTTTCTGCAAAAAGAAATATCTTATTGATAAGTAATAGGAATTGAAAAAACAGAAAAGAAAATATTTCTATGAACAGTATTTAATAACTAAGGAGGTAGTAAAATGGCAAAATACGTATGTTCGGTTTGCGGATTTGTCTACGATGAGGCAAAGGGAATTCCAGAAGCAGGCATCGTACCGGGCACAAGGTGGGAAAACCTGCCCAAGGATTGGGTTTGCCCGATCTGCGGCGCAACAAAATCGGAATTTGAAAAACAGGGAGAACCTGCCGCATCCGCTGAGAAAAAATCGAAACCTGTTATTGATGTCTCAACTGACGTGCAGCAGCTCTCATCGTTGGAGATTAGTGCGCTGTGCACGAATCTGGCACGCGGCTGTGAAAAACAGTATAAGCCAGAAGAAGCGGCCTTGTTTAATAAACTGGCCGGATACTTTAAGACGGCATCAGCACCAGCCAAGAACCCGGATTTCAACAAGCTGATTGCTTTAATTGAAAAAGATCTTGAGGAAGGTTTTCCGAGCGCCAATATAGTGGCATCCGATGTCAAGGATCGAGGTGCGCTTCGTGCTCTGGTCTGGAGCGAAAAAGTTACACGAATTTTGAAGTCCCTCCTGACCCGATATCAAAAAGAAGGCGAAGCGATGCTTCAAAATACCGGTGTTTACGTTTGTACAATTTGTGGCTTTGTCTACATAGGAGACACCCCGCCTGATATTTGTCCTGTGTGCAAGGTACCAAACTGGAAGTTTGAAAAGGTCGAAGGGAGGTAATGAGAATGTCTAAGAAATATGCAGTAAGGAATATTCGTTTATGTACCAAGGATTGCTTATGTCTCTATGTCTGCCCTACCGGAGCAACGGATACAGAGAACAGCATCATTGATGTTTCAAAGTGTATTGGTTGCGGAGATTGCGCAGAAGCCTGCCCTTCCGGTGCGATTTCTATGGTACCCGTTGCGTATCCGCCGCAGCAGCCTAAAACCGAAGCAGGCTCCAACGCACTGAAAGAACTTATGCGAAACAAGTCGGAACAGGAGAACATCGCTGCCGGATTACCTGGAAAACTGGCTGCCGCCATTGAAAAATCCAATCATATTATGGCGGAGGATCTCATCCGTGAAGCAGGATATATGCTTCCGCAAAGTGATAACACTCAGGATTTTCTGCGGTCGCTTTTAGACCATAAGCAGCAGGAAGGATTTCCAAAAGAAGTTGTGGAAAAACTGATAGAAGCTTTAAATAAAAAAAAGGAGGACGAAAAAATGAGTGAGAACAAAACGCTTGATAATTTGATGGAGGCATTTGCCGGAGAATCTCAGGCGAACAAAAAATACCTGGCTTATTCCAAGAAAGCTGAAAAGGACGGAAAGGTCAATGCCGCCAAGCTGTTTAAGGCCGCATCTGACGCTGAAACGCTGCATGCTTTAAAACATTTTGAAGTTGCTGGTAAAATCCATTCCACAGCTGATAATCTCAAAGATGCTGTCGCTGGAGAAACCCATGAGTATAAGGATATGTATCCCGACTTTGTGAAGGAAGCCGAAGCGGATGGAAACAAAGCCGCTCTTATGTCCTTCACCTTTGCAATGAAAGCGGAAGAGGTTCATGCGAAGCTTTATCAGGAAGCATTAGAAAACCTTGACGACGTGGAAGAAGTGTTCTACTATCTTTGCCCGGTCTGCGGGAACATCGAAAAATCGCGGCCAGAAAAATGCAGTATCTGCGGGGTTGCGGGAGATAAATTTATACAATACTAAGATTTGTAGCGTGAAATGTTGGTATTAAACAAATATAAATCTAATGAATAAGGGAGTGTTACTTATGGACAGAACAAAAAAGGCATGGATCAATGGACTTTTTCTAATCGTTACACTGGTAATCAATACCTTAGGTGCCGTCGGCTTAATCAACGGTTTGACTCAAAAGCAAATTTCTGATATGTATGTCACCTTAATAACACCAAGTCCGGCTACTTTCAGCATATGGAGTGTAATCTACTCGCTTCTATTGATCTCAATGATTGTAATGATTGTCAAGAAGGATGATCCTTATTATCAAAAAGCCATCGATCATATTTCTAATCTGTTCAGAATTTCTTGCATTCTGAACATTGTGTGGATCGTATCATTTTCTTTTGTTCTAGTTGAAATTTCTAGTCTATTCATACTTGGTTTTGTGGTTACTTTAGCCTTGATTGGTATAAAACTGCTTGAAATACGCGAAGGCAAGCGTTGGTTATTACCCTTGAGTTTTGGACTCTATTCAGGTTGGCTGTTTATCGCTACAGTCGTAAATATTGCTGCGGCGCTGACTAAACTTGGATGGAACGGCTTTGGTCTATCCCAGGAAACCTGGGGAAGCATAATGCTGATTATCGCAATTGTTCTATTGATTGGAGTACTTTTGAAAATCCGCAATGCCGCCTTCCCGCTTCCGGTCGCTTGGGCGTACTTTGGAATTTACCAGTTTTTGAAATCACCGACAGGATTTAAAGGGGAATTTGCTACCCTACAAATCATATCTCTTTTGGGCATGGTCGTACTTATTATTGTAGCCATGGTTCAATTTTACCGAAATCATTTTTCTATACTCCCTGAATCGTCTAAAAACTGACTGGTTGATTAGTTATAATACTAAAGCGTATCTGCGAATGCCGAAAGTGAGATGTCATCACGGAACAAACAGAACAAATAACTATTCCGTAAAGTTCAATTTCCAATTTATCGATGAGATTATGACCGTAATAAAGAAAAAACAGTGGCATCTATATTCACCTAACTTTTCACAATTTGTTTGAAAACCCGCTGTTTTAGCGGGTTTTCAGCATATTTTAACACTTTTTCAATCTACCTTTATGAAAACAGAACCTTCAGATGGATTGTAAAAGGAGAGGGCACTACTCACTTTTTCAACCTTTGTACGGTATTTGTGAGAAAGGTTCTCATTTTAATAGTCCATTGTCTATAAAATGGACCTTCTGCTCTATGAAATAGCCCTTCTGGAGTATAATTTTGTTCAAAAGCTGCAAAAGTGAGTAGTGCCCTAGGGGTTTTATTCAAAGTTCGCGAAACTACTGGTGCATACTCGCTGTTTTCGAGTAGTTCTTGGAAGTCGTCGTCCTCATCGCCAATGTAGTTGACTAATCCAACCGCTCACCAATGTTGAGCTTCATATCAAATCGACATTCCAGGCAAAGCCCGGCGTGTCGGTCGTTGAGAGCGGAACCGGATTTGCGGGATCTGATATGTCGGCTGTAAGGAGTCCTGCAGTGCCTGCCGCTATGTATAACGTTGCCCCGGCTACTGCCATATCAAGGCAATCCTGGTCGCCATAAACGGTTGTGATCAATTTGCTCTGTTTGTCAAGAATCTTTATCCCCGCAAGTCCGTCAGCGATTAAAATGTAATCCCCGAAAGCCTTTACTATTTGAGCTATCAACAGGACATTAATTATTCACATTTTCATAAAACCAAAAACCTGATGGGCCGCATCCCGCGGCTTGTTTGCCTATTTTATGCTTTTTTCCTGTTCAGCAGGTTATAAAGTACCTGCGCCATTTCTGCTCTTGTGGTCGTGCCTGTCGGATTAAGCTTTCCACCGCTGCCGCCGACCGTGCCGGTCTTGACCAGCAGCGCCATGGCGTCCTTCGCCCATGTATCGATCTGTCCCGCATCGGTGAAGTCAGAGATTGTCTTGCCGGAATCGCCTTCGGGCAGTTGACCGAGGACATTGAGGGCATTGTACAAAAGTGTGAACATCTCCTGACGGGTAATCTCTTTGTCAGGCGCATACATGTTGTCGCCCACCCCTATGGATATGCCGAGCCGTTTGGCCGCCGCCAGATACCCTGTGTAGTAGGTATTGCCCGCATCAGAGAAGTTATCGGCCGGGCTCGTATCCGGCGCTATACCGTATGCTTTCATCAGCATCACAAGAAAGTCGCCGCGCTTTAAATGAGCGTTGGGGCTGAAATTGCCGCCGCCCGTGCCGTTGGTGATATCTCTGGCGGCAATGAAGGAGACTGCCCTGTAATACCATGCGCCGGATTTAACGTCGTTGAAGCTCACCGGATGGTAGACCACTGCGTAGTCGCTGAAGTGAGTGATGTCAAACGCAACGGTGCCGGTCACCGGGTCGTATTGCCCGTTCGTGACACATTGCGGGTTACCGGAGCCGTCAATATACCAGACGACGATGCTGTCAGAGTTCTTCAGTTCATCCTTCGCAGGCGTATAGGGGATGCTCACTATCACCGGCGTGCCGGGATTGTTCCAGTCAGTCTGCTTGCCGTCTGCCAACAGACTGAGTGAAATCAGCGGCCTATCGCCTATGGCGTTTTTTACATTGTCGGACAGGCCGGACTTATCCTCCTGACCGATGGTAATTTCAGCTTTTCTGCCTTCTGCTCCGGAAATACCCGCCAGCATATCCCCCGGAAGCGTGATGCTGCCTGTATCCGTGTCAAAGGTCAGTGATCCGCCGCCGGGTGTCGTCAGTAAGGCGGCGGGGACACCGAGCGAATAGCTGCCAATGCTTGGAACGGATGGCATTATGACGGTCACGTTTCCTCCGCCGGAGATGATACTGCCCTGCTGAACGCCCATATTGACGGCTGCGCTGCCTGTATCAGCATTAACGGTAACCGGCAGGGTGTCATCTGCTCTATTGTCAGTTCTGACGATCGCTATGTAGGTCGGCTTGGACGGAGTGCTGCTCGAAACGCCGCCAGAGCTGTCGGAGGACCGCATCTGTACAGTGACAGAAACCGTTGCGGTCGTGGAGGCCGTATCGTTGAAAACCACGGTGATCTCGGTTGTCCCGACGGCGAGTCCGGTGACGATGACTGAACCCGGCGCAATGATCAGGGTCTGGCTGACGGAGGCTATGCTGCTGTTTCCCACAGTAATGGAGGCATCTGTGGCTGCTGCGCTTCCCTGTCCGAAAGCGATAATGAGGCTTGCCGTACCGCCATTGTCAATAGTCAGAGCACCAGGCGAAACGGAGGGGATAATAGGCTCGACGCAGGTGGTAAAGCTGTGGGTGTCGTTGGCTGCCATCGTAATGCCCGCTGTGTCCGTGAAATCTTCAATATCAACGGTATATTCCGTGCTGTAGGAAAGATTTGAATATGGAACGGTGTAAACGGTATCGCCTGCAGACCAGCTTCCACCGGACAGAGCGGAGCCATAGGTTGTCCCGCCGTCATCGGAGAGATAAACTGCACCGGACGTTACGGTATCCATGGCCCTGCTGAACGTAATGACAATATTGCCGTTTATGGAAACATCTGTGCCATCCGGCGTAACAGCAGACACAGTGGGAAGGGCGGAATCCTCCCAAACCGCATACACTGTTGTCGTGGCGGTGAAAGTATACGAACCGCCGGCGGCAACCTTCGTGCCTGTGGCGGCATCGCCGATGGCCCACTCCTTGAACTGCTTGCCATCGGGGGCGATGAAACCGTTATTTGGAAGCGTGAATGCTATACCCTGTATTGCTGTGTTATTTTCCATCGTGCCGCTGCCGCCGTTGGTGTTATAACTGATGGTGTAGATATCCGGAACAATTTCCAGTGTGCCGTTCGCGGTATGGTCCGCAGTAGTTGTGATATCTCCTGCATACCTCGCTGTGGAGGTTTGCGCATCGGTCGTTCTTGTGCTCTCCGGCAAATAGAGGTACAGCTTGCCGTCAGCGTCGGTCTGCATATCGTTTATGCCATATGCATAGTCAGGGCTTGTTGTCAGCAGTGAAACCGCTGTCTTGGCAGTCACGTCTTCTAGCGTCACCGTGGTGAGATAAACGTTCGTCCCGCTGCCGTTTGTAAGCGTCCCGCTGTCTGTGCCATTGTTGCCATACCCGATGCTTTCAGCATTATGGGTGCTTATCGCTTTAACGCTGCCGCCTGTGATGGTGACCGTACCGCCCGCGCGACCATTGCCGCCGCCTCCTATACCAGCGCCGGGGTCCATACTGCCATACGTACCACCGGATGCCGTGACCGTACCGCCCGTGATGGTGACCGTGCCGCCCACGTCTTGGTAGCCGCCGCCGATGCCCGCGCCTAAATTTCCGGACGCCGTGACCATGCCGCCGGAAATGGTGACTGTACCACCAACGCCGGAATTGCCGCCGCCGATGCCCGCGCCGACATGATGGGCCGACGCCGTAACCGTGCCGCCGGAGATGATGACCGTGCCGCCCGCGCCGTAACAGCCGCCGCCGATGGCCGCGCCCAAGTCGAAATTCTCAGCCGTAACCGTGCCGCCGCTGATTATAACCGTACCGCCAGCGCCGTTACAGCCGCCGCCGATGGCCGCACCGCCATAGCCGGACGTCGAGACCGTGCCCCCCATGATGGTGATCGTGCCGCCCGAACCCCAGTCGCCGCCGCCGATGCCCGCACCCATTCTGCCGGGTGCCGTGAGTGTACCAGAGCCGTTGATGGTTAGCTCCGCACCGTTCGGAACCTGCAGTCCGGCGCAGTTATTTCCGCTTTTAAGGTAATTTGATGTCCCGTCTGCAAGTGTCAGAGTGACCGTCGCGCCCGTCATGTTGAAGGCACAGGCAGCATCGGATACTTCCGACACGTCGATGCTCACACCGGAAAGCGTGATGTTCGCCGTCACGCCGGAGCTCACGATGACGGTATTGCTTGTCGTTGTACCGATAATGGTGATATTCTGCGAGGCCGGAATGTTATCAAGCGTCTGTGAAGCTCCATATGTCACCTTCAGCGTGCCGCCGTTTGTGCCTGCGCCGACGGTTATGCTGCCTTCAGATACATCGAAGATGTGATTGCCGGGATCGCTCGCCGCCCGTGCCGTTACAGGCGGAAGTATGGCAACCGTCATCACCGCCGCCAACAGTATGGGCAGGATTTTTCTTGTTTTCATCTTTCCACATCCTTTTCTTTATTATCCGCGTATAGTAAACAGCATGTTGTCCACTGTCAGACGCAGGGGTATGATGCTCTTCTCGTCCGGCACCGGCTCGGGCCAGAGAATGGCCTTTTCCTCCAATGTGATGTCTTTGAAGCGGTTTAAGTCTTTCAGACTGCTGAAAGGTATCGTATTTATGATATCGCGCATATTAAAGATGATCTTGTTGCCGTACTCGAATTCTACCAGCAGGGTGTAGTCATCATTGGGAGTGACCTTGAGTATTTTACTCATCAAGTAAGCCTCCTTCCGATTTGGAGGACGTTTTGGACATTCGCCGCTCCTTGCCATCCATGGCGCCGCAGCATACTTCATATCCGTGGGAATAAAAAATCCCCCATACTTAAGAAGTATAGAGGATGATTTTTTATTCCTGTATCTACCGAACGGTATATTTTTATGTCGAAAAAATTATAAAAGCTTCAGCGTTTGCGCCTTTTTTATGGCCGCAGTCCTGCCGCTGACCTCCAGTTTCAGGTAGATATTGTGCAGATGGGTCTGCACGGTGCCTGCGGTAACATAAAGCTTCCTGGCGATCTCGTCCCTCTTGAAGCCCTCGGACGCCAGGGTAAGTATTTCAAGCTCCCTTGCCGACAGGGAAGCTGTGCACTGTGTGGAGCGCTTCAGGCCTTCCGCATACTGCCTGCAGGCGGAAAGCACTTCCTTCAGGTATGTGTCCCGCGAATCGGTATCGGCAATGTGTCTGACCATGTCCATGACAGCGGGGGCATACTCGGCGAAGGGCAGGATTATATGGTCCTCCCGCGCCATACCGAATGCTTCGCCGAGGGCGGCGCAGCCCGCCTCCATACCGTAAAGGGAATATTTCGCCGCCGCTCTGAAAATCTGATTGTGCAGAAAGCCGAGCTGGTTGTGGAATATGTCGAAATACCGGGCAAATTCATCAGTGAGTATTTCGAGCTTGATGTAATTCTTTGAAAGCAAAAGCGCCTTGCCGTAGACGATATAGTTAAGGCCCAGGCCCTGGTAAAAAAAGTGTGCGGGGGACATATCCCCGGTTTGCAGCCACAGGGGGATACTGTCGAGCCGGGCGAGGCAGCCGTAAACATATCCTTCCACGAGTTCAAGCCCGGTGTTATAGTAGAGGTTGTTTGCCAGCGTCACATCCTGCCTCAGCTGCCGCAGAAGCTCCAATGCTTCACCGGTCTTCCCCTGATAGAGATACAGTCTGATCAAAGCATGATAGGCGCAAATAACAAGACCGATTTGTTCCCTGGTCTGTGCTTTGTAAATGGCTTTGAAGGCGTTTAGCTCCGCCGTCTGCCAATCGCCGGTTTCCAGCGCGCATTCGGCCCGAACCACATAGTCGCAGCCGGTACCGCAGCCGTCGGCCAGCTCGGCAATAATCGGAAAATCCGATGCCATGAGCTCAGTAATCTCTTTGAGGCTGCCCGGCTCCCTGTAATAGGTATAGAGAAGATGGGGAGAACCCAGGGTGAACTCGGCCTCCCGCTTTTGCAGAAAGGAAATATCCCCGTTAAGCAGATGCCGTGCTTCTTTCATACAAGCTGCTATTTCTTTTGCGTCATTGAATACGGCAAAGATCCGGGTAAGATAAGCTTCAGCGAGAATGCGGTCTCTGCCGTGCGGGATGTGGCCTTCCGCCTGTTCGCACGCCTCTTGCAGCTCGTTCAAGCGTATCGCGCCGTCATGAAAAGCTTCGGGATCGCCGTTTGTCAAAATGATGGCGATATATTGCAAATAGGCAAGAGGATATCTGAAAAGAGTCTCGCGGGGCAATGCAGCAAACAGGTCCAGAACACCGTTAAAAGCGGCTGAATCGCTGGTAATGGTATTCTCATTGTCCAATAGCGCGAGAATGCGCTCAGTCTCACCCGCGCGGCAGAGATATTCGTATGCGGTTCTATATTCCCTTCGCGAAAGGTGCCATTCGCCAAGCCGCCGATAGAGCGCGGCGCGCTCTTCTTTATCCTTCTGTCTGCCCCGAAGGAAATCCAGCAGCACGTTATGGATTTTATAGACTCCTGCTGCCTCTTCAAAGGCAACGAATGCGTTTTTGAGGCGCAGCATTTTAAGGGTTTCCTCTGTTTTTTCTTCCTGCGTTACAAACGCGGCCTGTTCTGCCGTGAAGACGTCCATAATGGAAAGATTCAGCAAAAATTTTTGGATGCGCCCGTCGTATGCTTTATAGAGCACCTTCTCAACCAAATCGTTGATAGTGCCGTTTCGGTCCACTGGGATGCCCCGTTCCATGCCGAGCATGATAAGATAAATCAATGAAATCCAGCCGCCCGTGTAATCTCCGATTTTTCCTATCTCATTCTCACCTGCTGTAAAGCCCTCCAGGGAGCAATATTCCCGAATCTCGCTGTCAGTAAAACGCAGCGTATTTTGAGACACAACATTGCACAGTCCTTTTGGAGAAAGCTCGGTGATGTCAAGATTTGTGGTATCGCGTGTCAAAATGACAATGTGAAAATCGTCCGGCATTTCCATCACAAAACGCCTGAACAGCGCAGTCACCCGCATACTCCCGGCAAGGTGGAAATCGTCGATGACGAGCGTGGTATGAGGCTTGTAAACCATCTCATTTATGATGGAAATAGCCATTGCCGTCTGTGGTGTGTCGGCAGGAACGCCTAGACTTTTGAGTCTGCTCTCCGACGCCTCGTCAAATCTGCCGATTTCGGCTGCAAGCCTTTCCCAAAAACCACGCGACGTGTCGTCTTCGGATAAAAAGGAGGTCCATATGACAGGCACGTCTTTTAAAGCAAGGAATTCGCGTACGGCCGTGGTTTTTCCGTAACCCATCGGAGCCTCCACGATGGTCAGCGGATAATCGAAGATGCTTTCCAAAGCGCGGTTGACACGCTCGCGCTTGAGTGCTTTGAGCTTTTTCACCGGTGTTCCTCCTTTTTGTGGGACTGGGTCTGTGCGTATCGCCTGAAGTGTAAAAGTACTTTATGTCGTCATTATACAACAATTTTTTACAATCTACAAGAATCGAGACGAGCCCGAGAAACAGAAGCAATTTTTGAAGAAGTGACGGCTATTCGCTGAAGGGAGGCGGACTCCTGAGGTTTTGACTGGAGCAGGGAGTTTAATTTCTCTCTTGCTGAGTATTGCAGAAAAATGGGTGTTCCCGAGGATCAGATCGATTGGCCTGAATAACCGGCGGCGGCCAGGCTCTGAAGGGGACTAAATATTACAGTTTTATTACGATTGAAAATCACCTCAGAAAATTCTCCCTTGGCAGCGAATGTATATTACAACAAACCACCAAAGGGGGATATTTTTTATGAGGAACATAACAAGAAGGCTGATATCGCTGTTTATATGCCTGGTATTATTAGTTTCGATGTCGGCTCCTGTATTTGCAAAGGAGCCCAATAGTCTTCTGAATTCGAAAGGCTTCAAGGATGTAAAGCCGGGACACTGGGCATATGAAGATATCATGTGGATGCTCGAAAAAAAGATAATCGACGGTAAAGGCAAGGATAAATTTGAACCTAATGCTACAGTCACAAGAGCAGAGTTTGCAAAGATGATGGTAAATACTCTGCAGCTCAAACAGTACAAACCTGAGACTCCATCATTCGTGGATGTAAAGAAGAATGCATGGGAATATCCTTTCGTTGAAACTGCAAAAGTATATCTGACAGGCTTCAGAACAACAAGCGGTGATTATTTCAAGCCCTCACTGGCGGCGGTAAGAGAAGATATGGCAGTTGCTCTGGTAAAGGCGCTGGGATATCAGAACGAGCCAGTGAATGAGAACAGTCTTAATACATTTGCTGATGCTGCTCAGATTTCTCCAAATCTTAGAAAGTATGTTGCATTGGCTGTAGAGCATGGACTGATCCAGGGATATTTAAAGGATGGAAAGATGGTCTTTGATGCACAGGGCAATCTTACCCGTGCACAGTCGGCCACGCTTCTTCGCAAGGCATTTGTTAAAAACGAAGAAAAGATCACATACGATGAGGACAAAGTCACATATGACAACAATTCTACATATATCAGACCTGTTGTATCTATCTCGATGGAAAACAATGTACCGGTACTGAGATGGAACAAAATAACCTCTGATAAGTTCAAGGAATACAGAGTTGTTATTTCAAAGGGTGACAATACTCCTGAATATCCGGCCAATGGTTATCTTTACACTATAACTGACAGGGAGAGGACATATGCGCTCATAAACAATGCTGATAAGTATAACGGCGGAGATTTTGGAAACTACCTGACCAGGAACGAAGACTATTTTATAAGTGTCACAGCTGTATATACCGACAAGAATGTAGCAGGCAACACAGTCAAATTCAAATATAATGGCGCTGAGAATCCTGAATTGAATGTGATGCCCATAGTAACTGCAGCCGAAGAAAACGGCAAGCTGGTTCTCAGATGGAACAAGATCGACTCATCGGAATTTGTCGCATATAGAGTAGTTGCTTCGAAAAACGATGATACTCCATCATATCCGGATAACGGTTACCTTTATTCTATCACTGACCGCAATAAAAACTATGCTGTGATCGATAACCTGACTGCCTATACTAACGGTGATTTCAATGGTTACTTTGTAAAAGGCGGACAGTATTATTTCAGCATAACAGCAGAGTACAAGGATAAAAAAATCGCGGGTAATGTCATCAGGGTCCAGTACAATGGAGAAGACAGCGCAGCAATGTTCCCGGCTCCACAGGTGAGCGCCGTTTATGAAAATGAAAAGCTGGCGGTAAAGTGGAATAAAATCAATTCAGCATTGCTGACGGAATACCGTGTGGTAATATCAGAGAAGAATCAGACTCCTGCATACCCTTCAAACGGATATTATGAGACCGCTTATGATGCCAATACGACATCTGTTGTGATCGATACGGAAAAGACTTATTCAAATGGAGATTTCACGAAGCTGACATACGGAACTGAATATTATATCAGCGTCACAGCAGTATACGGTGACAAATATGTTCCTGGAAATGTAGTAAAGATGCTTTATCTGATAAATGATTAAGCCTGTATAAAGAGATATATAGAGATCTGAAGAGGCGCTCCTGTGGGGCGTCTTTTTTTGCAATTTTGCTCTGGTGATTATCTGTGGTTTATATGGTATGATTATTTTATATGGACACTCCAATGAACGGAGTGATGCGATCAGAGGGGGCATAACAGTGAATATAGATATAATAGGAGTACCTGTGGATCTTGGTTCTAACCGCAGAGGTGTCGATATGGGTCCAAGTGCTATCAGATATACCGGTTTGATCCAGGCGATAAGAAAGCTTGATATAAATTGTCGTGATCTTGGAAATATTCAGATCCCGGTTCCGGACAGCAAAAGCTTTGAGCAGGCGACGCCCAGGACTCCGAGGTTCATTAATGAAATAACTCAAATGAATGAGACCCTGTATAAATTGGTCGGGAAAAGTCTGTCAGAGGGTAATATGCCGCTGGTCATCGGAGGCGACCACAGCATTGCCACCGGTTCTCTGCTGGGCGCTCAGAGCTGTCTTAAGAATATTGGAGTCATCTGGATGGATGCCCATGGGGATTTTAATACGGAGCATACGACCATGTCAGGAAATCTGCACGGCATGTCACTGGCTGCCGCTACAGGTACCGGCATGTGTGAGATGGCAAGGTTCAAGGCCGATGATGTGGATTTTGTGAACCCTGAGAAGGTTGTCATAGTAGGAGCGAGGGATCTTGATCCGGAAGAGGCGGAGCTGCTGAAAAAGTCGAAGGTAACTGTGTTCACAATGGAAGACATCGATATGTACGGCCTCAGAAGCATTATGCAAAAGGCGATAGAAATTGTTGAGGACGGAACTGAGGGGTTTCATCTGAGCTTTGATCTGGATGTTGTGACACCATCTGACGCTCCCGGGGTGGGTACTCCTGTAAATGGCGGAATCACTTACAGAGAAGCACATCTCGCTGCCGAAATGCTTTCTAAAAGGCCCAAGCTTAGGTCTATAGAGCTGGTCGAGCTGAACCCGATACTGGACAATGCCAATATAACAGGAGAACTGGCCGTTTCTCTGCTCTGCTCAGTACTTGGCAAAAGGATACTAAGATAGTCGCATATTTGCATCCCGATTGTACTTATTGCATAAATATAAATTATTTTGCATAAATGTATTGACACTTTACATTTTAAAAATACAATGGAAGTATGTGCGTTTTATGTAGAAAAAATGATATCGGGATGAGGTAAATATGGGTGGATTATTTGGAGTTGCATCAAAAAATGACTGTGTAATGGATCTGTACTTCGGCACTGACTACCATTCGCACCTTGGAACAAGCAGGGGCGGCATGGCGGTGTATACCGGAAATGGCTTTTCAAGATATATTCATAATATAGAAAATGTTCAGTTCAGAGCGAAATTTGAAAACGACCTTGCAGATATGGCAGGCAATACGGGGATCGGCTGCATAAGCGATACCGAGGCGCAGCCCCTTACAGTCTGTTCACATCATGGACATTATGCACTGACAACTGTCGGACGCATCAATAACATCGATGAGCTTGTAAAAAAAGCTTTCGCCGTCAATTACATACACTTTCTCGAAATGAGCAGGGGAGAAATAAACCCCACGGAAATGGTTGCAGCCCTCATCGACCAGGAGGATACTATAAAGGATGGAATACTGAGGGCCCAGGAAGCGATAGATGGCTCCTGTACCATGCTTGTGCTGAATCATGAGGGCATATATGCGTCCAGAGACCGTCTGGGCCGGACTCCTCTTGTGATCGGTGAAAGGGATGGGGCTTTTTGCGTATCGTTTGAATCAAGTGCACTGCCGAACCTTGGATACACACTCAAGCGTGAGCTGGGGCCGGGTGAGATCGTCAGAATCACCCCCGACGGTATAGAAACAATATCTCCGCCAAGACAGGAGATGAAGATATGTGCCTTCCTGTGGGTGTATTATGGGTATCCGGCATCCGCATATGAGGGCAGAAATGTTGAGATAATGCGGTATAGAAGCGGAGCGGCGCTGGCGCGCAAGGACGATGTGGAGCTCGATGGTGTGGCAGGCGTCCCTGATTCAGGCGTTGCACATGCAATCGGATACTCCAATGAGTCTGGGATCCCGTATGTCAGGCCGTTTGTAAAGTACACGCCGACATGGTCAAGAAGCTTCATGCCCCAGGACCAGAGTATAAGGAATCTGGTGGCAAAAATGAAGCTAATCCCGATACCCGGGCTGGTTGAAAACAAACGGATATTGTTCTGTGACGACTCTATAGTACGCGGCACCCAGATGGGCGAGACAGTTGAATTATTATACAATTTCCATGCAAAAGAAGTGCACATAAGACCGGCATGTCCTCCGCTGCTGTTTGGCTGCAAATACCTCAATTTCTCGCGGTCGCGTTCTGAAATGGACCTTATAACCAGGCGGGTCATAAAGGAGCTTGAGGGTTCGGACTCAGCCAGTATCGATGAATATAGTGATTCGAAGACCGAAAAATACAGCTGTATGGTGGAATGCATCAGAAAAAAACTGAAATTCACCAGCCTGAGATTCCAGGAGCTCGAGGATATGATACAGGCCATAGACCTCCCGGAATGCAAGGTATGCACCTACTGCTGGAACGGGAAAGAGTAGGGGATCCTGAAGCGGCACTTTGTCAACTAAGACAGGTGCTGTTTTTTTTTGAAAAAATAATGTTGACAATCCTGCTATAGTGTATTAATATAATAGTACACTAGTGAAATGGTAAGGAGGTAAATCTATGTGATTAAGTTCAATGAGAGTGCACCTATTTATTTACAGATCGTTGAGAAGATAAAGGCTGACATAGTGGCAGGAAAACTCAAGGGGGGAGATAAGCTCCCATCGGTAAGGGACATAGCTGAAAGCTTCAAAGTCAATCCCAATACAGTACAGAGAGTTTTCATGGAGCTTGAGCACGAGAAAGTGGCATACTCACAGAGGGGGATCGGCACCTTTGTTAGTGAAGAGCCGCAGTTAGTGGAAAAATTGAGAGACACACAGGCGCAAAAGTATACCGGCAGGTATGTCGGTGAAATGAAGGAACTCGGAATGAATGATGAAGAGATCCTTAAAAATGTAAAAAAGTTTTTGGAGGGTAATTGTAATGACAATATTGAAGGCTGAGAAGATCAGCAAGAATTATTTTGCTAAAAGCGCCCTGTCCAATGTGGATATTTCTCTTGAACAGGGTAAAATAATAGGCCTGCTGGGGCCCAACGGAAGCGGCAAGACTACATTCCTGAAGCTGGTCACAGGGATGGTCAGGCCCAGCGGAGGCAGTTTGACAATATGCGGCATGGAAATAGGATACAAAACGAAGGAAATAATTTCATTCCTTCCGGATTCTGAATTCCTTTATGACTGGATGACCATCAGGGAAGCAGCCAGCACATATGCGGCTTTTTTCAAGGATTTTGACAATGACCGTTTCAATGAACTACTGAAGTTCATGCAGCTTTCGTCTGATATGAGATTCAAGAGGCTGTCAAAGGGAATGAAGGAGAAGCTGGCGCTTGCACTTACCTTGTCAAGGAATGCAAGGCTGATAGTACTCGATGAGCCGCTGAACGGCGTCGATCCAGTTGCAAGGGAGCAGATACTGGGCGCTATTGTCAGGAGCTTTTCCCAGGACAGCACGATACTTGTTACAAGCCACCTTATAAATGAAGTTGAAAATATACTGGATGAGGCATATTTCCTGAAGGATGGCAGGATCGTGCTCCACGGGTCAACAGAAGATTTAAGAAGCGAGAGAAATAAATCACTTGACGAACTGTACAGGGAGGTGTTTGCATGTTAGGCAAGTTAATAGTCCATGAGCTCAGGAAAAAATGGAAGTCTTCAAAGTTTATACTTTTAGGCTACGGAGCGGTACAGATACTGTTGCTGCTGATCATCAGGGTATTTTTGTGGAATGAAGGTTACATCGATGGTTTTGTAATAGATAGTGAAACTACAGCAAATTTTGATTTATCATTCGGATTGCTCACATTCGTGTTTTTCATATTGTCATTCATGATCGGAGCATATCCCTTCCTTGAAAGTATGTACCGGTTTGACAGGGATCTTTCCGGAAAGCAGGCCTATCTGGAGCTGATGATACCGGCTGCTGCGTGGCAGAAGGTTTTATCCAAGCTGATAGCGACCCTGGCAGGTTTGGTAGTATGTGGGGTACTGTCGCTGTTTTCAATGTTTTTGTTCGTGATGGTAAACAGCAATTTCCAATATCTTACTGAGATCATCCAGGGTGTGATCCAGGTAATCAGCAGTGACCCAATTAGCCTTATTGTTGGTATTTTGATGATACTGTTCGGCTTTGCGTGTCTCTACATTATGATATTCATGTGTATCGCTGTAGCAAAGGCTTTTACTCACAAAAACACCATTGCAGTACCTATCGGAATACTCACATTCATTCTTCTGACAGCTATAGTGAGTATGCTGGAGGGACAGGCTGCCAGATTCCCGATATACACCTTCAGATTTTTGGATATCAGCTTTGCATTGAGTACAATGGTCACGAGTATTGTGCTATTTGGTCTGCTGCTTTTAGGAACGGGCTGGCTCATGGAAAAAAAGATAGAGCATTGATCCGGATGTATAAAAAAGGAGCGTCTGCGATAATTTCAGCAGGCGCTCCTTTTTATTGATACTGAATCACTCTATATCGGGTTCCAGATCACCGGGGTGAGCTTCGAGTCTCTCGGGATTCTGGATCAGGTTTTTGTAAAGCTTGAAGGCAGATGCATAATAATGTCCATCCACGATCCTCTCATCTGTGACAGCCTTCATTGTGATGAATCTCTTTTCCACTATTTCATTATTGGAATCGATGACCTTCTCCTTTGTTTTTATACCAAAGGCTATAAAAAATGAAGTGGTGCCGAAATCATACAGATGATGGTATATGGGCTGTATACCGATGGAGCCCAGGTCCGTTATGAAGAAACTGGTGTGGAACGGGCTGGCGCTGTGTATTGCTTTGGGCATGATACCAAAATAGTCCAGGAACCTTATGAAAAATACAAGCAGCTTGACTAAAAGACCGGGACAAAGCATAAACAGGTTGGCGAGCTTATCTGTGTTATTCGCTGTGTCAGGCACTTTGTTCTCTTCTATCTGTTTGTTTATCTTCTCTGCTATCTCGGAAAGTGTATCTGTGGGTTCGAATTTGAATTTGACGGTGGTTTCGGGACTATCGACCTTCATTTCTTTCTTAATTGCCAGAGATACCAGTATTTCATTGCGGGCATATATGTTCTGGCCGGCAATGAATCTGTTCAGTGCAGGTCTGAGAGCTATGGTCCTTACCATTGCGGCTATCATTACATGCAGCATGGATATTTTGACGCCGGAGGTCTTCCTTCTTTTTCGCAGATATGCTTCTGCATGACCTATCTCTATTTTTTCTTCAAAAAAATTCTGTGAATCCGACCTGTACCTCATTATAAAGGGAACGATCCTGTAAAAAGCATCCAAGGATCTTATACGCCTGCCGTCATACCTGTCACCAAAGCGTCTCTTGTATTCTGCCATCAGATAAATCCCCCTGTAAAAAAACTGTCGATTTATGCTGCTCATTTACCAGTCTTAGTTTAACATCAGCAGTAGAATCTTGCAATGTATTATATATGCATTATGATCCATTTATAGAAATGGTGCTGATGATCCATTGCCTCGTCATAACGAGTAGATTAAGGAATACAAGCGTTTGAGTGGTTTGTTCCACTGAGCGCGATAAATTTCGTATGTTAACTGCAGACAGTGGTACTACCAGTTGACGAAAGGGATCGTATTTGTTATTATTAACTTAACTTGTTATAACATTATACCATGCTGTATTTCTTCTTGGCATGGGACGAATCTGCTTTATAATTGATTACCTTGAAGGGTGGTAAAAACATGATACTGACGGTGAAGGAAATCGCACAGATGTATGATTTGAGCTGTGTACGGACTGACAGTGATGAAAATGACATCAGGGCTCTTGCAGAAAGTGCGAGGATATATGACTGCGGGCATGTATCGGTGATGCAGTGCTTTATTCCCTATGTAAAAGAGCTGCTGGGGGACAGGAAGGATATTAAGGTTGTCGGAAATGTAAGCTTCCCATCAGGGTCCGACACTACTGGCGTGAAGGTGTACCAGGCTGGCGAGATGCTGGCGGCTGGCTGTGATGAGATAGATATGGTGCTGAATGTCGGAAAACTCCGTTCGGGAAGATATGAAGAGGCGGAGGAAGATGTCAAAGCTGTCGTTAAGGCAGTGAAGGGATTGCCGCTAAAGGTCATTATCGAGGTTTCCTGCCTGAATGAAAGGGAAGTGGAGAAGGCTTGCGAGATATGTATAAATGCCGGAGCTGCCTTTGTCAAGACGGGTACCGGATGGATGCCAAAAGGCACAACTATAGAGGATGTCAGACTGATCAAATCCATCATAGGGGACAGGATCAGCATAAAGGCCTCTGGCGGCATCAGATCGCTGGAGACATTGGTTGAGATGTACAAGCTTGGTGTCACCAGATTCGGAGTCAATCTGCGAAGCGGCAGAGCGATTCTGGAGGAATGCATTGCATTGGGCGGTCAGGTAATAATATAGTGAGTCAAAGAGGTGGTACAATGGGCAACAGGATGATTTCATATGATCTTGGCACAGGCGGCAACAAAGCCTCTCTGTATGATCTGGAGGGCAACTGCCTGGCCTCGGTCTTTGTTCCATACGATACATTATACCCGCAGGCCGGCTGGCATGAACAGAGGCCTGAGGACTGGTGGAGCGCTGTAGTCGAGAGCACGAGAAGGCTCCTGGAGAAGACGGGCGAGGATGGCAGGAATATCGAATGTCTGGCCATATCCGGCCATAGTCTGGGAGCAGTGCCTGTGGACAAAAATGGAGCGCTGCTGAGGGATACGACCCCTATCTGGTCTGATACCAGAGCACAGAGGGAAACAGAGGAGTTTTTTGCCAGGGCGGATGCCGACAAATGGTATTTGAAGACGGGTAATGGTTTTCCTGCGGCCTGCTATACCATTTTCAAGATAATGTGGTACAAAAACAATGAATACCGGATGTATGAGGATGCGTACAAGATAATCGGAACCAAGGATTATATCAATCTCAGACTGACAGGAGTCATAAAAACCGATTTTTCATATGCATCGGGAACAGGTGTCTATGATCTGAGAAGGAATGCCTATGATGAAGGTTTTATAGATGCCAGCGGCATCTCACCGGAAAAACTGCCGGATATCGTACCGTCGATAACCATACTGGGGACAATAACACCGGATGCGGCAGCAGAAACCGGGCTGGGACCGGATGTCAGGGTGGTTTGCGGAGGCGTGGACAATTCATGTATGGCCCTGGGCGCGAAAAATATCGAGGAGGGCAGAGTGTATACATCACTGGGCTCTTCCGCATGGATCGCGGTTTCATCGTCGGAGCCGGTACTCGATATCAAGGCGAAGCCTTATGTTTTCACCCATGTGATCCCGGGCATGTACACGTCTGCAGTGAGTATATTTTCGGCGGGCACATCCTTTACATGGCTGAGGGACAATCTTTATCCGGACCTGAAGGAAATTGAAGCCCGTGGCGGAGAAAACGCATACAGGATGATGGATATGCTTGCAGAACGTTCGCCGGCGGGGGCAAACAGGCTTTTATTCAACCCGAGCCTGGCCGGAGGGACTTCGCAGGATGCCAGCGTCAATCTGAGGGGAGCTTATATCGGACTGGATCTGAAGCATGGCAGGGAGGATCTGGTCCGGGCATGTATGGAAGGGATCGCAATGAATCTGAGGCTCAGGCTGGATGTGCTGAAAATGCACTGCAGTCTTCAGAATGAGATGCTGCTTGTGGGCGGGGGAAGCAAGAGCCCGCTGTACAGAAGGATATTTGCCGATGTCTATAATATGGACATCGTGAAGACCAATATCGATCAGGATGCAGCAGCTCTTGGCGCAGTTGCTGTTGCCGCAGTGGGTTGTGGTATATGGAAGGATTTCAGCAGGATAGACGATATACACAAAACAGCCGAGGTGCTGAAGCCCGATGCCGAGAACAACAGGACCTATGAAAAACTGCTGAAGGTTTTTGATTATGCAGCCGTCAGCCTTTCAGAAATATCAGATAAGCTGTATAAGCTCGATTAGGTCAGAGGGCGGCATAAGTACAGAAGCTTCACAATAGACTGAATATGAATTATGATGTATAATTATAAATTAATTAGTTATCTATTGGTATAAGGGGTGGAACAATTTGCTGGATAAAACTCATCCGATTCCTTTGTATTATCAGGTCAAGGAAAGCCTGTTGGGGGAAATTCGCACAAAGCAGTTCAAGGTCGGAGATCTGATACCTTCAGAATCCGAACTTCAGGATAAGTTCAAGGTGAGCCGCATAACTATACGCCGGGCTATTCAGGAGCTTGTACAGGAAGGGCATCTGTATACACAGCAGGGTAAGGGAACCTTCGTCAGCAGGCCTAAGGCAAGCCAGGAGCTGAATCTCATTTCCAGCTGGGCCGAAACCATGGTTGAGCTGGGAATGCATCCGGAAACAAAAATCATAAAATATTCGGAGGAGCCGGCGCCGGTAAATGTGGCCAAGCAGCTGAACATTCCCATCGGATCCATGGTATACCGCCTGGAAAGACTCCGTTATGCCGATAATGAGCCAACCTGCATTATGACCAATTATCTGGTCCCTGCGATAGTTCCGGGTCTTATTGATAAGGGCCTGAGGTGCGAATCTCTTTATGAAGTGCTTGAGAAGAACTACAGCCTGGTGCTAAGCAGAGCGGAGGAAACCGTCGAGGCCAAGGCTGCCAAGATGGCCGAGGCCTCCATGCTCAATGTGAAACGGGGCTTCCCGCTGCTTTATGCCACAAGGGTCACATATGATATAACCGACCGTCCGGTGGAGGTCGTAATATCGATCTCAAGGGCTGACAGGTATTCCTACAAGATAAAACTCACAGGCAGGCACAAAACGAACTGATACATTTGATTGCAGCAATAAATACAGCAATAGACGGAGATACTTATGAAAATAAAGCGAATAGAGCATTTTGCAATAAACACAAGCAATATCAAAGCTTCCATCGAGTTTTACAGAGATGTGCTTGGTCTCGAGCAAATGGAGACTATAGAAAACGGTGATAATACAATAACATATTTTTTGCTGCCCGGTGGTGCAAGGCTGGAGCTGTTCGACTATCATGGCACAAACATGGCGCATGAGCGTAGAGACAGCGATGTCGGGCTCAAGCATATTGCATTTGAAGTGGAGGATGTGGACGCTCATGAGAGGGAATTGAGGCAAAAGGGAGTCAATATCACACTGGCATCTGCAGAACTGGAGCATCTTGGTGCAAAAGTATTGCTTTTTACTGATCCTGACGGCGTGATACTGGAGTTTTGTGAAAAATTAAGCAGCTGCTGAATGATTCAGAGCAGAAGGACATATAAAGTAAAAAAATAAAAAGTGCCGATTTTATTAATCGGCACTTTTTTGATGTTCTTATTATCGGAGCACCTTGCGCTCCTTTATGGACGGATCGACAAATACCTTTATCAGGTCCTTGTTTGTGCGAAGCTCGTGAAGCGCCTGCTCCAGCTCTTCCAGCGGAACGATCATTGAAAACATCACGCTTGGATCAACACGCTTGTATTTGAGAAGTGTGAGTACATCACCCCAGTCATTGCCTATACCGGCGCAGGAACCGCTGACCTTTTTCTCACCGAGAACAAACTCATAGGGAGAGAAGCATGCCTTCTGATCAGGAGGGCATATACCGAATGCCTCGACCTTGCCGCCTCTTCTGACCATGCTGAAGGCCTGCTCATATGTCTTGGGAGTACCGACAGCTTCCAGCACGTAATCCGCGCCTACACCATTTGTAAGTCTCTTTACTTCAGCTACGGGATCATCTATTTTGGTTATATCGATGATATGATCCGCTCCAAATTGTTTAGCCATGTTTAGTCTGGCTTCACTAGCTCCCATTACGATCACCGGCGCTGCTCCGCGCAGTTTGGCCAGTGCACCGTGGAGGATACCAAGGCCGTCGCCGATTATTACAACGCTTGAGGCTATTTTTACGTCCATTCTCTTGGAAGCCTGCATTACTGCTGTTAAGGGTTCGATAAATGCCGCTGACAGAGAGTCTACTTCATCAGGAATCAGGAAGCAGTTTCTCCAGGGCGCCTTTACATACTCTGCAAAAGCTCCATCTGTATGGATGCCCAACTGGGTAAAGGTCTCGCAGAGGAGAGCGTCGCCTTTGCGGCAATAGTAGCAGGTCCCACAAGGCAGACATATGTCGACTGCTACTCTGTCACCTTTTTTCAGACCTTTGGCATTGCTGCCTGCTTCTTCGACTACACCCCAGAATTCATGTCCTGATATCATAGGGAGAAATTCTGATGCGTATTCGCCTTTATATATTTTCCAGTCTGTGCCGCATATACCGCACATGGAAACCTTTATAAGTACTTCTTCTGCAGATATCTCGGGAATCGGCACCTGTTTGAGTACCATTTTGCCGGGTTCTTCTACGACCTGTGCTCTCATTGTTCTTGACATTGGCTATTACCTCCGTTACTGAAATTTGTGATCATACGTATATGTTGCTCAGTTATTTGCCCTGGAACAGCTTATCCTTACGGCCTTCATACGGAGCATTGATAAGGAGCGGCTTGAGGTAGGCAGCAGTTTTTACGACACCGTCTGCACGGCTCATTGTCACATCTTCGTGCTCATAACTCAGGACATAATTGTATCCGACCATTGAAAGCTCAGTGATGATCTTCTTCCACTGGACGCTTCCCCAACCGGGGATCCTGAACCTGAAGGTACGGTCGAGCCTCTGCCAGTCGCCCTGCATGAGAATGCCGCCGACCTGGATATTATGCTCTACTATTTCTCCGTCCTTTGCATGCACGTGGAATATCCTGTCTCCGAGCCTGTCGATGAAGTTTTCGACCTTGAGACCGAGATATATGAGGTTGGCAGGATCCATGTTGAATCCGAGACAGGGATGATTGTCAACATTCTTGATTGCTCTTTCCGCCGTGTGGATATCATATATTAAATTGTTGGGATGGGGTTCGATCGCGAATTTCACGCCGTATTCCTTGAATTTGTCCAGTATCGGAACGAAGCGTTCGACAAATTCCTTCTCCATTTCCTCCCAGCCCTGTGCATAGGGGAAGGGGAAGTATCTTCCGAAGTTTGTGACACCGGTAAAGCCGTTGACTACTGGAACCTCGAGAGCGCTGGCTGCCTGTGCGGTCCTGAGCAGGCTCTCAGTTCCGAACTTTATTTTTTCTTCCTTTGTTCCTTTATAAATAGTGTCTGTATCAACACCGTGGGGTCCGAGAATAAGGAGTGAATCTGCATGGTTGCTCAGAGCGGAGATCGTCAGGCCGTAGCCTTCGACCATCGATTTGATTTTCTTGGCGTTGTCGCCTTTCAGGACTTCCTTGGGATCGAACTGCCCATTATCTTCATATGCAGGTATTTCGAGGGCCTCATAACCATGTTCAGCTGCAAGCTTTGCCACTTCCTCAAGGGGCTTTTCTGTGTAATTTGCTGTGAAAAAACCAAGCTTCATATAATCTGCCTCCGTTTCAAATATTATTATGTATTTAGCATTGCCTGAATATGCTATGTTTATTTTAGCCCGAAAATGTTGCAAAGTCAATTGATTATATTATAATAAGTGATATAATGTGTGTAAATGTATGAAATTTTTAAAATGCTTGTATTTGAAATATGCATATGATATAGTTATTATGATGTTATAACGAGATGGTATTCATACATGCATTTTAAAATATTCCAACCATTTACCGCAGTTCAGTATAACTAATAGAGGAGGCAATTCTTAATGGATTACAGGAAAACACTTCTTTCACCTATTAAAATAGGTACCAGGATAAGCCCGAACCGCTTCTTTATCCAGGCCATGGAATGCACGGATGCCGACAAGGATGGAAATCCGTCGGAACTGACCTACAAGCGCTACGAAAACCTGTTCCGTGGTGAGTCAGGCGTTATAACACTTGAGGCTATTTCGATAACAGACAAGAGCAGATCCAGACAGGAACAGCTTTTGATCATGCCTAAGAATGAGAAGGCGCTGGCTAACTTTGTGAAGCGCATGAAGGAGATCAACCCCAATTCGCTGTTTATATTCCAGCTGACACATTCGGGCGAATTGAGCAACCCCAAATTTTCACGCCGCGTGACCGTTAAGCCGCTGCCAGGCCTTGGCGGAGATCTGCTTACCGAAGAAGATGTAGACAGGATCGTGGATGATTTCGTACTCGCTGCGAAAATGGTCCATAGTATAGGCGCGGACGGCATAGATATGAAGCTGTGCCATGGTTACCTGGGTTCACAGATCCTTCGCCCGTATAACGACCGCAAGTGGAAATATGGCGGTGCATGGGAAAACAGGCGCCAGTTCGCTTTTGATCTTTATGAGAGGATCCAGAGAGAAGTGAATGACAAGAACTTCCTCATCGGCTCCAAGATATCTGCATGGGAAGGCTTCCCCGGAGGCTTTGGAACAGCGGGTCCGGATACGCCGGTGATCGATCTGACGGAGCCCATAGACCTTATAAAAGGGCTTGAAGAAAGAGGCGCTCAGTATTTTGTGCAATCCGCCGGAAGCCCGTCTATTACCGTCAGCCTCACACAGGCGGACAAGAGCTCTCCGTACTTTGCATACCTGCATATGGGCTTCGCAAAGGCCTTCAGAGAGAACCTCAGACCTGAGACCGTGGTGATCGGCTCCAACTATTCGCCGTTCCGCGACGGGAAAAACAAGCTCTGCGCAGTTGCGCCTGAAGACAGCTCTATGTTCGCCTTTGGTGCAAACAACATCGAGAAAGGCTATGTAGACATGATCGCACTTGGACGCCAGTCATTTGCTGATCCTCTGCTTCCGCTGAAGCTCAGAGAAGGCAGAGAAGACGAGATCAAGTACTGCACAGTGTGCGATAACTGCCTTGAACTGTTGATACAGCAGAGTCCTATTGGCTGCTGCACATATAATAAGTTCTATACGGATGTACTAGTCAATACACGCAAGGAAAAGGGCAGACTAAAGCAGAGCCATACTTGAGCAGCAATCCCTACTTTCAATATTATATAAACATACAAAGGAGCCTGGGCATATGTCCTCCGGCTCCTTTGTATGTTTATGTGCCGTTTTTTCGGCTCCAGTTTTTTCATTTAAAGGATTTATGCTGGAAATATATCTACAAGACGTTATATCAAGTTATGTAAGGAATGCCATCGACGAGCATATTTTGCCATAAAATAACCATGATGGAACATATGTACATGCGCCCGAATATGTTAATAAGTATTTGAAAATGTTGATTTATGTGATGCTTTCTGTTATAATTTCTGTATTGCATCATAATCATACATCGGAAGTCATTGCTAAGCCAATGACAGACGGTGATTACCTGGAGGCGGCAAAATGGTAGTAACAGTTACGATAAATCCTGCAATGGATCTGGTAATGGAGTTGGATAAGTTTCGCCTGAATGTGACAAACAGAGTTCAAAGAAAGTTCAGCTGTGTGGGAGGCAAGGGAACGCATGTATCGATAAATCTTAGTCTGATGGGGGTCAGAAGCAAAGCTGCAGGTGTTGTGATGGGCGCCACAGGAGATGATATACTCAGGCAGCTTGCTCAATATGATATAGACCTTCGCTTTATCAGACTGAATGATGGGAATTCCAGGACAAATTATGTACTGACCGACAGTGAGAAAAATTGTACTCTCGTATCTGAAAAAGGCATAATGATGGATCAGGCTGTTATAGATGAATTCATCGATCACTATTCGGCACTGGTGGAAAGCGGAGATATGGTTGTCATTTCAGGCGATGCCTCAAATCAAAAGGACACAAGGCTGCAGGAGAAGCTTATGGATATTGCTTCGGCCAAAGGCGCGCGGTTTTGCCTGGATGCCAGCGGTATACATCTGGAGGCGGGCATCAGAAAAAGACCGTTCCTGATCAAGCCCAATCTCGATGAGCTCAGCATCCTTTGCGGCAGGGAGTTATGCACTGAAGATGATATATTATCAGCGCTGAGAGAAGTAAATGATAACGGTGCAGAAAATATCATTGTATCCTGCGGCGGAGACGGCAGCTATGCTCTGTTGGACGGCAAGCTCTACAGAGTCCTTTCACCTGAGGTGGAGGTCAAGAATACTGTCGGATGCGGTGATGCGCTGCTCTCGGGTATTGTTGCCGGCCATGAGATGAAGCTGTCTACCGTTGACAGCCTGAAAAAAGCAACAGCAGCAGCGGCTGCAACTGCAATGAACGAAGCTACAGTCGGTTTTGATCCGGCGATCGCAGCAAAACTGGAAGCAGAAGTCGTAGTAAAGGAATTAGCATTTTAAACAATAACATTATCAGCAAGGACAAGCCGTCTGCTCCTTCTGTCATGAAAGAATTTTTCGACAGCCCCGGCAGCAGGTCTTGCCCAGTACAAGGAGGAAATATGTCTATCAGTTATCTGGAGGAACGCGAAAAACTTGCAAGAGCAATGAAACTTTTGTTTGACAGGAAGCTCACCAATGCAGCCGGCGGTAATGCAGCTATGCGTGTTGATGAGGACAGGATAATTGTCACACCGTCGATGATGTCTGAGCATAAGCACTGTGAAATATGTGCAGAGAATATACTTGTGTGTGATTACGATCTGAATATTATTGAGGGAGATGGTGTTCTTTCAAGAGAGTGCAAAATGCATGCGCTGCTCCTCAAAAATATTCCTGAGATCAGCGCTGTGATACATGCACATCCCGAATACACGATGGTATATGTAGCGGCAAGTAAGCCGATCCCTTCTGTTACAGAAGCTACACAGAAGATGGGGGACTGCCTTCTTATCGAACAGGCAAAGGCCTATTCGCAGGATCTGGCAGATCATGTTTACGACTTCTTCAAGGACAAGCGTGAAATCCTCAAGAGAAGCGGCCTGTGCGCTTTGTTGCCGCTGCATGGCACTGTTGCTGTAGGCAAGCACCTTGAACAGGCATTCAGCGTTGTGGAACGTATAGAGTGTGATGCAAAATGCAATATATTCGGGAAATTTATATAGTGAGGTAAAAGATGTCCCTCACAGTGTTATAATTACTGCCAGAATATGCTATAATCTATAAAGATTTTTACAAATTGTAAAGAACGAGAGCCGGATTATTTGTTTATACAGGGTGCATCCTAAAATCAAAAAGTAATTGAGCGGAGGCAGCGCAAATGCTTGCTTATGAGAGAAAGAGCAGGATAATAGAATACCTGGAACAGAACGGCAAGGCGGAGGTCAATGAGCTATCCGAAATGCTGGGTGTGGTCGCCGAGACGATACGCAGGGACATGCGGGAGCTCGAGACGCAGGGCGTCCTGAAAAGGACCCACGGCGGAGCTGTGGCAGTCAGCCACAAGGAGAAGGAATATCCGGTCCAGGTAAGAGTCATGAAAAATGCCATAGAAAAGGACAGGCTGTGCAGAAGGGCTGCGGACTTCATCAACGAAGGCGATCTGATCTTTGTTGACAACAGCTCCACACTGGTGAACCTGATAAAGCATCTTGATGACAACATGCAGCTGACTGTTCTGACAAACTCGATCAAGATTTTGCAGGAATATGCCATGTACAGGAAGGATAACATAACCATGTTATGTACCGGAGGCGTTTTCAACAAATCCAACCTGTCGCTTTCAGGCGCTCTTTCGGATAAGTTCACCCGGGAGTTTTTTCCGAATAAGGCCTTTATATCGTGCCACGGTATCTCCGAGGAATATGGCTTTACAGACGGAAACCTGCATGAGGTCGGGTTCAAGCGTGAGATGATCCATCTTGCGGAGAAGGTCTATTTCCTGATTGACCATACCAAGTTTGAGAAGCTCGGACCGATAAGACTTGGCGGATTGGAGATATGTGACGTGCTGATAACGGACGCGCAGCCTTCCGGGGATCTGGTCAGGCAGCTGAAACAGAGCAATCCGGATATGGAGATCGTGGTATGTGAGGAATGAGGCAGACTGCGGGACCGGGCGATAATAGCTGATATGAACGGAGAATTAGTTTATGTGTGCTGAGAAAAATGTCCTTGCATTCGATGCAGGCGGCGGAAGTACAAGGATGCTTCAAATAGGCTTTGACGGCAGCAGACTGAATATAAAGCAGACAGCCAGATACCCCAACGGGCCGGTCATCATGGGAAAGAGCCTCTATTGGGACATACTGGGCATATGGAGAGATTTGAAATCGGGCCTTCAGGAGGTATCGGCCAGCGGCAGTGAAATCGCGTCTCTGGGAATCGACACCTGGGGCAATGATTATGTTTTACTCGACAAAAAGGGCTATATGATAGAGAATCCATACAGCCACCGTGACAACCGCACGGCCGGCCTTGTTGAAGAAGTCAACTCGAAGCTTGGCGGTTTTGAACTGTATTCCAGAAACGGCATACAGCAGGTGCGTATGAACACCATGTATCAAATGTATCATATGGCAAAGGACAGACCATACATTCTTGAGATGGCTGAAAAATTCCTGTTTTTGCCGGACCTTCTTGCTTATTACCTGACTGGTGAGCAATATAATGAATATACAATGGCGACTATTTCCCAGCTTTATAGTCATGATACGGGTGATTGGGATGATAAGCTGATGGAGATGCTTGGGATACCCCGCAGGCTATTCTCCAATATTGTAATGCCCGGTGAGGAGATTGGCATGGTAATGCCGTCTCTGTCTGATGAAATCGGTATAAAGCCATTCAGGCTGACCGCGGTCGGCTCCCATGATACGGGCTCTGCAGTGGCAGCGGTGCCGGAGACGGAGGGGCCTGTGCTGTATATCAGCAGCGGGACATGGTCCATAGTCGGGACTGAAACCGATTCTCCGGTGATCAGTGCCGATGCTTATCGTTTGAATTATGCAAACGAGGGAGGCGCCAATAACAAGATCAGGCTTCTCAAAAATGTAATGGGACTTTGGATAATGCAGGAGATCCAGCGAAAGCTGACTGTGGATGGCAGAAGGTATACATTTGCCGAACTCAGCAGTCTTGCCGGGGCGGCTGAGCCCTTCTGCTCGGTGATCGACCCGGATGATGAAGCATTCTATGAACCATCCGACATGCCGGGAACTGTAAGAGAATACTGCAGCAGGACAGGGCAGAAAGTGCCGGAGGATACAGGCAGCCTCGTCAGGACAGTGCTTGAAAGCCTGGCATTCAAATACAGGTATGTGATCGAAGGCCTGGAAAGGATCACAGGCAATAAATATGAACGTGTCCACATAGTTGGCGGAGGTTCCCAGAATACACTGCTGAACGCCTTTACAGCCAACTGCTGCGGCAAGCCGGTATGCGCAGGCCCATCCGAAGCGACAGCCCTTGGGAACGGACTGGTGCAGCTGATATCGCTGGGCGAGCTGTCCGACTATACCCAGGCACGAAGCATAATCAAGAGCAGCTTTCCGCCTGAGATATTCACGCCGTCTGAAACAGACCACTGGGATGAAAAGTATTACGAGTTCTTGAAGATAACCGGTCTCCGGGGTCATCTCCGGGGTCAGGCTTGAAATATTCCTTTTTTTCGGGGTCAGGCTTGAAATATTCCTTTATTCTTATTCTGCAAGAATAAAGGAATATTTCAAGCCTGACCCCGATTAAATAAAGGAATATTTCAAGCCTGACCCCCAAAACTATCTTGCTGCTTTTATTTTGGAGACGAATTCGGCGGCAAGGCGTTTTATGCTTGCGTAGTCGCCGGTTTTGGCGCCGGCTGTCAGGCTGCCGCCTGCGCCGACCGCTGATGCGCCGGCTTTGATCCACTGATCGACGTTGTCGATGCTGACTCCGCCGGTCGGCATCAGGTTGGCCTGGGGCAGGGGACCCTTTATTGCCTTGATTATGCCAGGTCCGAAGGCCTCACCCGGGAATACCTTCAGGATATCGGCGCCGAGCTCCATTGCTTCCACAACGCCTTCTATGGTCATGACGCCGGGCATGCAGGGCACCTGGTAGCGGTTGCACAGCTTCAGCGTTTCACGGCTGAGGAAAGGGCTGACGACATACTGGGCTCCGGATAGGATGGCGATCCTTGCGGTTTCGGGATCGAGTACCGTGCCGGCGCCTATGATTATTTTCCCTGCGTATTCCTTTGCAAGTTCTTCTATTACTTTTGTTGCTCCCGGTACAGTATAGGTTATTTCTATTGCAGCAGCACCGCCTTCAAGACATGCATCGGTTATCTTCTTTGCCATGTCCGCGTTATCGGCACGGACAACAACAACCAGACCTGAATCGGTTATTTTCTTTATGATTTCCCACTTTTTACTCATGTCAATGTCAACCTCCTAATGAATAGATTGATTATGTTCCGCTTTAATCACCAGCCAGCATTTACTGCAGACTGCAGACGGCTTATTTCCATTTCGGATTGTCTATGATGGCAGGCTTTCCCTCCTTTTCCACAACCAGCTTCCTGTAACCCTTTGTTTCGATTGTTCCGTAATCGTGGCCCGCATCGGCACGGAACACGAAGAAGGTCACCAGCTTTTCATTCCCGATATTGATGCTCCTGTGAGCATATCTTCCGGGAACGTAAACTGCCTTGCCGGGTGTCAGCAGCTGGACGTCCCAGTCGCCTTCCGGGTTCTCCATGAGCATGTAGCCTTTGCCGCTCAGGCAGTAATAGACTTCAGCTGTGTCGAGGATGGTATGGAAGTGGCCTTTTGTCATATAGTACTCATTGCCGACCTTCCCGGGATATACGATACTGGTTCCAAAAAGCAGGTTTCCTGATGTTTCAGGCAGGCCGAGCTCATAAAAGTCGTAAACTGTGTCATCGTTGGCCTTGACTGCGGCTTCGAAGGCAGCGTCGTCAGCATACATGCCTCTCATCTGTGAAAGGACGCGTCTCGTAGGTTTTCTCTCGTCAGACATCCCATTCTGAAGATCAAAAAACATTGTAAATGGATTCATTTTTATATCACTCATGATGATTCTCCTCATATCGATGATGTAACTGTTCAAATCAGCCGTTTTTCTGGACTTCGTCAGCGATCCTTTTGCATTCATCGAACAGCTCTTTTGTTATTTCAATATGGAACACTTCCGCAATTACCTGAGTCCAGCCGTGAATAAAGTATATCCAGCCGTCCTCTACATGCAGATTCTTAGCTTCCTTCTGAGCCAGCGCCTGATGCATGAAGAGAAGGTCGCCCCTGTAGTTTATCTCCCATACCAGGCTGTTTTCCGGGAACTTCACCTCATTGGTCAGCGGGGAACCCGGCCTGTCCTTTCCAAGACCTGTAGCATTTACGATGAGGGAATAAGGTCTGAGCTTATGGACCAGTGCGTCATTTTGTCCCGGCTCAGGAGTCAGGTGGAATTCAGCATTTGCACCCGGCTTTATCTGTCCGACTATTTTTTCGATCTCATCCAGCCTCGGCTTGCTTCTGTTGCCGACGATGAGCCTGTTGGGTATGTTATCACCCTTGTTTTCGTGAAGCAGGTATGCAGCCATGGATATGGCGCTTCCGCCGGCACCGATCAGCAGTGCGTCTCCGCCGTGATCCCTGAAGAAATTCTTCGGAACGAATGCATCAAGAGACATTCCGGCTGTAATGGGATCCTTTGCATAACCCTCCAGTCTGCCGTCCTTTTTGGAGATGCAGGAGAGTTCGCTGAACATGGTTGCGTAGGGATCAAGGTAATCAAACAGATCCTTTGCGGCGTTGTACAGGTCGATCTTGTGGGTCGTGACAAGTGCACCCAGAGACAATTCGTCATTTTTGATGAATTCGACGACCTCTCTGTAAACCTCGGGCTGTGCATGTATTTCAATGTCGATGCCCTTGATGATGGCGTCTTTTAGTCCCATAGCCTTTGCCCAGAGGGGAAATACCTTCATAATGGAGGACTTTGTAGTGGTGACGCCGATAAAATAGAATGTTGGTTGTGCTGCTTTTCCTGGCAGATTCATAATGTGCTCCTTTCATTGCTGTATTTTTAATGCTTTTGCAGGATTGCTTACTGTAAATTTAGTAATAAATTCTTCGCCTATCCCGAAGCTCTTAAGCAGCGGGAAGAATGTTTCAAACATATAGTCGAGACCTATGAGGCCGCCGTAGCTTTTCATGCGTTCACGTGTTGTATCAAGGCCTATCAGTATCCTGTCTTCATATCCATGCTCAAGCAGCGTTGATATAAACCTTACCTCATCCTCATCAGAGTGGTATTTGTACCTGCCGATGGTATCAAGCTCCAGATAGACCCCTGTGGAAGCAACCTCCATCAAATAGCCCATATCTGTGAGGACACGGTCCAGATGGCATATGATTATCGACTCTGCAGGTACCTTGCGGTCTGTAAAAAGCCTGATCTGCTCCAATGCGCCTTTTCCCATCTCAGTATGGCTGAGTATCGGGACACCGGTTTTCACCGAGGCTTCGGCAGCGGCTGAGAATAATCTTTCATAATCACCGATGGGGCCTTCCAGATCCGACGCCGTTTTAATAATGCCGGCCCGGGCGCTGACTCTGTGGACAGGACTGGATGAATCACAGTTTATATACATGCCGTTGTTGATCTCATCAATATAAAGCTGAGCCAGCTCATCACCATCAATTGTTTTTATCCAATGACCGTCGGGGTAGAATATGAGCTTGTGAAACCCGGTGGAAGCCAATATACTTACGCCTGTCCTCTCAGAGGCTTTCAGCTGCATATCGGCCATCCTTCCGCAGCCGATGGGCTGGGCATCAGCAATACTGACACCGCCGTGCCTTTTATACAGCTCCAGTTCGGAGCAGGTGGCATCGAAGTCATCGAGACGCAATGAAGGCACAAGCTTTGATGATTGACCCTCAGCTATGAACAGATGCTCATGGCTCTGGCAATAGCCAAGCTGCTCAGGCTTTATATCGCCTGTAACTGTTCGGATATATCCCGTTGCTTTTTCCATGGATATCACTCCTTGTGTCCGAGCATTTCAAGAAGATTGTAAGTCGATACCAGCGCCATTTTTTCCACGGCTTCACCGGTAAAGGCTCCAAGATGCGGTGTCAGTATGAAGTTATCAAGTGTAAGCAGCTTCTCATCCTTGGCCGGAGGCTCACTGGAGAAAACATCCTGTGCAGCGCCTGCTATCCTGCCTGTGGTGAGGGCTTCGTATAACGCCTCTTCATCTGCCAGTTCACCTCTTGAGGTATTGATCAGGATCGCATTTGACTTCATCAATCCAAGAGTTGTGCTGTTGATCATATGTTTGGTTTCAGAGGTGACAGGGAGGTGGAGGGAGACAATGTCGCTCACTGCCAGCAGTTCCTCCAGGCTGTTTGCCCTTCCTACCTGGTATTTTTCGAGAAAGCCGTCATCTTTGAAGTATGGATCATATATGGTTACATCCATCTCGAGCCCGCGAGCCCTTTTTGCAACCTCACGTCCTATCTGGCCTCCGCCTGCAAGTCCGAGTTTTTTTCCTGTCAGCTCAAAGCCTATGCTTCGATCCCAGCCGCCGGCTTTTACACCTTCGGAGTGCATGGGTATCTTGCGGGACATTGTGAAAATAAGAGCGATGGCCAGTTCAGCAACAGAAACACTGTTTGTTCCAACTGCGTTTTTCACTTTTATGCCAAGCTCAGTAGCACGGCGCAGGTCAATGTTGTCCATGCCGACACCGTATTTGGATATAGCCTTCAGATCCCTGAGCTGCTCCAGGACATTTGCAGGCAGCGGATCGACTCCGATAATGATGCCTTCGACGCCTTGCCCGGCAAGCTCTACTATTTCATTTTCAGTCATGGTCCTTCCAAAGCTGTTCTCGACGATTTCATAGCCTTTTTCTTCAAGCAGGGGATAGGCCTTGTGCTTGTAATTCCTGAAGGATTTTGGTGTTATCAGTACTTTCTTTTTCATATGATCCGTCCTTTCTGTAGTTAGTCTGCATTTTTTGCTGCGTTTTAATTATATTTGGATCAATAATATGTGTTATAATGTATTTATGTATTTACATTAGTGTGTAAAAAAACACGTCTATGTAAATAACAACTGCTAGTGTCTTCTCAGTTCAAATGTGAATTTACTGCGGTCGCTTCTGTATTTTGCCAGCGAATACTCGACGGGAGTCCCGTCCTCGAGATAGACGATGCTCTCAAAATACTGTACAGGAACACCCTTTTCAATATTCAGCAGCTTTGCTTCAAATTCTCCAGAGATGATGCACTCCAGGGATCTTGTAGCATTAGCTATCAGCTTTCCGCTTTCCTTTTGTATGATCTCGTAAAGAGATTCATTCTCCAGGTCATAATCCATAAGCAAGGGACAGACCTTGAGGGGCACATATGTGATGACAAATACTATGGGCTCGTTATTTGCCGAACGAAGTCTTGTAAGCTTAATAACATCTGAACCGGGTTCAAGCCTCAGTATATTGGCAGTCTTCTCGTCGCATTGGACGATTTCCTTCTGAAGGATCTTTGTAGAAGGAACAAGACCCTTTTTTCTCATTTCATTATTGAAGCTGTCCAGTGTGAGCAGGAAATCCTGGGAAATCTTCGGTTTTGCCAAAAATGTGCCTTTGGCCTTTATCCTGTACAGATAGCCTTCAACCACCAGCTCATTGATGGCCTGGCGTACCGTTGGCCTGCTGATGCCGAAATACTCGCTGATCTCGACCTCGGTGGGGATAGGCTCATCAACATTGGAATGCTGTTCCCTTATATACTCCAGCAGGATGGTTTTCAGCTGGTAGTATAACGGTATCGGTATGTTCTTGTTAAGTGTCCTGTTTCCGCCAAGCAGCATTCTTTATCCTCGTTTCAGCAAATAAGTTTTTGTTAGTATGTAATTACATTATACTCACAAAAATGATTATATACTGCCCATAATCAAATGTCCATACTTTTTTATTAAGAATCATTACTTTTATGTAAGGCATATTATAGACCAGATATCTATTTCGGGAGGGAATTGAATGAAGAAGGGAAAGATAAGACATATGTTTCCGGGAGGTAATACCTCGAAAGGCTTTTTCAGCTTCTTTGACTACATAGTAGACCAGGATAAGGCAAGAAGGATATTTATTCTCAAAGGCGGTCCGGGTGTCGGAAAAAGCACTCTGATGAAGGAAATTTCACAGGCTGTTACTGAACAGGGCCATGATGCGGAGCATATGCATTGCTCCAGTGACCCCGGCAGTCTGGATGGGGTGGTGATACCGAAGATAGGCGTGGCACTGCTGGATGGTACAGCTCCTCATGTGGTGGACCCAAGTACGCCGGGAGCAGTGGATGAGATCATTAATCTCGGAGAGTTCTGGAATGAGACCGGAATATCTGCCAATAAGAATGAGATCATAAAGGTCAAAAATGAAATAGGCAATTGCTTTGTCAGAGCGTACCGGTATCTTGGCGCGGCCCTGAAGATATATGAGGATACTGAAGCGATAAATGCAGCAGCAATGAATAAAGCTGCCGCCGGCTTCATTTCAAGGGAGTTTGCAGATATACTGTTTGATATGATGCAGCCGGCGGCTGTACCGGGCCATGAGAGACGGCTGTTTGCAAGCGCGATAACGCCTGACGGGCTTATAAACTTTTTGGATGATCTGCTGACTCTTGAAAACATATATGTGCTGGAGGGATTTCCAGGCGCGGGCACAGAAAGGGTGCTGGAAAGGATAAAATCCGATGCTTTGGAAAGAGGGTTCGATGCCGAGGCATATTATTGTGCCTTCAAGCCTGACAAGCTGGAGCATTTGATACTGCCGGGCCTGAACACAGCCTTTGCGACCGTGAACAGCTATCACGGCACAGATGCGTGTGCGGTAAGAAAAACCGATTTCAGACAAATGCTCGACAGCAATTGGATCATGAGGCGGCGGGCGGATCTGGAATATAACCAGGCCGAATTTGACAGGCTCCTCGATAAGGCTCTAGATATTCTGCACAGGGAAAAGCAGCTGCACGATGAACTGGAGTCATACTATATCCCGCACATGGATTTTGATGCAATAAACAAAAAGCAGCAGGAAATCATCAATAGAATCCTTGACTATTCGACCCTGTAATATATACTATTATTGTAAACTTTTATATTTCAGGCAATGCCTGAGCGAGGGGGGAATGTCTAATGTGGAAATTTAGCGTAAAAACAGTAGTGGCAATTGGTATCGGTGCTGCAATATTCATAGTATTGGGCATGTTTGGATCGATCCCGACAGGAATACCCAATACCAGTCTTGAAACTTCCTACGGTCTTCTCTCAATGATGGCAGCTGTGTTCGGTCCTTTCGCCGGACTGCTGATTGGTCTTATAGGACATGCTCTTAAGGACACATTCATGTATGGCTCTCTCTGGTGGAGCTGGATCATCTGCTCGGCAATAGAGGGCTTCCTGATCGGTTTGTTTGTAAAAAAATTCGGAGTCGAAGAAGGAAAATTCGGTCTGAAGCAGGCTATTTTGTTCAACGTCGTACAGATCGTTTCCAATGCGGTCTGCTGGTTCGGACTTGCACCTGTGCTGGATATCCTGATATACAGCGAGCCGGCCAACAAGGTGTTCACACAGGGTCTGGTAGCAGGCCTGGTGAATATGGCTGTTATACTGGTGCTTGGAACAGCGCTCCTTTTCGGATACTCTGCCACAAGGCAAAAGGCATCGAGCCTGGCAAAAGAGGAATAATTCATTTTCAGAAAAGCTGGGGATGGTCTTCGGCACATAGTGCATGGGGGTCGTCCCCTTGTCATTACAGCATAAAAGCTGATAGCACAGGGGTCATAATGGATAACATAAAAAAGGACTTGAATTCAGATAATATTGCAGTCAGATTTGAGAACTTTTCCTTCAGATATAACAGCCAAAAGGAAACCACCCTCAAGGATATCAACCTTACCATAAGAAAAGGCGAAAAGGTGCTGGTGATAGGGCCGTCCGGCTCCGGCAAATCGACGTTCGGACATTGTATAAACGGGCTGGCACCCTACTCATATACGGGCGATGTGACAGGGACCCTGGAGGTGATGGGCAAGGATGCCGCAAAGCTCGGTATCTTTGGATTGTCCGAATATGTCGGGACGGTTTTGCAGGATTCTGACTGTCAGTTTATCGGTTTAACTGTCGGTGAGGATATTGCTTTTTCAATGGAGAATGAATGTGTGGAAACAGGTACGATGAGGCAGAGGGTACTTGCGGCCGCTATTTCCGTCGATATGGACAAGTTCCTTGCTTCAAATCCGTTTCAGCTTTCCGGCGGGCAAAAGCAAAGGGTCTCTCTTGCCGGCGTCATGGTCGACGAGGTGGATATACTGCTTTTTGATGAACCGTTGGCCAATCTTGACCCCGCAACAGGAAAATATGCTATAGAATTGATCGATGATCTTCAGAAGCAGAGCGGTAAGACTGTTATCATAATAGAGCACAGGCTTGAGGATGCGCTCCACAGGGGAGCCGACAGGGTCATCCTGTTTGATGAAGGCAGGATAATCGCCGACCTTCCGCCTTCTGAGCTGTTGGCCGGGAGCTTGCTGGAGGAGCATGGCATAAGGGAGCCTCTGTTTATTTCGGCGCTTAAAATGGCAGGCTGCTCAATACGAGCAGGAGATGGCCTGCAGAATATTGCATCGCTGGATATAGAACCGCATAAGGAGAGTCTGCTTGGATGGGCAGGCGACGGAGCCGGGGATACGGGTCATGCTCCCGGAGAAAACCTGCTGGAGGTCAGAGATCTGGTTTTCAAATACAAGTCAGGTACAAAGGCCATTAAGGATATATCTTTTTCTGTAAAAAAGGGTGAAATGCTTGCTGTCATCGGAAAGAACGGTGCGGGCAAATCAACTCTGTCAAAACTGATCTGCGGCATGGAAAGGCCCGATTCGGGCAGCATCATTTTCGAAGGGCGGGACATAACCCGGGATACCATCAAGGAGCGCTCACTTAGGATAGGCTTTGCAATGCAGAACCCAAATCATATGATATGTAAGACTATGATAATGGATGAAGTCTCACTGGGACTGAAGGCAAGAAAGATCGCCGATGATGTCATCAAGGAAAGAGTGGAGAGGACGCTGAAGATCTGCGGGCTTTATCCCTTCAGGAACTGGCCTGTTGCCGCTCTGAGCTACGGACAGAAGAAGCGGGTCACGATAGCCTCTATCCTGGTGCTGGAGCCGGGGATGCTCATACTCGACGAACCGACCGCCGGTCAGGATTACAGGCATTATACTGAAATAATGGAATTCCTTAAGGACCTGAATGAAAAAAGCGGCATAACCATCATGATGATCACTCACGACATGCATCTTGCTATAGAGTATACCAACAGGGCTATTGTATTATCAGATGGAAACAAAATAGCCGATGATAGTGTTGCCGCCATATTGTCAAATGAAGAAGTCATAAATTCGGCCAATCTCAAGAAGACTTCACTATATGATCTTGCAATAAGGCTTGAGGTGGAGCCGGAGCTTTTGATCCAGAGGTTCATCGATGAAGAGAAGGTGAGGATACGCGTATGAGTGTACTGCTTTCATATATCAAGACCGATTCTCCGATCCACAGGCTCAACGGCGCTACCAAGCTGATCATTTTTCTGGTATGGTCCGTTACGGGTATGATCAGCTTTGATGCGAGAGTTTTGGTGATAATGCTTATTACAGGTATAACAGCCTTTAAGATATCCAAAATAAAATTCAAGGACATAGCTTTTGTTATCACATTCATATCTCTGTTTCTGCTGCTCAATTTTATTACGATATATCTGTTTTCTCCCGAGGAGGGGGTGAGGATATATGGTACCAGACATGTGCTTTTCAGTATCTCACAGCATTATACCATCACCCTGGAGCAAATCTTTTATGAACTGACAGTCACTTTGAAGTATTACACAGTCGTACCTGTTGCACTGCTTTTTGTGCTTACTACTGATCCAAGTGAATTTGCGGCTTCACTGAACAGGCTCAAAATATCCTATAAGATTTCATATGCGGTAGCCTTGGCACTGCGCTACATACCTGATATACAGACAGAGTTCATAAATATTTCGCATGCCCAGCAAGCCAGGGGCATCGACCTTTCCAGAAAGGCAAAGCCGTGGACCAGGCTGAAAAACATACTCGCGATTATGATGCCGCTTATTTTCTCGAGTCTTGACAGGATAACTGTGATTTCCAATGCCATGGAGTTGAGGAATTTCGGCAAAAACAACAAACGCACCTGGTATTCCGCGAGGCCCTTCGGGCGGAATGACGCAGGAGCGCTTATTTTCATACTGCTGCTTTCTGCTGCAGTTATCGTTTTTACCTTCTATGATGGTTCGAGACATTATAATCCGTTTTTATGAGTCTCTGTTATCAGCTCCACTGCGACTCTGGCATTTTCTCTGGCCTTTTCCTTCATTAAGGGAATGAACTCCGAGATCTGCTTTTTGATTTCGGCCCTGTTTTCCCATACTTTGTCGGTCAGCTCTGACAGATTGCCATATTCGAGTTCACGTACATCTCCTGCGGAGGGCTGCTGTATGCAATCCAGGAAGCCCTGTATCTTGGGGTCATACACCAGACCTACCATGGGCACGGCCGCCACCGCCGAGAAAATAAGCGCATGCAGCCTCATTCCAATCAGCATGTTAAAAGAGGCTATCAGTTCATATGTTTCCTGTATATCAAGCTTATCCTTTATGATACAGCTTTCATTGCTCATTTTGGCTGCTACATTTTCCAGTATCGGCACATCTTCCGGGTGCTGCATGGGGAAGAAAACTGGATATGCGCCATACTTGCCGGACATATGGTCGATAGCCTGAGCGATGACTGTCTCGTATTTTTCATGCTCTATCCTTTCATGCCCGGGATATTTACGCAGCGATATGCCAAGCAGCGGTTTTCCGTTATTCAGCCCTAATCTTTCGATAATGCCGGTACCGGTGCTGCCGTATCCGTCCATTACAGTAAGCGCGGCATCTGCGGTCAGCAGTATCCTTGGTTTACTGATCTCCATATGCTTGAGCTCATCATAGGACAGCGATTCTCTTAATGTGATCACATCGACCTTGTTTATTATCTTTTTTGTAAGCAGCCTGTTAAGGCTTTTTTTCAATGGCCCGATGCCGTTGGCATAGAACATGACCTTGAGACCGAGCCTCTTTGCGAGCCAAACCATGCTGAGATAGAAGAACAGCGACCTGGTGCTGGTGTTGTCCTGCAGCAGATTGCCGCCTCCGTATATGAAGGCCTTGGATTTGCGCATTGCCTGATATATACGTATCAAATTGGCTCTGTTTATCGAGGCTACCTGAAAATCCCTGGCTGTTCCGGCAGGTATCCTGGAGAGGACCATCAGCCTTATATCAGGCTTGAAGCTTTTCAGGTCCTTCAGAATGGACATGAGCAGCGCATCATCGCCGATGTTCCTGAAGCCGTAGTAGCCGGATATGATGGCATCATAGGGCTTCTGCCCGTTGTCGGAGGCAGCCTTTTTCTCGAGGATGCCATTATATATGCCGATCTGCGTCCTGCCCATGCTTTCGACCGAAAACTGCGCCAGAGCCTTTTCATAAAGCTGTCTGCCCATTTCTGTCCGCTTGCCCTCATCTGCTGCGAGCTCCAGTATAAGCTCTGCGAACCGTTCAACATCGCCGGGTTCGAACAGGAAGCCGTTTTTCCCGTTTTCGATGAGGTCGGGTATTCCTCCGACCCGCGTGCTTATGGTAGCTTTTTTGAATCTGGCGCCTTCGAGTATTGAATAGGAGAAGCTTTCGCTTATAGACGTCAGTACACTTATATCTATGCTGCTCATTATCTCATTGGGGTCATCCTGCCAGCCCAGGAAAAACACTGTGTCTTCAAGACCTAGCTCGGCAGTGAGTGACTCGAGCATTTTTCTGTCCTCGCCATCGCCGCCGATGAGGAATTTGACCTTTGGATCTCTGGCTTTTACTATGTGGGCGGCCTTTACGATGGTCTCTATGCTTTTGACCGGGTAGAGCCTGGCTGCAATGCCCACTATGACATTGTCATCAGGTATATCCAGCTTGAATTTATCCAGCAGTCCTTTCCTGGAGTATTCAACATCCGGCGGGGAAAAATCCATGCCATTATATAGTACATAGATATCGAGAGGATTGAAATTTCTGCTTATCAGCATTTCCTTAAAGTTGTTGGATACTGCTATATGGTTTTTAATAAAACGAAGAGCTATGGAGTTTACAAGGCCTATGGTGATCCTTTTAGGGAAACTGTGCATATAATCGAGCCGGTAGTCGCTGTGTACAGTGGTCACAGTGGGCAGTCCGGCCTTGCGGCTGGCAGCCAGCGAGAATATATTCGCCTTTGCTCCGTGGGAATGTACTATGTCATACTTTCCATCAGTGATTATTTTAGTGACTTTTTTTATATCGGAGAATATATTAGCCGATTTAATAACCGAAACATCGATGCCCAGAGCGCGGGCATCATCTGCAAAAACTCCCGGACGGAGACTTATAAGCTTGACTTCCATATGCCGCGACAGCTCCCTGAGCAGATAGAGCATATGTGTTTTTGCTCCTCCCACATCGCCGCCGCCTATTATATGTACTACTCTCATACTTATGCCTCCTCGTACACAAACTGCCGTATTTCTACGGCAGTTAGAGCTTTATTCGTCGTTGTTTTTGTTCAGTTTTCTTGTGGCGATGCTCCTGCATGCCTTTTCAAACTGCTCTGTCAATTCCTGTACATGGCCGTCCGGGACCCTGCAGATATCGGCCCTGTGTCCCATTTCGTCATTGCTTTCTGACAGGACACCGCTGATGGATGCGTCACTGGCAATAATACAATCTGCACTTTCCAGGACTGAAGCTATCAGTTTTCTTACGTATTGTTCCTTGAATTTTTTCAATCCGCGGCTGCCGGCCTCGGATACTTCACAAAAATCTGCCACCCAGGGGATATCCGGGTTTTTCCTTTTCAGCCGCATTCCTATGAGATGGGCACTAGATGGAGGTGACAGCGTGTAGATCAGATCGGTCCCCATCGACTTTGCCAGCCGGACAGCCTTCCTTACGCAAAACAGTTCCCAAAGCCTTTCTCTGTCAGGTATCAGCAGCGCCGAAAGGAATCCGGCCGCTGACCTGAATGGTGTCGGCAGATTTTCCGATTGCCACGGACCTGTCCTTACTATATCAATTCCTTCGGGTACAGCTGCAGCGGTATGTTCTGTTGTGTCCGGAGAGACTTTTGCCTTTATATCTGCGGCTAGTATCACCGGTTCCCATCCATATTTGCCAAGCTGTCTGACAAAGCTGTCTGCCCGCATGGCGCATGCATTTTCAGCCGGGGGAAAGGAGTATGTTATTATCAATACTTTTTTCATAGTTTTAGTTATTATCTTCTTCCGGCTTATAAGGGAATAATTTCTGGAACCCCTTAATTACGAAATAAAAAAGTATCAAGACAAAGAAAACGCCCAACATTCCTATTAAAGTGACAAATAGTCCTTTTTCCATATTTGATCCATTAATCAATGATTCCAACATCAAAGTTTCCTCCTGTTCTTATTATCAGCGAACCAGTATTGGTACCAGCGCGAGTATGAGACCACCGGCTACGATGGATCCCAGCTGTCCGGAGACGTTTGCGCTTACTGCCTGCATGAGCACGAAGTTTGTCGGGTCTTCCTTCTGTGCCATCTTCTGTATTACTCTTGCAGACATCGGGAATGCAGATATACCGGCAGCACCGATCATAGGATTGAACTTGTTGTCCTTTTTCCTGAACAGGTTCAGGAATTTTGCAAACAATACGCCGCCGGCGGTGTCGAATACGAATGCTACAAGGCCCATTGCAAGGATGAGAAGTGTTTCCTTCTTCAGGAAGTCCTCAGCCAGCATTGTTGAGCCTATTGTGATGCCAAGAAGCAGTGTGACGAGATTTGACAATTCATTCTGAGCTGCCTGAGAGAGCCTTTCCAGAACACCGCTCACCCTGATGAGGTTACCAAACATAAGTGAACCTACCAGCGGAGCACTGATTGGAGCTACTATACCGGCTATCAGTGTAACAGCTATAGGGAATCCTATAAGTACGATTTTTGAAACCTTATCTTCCTTGTATTCCATTCTGATCAAACGTTCTTTTTTTGTTGTCAGCAGCTTAACTACAGGAGGCTGTATAATAGGTACCAGCGACATGTATGAATAGGCCGCCACTGAAATCGGGGCCAGAAATTCCTTTGTGAATTTGTTTGCCACATAGATAGCAGTCGGTCCGTCTGCAGCGCCTATGATGCCTATGGCCGATGCAGTCTTAAGGTCGAAGTTAAGAGCTATGGCTACCAGCATTGTTGCAAATATACCAAACTGTGCTGCCGCGCCGAAGAAGATCATGATCGGGTTTTTGAAAAGGGGGCTGAAATCGATCATTGCTCCTATACCGATGAAAATTAGTATGGGAAATAATTCTGTCAGTATGCCCGACTGATATAATATTTCAAGGAATCCCGGTTCATAATGATATGCGTTCCCAAGCTTGTCAAAGACGAAGCTTTTCTCAAAGATGTCCTTCAGGCTCGGATTTTGTTGAACCAGATTAGTAACATATGGATCTACTGTGCTTGATATAGAGGCATATTTTACGATGGATTGCGGAAGGTTGACCAGTATTGCTCCAAAACCAATGGGTAAGAGCAGCATTGGTTCGTAGTTTTTCTTAATGGCAAGGACTATCAATACCAACCCTATCACATACATGATAATATTAAGGTAGCTGATACTTGTAAAGCCCGATAGTAATTCTTCCATATTATTCTCTCCTGTTAAGTAAAATGTAGAAACAGAGCGATTTACACACTATTTCCACAGTATAGTATAACGAATGCTGCATTATTAATCAATTAAAATGTATTATGACAATGAAATATTTTCTCCCGCTATGCCAATAAAAATAAGAAGGAAATGATGTGTTTTTGTGGAATATTATTGCGAGGCGGCTGCTGCTGATAATATGATCTGCCTTGATTCGCTGCAGTCTGAAGCCTTATTATTAACACCGGTGAAGGGAGAAGCATAATATGATAAAGGTAGGTACCGCAGGATATTCATATGCGGACTGGGTCGGTCCTTTCTATCCGGAAGGCACAAAGCCGGCAATGATGCTGGACTATTATTCTGTGAATTTCAGCTTTGTGGAAGTGAACTCTACATATTACCATATGCCGGGTCTGAAATTGTTCGAAGGGCTGAATAAAAAGACCCCCGATGATTTTATGTTTGCCGTCAAGCTGTTTGGAGGGTTTACTCATGAAAGGAACTGCGGCAGGGAGGAAGCCGATAAATTCAAGTATTCTCTGTCGCCGATCATTCAAAGCGGCAAATTGGCTTGCATACTTGTGCAGTTTCCGTACTCGTTCCATTGCAGCAGTGAGAATTATGACTATCTAAAGAGGCTCAGAGAGAATTTCAACGAGCATGAGCTCAGTATAGAGTTCAGGAACCGTGAGTGGATACGCAAGGAAGTATTTGACCTTCTCCGCAGCGAAGGTATGGGTTATGTATGTGTGGATGAACCCGGCATCAAGGGCCTGATCAGCAATGTTACGGCAGTTACCTCAAGGATCTCGTATCTGCGCCTCCATGGCAGGAATGCCGAAAAGTGGTATGCAGGTGAGGGCTCGGAAAGGTATGACTACCTTTACAGCGGCAGCGAGCTGCTGGAGTGGGTCAACAGGCTGCGGGAAATGGATGATGAATCCGGCATGACCCTGGTTTCCTTCAATAATCACCCCAAGGGAAAGGCCATAGAAAATGCAAAGGCTTTGATGGGATACCTGGGGCAGACATAAATTTGATACTCCGCAGAAGTTTCAGCCTGAATCAGCCTGAATTTGTGAGGTGGCCGTTTGATAGATATATTCGCTGAAGACAGCTTTATAGTAATAAAGCCTCTTGACGAAAGGAAACTGGGTGATGCCGTCCTGATATATAACTGTGGCAGCGACACCCGTTATGCGACAGGAGTGGAGGGCAGCCTTTCAATAAGAGAACTGTCATCTCTTCTGAAGCGTATTAAAGCCTGTGATAATGAATTTATTGCCGGCGTTTTTTCCAAAGCCCCGGATACCGGAGCCGAAAATGCTCTGCGGTTTGTTGGTATCTGTTCCGGTTTGATGAATGCAGGCGCTTTGTGGATAAAGCAGCTGTCCATATTGCCTGAATACCGCAGGAGGGGGATCGGTGCCAGGACGGCAGAAATGCTGTTTGAATATGCGGTACGTTCCCATAATGTACATGAGGTCTTTCTGTCCGTGGCAGAAAAAAATGCAGCGGGCTTATGCTTCTGGAGGAAGCTTGGCTTCTGCGAGGCGCACAGGGTGGAAAAAGTGTTGTTTGATGAAAAACTGCCAATAAACGTCATAATCCTGCAGAAAAAACTGACCTGATATGTATGTCCCAATTAGGTTGACAAAACGAAACAGTACGGTATAATATTCTTATGCAGGCATATTATGCCGAAAAAACGCTGAATCTTCTTATTATATAGGAAGTACGGAGGAACCAAGACAGGGGTTAATCTGTTCTGTATTGAACAGTAGGGAGGTCCTATTACCCGAACCCGGCAGCTAACTTCGGAAGCAAAAATAGGAGCATCTTATGACTATTTCTAAAAAGATATTGCTGTCCTTGTCGGCAGCAATCGTACTGGTTACAATACTTACCATCCCGGCATACGCCGAAGCAAAGAAGACAGGTGTTGTGACCGGAGAGGTCGTTAATCTCAGGAAGAACCCTGATACATCGTCAAAAATCCTTAATCAGCTGGTAAAAGGCACTAAAGTAAGTGTTGTTGACGCTGAAGGAAATTGGTACAAGGTCGTATACAGTGACGCATCCGGCTGGATATCCGGTGACTGGCTGCTGGTAAGGGATGAAAAGATCGCAGCAGGCGTTGTTTCAGGTTCGGTGGTAAATGTCAGGAGCAAGCCAAGCACTTCATCAGAAGTACTCACAAAGCTGGAAAAGGGAACAAAAGTAGACATATATGAGAATACAGGCGACTGGTACAGGATCTCTATCGGGGAAGAAAGATACGGTTGGATGAATGGCGAGTATGTGACAGTCAGGGAAGAAGCAGTTTCAAGAGGCACTGCCACTACCAAGACCGCAGCAGAGGACAAGAAGGCTGATGCAGCTGCGGAAGGTGAAGCAGGAGAGATACCTGATGTAACCGATGATGAAGAAACAGTCGAGGTCGAACCGGATGCAGAGGATGAAGCCGGGAATGAGAAGGCTGACCTGGCTGCCAGAGGTGCGGATAAACTGACTGCAGAAGCCCGCAAGGAAGCGCTCCTGAGGCAGGAGATCGTAGATTATGCCAAGACTCTGATCGGTATTAAATATGTATATGGCGGAGAGTCGAAGAAGGGCTTTGACTGTTCCGGTTTTGTAAAATACGTTTACAACCATTTCGATATGAGTATCACAAGAAAGTCAAGTGATCAGGGCAAGGGCGGAAAGGCCGTTAAAAAAGCTGATCTTCAGCCCGGTGATCTGGTGTTCTTCGATACTGACGGCGGTCTCAACAATATTACTCATGTCGGCATCTATATCGGAGACGGCAAATTCATACACGCTTCCACATATGAAAAGCATGCGATCACCATCGAAAGCCTGAGCAGCTCATATTACAGCAAAAGGTACATGAGGGCGAGAGATTATATATCAAAATGATGTGAAACATGATTGATGCTCAGACGCTGATGAAACCGTTTGGGAAATATAAGATATAGGAGGACCTGTCCGTAGTTACTACTCGGGCGGGTTTATTTTTACCCTTGCCATGGAAATATTTTACATATGAGGATTTTCGAAATATAATATTTGCAGAAAGGTGTCGTTATGGTTATCATTTTTAAACGGCCGGTCGTATCTTTTTGCATTATGATGATCCTTGGTATTATCACTGCTTTCCTATCAGATTCTATCGTGGTTGTCGCCTGTATGTCAGTATTATTATCTGTCATATTTTTCACCTCGTGTACTGTGAAAAACTGCGGCAGGATAGTCGCTGTTATTATGCTTGCCTTTTTTCTTCTGGGCGCGGTTGAATCTCTCATTTCTGTAAGACATCAGTACAAAAGCTTTGAGGGATACGACGGGCAGGAGGTCGAAGTTAAGGGATATATAGCTTCTGCTCCTGAGATCAAGGGCGATCAGATATCATATACCGTGCAGGTCCATTCAATCCGAAAAGACCGTAAAGGCCAGTTTACAGATAATAAAGGGAAAATTCTTTTGAAGACCAGGGCTGATGGTCAGGAAGCCCTATATGACTATGGAGCAGAGGTGTCATTTGAAGGAATGCTGAAATTGCCCAGCGGTATGAGGAATCCCGGAGGGTTTGATTACAGGATGTATCTTGCCCAGAAGGGTGTCGGAGCTACTTTGTTTGCTTACCCATATATGATCTCAAAGGGAGACAGTGCAAAAGGCAATTTGCTGATCAAGGCCGGTCTTGCAATACAAAGAAGGATAGTGGATGTCATTGAGAGGAGCTTGCCGGAGCAGCAGGCCGGGCTTTTGAACGGTATGCTGATAGGCTACAGGGAAGGCCTGTCTGACGAGGTGCGTGAAGCTTTCAGCGAGGCAGGCCTAATGCACATAATGGCGGTTTCCGGAGCAAATGTCGCCTTTATGATATTGCCGATATCATTACTGCTCAAGCTGCTGAGAGTCAGGAAAAAAGCTGCCAACATTATGATCATCGCTTTCCTGAGCCTGTTCGTATGTGTCACAGGGTTCGAGCCGTCTGTTCTCAGAGCTGTGTTCATGGCAAGTGTGCTGCTTGTAGCAGCTCTTATTTATCGTGAGCCGGATGTATATTCTACTATAGCAGTCTCGTGCATCACTATGCTGGCAATTAATCCAGGGATGCTCTTCAACATAGGATTCCAGCTGTCTTATGCAGCTACATTGGGTATTGTCATGCTGTATCCGAATATCAGTAAAATGGTGACTTGCCGGTTCATCCCCAAAAAGGCTGCAGATGTACTTGGCGCAACATTGGCCGCACAGGCAGGTGTCCTGCCGATAACGCTGATACATTTCAACAAGGTATCTCTTATTTCCATCCTGCCCAATATACTGGCTGCGCCATTGCTGGAGATAATCACAATCCTGGGGGCGATCATGGCAATAGCCGGCCAGTTCAGCCTGTTTTTCTCAAGGCTAATAGGGTATTTGAACAATATTTTTCTTACAGCAGTACTATATATCACAAAGTGGTCTGCTTCAGTACCCTATGCCTCAGTCACGACAATCACTCCATCATTGGCAATTGCTGTACTGTATTATGTGATAGTCTGGTTTCTTTTATGGTATAGGCCCATAAAGGGTTTGCGGCTGAATATCAGGCATGTGTCTATTGCATTGTCATTGGCGGCTGTGCTGTGCCTTGCATGCAGTATCAGGCCCGCAAATATGGAAGTTGTGTTTCTGGACGTTGGCCAGGGGGACAGCACTTTTATCAGGACCTGCAAGGGCAAGACAATTCTGATTGATGGGGGAGGGAGTTCGAATCCGGCTATATCCTCAAGGGTGGGGGAGCTGACAGTGGTTCCATTCCTGCTGGACTATGGAGCAGGCAGCCTTGATGCGGTCATTGCATCTCATGCCCATGCAGACCATACCCAGGGACTGGCCGATGTATTGAAAATGATCAAGGTCAGGCAGCTCATAATACCGTCCCTTGATGATGAGGAATGCTTCAGTGAGCTTCTTGAGCTGGCACGTGACAATGGTGTTCCTGTGGCCAGATGCTCTTCGGGAGAGATCATAAGGATCGATGACCGTACCGTCTTGCACGTTTTGAATCCGGAGGCAGGGTGCCCGGTGGATATGGAGATGCTGAACGATACCTCTTTGGTGATGAAGCTGTGTTATGGGGAGACGTCCATCCTGTTTACCGGCGATGCCGGGCAGGAGGCGGAGGAAACACTTCTTTTGAAAGCTGCAGTCTCGTCGGAAATATATGAACCTGCAAATACTGTGGAGTCAGCAGATCCTATGAGACCAGTATTTCTTACAGAGTCGGCAAATCCTACGGGGTCAGCGACTCCTACAGGGTCAGCGACACCTACGGGGTCAGCGACTCCTACAGGGTCAGCGACTCCTACAGGGTCAGCGACTCCTACAGGGTATGCGACTCCTACAGGGTCAGCGACTCCTACAGGGTATGCGACTCCTACAGGGTATGCGATGCTTGAGGCTGATGTTATCAAGATAGGGCATCACGGCTCTGACACATCTACCAGCGAGGCGTTTCTGGAGGCGGTGAATCCACAGGCCGCTGTCATAAGCACGGGGAAGAATAATTTCGGGCATCCGTCTCCCAGGATATTGGAGCGGCTTTCTGAAAATGATGTGGAGTATTTCCGAACCGATGAGTGCGGAGCCGTAATACTGAAAAGTGACGGAAGAAAGATCTCTATTAAAAGAACCGTGTATTGAAAAACCATAGCCGTATTGATAAAATCAATTAGAGACTTATAGAAGCGAGCAGGATTTGCAGAAACAGGTAAGGTTTTATCGAAGCAATTAAGATTTGCAGAAACAGGTAAGGTTTTATCGAAGCATTTATAGACTTATAGAAGCGAGTTGAATACAGTGGCAGCAAAGGATTCTTTTGCCGACAATGAAAAAATACTCTGGAAGTCGATTAAGAGCAATCAGATAGAGAGATTGTATCTTTTTTACGGCATAGAGGAATATCTTATAAGAAATTATTGTGAACAGCTGGAAAAGGCGATTATTTCAGATGATTTCAAGCTTCTCAATAAAGTAGTGCTGGATGGTAAGACGACACCCGCGCAAATAATCGAAAACAGCCGTACAGCGCCTGTTTTTTCAGACAGGAAGCTTGTGGTTGTAAAGAATTCCGGACTTTTCAAAGGCGGCAGGAAGGCAGACGGTGAGGAAAAGCCAGGCAGTACAGGGAAAAAGGGTAAAACTGCTGCAGGCAGAGGGAAGGGCGGGGATGAGCTTGTAGAGTTCCTGCAGGATATGCCGGAGCACGTATGCCTTATTTTTATTGAGCAGGAAATAGATAAGAGGATCAAGTATGTCGATCTGATAGATAAAAATGGCCTTATAGTGAATTTTGACTATAAGAAGCCGAATGATATGGCTGCATGGGTAATAAAGCGGCTGAGGGAAATGGACCACGACGCCAGCCCGCGGACCTGCGCAATGATAGTCGAATATTGCGAGCAGGGTATGGATGATGTTTTAAACGAGCTGAAGAAGCTCTGCGCATATGCGGGAGACCGCTCGCTGATAACAGAGGACGATGTGGCAAAGGTATGTACCAAATCGGTAAAGAGCAGGATATTCGATCTCACGGATGCAATAGCTGCCAAAAGCATATCCACCGCACTTTCGATCGTTGGTGACATGGCCGTGCTCAGGGAACCGATGCCGAAGGTATTATTCATGATATCCAGACAATTCAGGCAGTTGATACAAGCCAAGCTCCTGCTTGGGGATGGTGTGGGCAAAGGGGAGATCGCATCGTTTTTCAAGGTTCCTCCTTTCATTGCCGACAAGTTGATCAGGCAGGCTCAGAGCTTTGATATGGATAGCTTGAAAAATGCAGCTGCCAGAGGATTAGAGCTGGATGTGGCCATTAAGACCGGCAACCTTGATGACAGAACCGCAGTAGAGCTTATGATAACTGGCATTGCGGAAAAAACAAAGCAATAGGTCTGGAAAGGAAATATATTTACCCAATATGCAGGCAAAATAAAAAAGCCCGGGCTCATGGAGATGTCCAACCGATGCTCGCGCTTTTTCTTTCTGACCTGAAGAATTATTTGTTGGCAGCGTTAAGTGCCTTTGCCAGCCTTGATTTTCTTCTCGCAGCGGTGTTTTTATGGAGTATGTTCTTTGATGCCGCCTTGTCAATAGTCTTTGCTGTATTATTCAATACTGCAGCAGCTGATTCATCCTTTGACACGATAGCTTCGTTACACTTCTTTATAGCAGTCTTGAGAGCGGACTTTCTCATAGTGTTCTTGAGAGTCTTCGCTTTTGTGACCTCTACTCTTTTAATAGCGGATTTTATATTTGGCAAACCTTTCACCTCCTGCGATTATAATTGTTTATTGACATCAGATATTCTAACATGAACATTCTAAAAAAGCAAGGTAATTGAAGAAGGTTATTCACAATTAAGTTATTTTTCAACAATCTTTGTGAAAAACTAAAGAAAAATTCAATAAAAGAAATGAGAGGAATCTAAATGGCTGGTTTGAGAAACGTAAGGACGGATCTGACTCTGGAGGCTCACGAACTGCTTCGCGAAAAAGCTGTAAGAGAACAGGAGCAGCAGCAGGACATACCCGGTGTGGAGCTGGAAAACACAGGTGATGAAAGGATAAAGATCACCAGGGTAAGGGTTACATCACCAACAGGTGAGGCGGCTATAGGCAAACCCATGGGAAATTATATCACGCTGGAGATCCCGGGTCTGAGGGACAATGATCAGGAACTCTATGAAGAGACCTGTCGCGCGCTGGCAAAAGAGCTCACTGGCATACTGCAGCTTAATGAAAAAACACTGACGCTGGTGGTCGGCCTTGGCAACTGGAATGTTACTCCCGATGCTCTCGGACCTAAAGTGGTTTCGAGCATGATGGTGACAAGGCATCTCCTGGAGTACCTGCCGGAGCAGGTGGATGAAGGAGTCCGGCCTGTCTGCGCGGTAGCGCCGGGGGTCCTGGGTATTACAGGAATAGAGACGGGTGAAATCATAAGAGGTATTGTCGACAGGATAAGGCCGGATTATGTCATCGCCATCGATGCACTTGCATCAAGGAAGATGGAGAGGGTCAATACGACCATCCAGATCGCAGACACCGGGATAGCTCCAGGCTCCGGGGTTGGCAACAAGAGGATGGAGCTTTCAAGGGATACGCTGGGGATCCCGGTTATAGCCATAGGAATTCCCACTGTCGTCGACGCTGCTACAATGGCTAACGATACCATCGATCTTGTGCTTGACAGCATGATACAGCAAGCGCCCAAGGGCACAGAATTCTATAACATGCTCAAAAGCATCGACCGGGACGAAAAGTACACTATGATCCGGGAGGTATTGGAACCATATGTCGGGAACCTTATCGTTACCCCCAAGGAAATAGATGAGGTAGTAAAAAAGATTTCCAAGGTTGTCGCAAACGGCCTGAACATAGCGCTGCATCAGGGTATCACCCTGGCAGATGTCGACAGGTATGTAAACTGAGCTATCAAAAGGGGACACTCCTGACAATCTATCTTCCGAGTCGTTTGCATAGGGAGTGTCCCCTTGCTTATTACAGACAAACCATCTTAAGAGTCATTTGCATAGGGAGTGTACTCTTGCTTATTACAGACAAACCGTCTTCAGAGTCATTTGCATAGGGAGTGTACTCTTGCTTTTTTCTGATGTGACGTTGCTGAGGTTGTATTAATGAGTGCGGTGTGCAAAAAAGCTGGGTTCTGGGCGCACAAAGCACCTTACCACATCGGATTAGTATCCATAAACATCCTATAGCCATGTTATGTCACCATTGTATTGTCAATTCACAATGAAATCAATAAAAACCTGCCCAAAACTCAAATATTTTGCACACCCACCTATCGGCCAGAGTGACAGAGTGACAAAGTGACAAAGTGACAGAAAGTCTTGCACACCCACCTATCGGCCAGAGTGCCAGAGTGACAAAGTGACAGAAAGTCTTGCACACCCACCTATCGGCCAGAGTGACAGAGTGACAAGGTGACAGAAAGTCTTGCACACCCACCTATCGGCCAGAGTGACAGATATTATCCATGCATATATTGTATTACAGAGGGAGTCTCCCCTTACATTTTTCATTGAAATAACGTATAATCTAAAGGTATTGTTTTTGAGAATTGATCTGATTTGGGGGCAGGCATGAAACAAAAGGGAAGGTATATAATAATTCTGACAGCAGTGATATTGCTATGGAATACTATAGTTATGAAGCCGCTCAAAATATTCACCGTATTTTTGCACGAGTTCGGCCATTCACTTATGGCAGTGATATTTGGAAACGGAATAACGGGCTTCAGGATAAACCTTGATGAGAGCGGTTACGCAATGACAATGCCAAAGAGCGAGCTATCAGCGTTTATAATTGCAAATGGCGGATACCTGGGCAGCGTTTTTTTTGCGTTGCTGATTTTGAAGCTTAAAAATACTTTTGTAAAAAAATATATACTTGGCGCTTCGGCAATACTTTTGCTTGGTGTGTCGATTGCTTACGGCAAGTCGGTGTTCACGATCATTTACGCCGCTATTTTCGCAGGCCTGATATTGCTGCTTTATATGTTGAGAAACGAGAAGCTGAATGACTGGGTCATAGATATACTGGGTATATCGAGCGCGGCATATGCGATTTACGATACCTTTGTTGACACTATCCTTCTGCAGATCAATCACAAGCTCCACCTGATTTCCGGCTGGGGCGCCGAACAGCCGCTGACCGATGCGGTGATGATAGAGAGAATGACTCACGTACCAGCTGTTGTTTGGGGGATGCTCTGGCTTATCATAGCCTGTGTTGCAGTATATACGACTATTTCCGGCAAAAAGCGGACGACATCCTCGGCCAGGGGCAAAAGGAAAGCAATGTGAGATATGTGACGAGAGTGCCGGCGAAACGAGTCAAATGGTAGTGCAGTTATGTAAACACCATAATGGAGGCTTCAATATGGATATAATACAGCTGATGAAGAGCAAGATCGAACTGTTGAATAAGGCGGCAAAGGCATATTATCAGGAAAACAGGGAGATCATATCCAATTATGAATACGATAAGCTCTATGATGAACTGGAGGAGCTCGAAAAAGAGACCGGCACCGTGCTTTCAAACAGCCCCACGATAAGGGTGGGCTACGAGCTGCTGACTGGGCTGCCTAAGGAAAGACATGAGAAACCCATGCTTTCTCTGGATAAGACAAAGGATGTCACAGCGTTGAAGGAATGGCTGGGCAGCCAGCGGGGACTGCTTTCCTGGAAGCTGGATGGGCTTACGATCGTGCTTACATATCAGGATGGAAAGCTGGCAAAGGCAGTAACCAGGGGCAACGGCGAAGTGGGCGAGGTTGTGACCAACAATGTCAGGGTCTTCAAAAACATACCATGGAGCATTCCGTACAAGGGTTCGCTCGTTCTCCGGGGAGAGGCTGTTATAAGCTACTCTGACTTTGAAAAGATTAATGAAGAGATAATAGATGCCAATGTGAAATACAAGAATCCCAGAAACCTCTGCAGCGGCTCTGTCAGACAACTGAACAACAAAGTTACATCCGAAAGGAATGTGAATTTTTATGCTTTTTCAGTTGTGATGGCTGAGGACGCTGAGCTTGGCAACTCAAGAGCCTTACAGCTGGAATGGTTGTCTTCCCAGGGCTTCGACGTGGTAGAGCATAAAAAGGTCGATGCAGACAGTATTGAGGATACGGTCAAATGGTTTGCCGAACAGATAGAGAAAAATGATGTACCATCAGATGGACTTGTTTTGTCGCTGGATGATATTAAGTATGGAGAATCACTGGGCTCAACGTCCAAGTTCCCGAGGGATTCCATCGCATTCAAATGGCGTGATGAGATAAAGGAAACAACACTGAAGGAGATAGAATGGAGTGCGTCGCGTACAGGACTGATAAATCCCATTGCCATATTTGAGCCGGTCGAGCTGGAGGGGACCACGGTCAGCCGCGCAAGCCTGCACAACCTGAGTATAATGGAAGATCTGCAGATAGGCTTAGGGGATACCGTAAGCGTATACAAGGCCAATATGATCATACCTCAGATATCGGAAAACCTGACCAGAAGCGGAAATGTGAAGCCTCCGGAGGTATGTCCTGTTTGCGGAGGAAAAGCAGAAACAAGGCAGAATAATGATGTAAGGTATCTTTACTGTACAAATGATGAATGTGCAGCTAAGCAGATAAAGCGATTCAGCCTTTTTGTAAGCAGGGATGCGATGAATATCGAGGGCTTATCGGAAGCAACTCTGGAAAAATTTATATCAGCGGGTCTTGTTAAGGAGCTTGCCGACCTATACCACCTGAGCATTCACAAGGAAAGGATCGTTGAAATGGAAGGGTTTGGTGAGAAATCCTTCAACAAGCTGACAGAAGCTGTGGACAGATCAAGGAAAACTACTGCTGTACGGCTGCTTTACGGCTTGGGCATATCGAATGTCGGACTGTCAAATGCCAAGTTAATATGCAAGAATTTCAAATACGTTTGGAACGCGGTGGAGAACGCATCTTTTGAGCAATTGATCAGTATTAACGGCATCGGAGATGTTATGGCAGATTCATATGTGCGCTTTTTCAACGATGAAGGCAACAGGGCAGAGGTCAGTGCCATTCTTCAGGAAATCGAACTGGAAGAGGTAAACGTGGCTGATGGTGATCTGATCCTGGCTAATAAAATATTTGTTATCACAGGCTCGTTGACACAGTTTAAAAACAGGGAGGAGCTGGTGGCACTGATCGAGGAAAAGGGCGGCAGGGTATCCGGCTCAGTATCCGCTAAAACCAGCTATCTCATAAATAATGACAATACATCAAATTCATCAAAAAACAAAAAGGCCAATGAGCTCGGCATCAGCATAATTACTGAGGAGCAATTCATGGACATGATCGAATAAGATGGTGGCCTGAATGACCAGAATTTGCTGCTATGGTCCTGGCTGTGAAATACAATACAGATGTACACTGCATGCCTTTGATGTTTGAAGCCATTGCTGTAATTGAGATGTAATCGGCCTGATATCGGCCTGACATCAGCCTGATATGACAAAATAGTTGTATATTTTTGTTTTTATTGAATATCCTCGATGACAGAGTAACATAAATGTGTTTATTGTAAATTACGCAAATATGGCGCAAATACGGCGTAAATACGGCGTAAATACGGCGTAAATACAAGGTGGCAGCGGTGGTATTTGAAGCAGTTTAAATACCAATTAGACGTCCACCTGTCTTCATCCACTTTACTTTAAAATCTACTTGGATGAATTTTCAAGTAGGGGCAGAATTTTTACCATATCATGATGACATAACACCAGAAAGCTCACATTATGTATACTAAACATGGAATAATGGCAATAAAACGAGCAGTTTTCCTGCCCCTAATTGAAAAATCATCCAGTTTGACTGAGTTGAGCTGCCCCTAATTGAAAAATCATCCACATTGATTAGGTTGTGCTGCCCCTAGTTGAAATTCTGACCCAATGTATCTGACCATGTGTGCTGAGGAGAAACCGTTGGCAACAAAAAAAGGTGAAGCCAGAGGCTGCACCTTTCTACAAACGCCATTCTATATAAATCCCTCTGTAAAGATAATATCTTTCAGAGCACGCTTTCAGAGTACGCTTTCGGATCAGTCTTTCTTCATTTCCTTGCTCCAGGAGTCCTTAAGGCTTGCTGTTCTGTTAAAGACCAGGTGGCCGGGAGCTGAGTCCTTGTCGGTGCAGAAGTAGCCCATGCGAAGGAACTGGAAATGGTCGCCGGTTGCCGTTGATGACAGGGTGGGCTCCAGCTTGCTGTTCTTCAGGATCTCCAGGGAATTGGGATTGATTATGCTGTGCATATCTTCGGCAGCACCAGGGTCGGGATCGGTGAACAGGTGGTCATAAAGACGTATTTCCGCGTCAAGTGCATGCTTTGCCGATACCCAGTGCAATGTGCCCTTGACCTTTCTGCCGTCCGGTGAATTGCCTCCTCTGGAGGCCGGGTCGTAGGTGCAGCGAAGCTCTGCTATATTGCCTTCTGTGTCCTTTATAACATTTTCGCATTTGATAAAGTAAGTGTTCTTCAGCCTGACTTCATTGCCGGGATACAGCCTGAAATACTTTTTTGGCGGCTCCTCCATGAAATCGTCCTGCTCGATGTATATTTCACGGGAGAATGGTACCTTTCTGGTTCCCATTTCCGAATTCTCAGGGTTGTTTTCAACGTCGAACCATTCAACCTGGTCTTCAGGATAATTTTCAATAACCACCTTCAAGGGCCTGAGGACAGCCATCACTCTGGGCGCCGTGGAATTCAGGTCCTCACGCACACAGTGCTCAAGAAGGGCATGATCTACCAGACTGTTTGTCTTTGCCACACCGATCCTGTCACAGAAATCTCTGATGGAGGCAGGTGTGTAGCCCCTCCTGCGCAAACCAGATAATGTAGGCATTCTGGGGTCATCCCAGCCTGCAACTATGCCCTCTGTTACCAGTTGAAGCAGCTTTCTCTTGCTCATCATGGTATATGAGAGATTGAGCCGTGCAAATTCTATTTGGCGAGGCTTGGAATCCAAACCGCAATTATTTACTACCCAGTCGTACAGAGGCCTGTGATCCTCATACTCAAGAGAGCACAGTGAGTGGGTGATGTTTTCGATAGCGTCTTCGATGGGATGTGCGAAATCATACATGGGATAGATGCACCATTTATCGCCGATGCGGTAGTGTTCGACGCGCATGATCCTATATATGACTGGATCTCTCATGTTGATATTGGGTGAAGCCATGTCTATTTTTGCACGAAGCACTCGGGTGCCCTCTGGAAATTCGCCTGACTTCATGCGTGAGAGCAGGTCGAGGTTCTCTTCGACACTGCGGTTCCTGTAAGGGCTTTCTTTGCCTGGCTCGGTGAGGGTACCTCTGTATTCTCTTATCTGTTCGGCGCTAAGATCGCACACATAGGCCAGACCATTTTTGATGAGCCTGATCGCGCACTCATACATGGTATCGAAATAGTCGGAGGCATGATACAAGCCGTCCCACTGTAATCCAAGCCACTTTATATCTTCCTGCATGGATTCGGCATACTCCACATTTTCCTTTACAGGATTAGTGTCGTCGTATCTCAGATTGCATCGACCGTTATATTTTTGCGCAGTCAGGAAATCTATCAGGAGGGCCTTGGCATGGCCGATATGGAGATATCCGTTGGGCTCCGGCGGAAAGCGTGTGATTATTTTGTCCTTGTCGACCCTTCCGCTTTCAATGTCCTCATCTATGAAATCGTATATAAAATTGGATGATGGTGCGGGTTCATTATTATGTGTCAGTTCCTCAGGCATTTTGTTACCTCCTGTTTGTAATGGATTTATATAATAGTAATATCTCGCCGAACAATGCGCCGAACAATGCGCCGTTATACGCTCAGTTTTTCGATACCAACGGCAATCCTTCTGAGGGACTCTGCTTTGCCCAGTATCTCAGCTAATTCGGTTGCTCCGCCAGGAGTCACATCCTTGCCTGAAAGCGCGGTGCGGATGGGCCAGAGTATCTGGCTGTTCTTTACCCCCAGACTGGCAGCCAGCTCCATGAGAGCATTGTAGATAGCATCGTTTCCCCATGTTTCCAATGCTTCCAGCACCGGAAGTGCAGCCTTGAGGCTTTCTGGCGAATTGACCGTGTCCGTCTTGCTCTTCTTGTGGACATACAGTTCAATATCATAATCCGGCAGTTTTTCCAGGAAATCGATCCTGCCAGGTATATCGGTGAGAACCTCCGTTCTTGGCTGCAGCAGCCTGCTGACCTTGAGAAGGTCTATGCCGGTATCTGCCAGTGCCTGGCTGTAGTATGGCCTGGCGACCTCATGGAACTGCTCGGCTGTCATTTTTCTGATGTACTCACCGTTCATCCAGTTCAGTTTCACAATGTCAAAAACCGCAGGAGACTTGCTGATGCCGTGAATATCAAAGGTCTGCTCCAGCTCCTCCAGTGTGAAGATCTCCTGTGTAGCACCGGGGCTCCAGCCCAACAGAGCGACATAGTTTATTACTGCCTCCACCAGATAGCCTCTGGCTATGAGATCCTCGAAAGAGGGGTCGCCATGGCGCTTTGACATCTTGCGGCCTTCCGGTGTGATTATTGTCGAAACGTGTACATATACAGGTATTTCCCAGCCATAAGCCTGATACAGCAAGTTGTATTTCGGAGTGGAGGACAAATATTCATTGCCCCTCACTACGTGAGTTATACCCATCAAATGATCATCTATTACATTGGCAAAGTTGTAAGTCGGCAAACCGTCGGACTTTATGAGCACCTGGTCCTCCAGCTCGCTGTTTTCAACTGTAATGGTTCCGTAAACCGCGTCTTCAAAGCTGGTGCTGCCAGTATCCGGCATCTTCTGGCGGATCACGAAGGGCTCTCCGTTTGCCAGTTTCTGCTCGATCTCTTCACGGCTGAGCTTGAGACAATGCCGGTCATACTTGTATTGCTTTCCTTCCTTTTCATACTCTTCCTTAAGAGTTGCCAGCCTCTCCTTGGTGCAGAAGCAGTAATATGCTCCTCCAAGCTCCACAAGCTTTTTGGCGTACTCCATGTAGGAGCTTTTTCGCTCGCTTTGTATGTAGGGTCCGTAGGGGCCTCCGATATCTGGGCCTTCATCGTGTTTGAGGCCGGCTGTTTCGAGGGTCTTGTAAATGACCTCCGTTGCGCCTTCAACATAGCGGTCCTGGTCAGTGTCCTCTATCCTGAGTATGAACTTTCCGCTGTTCCTTTTGGCTATAAGATATTCGTATAACGCTGTCCGCAGATTGCCGATATGCATGTAGCCTGTCGGACTTGGCGCAAATCTGGTCCTGATTTCTCCGGCCATACCTTTCTCTCCTTCTGAAAGCAACAATTGCTTGATTTTCGCTGATTTTCTTTTGATTATATTATTTACAATAATATTAGTCAAGAAACGGGGAAAAATGCATTCAGCAGCAGGAATGCCGGTGCGTCCGCGTCCTGCGGATGTTTGCCGGGGAGGGATTTCATTATTGTATTTGGGCATCGAATAGAATAATATATTATATAGGCTGTAAAATGTATCCACCGGGGTCGTACTTTTTCCTGAAAGGAGAGATGGAAGTGTCGGTACTTGACAATATAACTAAAAAGGTGACTGATACAGCAAAGGCCGCCGCGAAAATTTCCGGCAGCGTTGTTGAGGTTACAAGGCTGAACATGAGCATCAATACGGAAGAGGACAAGGTCAGAAAAATCTACACCGAGATGGGAAGACAGCTGTATGAGGATTACAACGAAGGAAAGCTGGTAGGCGAGAAGCTTCTGGAAAAATGCGTAAAGATAGATGAGATCATAGCAAATATCGATGAGATGAAGGAAAAGATACTTGAACTGAAAAACGTGAAGGCATGCTCAAACTGCGGTATGGTCCTGGCCATCGATATGGAATACTGCTACAAGTGCGGAAAAAAGCAAGAGGATCAGGAACTGGAACCTGAGAAGAGCACGGATGAGCAGATTTGATACGGCGAAGCACTAAGGCGAAGCATCAAGTCGAAGCATCAAGTCGAAGCATCAAGTCGAAGCATCAAGTCGAAGCATCAAGTCGAAGCATCAAGTCGAAGCACCAAAAGGAAAGAATAGCATGCATGAAACTCATGTATACACTGCATGAGGCATTTGGAGGCCCGAATGACATATAAAGTCGAGATACGTAGGAAGGATGGTATACTCAGTGTGGCGGCGCAGGAGGATGACAATCTTCTGCAAATTCTCAGAAACAACGGTATATCGCTTGATACCCCATGTGGAGGTAAAGGCACCTGTGGAAAATGCAGTGTAAGGGTCCGCGGGATCTCCGGGGATCCTTCAGTGAATGAGAGAAGGCTGCTGGGAAGTTCCAGGCTTGATATGGGATACCGGCTTGCATGCAGCTACACGATAACCTCCGACATTGTTGTTTACACAGATGATGATATAAATGAAGCCGCTATAATAATCGCCGGGGTACACAGAGATATCAGTATAGAGCCTTTGACAGGAAAGAAATATATCGAACTGGTACCGCCGGATATTGAGAACCAGACTCCTGACATGGAAAGACTTCTTGCTGCATCAGATCTGGAAACAGGCTGCGATATTCTGTCGCTGTTAAGACAGCTGCCAACTTTACTGAGAGCATCAGATTATAAAGTGACCGTGGTGGAGGCTGATGGAAAGCTGATTTCGATTGAGCCGGGAAACACGACCGACAGCTTGTACGGTGCAGCATTTGACATTGGCACCACCACCGTTGCAGCATATTTGTACGATCTTAGAGACGGAGCACTGAAGGCGGTGGGTTCCATGCTGAATCCACAGCGCAAATACGGCGCGGATATAATATCCAGGATAAATCACACAAAGCAATCCAACGAAAATCTGATTGAAATGAAAGAGCTGATAACAGTCTGTATAAATGAGCTCCTGAAAAAGCTCGCCAACAATGCCGGAATCAGCAGCGAAGATATATATCAGGCGCTATTCAGCGGAAACACCACAATGCTGCATTTTTTGAACGGCCTGGATGCATCTGCTCTTGCGGTATCGCCATTTGTACCGGTAACCTGCAGAGGCCTGCAGTTATCGGCTGCAGAGAGTGGAATTGCTATAAACAGCAACGGACTGGTGACAGACATTCCTTGTGTATCAGCGTATATAGGAGCAGATACTGTAGCTGCTGTCCTGTCAAGCGGCATGTATGAACGGGAAGGCGTTTCATTGCTGGTGGACATCGGTACAAACGGGGAGATCGTCCTGGGGGGCAGTGAATGGCTCATGGCTTGTTCCACGGCTGCCGGACCCGCGTTTGAAGGAGCTGGCATACGCTGCGGTATGGGAGGCGTGACCGGCGCTATCGATTCGTTTGCCACAGGGCCTGACTTTAAATATACTGTGATAGGAAACTCCGCTCCAAGGGGTATATGCGGTTCAGGAATAATCGATGCGATTGCCGTGCTTCTGGATGAAGAAATCATCGATGAAACCGGAAGGCTTGCTGGAGACGATGAGGACAGCCTGCCGTCCGGGGTGGTTAAACGGCTTGTTAATATTGATTCAATGAAAGCATTTATAGTTGCGGCAGATAATGACAGCATAGCGGGCGGTCCAATCGTTGTCACACAGAAAGATATCAGGGAGATACAGAACGCTAAAGCCGCAATAGCTGCAGGTATAGACACATTGCTCCACAGTGCGGGTGTCGGATATGACCGGATAAATAAGGTTTATCTTGCCGGAGGTTTCGGAAGCAGCATACATATAAGCAGTGCTGCAAGGATTGGACTGCTGCCCGGGAGCCTGGCGGACAGGGTGGAGGCCATAGGCAACGCATCAGGCTCGGGAGCATCCGAGTGTCTGCTGTCACGCAGTATGCTGAAGGCTACGGAAGCTATTGCAAAGAAGATCAGATATGTTGAGCTGTCCGCTTCTGCATATTTTACAGAGAAATATGTCGATAACATGTTGTTTGAGTAAGGTAGAAACTCCATTGGAATAAAGAGGGTTTTTGCAATAGTTGGTCGAATAATATATTTTATGCAAATTATTTTTTGCTTGATGAAGATGTGAGGAGGAAGGTTATTGGATAATTATTCTCAGAAAAAGTGCGGCTTCTGTGGAGAGAATATTCCGGCGGAGGCGGACCGCTGCCCATACTGCGGCAGTATACTTGAGGTGACTGTAGATGCTCAATATGGTATGCCTGAACAACAGCAGGGCGGCACCGATGAATTTTACGGAGCCAATACTGCCGGAGAAGTTCAGGAGAATGGCGCCGATCAGCCGCAGGAAGCTCAGATCCCGCCTGTTGCAGATGGAAACCAGTTCACGGGTAATAATGATCCGGCTGCAGGGAATCAGAACAATGCATATGGAAATGTGTACGGACCCGCAACTCAGCAGAGTATGGGACAGAGACCGGAGTATGACGGACAAAGGCAGGATTATGGTCAAAGACCATATTATCCCCGCCAGCAGCAGCAGCCTCCCGTTTATCGCAGTAACAGCGGCAAGCCGCCGATGAGTAACGGGCTTAAGGTTTTCCTTACAATGCTTTTTACTCTGGTGCCTGGTATAGGCCAGCTGGCAGGCATTATAACTGCTATAGTATTCATGAGCTCAAGCGGGGATGATGACAGAAGATCCTTTGGTGTTGCGATTCTGGTTGCTTCACTTGCAATGTTCGTTTTATCATGCCTTGGCTGCTTTGTACTATACTCTATAGGGGAGAGTTTTCCGATATATTGATGGATATCTTAAAGGATTTTTTTGACCTGGCAGGTTCATTGATATGCCACCAGCTCCCTGAAAGATCCCTTGAGGCGGGAAGCATTATTCTGCCCGTATGTGCCCGGGATACCGGGATATATACGGGAATTTTCACAGCATTCATGTTCCTGCTGCTCTTTCGCAGAATGAAAGCGCAAAAACCGCCGGGCCTTGCAGCGGCAGTGGCCATGTGTGTTCTGATGCTCCCGATGATGCTGGACGGCGTCCTTTCATATATCGGGCTGATGGAAACAAACAATGCGGTCAGGATATTCACAGGCCTGCTTTTTGGACTGCCGATACCATTTTTGCTTGTGCCGGCCGCGAATTTCAGGCTGGACGGCAGGAATGAGGCTCCGGTGCTGAAAAGCCTGATAGAATTGATACCGGTCTATTTTACCGGACTTCTGCTCTGTATGCTGCTCTTATATGGCATGGTTCCTTATATAGCAGCCGGGCTGATTTTTTTGACAGGCTTTTTGCTTTTGATATCGAGAATGGCATATACTGTGTTCGCCAGAATAGGCCTTCAAGCGAAATGGAAGATTTACTTTATGACATTTATTTGTACGGCTGCGATCCTGATGCTTTTGTACCTTTTATCAGCCCATGTCCTTCATCCGATCCAGGATATGCTGATCAGGGGATGAAAGGGGTCCGGGACCCGTGGCCCGGAATCGGGTTTGCAAAGAGTGAGCGATAGGGCATGCAGGATGGATGCAGTGTGGAGTTGGATATGGATACAAAGAGGGATTGCCGTAAAAATTTCATAGAGATGAGAAATCAGCTTAGCCATGAGGCAATATGCCAAAAAAGTGCTGAGATTTTTTATAAGATCCATACCTTGAAGGAATATACAGACGCGGATGTGGTCATGGCCTACATGTCCTTTGGAAATGAGGTCATGACAAGGCCTTTCATTGAAAGGTGCTTCAGGTATGGAAAAAGGGTGGCTCTCCCAAGAGTCATGTCATTTGGTGAAAAAAGCAGGTCTCTGGCAGTATTTGAAATAAAAAGCATCAATGAGGATCTTGTGCCTGGATTCAAGGGCATATTGGAGCCCGACGCATCTGTCCTTGAGATGCTGGAGCCTGGGACTGTCGATCTGGCGGTCATCCCCGGCGTTGCTTTCGATGAGCAGTGCAACAGGATGGGTTATGGGGCCGGTTACTATGACAGGTTTCTGCCGAAGTTGAGGTCCGGGTGTCTGAAGGTCGGAGTTGCTTTTGATATACAGCTTGCTGAGCAGATACCTACTGATGAATTTGATATCAAGCTGGATATGGTAATTACTGAGTCAAGGATATTCGGCTTCAGATAAGGCATTTGCATAGAATAAATCTTTGCCAGTACATATATGATAAAGTACTATTATTGGATTGAAAGGATTTGACTGATGAACAATAAAATTACCTTTACCGGTGCGAATAAGCTGTTTCTTGCATTCTGCGCCGTATTTCTGGGATATCAGGTGGTGATCGGCGCCGTTTTTGGAATGGCGATCTATGACCATATGTACACCATTGTATTGGTCAATGAATTTATGATCGCGGCCTTTGTGATCGTGTACTGCCTGGTGAAGAAAATCAATATCAGGGAGACATTCAGGCTGAACAAGCTTGGTATCGTGCCCGCCCTACTGATAATTCTTACAGCTGTGCCGGCTATGCTGGCGGCTACAATGCTGAACAACATCGTTATTTATCTTTTGCAATTTATCGGGGAGATTCCTTCACAGGGTCTTCCGACGCCCACCAATCTGACTGAACTTATAATCGGTGTCCTGATCATTGGAGTGGCGCCCGGAGTGTGTGAGGAGCTGATGCACAGAGGCTTTTTGCTCAAGGCCTATGAAAAACGCGGTTCTTATAAAGCAGTGGTCATAGTATCGATATTCTTCGGATTATTTCATTTTGATATAACCAACCTGCTGGGCCCAATATTTTTAGGATTAGTGATAGGCTATTATGTGGTGAGGACTGACTCAATATATGCGGGAATACTTGCTCATTTTCTGAATAATGCTTTTGCAGAGGTTATTCAATATTTAAACAGAAACACTGTCAGCCCGGAGAATATAACATTGACTGGTGAGGAGCTTTTAGGTGTGATTGCCTTCGGCATACCAAGTCTTATTATTACGGCGGGCCTTTTATATGCATTCAAGATGGTCACGGAAGGCAAGTCTGTCATCATACCGCCTATCTCCAGGACACGGCAGGATGCTAAAGCTGTGTTGTCACACTGGCCGGTTATCACAGTAATTGTTCTATATATATTAATGGCACTGCTTTATGTGTTTTCCATCGCGGTATCAAAGCTTATGGGACTTTAAGCTGTCCCTGTTATTTTAGGGCCTGCCAGCATTACTAAAGTCGCCTTCGGGGTTATATAATACTATATAACCTTTTTTCCGAGGTGACCGCTCTTGGAGTATAATTTTGATTTCAGCCATGTACGTTCACAGAAGCTGCTGCTCATTCCTCAACTGAAGCAGGCCATCGAAATACTTGAAATGAACTCCGGAGAACTCTTCCAATATATTGAAAATCTACTCGAAACCAATCCGGTACTAGAAGAAGCGCCTGATGAAGCTTTGGCGGCGGAGCTGATCGCCGAGCCGTTCATGGCAAATCTAAATGATTACGAGCATGATCCCCAGATAAACGATCGTCTGTTTGAAGCACCAGAAAAGCTCCTTTCACTGAAGCAGCATCTATTACTGCAGTTTGATGCTTTGTGTCCGGACAAAAGGAGTTATGACATCGGAGAGTACCTCATTGACAATACTGATGAAAATGGTTATCTAAATGCTGGTATAGCTGAAACTGCGGCGTTTTTCGGTGTTCCTGAGACTGTTGTGCTGGAGGTGCTGGAAAGGCTTCAGTCATTGGATCCTCCGGGAATTTGTGCAAGAGATTTGAAGGAATGTCTGCTTATTCAGCTCAAACAGCTTGAACGTCAGGATTTCGATGCCATTCTTGTAGTCGAAAAATATTTGAATGCTGTTGCCGATGACAATCCACAGTATGTTGCAGCAGCTTCGGGCCTGAGCATCAAACGTGTCAAAGAGGCGTTCAAAAAGGTCAAGAGCCTTGAGCCTATACCCGGACGTGAGTATTGCAGCAATGAACTGTCAAACCGCACTCTGCCGGACATAATTGTTCAGGAAACAAAGGGAGAGCTTCAGGTGTTATATAACGGGGAGGCTTTCCCAAATGTCTGTATATCAGAAGCCTTTGCCGCTAAGTCTTCTCTTGCCGGGGAGGAAGGCGGCACGAAGATGAGGGAATTGCTTAACAGTGCAGTTTGGCTGATCAAATGCCTGGAGCAGCGTGAGGATATCATTTTTTCTATTGCACAGAAAATATGTGAATGCCGCAGAGAATTCTTTGAAAAGGGACCGAAAGCGCTAAAACTCATTGAAAAGCACTCTTTTACAGCTTCTTTCTGCCTGCATGAATCACTGCTGGATAAAGCTCTGACCGGCAAATACCTGCAGTGCAGGTGGGGCATGTATGAGCTGAAGAGCTTTTTTAAATAAAGCTGGCGGGCGGGTGGAAGGCCGGTACAGTATTCAGACTTTATTAGAACAGGTGGAAGGCCAGTACGACATTCAGACTGCTTCGCGAACAGCTGCCAGTCGGCATCACTTGTTCAAATGAGGGCGCTGGTCACTCGCCATCCATGGCTCGGGACGCAGCGCCTGCGGCATCCGTGCCGCAGGTTGTGGATCCTGTGGCCTCATTTGAACTGCGTGATACCGAAGCATCTGTAACGCTTGCAGTCATTGAATGCTGTACCGGCCTTCCACCTGTTTAGCGAAGTCTGATTGTAGTACCGGCCGTCTAACTGTTTAAAAGGGCCAGACGGGTTTTTCGGGTTGGCCGTGATCGGCCTTCAAATAGCCCGGGATGCCTCTGGTGCCAAAGTGTTCCTTCTCGATTTCATGGATCCTATCTATGATGTAGTGGTTTATCTCACCCACTTTTTTTACCTCTTCCGCATATTCCCGAAGTGCATCTATTTCCTTCGGCGACAGCGCTGCCTGGCAATCATCCGAATTCAGGATCCTGTTCAATTCCGAGGCGTATTCATAACCATCATCCACATCATCTAAAGCTGTTTTCAAAAATGATGACAGATTGTTTGGGATCTCTCTGGACATATTACAGACCTCCTTTCCAGAATAGTTATATTATACAACTTTCAGTTACAGATAAACAAATATATTGTTTCTAATGGACAAATACCATGAAATATATATATACCATATATCTCAAGCGCTGCTGGGGGGCCTGATCCCGTGAAGGGAAGAAGGAAACAGGAAAGAAGGATCGTGATCAATCATGCCGGTACAGGGGATGCCGGTGAAATCATGCTGAAGCTGCTAAGGCTTGCAGCCTGCGGTAAGAAGGAGTTGGCATCATACCATGAGAAGCGGGAAGCTGAACAATATAGGGATCTATGTCAGGATAAGCAGAGATGATAACGGAGAGAATTATGAGTCCATCGAGAACCAGAGGGATATGCTGCTGGAGCATGTGTCTGCGAGGCAGCTTGGCCTGGTATATGGGATTTATACCGATGATAATGTGTCGGGATCGGCATTCGAGAGAGAAGGTCTGGACAGGCTGAAGGAGGATATATCAGCGGGCAGGATCGATCTGGTGCTATTGAAGGATCTTTCACGCCTGGGAAGAAACAACGCCAAGACTCTGCAGATAATAGATTACCTTGAGGAGCGCGGTGTAAGGCTTTTAACTGCCGATGGACGCTATGACAGTCTCGTGGACAATGACACAGTGGGCATCGAGACATGGGTGAATGAGAGGTATGTTCGTGATATTTCCAGAAAGATACGCTCATGCCTGCGTTTTAAGATACAAAGAGGTGAATATATAGGCAGGGCGCCTTTTGGGTATAAAAAATCCTGCAGTGAGAAAAACAAGCTGATCATCGACGAAACCGAGGCTTTTATCGTAAGGATAATATATGGCCTTTACCTGTCCGGCTCCGGATATACCTCCATTTCAAAGTATCTGGAGGAAAGAGGCTGCTGTGCCCCGAGGAGTGAAAGGTGGAACAGGATAACAGTCAGACGTATACTGTGCTCCCGCGTATATATAGGTGATACGGTACAGGGCGTCAGTGAAAAGGTAAGCTTCAAAAGCAAGAAGACACGCCGGCTTCCGAAGGAGAGCTGGGTCATAACAGAAGGCACTCATGAGGCGATCATAGGCAGGGAAACGTATGAAGAGGTGCAAAGACTCAGAAATTCAAGAAACAACAGTAAAATCAGCCGGAATAAAAGCCGGCACATATTGAACGGAATAATGGTCTGCGGCGATTGTGGAAGCACAATGTATGTAAGGAAGCGCAAAAATGGTACAGCATATGTCTGTGGTAATTACTGCAGAAACGGAAAGGCAGCATGTACCAGCCATTTTGTTTATGAAGAAGAAATCGTGCCGCGTATTTGTCGTGAGTTGGCTGGACTGTTTGAGTGCAATGAGAAAATAATTGAACTGCAGCGCAAGCTGGCAGGGCAGGGCAGTGGTGAATGTGATGCTGAATATTCAAGGCTATGGGCCCGGCTGGTATCCGGTCGGCGCCAACAGGAGATGCTCTACACAGACAGGCTTGAAGGGAGGATCTCGGAGCAGCTATTTGAAAGAATGAATGTGCAGATGGAAAAAAGGCTTGGTGTACTGGAAAGGGAGATCGAAGAGCTAAAGGCCGGAAACTCATCTTCGCAGGACATGGTGACATTGGCAGGAACTACAGCTGCTATGCTCGAAAGATGTGAACTGACTCACGAGATGGCTGAAACGGCTTTAAGCAGGATCACTGTATTTGACGAGTCGGTTGTTGTTGATTTGAACTACTAAATATTGTAAGATGATTGTGATGCTGAATATAGTTGCAGGAACACTGAAGAGGTTTGGAAAAACTATACGCTTTGGTCGATTAGAGATAAATCGGAGGAAATCATATGAAAAAAGTACTGGTTGTATACAATCCCCTTTCAGGGAACAGAAACGTCCCCAAAAAGCTTGATTACATAGTGGGCCGGTTCCTTGAAAAAGATCTGCTGGCCATACCTTTCAGGATGAACGCGGACAGCGAGCAGAATCTGGAGAGGATACTGTCGGAGGAAAAATTCGAGTTTGTCGTGGTATCCGGCGGCGACGGATCTGTCAACTTTATTGCCAGCACATTGCTCAAGACAGGCATAAATATACCTATGGGGATCATTCCGGCCGGAACGTGCAACGATTTCGCCAGAAGCCTCAATATTCCCCATGATATGAAGAAGTGCCTGGATATAATATTTGAAGGTCATATATCACAAATAGACGCAGGGTTGATCAATAATGAGAAATACTGCCTGAATACCTGTGCCGGAGGGAACTTTGTTGACGTCTCCTATAGCACCAACAGCGATCTGAAAAAGAATTTCGGCCCGCTTGCTTATTATCTCACTGCCCTTGGAGAGCTAGCAAATCTTAGATCGGTTAAGCTGAAGCTGACTACTGATGATGAAGTAGTCGAGGATGATTTTCTGTTGTTCCTCATACTTAACGGAAAGCATGCCGCCGGTTTTTCAAACCTTATCAGCGATGCAGATCTATCCGACGGCTATATGGACATTCTCCTTGTTAAAAACTGTCCGCAGTTGGAGATGGCAGGACTGTTTTTTAAAGTGTTGAATTATGATTTTGTCAATGACAGAAACGTAAAGTGGCTAAGGACAAAAAAGTGTGTCATCGAGGGAAATGCCAGCTTCCACCTCAGTATTGACGGCGAGGAGTGGAAGGGTCTGCCCATCAGCATTGAATTTATACATAAAGTACTTAAAGTTTATACACCGTCTAAATCCAGGTAAGCGTTTCTGATACAACTCGACCCCCCCCTATTATCTTTTTTGTAATAATAGGATATTTCGGACATATATATTAATTGTGAATCCCGTTCTTTTTGCATATCCATAGATTAAGGGGGGTTATCGGGTGGAAAGATACAGCATATATCAGCAGATAGCTGAGAGGACGCAAGGTGATATTTATATAGGTGTCGTTGGGCCTGTCAGGACAGGGAAATCAACCTTGATCAAAAGGTTTATGGACTTGTTGGTCATACCGAACATAGAAAATGTCTACAGCCGGGAAAGGGCAAAGGATGAACTTCCGCAAAGCGCGACCGGGCGCACGATCATGACTACGGAGCCAAAGTTTGTGCCGAATGAAGCGGTTGAAATAACATTGGATGAAACCCTGAAGCTCAAGATCAGAATGGTGGATTGCGTCGGCTATCTTGTGAAGGGAGCGTTGGGATATCTTGAGAACAGCGCGCCAAGAATGGTTTCCACGCCATGGTTCGATTATCAGATCCCTTTCGAGCAGGCCGCTGAACTGGGAACAAAGAAAGTCATCAATGACCATTCCACGATAGGCCTTGTCGTGACAACGGACGGCAGTATCACTGATATTGACAGGGAAGACTACGTGGAAGCGGAAAAAAGGGTCATAAGTGAGCTGAAAGAAATCAATAAGCCCTTCGTGATAGTATTGAATTCGGTTATTCCAAAGGATGAAGAAACAGAGAGGCTGAGACTGGAGCTGGAGGAAAAATATGAGGTCCCGGTCATCAGTGTCAACTGCGCCCAGATGCACAGTGAAGATATGGCTGCAATCATGGAACGCATACTTTATGAATTCCCTGTGTGTGAAATAGGGATCAACCTGCCCAGATGGGTGGAAGCCCTTGAGCAGGATCACTGGCTGAGGGTCGATATGCTCCAGGCCATCAGGGACACTCTGAGCGGCGTCCAGAAGATACGTGAAGCGAGGACTGCGGTAGCAGGATTTTCGGAGTATGAATTCATAAAGAAGGCTGATCTGGCTGAAATCAATGCCGGCATCGGAAATATGACGATCAATATGGAAACTCCAGACGATCTGTTCTTTAGTGTGCTGAGTGATACAACAGGCCTGCGCATAGAAGGCGAGCATATGCTTATCAGCCTGATGAAGGATCTTGCCAGAATCAAGAGGGAATATGAGAGAGTGGAGTTCGCGCTGCATGAAGTCAAGTTGAAGGGATATGGCGTGGTGACTCCGCAGATGGAGGAGATGACGCTGGATGAGCCCGAGATAATCAAGCAGGGGAACCGCTTCGGGGTCAAGCTGAAAGCTTCTGCCCCATCGGTCCACATGATCAGGGCTGATATCGAGACGGAAATAGCGCCGCTCGTCGGCACCGAGAAGCAGTCTGAAGAGCTGGTCAATTATCTGCTTAAGGAATTTGAAAACGAGCCGGGCAAGATATGGGAATCCAATATATTCGGCAAATCGCTGCATGAGCTTGTCAGCGAGGGCTTGCACAACAAGCTGCTCAGAATGCCGGAGGACGCCCAGCTGAAGCTGCAGGAGACTCTCCAGAGAATCATAAACGATGGCAGCGGCGGCCTGATCTGTATAATATTGTAAGCATCATATTATCGTGCGCATTAAAATATAGCAAGCATAAGAAAAGCAAGCATAAGAAAAGCAAGCGCTATTATTTTGTAAGCGTTAAGGGGACGCTTCTCTGTACGGAGCATAGAGCTTCGGTAGTTGAGAAACGTCCTCTTTTGAAAGTCGGCAAGAAGACGCTTCTCTGTACGGAGCATAGAGCTTCGGTAGTTGGGAAACGTCCTCTTGCCTGTTGCGACGTTTCCGATTCAGGCCCTTGCCAGAAGTGTCCTCATTCTCAATGCAATGTTTCTGTTTCAGACTCATACCCATACCCATACCCATACCCATACCCATACCCGTCATGTTGAGTGGACCGAAATTCAAGTAAAGTCCTACCTTGATTTACCGAGTGGACCGAAATTCAAGTAAAGTCCTACTTTAACTTACCGAGTGGACCGAAATTCAAGTAAAGTCCTACCTTAACTTACCGAGTGGACCGAAATTCAAGTAAAGTCCTACTTTAACTTACCGAGTGGACCGAAATTCAAGTAAAGTCCTACTAAGTTAACCGTAATCGGGAGTTACATACAGTTATTTACCCAAAAGATAGCTTTTCATCAAGAAAGGTAGGACTGTACTTGAAAAACGGTCCAGTCGGTAATGATTGAGTGGACCGAAATTCAAGTAAAGTCCTACTTTGTTAACATAACCCGGAAATTGTCGCTGATATTTCGTATTAATGCAGTTTTCATTTAGAAAACCATGGCTGTACTTGACTTGCTTATAAGGGTCAAGTATTTTATTGAAATTTTATTATATGAACTTTGTATATAACAATTTCCTGTCCCGGATTCAAGACAAGGCAGTCGAAACTTGGAAATAACTATTGGGTAATATAGGGTGAGTGTGCAAAAAGTGAGTCATCTGGGCACAATCACTTTGATTTTATTGATAGAACTCAATGAATATGGTATATAATGAGATTGTTTCTTAAGTTATGTTTACTCTATGTGCCCAGATGAGCCCATTTTTGCACACTACAGTCTTGGAGGTTTTACAAAGCGATGAAACATAGATTTTTGGAGCATTCCTGTAATGAAATAAAATGAACTTTGAAAAAAGAGATGCCAAGCTGTAAAATTTGAAATGTGAGTTGCCGCCAAAGTAACCACAAATCAAATAAAACAGGAGGCATCTAATATGAAGTATAACCAAAATGAGAAGTTGAA